>NZ_JBDJNL010000080.1:0-205 GCF_039674445.1 Brucella sp. TWI432 | reverse complement strand
TCATAGGCTTGAGAGACGGCCTCCAGCAGTCGATCCCAGACACCAGCACGTCGCCAACGAACGAACCGGTTGTAGCAAGTCGTTGCAACACCATAGCGCTCAGGGATTTCAAACCATGACGATCCTATGCGGAAGCGCCATAGAATGCCATTGAGTACCATGCGATCATCGACGCGGGGTACACCACGAGGTTTGCATGGCAACA
>NZ_JBDJNL010000079.1:0-221 GCF_039674445.1 Brucella sp. TWI432 | reverse complement strand
CGTCCGATCAATCTTTGCCTGACAGGTGGACAGGCCGCTGATTGTTCACAGGCTGAGGGGCTCTTAGAATGCATCAAAGAAGGCGGCACGCTGCTTGCGGACAAAGCATACTGGTCTGCCCCCTGAAAAGTGATCCTTCATGAAGTATGGCTTATGAGCCTCAGAAGGACATTGAAATGGTAGCGAAAAGACACAAGGCAGAAGAGATCGTCACGAAGCTT
>NZ_JBDJNL010000078.1:0-221 GCF_039674445.1 Brucella sp. TWI432 | reverse complement strand
AAACGCCGCTTGAACCACCAGGCCAAAGCGGCTTAAATCAACCCCCAAACCGAGCCGGAAACTCCAATCTTCAAAAGCACAAATAGTCTCAAATCATTCGACGACGGACATGTCGGTCCCCATCATGCATGCTTTTAAGCTTCCGTCGAACATGCTCCATGGAAGCTGGCAGAACCCAATCAAGGAATGGTGCGCCGTTCCTCAGTGCTCCCGGTTTGCGT
>NZ_JBDJNL010000077.1:0-283 GCF_039674445.1 Brucella sp. TWI432 | reverse complement strand
TGCGAAGACCAACACCTTCTCCGGCACGGTGACGGGCACGGGCAAACTAACGAAGACCGGCGACGGCACGCTTGTTCTTGCGGGCACGGCCAGCGACTATACGGGCGGCACGCAGATTGATGGCGGTGTTGTGTCGGTGAGTGCAGACCGCAATCTTGGTGCGACGACAGGTGCGCTCGGCTTCAACGGCGGCACGCTTCTGCTCACAGACAGCTTTGACAACAGTCGTGCGGTGACGCTTGGGACGAATGGCGGCACCATCCAGACGACGGCTGCGAAGACC
>NZ_JBDJNL010000076.1:0-309 GCF_039674445.1 Brucella sp. TWI432 | reverse complement strand
TCGTTTTGGTTCCTGAGCGGAACTGTTTTTGAACCTGAAGCTGTCATTTCCGGTTTCCAGGATGTGGCAGTGATGGGTGAGCCTGTCGAGCAATGCAGTCGTCATTTTGGCGTCGCCAAACACGCTTGCCCATTCACTGAAGCTGAGATTGGTGGTAATTATGACGCTCGTGCGCTCGTAAAGTTTGCTGAGCAGATGGTGTGATTAAGCATGGAATAAGGACCCCATTTAAGGGGTTATCGGCATCCAAACGGGACCCCTTATTTAAAGGGTAACATGACCTTCGATTTCAATCGGAGGTTTTCTATT
>NZ_JBDJNL010000075.1:0-372 GCF_039674445.1 Brucella sp. TWI432 | reverse complement strand
CGACCAGGTTCACGGCGCTCCCGGCCACCCGCAGACGCAAGGGAAAATCGAACGCTGGCACCAGACGCTGAAGAACCGCATCCTGCTTGAAAACTACTTCTTCAAGGAGGATCTTGAAGCCCAGATCGCGGCCTTCGTCGAGCATTACAATCATCGCCGTTACCATGAGAGCCTCGACAATCTCACTCCCGCCGACGTCTACTTCGGACGCGGACAGACCATCCTGCTCGAACGCGAAAGGATCAAACGAGACACGATCAAAAAACGCCGCTTGAACCACCAGGCCAAAGCGGCTTAAATCAACCCCCAAACCGAGCCGGAAACTCCAATCTTCAAAAGCACAAATAGTCTCAAATCATTCGACGACGGACA
>NZ_JBDJNL010000074.1:0-448 GCF_039674445.1 Brucella sp. TWI432 | reverse complement strand
GTATTCAAACAGGATCAGAATAATGGCTGTGTTCACACAGGACGGTCGCACTGTCCTCGCGCAAGCGCTTCTCAATATGACTTTATTTCTCGCTGTGGGCGAAGGCGATCCGGCATGGGACAGCGAACCACTGCCAACCACGCCGGAAGAACAGGAAAGCCGGGACGCAGCCCTTTCGGGGCTTTCTGACCTTGTCAGCAAAGTCGGCATCACCCGCACCCGTGAGAAACTCTTTGTCACGCCGGACAATGCAGGCAGCATCTTAATGAGTGACGGCGCTGCTTATTCGCAGAGCGAGACGCCTACGCCTTATGTGTTTGTGCGCTTCCAGCTTGAACTGCCCGATGCAGCCGACAGCACATTGCGCGAAACGGGCATCTTTGTGGGAACGCAGTTGGCAGAAAGCGTGCCAGCCGGTCAGCAATATATCGCAGCCGCCAATGTGGTG
>NZ_JBDJNL010000073.1:0-451 GCF_039674445.1 Brucella sp. TWI432 | reverse complement strand
GATGGGCGAGATACTCACCATTGGCCCGCACCCATCTGTTGATTGTCTGCGTGCCATTGTTGGTATCAATGGCGTAGCTTAAGGCGTTGTCGCGATAGTAAAAGTTGGTTTTCTTGCCATCAGAAAGTGTCTGACTACTAAGCTTGTCAAACGCATCATAAGCATAGGTTAGTGTATTCGTAGCATCCTGCACTTTTATTAATCGCCCGAGGCCGTCATACGACAGTTGCCTGCCCGCTTCGTCTTTTACCATGCGCCCACAGTTGTCATATTCGAGTGCAATGTCTGCAACGGAACTGTCGCTGCAATGCACGCTCAGCAACTGCGCGTTGTCAGTAGTGCTGAAGCCGTATGTAAACTGCTTTGTGCTGCCATCGGCATAGGTGTTCTGTGCCTGGGTGATGTTGCTGAACGCATCATAGGTGAACACCTGATCAGTGAGAGGGAAGCC
>NZ_JBDJNL010000072.1:0-473 GCF_039674445.1 Brucella sp. TWI432 | reverse complement strand
AAGGATAACGGATTTATCAAAATGGCGGCCTTTAAACATCTAAAATACTCGGCTGATTAAAAGCCAGGATACTATCAGCTCATCCATTGACGAAAAGTTTGCAACAAAACCCAAAGATCTCGTGGGTTTGCAGCGGATATTCTCTATCAGCACACCCCAAATTGGAGCGTTCTCGCGAGCTATGGTTATACGAATGCGAAGTTCGTTGACGCGACCAGCACTGTGGCAGCAGATACGCGCGTTCCGATGGTGCCGGAACACTCCGGTCGGCTTTGGGTAAATTATGAGTTTGGTCCTGACTTCATGCCCGGTTGGAGCGCAGGTGCAGGCATCTATGCGGCCTCTGACCAGACAATTAACGCTTAGGTCGTGCACTCATAAATAGTCTAGCTATTTGAATGGATTAGTGATTCAAAGGTCTCGGATTTGGAGGTCTTTGATGTCACGTCGCCGCTATGAACTTACAGAACGCG
>NZ_JBDJNL010000071.1:0-486 GCF_039674445.1 Brucella sp. TWI432 | reverse complement strand
CGACAGCAGCCAGTCGGCAGGCGTGGTGTAAACCGTGGTGCCCGATTTGATTTCGAGGATCGCGGTAACAGAGGAATGCGGCAGCGGATCGGTCACACCGGCATAAGGACCATGGACGATTGTGTCGGTGGTTTCCTTTTCGACGGTGATGCGGCGCACCTCGGCAATCGGAGTCTTTGAAACGGTAAAGACCTGCGTGCCGCCTGTTACTGCGGTGAACGGATGCGGTTCCGCATCGATCATGCGCAGATCAGGGTTTTCCTCATACGCAAAGCGAAAAGACTGGCGACGAATGACGCGGCGACCATTCACATAGGCCGTGCCTTCCGATACCGAAAACACCTGTTTGCCTTCGGCGTTCGGTCCAAGGGCTGTGACCAGAAAGCCGCTATTGACGAATGAGCCGTTGCTTTCGCGCGTAACGGTTTCCATCGCCTTGTAGATCTCGGAAAAGTCGGTGTTGGTTGACGTGGTGAGGATAACACC
>NZ_JBDJNL010000070.1:0-486 GCF_039674445.1 Brucella sp. TWI432 | reverse complement strand
CGACAGCAGCCAGTCGGCAGGCGTGGTGTAAACCGTGGTGCCCGATTTGATTTCGAGGATCGCGGTAACAGAGGAATGCGGCAGCGGATCGGTCACACCGGCATAAGGACCGTGGACGATTGTGTCAGTGGTTTCCTTTTCGACGGTGATGCGGCGCACCTCGGCAATCGGAGTCTTTGAAACGGTAAAGACCTGTGTGCCGTCTGTGGCTGCGGTGAACGGATGCGGTTCCGCATCGATCATACGCAGATCGGGATTTTCCTCATACGCAAAGCGAAACGACTGGCGACGAATGACGCGGCGACCATTCACATAGGCCGTGCCTTCCGATACCGAAAACACCTGTTTGCCTTCGGCGTTCGGGCCAAGGGCTGCGACCAGAAAGCCGCTATTGACGAATGAGCCGTTGCTTTCGCGCGTAACGGTTTCCATCGCCTTGTAGATCTCGGAAAAGTCGGTGTTGGTTGACGTGGTGAGGATAACACC
>NZ_JBDJNL010000069.1:0-514 GCF_039674445.1 Brucella sp. TWI432 | reverse complement strand
ACGGGCCACTGACGATGGCTGTCACGCTTACTCTGATCCGTTGAGAGAAACTCCATTCGAGGCTCCATGGAGAAACTCCGTTCTGTCCATTCGCTAACTCTCAATGACAGAGTGCAAAATCAAACAGAATGTGCTGCAAGAACACCGGTTACGGTTCTCCATCGGCACGGGCCATGGAAGAATTTCGAAGCAGTGGAATTCGCCATTTTGGAATGGGTTGACTGGTTCAGCCACCAACGACTTCTGGAGCCCATCTGAAACGTACCGCCAGCCGAGGCTGAAGCACGCTACTACGCCATGCTGGACGAACCAACCATGGCCGCATAAGTTAAACCAAATGGCCTCCGGCAAACCCGGCGCGGTTCAATGTCTTACGGGCTGAAAGGATTTACATGTCGGAAGTTGTTGCCCTTCAATCCATTATGATCAATTTAAGTGTCGCGCTTTTGCTTGGCGCTGTCATCGGCTTAGAACGTCAATTAAAACAACGACATTCCGGTCTTGCGACACATGC
>NZ_JBDJNL010000068.1:0-540 GCF_039674445.1 Brucella sp. TWI432 | reverse complement strand
GCTTCAGATACAGAAGCCAGGCACGACTACGCCTGTTGATATGGGGCAGCAGACTTTTGACGGTCTGGATCGGCTCAAAACTGTTACAAATGGTGGTCGGCAGTGGAGATACGTATATAGCGGCGCGTCACCGAAGCCGGCAACAACCTATCTGCCAGATGGCACTACATATTCGAACACATATAACTTACCGCTCGGAAATGTGCTGCTCACGCGGTCATCGATGATGAACAAACAGACGTATCGCTATCATAATAAACTTGGTCGCTTACTTCAGGCGGAAGATTTAACAACGGGCATGATTATCTATGATTATGATAGTCTGGGACGTGTCAATCGCACCACTTATCAAAATGGAATGAGGAAGACGACAGCCGGTGAACTTACGAAATGGTCTGTTCTTGGTAGAAGACTGAGCCAAACAGATGCGGATGGTACAGTCACAAAGTTCACTTATAATAAGAACGATGGCAGCCTGAATTCGGTGAGCGGGACGGACGTTCAGGCAGATTTTAGCTACAATAATGGACACATATCTGG
>NZ_JBDJNL010000067.1:0-603 GCF_039674445.1 Brucella sp. TWI432 | reverse complement strand
ATTGATTGGCAGATAATAACCTGTTCTGAGAAACAGGAGCAGGAAATGTCTGATTTCAAGTGGCGCCATTTTCGGGGTGAGATTATCCTTTGGGCAGTGAGGTGGTATTGTCACTACGGTATCAGCTACCGTGATCTTGAACAGATGATGGGCGAACGAGGCTTGGCAGTCGATCATTCCACGATTTATCGCTGGGTTCAAAAATATGCCCCGAAGATCGAAAAGCGTCTGCGCTGGCACTGGCGCCGTCCACGATCTACGAGCTGGCGTGTGGATGAAACCTATGTGAAGGTCCGCGGGCAATGGACTTATTTGTATAGGGCGGTTGACAAGTTCGGTAACACGATCGATTTTCATCTGTCGCCGACCCGCAATGCCAAGGCGGCCAAGCGATTTCTGGGCAAGGCGCTGAATAGTTTGAAGGATTGGGAAAAGCCGACCACTATCAACACTGACAAGGCGCCGACCTACGGCATCGCGATTGCCCAACTCAAGACCGAAGGCAAATGCCCGGAGGATCTCGTCCACCGGCAGGTTAAGTATCTGAACAACGTTGTTGAGGCGGATCATGGCAAGCTGAAACAACTGATCAAGCCGGTGCGA
>NZ_JBDJNL010000066.1:0-627 GCF_039674445.1 Brucella sp. TWI432 | reverse complement strand
CTGGCTGAGCGAAGGACAGATGTCACGCCTTCGCCCCTTTTTTCCCAAGAGCCATGGACGACCACGCGTTGATGACAGACGTGTCTTGAGTGGAATTATCTTCATTCTTCGCAATGGGTTACGGTGGTGTGATGCCCCTCGGGAGTACGGGCCTTGTAAAACGCTCTATAATCGTTGGAACCGTTGGTGTCACAAGGGGATATTTGCTCAGATATTAGAAGGTCTGTCTTCCAAATCGTCGGTTGGAAAGACTGTCATGATGGATGCGACCTATTTGAAAGCTCACCGCACGGCTTCAAGCCTACGGTTAAAAAAGGGGGCGATGGACGACTGATCGGCCGGACAAAAGGTGGCATGAATACCAAGTTGCATGCCGTCACTGACGCCCAAGGGCGCCCCATCAGGTTACACGTCACGGCGGGACAAATCAGCGACTACACCGGAGCTGCAGCCTTAATCGAGGCGTTACCGAAGGTCGACTGGCTTCTTGCCGATAGAGGCTATGATGCTGACTGGTTCAGAAAACGGTTAAAAGACAAAGAGATAAAGCCGTGCATCCCGGGTCGCAAAAACCGTAAGAAGCCTATCAAGTATGACAAACGTCGATACAAGCGGCGTAATCGTATC
>NZ_JBDJNL010000065.1:0-629 GCF_039674445.1 Brucella sp. TWI432 | reverse complement strand
CATCACTGCCACATCCTGGAAACCGGAAATGACAGCTTCAGGTTCAAAAACAGTTCCGCTCAGGAACCAAAACGAGCAAAGGAATACACGAAACTTGACCGTGAATAAAAACCCGAACATTAATTAAAAGGCGGCTCAATTCTCAGCGGCAATCAACAACCTTGAACTTCTGCGGCCGTATCTTATGGCGTTGAGCGGCGTTGTGTTTGAAAGGCATGAACCTGACCCCGAAGACGAAACGAAAACGGCTAAAGCCTAATTCTCTAAGTTCAGTAAACCGGAACGCCTTCTTTCACCAACGCCAGGATCCTGTGCGGAAGCGCCACAGAATTCCATTGAGTACCATGCGATCATCGACGCGGGGTACACCACAAGGTTTGCATGGCAACGGCGGCGCAATAATCAACCATTCGCGCTCTGTACGTTCATAGCGGCGGCGTGACATGAAAGACCTCCGAATCCGAGACCTTTGAATCACTAATACATTCAAATAGCTAGACTATTTATGAGTGCACGACCTAAAATTTCTAAATCGCCTGCCTCTATGGAGCATCGCTCCGTCCACCCCAGAGATGAGATCGCGGCTCTGCGCACAGCCGCGATTATCAAACCCTATTTGCACCAGAAAC
>NZ_JBDJNL010000064.1:0-646 GCF_039674445.1 Brucella sp. TWI432 | reverse complement strand
CCGCAAGCTCAACTGCGTCACCACCCCCTCGACCATGCGGTCCCCCTCTTTGCCCGCAAAAAGCGTTGTTTCCACCTCCACATCATTGCTTCCCTCCAGTCGATGACTTCGGATGGCGTGAAAGCGCAATTTTCGCTGATCAATGGCCTGAACGAGCAACGCGCGCACAGAAATCTCGCTCTCGACGGGGCAACGAAACTTCACGAGATAAAACTGTTCGGTTTCCGGAGCCACAAAGGAATAGCGGTCTACCAGCACTGTGATTTTAGGCAGCGAAAGGTTCAGACATACGATGAAGAATGTAGTTTCTAGAGCGAGAAGCCATAGCCCATAACCAGTCAGAACGCCGACCGCACCGGTACTCCATACGGTGGCAGCTGTGCTCAATCCCCTAATACTGGCACCATCCTTGATGATAAGTCCCGCCCCAAGGAAGCCGATCCCTGTCACGACCTGAGCGCCAACTCTAAGGTCATTCTCGATACCGAGGGCATTGGGGAGAGATGCATAAGCGGCAGCGCCAAGTGCCACAAGAGCATGTGTCGCAAGACCGGAATGTCGTTGTTTTAATTGACGTTCTAAGCCGATGACAGCGCCAAGCAAAAGCGCGACACTTAAATTGATCATAATGGATTGAAGGGCAACA
>NZ_JBDJNL010000063.1:0-813 GCF_039674445.1 Brucella sp. TWI432 | reverse complement strand
GGCTCTGTTGCAAAAATTCAATCTGAACGGAGCACGGCCTATCTCTGGACGTAGTTATGCAGCGAGTGCCTCGAACTGTTGTTTGATTGAGCGTTCATTTGCGGCTGAAAAGACGCCTTGTTGTTTACGCATCATGTGAATGAGTTCTATACCGGCGAGCGTTATGCCCGCTGCGGTTTGTGACTTGAAACCAAGCATGGAGCGTGTGCGTCGTTTGATGCGACGGTGATCTTGCTCAATCATGTTGTTCATATATTTGCTGGAGCGAATGGCAATCGGTTTGCCAGTCTGACTGAGCCGGTTCTCTGTATCACATTGCAAAATAGCTATTCTGTTGGTCTCGCTTCCATCAATGGTAATGCGCACTGGCCTGCCATGGCGGGCCAGTGCCTTGCGCAGAAAGCGTTTAGCAGCAGTCAGATCACGATGTTCGCTGAAATAGAACTCAACCGTATCGCCATTGCTATCAATCGCACGATACAGATACAGCCACTCACCTTTGACCTTGATATACGTTTCATCAAGGTTCCATTTGCGTGTGACCTGACGCTTCTTCCGATTAAAACGTTCAAGCAGTTTTGGGCTAAAGCAGATGACCCAACGATGGACGGTTGAATGGTCCAGATCGATGCCACGTTCCGCCATCATTTCCTTCAGATTGCGCAGGCTAAGATTATAAGCCAGATACCACCGAACACACAGAAGGATAACGGATTTATCAAAATGGCGGCCTTTAAACATCTAAAATACTCGGCTGATTAAAAGCCAGGATACTATCAGCTCATCCATTGACGAAAAGTTTGCAACAAAACC
>NZ_JBDJNL010000062.1:0-831 GCF_039674445.1 Brucella sp. TWI432 | reverse complement strand
CTGCCCGATGCAGCCGACAGCACATTGCGCGAAACGGGCATCTTTGTGGGAACGCAGTTGGCAGAAAGCGTGCCAGCCGGTCAGCAATATATCGCAGCCGCCAATGTGGTGAGTTTCGGCAAATTGATTGAGGTGGATCGCTTTGCCCCCATCGTTCGTGACGGCTCTATCGGCCAGACCTTCAGCTTTATTTTGACCCTGTGAGGCGCAATGAACAGCATCATCAAACGCGAAGGCTATGGAAGCCGCTTTGATCGCTCCCAGAAGCGCCATGCCGTGGCCTTTCCCGACAGACCAATCTATCTGCAATCCAAGGATTTGAACGAAGCGCAGGATATTGCGCTCGATCACACCCGCCGCGTGGCCGACTATATCCTTCAGGATGGTCGCATTGTGGATGGCACCGACCCGGTTGTGACCGCTCCCGATGAGCATCATATCCGCGTGCAAATTCCAGCCTGCGCCATTTACTTTGGCGGCATCGTCCATGATGTGACAGCGGCTGATTTCACACTGCCGAACAAAGGCGAGATCGTGATTGGCGTTCGCCATTCCGATCGGCTTGTCACCGACATCGAAGACGCGACGCTGAAAGGTGATATTGAAGGCACAGAAGCCTTTGCCGAAGACGGCCCGGCCCGTGTTGAAATCACGCTCACATGGGGCCATTCGCTCGACGGCCATGCGCAAGATGTGCTTTCGGTGTTTCAGGTGCGCGATGGTGTTATCCTCACCACGTCAACCAACACCGACTTTTCCGAGATCTACAAGGCGATGGAAACCGTTACGCGCGAAAGCAACGGCTCATTCGTCAATAGCGGCTTTCTGGTC
>NZ_JBDJNL010000061.1:0-848 GCF_039674445.1 Brucella sp. TWI432 | reverse complement strand
CGATAGGTAAAACCATCCCCAGCCGATGACCTTCAGGTAGGTGAAGTCGGTTTGCCACATCTCGTTCGGCCTCGTGGTCTTGTCCTTGAACTCGTCATTGGCCTTGATGACGATATAGGCTGGCGACGTGATCAGGTCGTGAGCCTTGAGTAAGCGATAGACCGAAGCCTCTGATACAAAATAACTTTCCGTATCAGTGAACTTCACCGCCAATTCACGCGGTGACAGGTCGGCATGATCGAGCGCTAGTGCGATGATGCGATCCCGGATATCGTCAGGGATACGATTCCACACCCGCGAAAGTGCGGACGTCCGGTCTTCCAGCCCCTCGACACCGTAGGTCTGGAAGCGATCATACCATCGATAGAAGGTCGGCCTTGGAATGCCCAGCTTTTCCAGCGTCTGCCTGGCTGACAAATGCGACTGCTCGACAAGCCGGATGATCTCATGCTTTTCGGAGGCGGGATATCTCATTCGTCGTCGCCCCCATCCCCGATCATGCTTTTTTTGAGCAGGCGGTTTTCCAGGGTGACGTCGGCTAATGCCTCCTTCAGGTCACGGCTTTCACGACGCAGCGCTTTTACTTCGTCGCTGGTGGCAGAACGGGCGGTGTCGCCTGCAAGGCGCTTCTTGCCAGCTTCAAGGAATTCCTTCGACCAGCTATAATACAGGCTCTCTGCAATCCCTTCGCGGCGGCAGATCGCAGCAATGCTGTCTTCCCCGCGCAGACCTTCCAGAACAATACGGATTTTATCCTCGGCCGAATAATGTTTACGCGTGGCACGACGGATATCTTTGATCGTCTTCTCCGCAGAAGACGTTTGGGGAACGGGTTTCTGTCTCATCTT
>NZ_JBDJNL010000060.1:0-881 GCF_039674445.1 Brucella sp. TWI432 | reverse complement strand
TATGATCGCGAATGGAAGAAGCAAGTTGTTGCCTTGGCCCTTGAACCCGGCGCTTCTTTATCGCGTGTTGCCATTGATCACGGGATTAATACCAACCTTGTGCGCAAATGGGTGCGTAAGCACAAGGAAGCAGAAATTGAGGTCTTGCAGCCTTCGCCATCTTTAGGGTCGGCATTTATACCGGTTCGATCGAGGCTGCTGCAAACGATATTGTGACAAGAGGTGACAGGCCGCGTGCGGCGGAACTGGGGACCCGTAATTCTGGCAGGATGAAGCCAGCATCTGCTAAAGTTGCAGTGTTCTCCTCAGTGGCAAAACTGAACGTGACTTTACCCAATGGCGTGAAGCTGTCTCTGGAATGTGACGATGTGCGGGCACTGACGGCGGTCATTGGAGCGGTAAGCGATGTTTAGACTTACCTCTGACATGCAGGTCTATCTGCACCGCGACCCCATCGACTTCCGGGGCGGGATAAACAGTCTTGCGGTTCTGGTTCAGGAAGAGATGGATCTGGACCCGTTTGCGCCAGCGATTTTTGCTTTTTGCAACCGTCGTCGTGACCGGATGAAGGTTTTGTTCTTCGACCGATCAGGGTTTGTGCTTTTGTTAAAGCGGTTGACTGACGACAAATTCCGTTGGCCGCAGCGTCAGGACACAATCATGCAGCTTACAACGGAGCAATTGCACTGGTTGCTTGATGGCATTGATATCGATGCGATGGTTCGTCATCCGGTTCGACAATATAGAATTGCCGGATAAGGGGTTTAAGCCCGGCGCATAAATATAAAAACCCGTGAATTAATTTATTGACGTCGCTGACTGTGTTCGATTCAAGCATTGGGATGAATCGAGCAGGCCAACCCACCGTCGCAGATCTGATG
>NZ_JBDJNL010000059.1:0-1003 GCF_039674445.1 Brucella sp. TWI432 | reverse complement strand
ATTGGAGATGCGCGCGCCATAGCTATCGGTAAAGGTGTCAAAATCCACCGATGACCACATGAGCTGTGCCTGCGGTGTCAGCGACCAGTTCTGGTTGATGGCAAAACGCTGACCTGCTTCAAGGCTCAGAGCGTAACCGAAGCCCTTATTGCCGTTGCTGAGGGTCTGGTTGACTGCATCGACATGAAGATCGCTGTCATACCAGTTGGCCTGTGCCTGTGCATCAAGATAGAAGCCGGACGTACCATACCCTGTGGCCGTGGCACCAAGCCCCCATCCTTGCGTGTTGATGCTGCCCGAACCGTCACCGGTCCGGTTGTCGATATTCGAGCGCGCATTGCCGTATTGCCCGGTAATGCCAGCAAACAGTGTGCCATTCTCATCCTCATAGAACTGACCATCCACACCGGCCTGCATGATGAAAGAGTTGATATCCTGATGCAGATCACCTGCCGTGGAGGCACTTTCATGACGGTTATGCGCGCCTTCAATGCGACCCCAGATCGCCTTGCCGTCGGTTTCACCGGAATTAACCTGATTGGAGCTACCCAGATAACGCTCACCCACACGCTGTTGCAGTGTCGGCAGCTTGTTCAGAGCCTGCAGCGTCGAGCCATAGGATTCATAGATCGGGGCCGCAGCGCTGTAACGGCCCGGATTAGGACCAGGGTTAGGGCCTGGAGGACAGGTATTGGTCTTCTCGCAATCCGGATCGACCGGATTGACAGGATTGGCATTGTCCTTCTTGCTGACCAGATACCAGTTGCCGTCATTTGGCGTATTGGTTCCGCCTTTTTGCAGCGTATAGGCATAGGCCGAGTCGGTCATAATGGCCTGCTTGCCGTCTTTGGTGACATAATCACCATTGAGCGTGAACAGACCATCAGAGTTACCCCCCACGGAGATGATCTCGATGCCGTTATTGGTTTTAGCGCCAAAACCGTGACGGTTGGTGATGTCGACTTTGGAAGTGCCGGCTGTGTTGCCACTGACATTCATCCGG
>NZ_JBDJNL010000058.1:0-1260 GCF_039674445.1 Brucella sp. TWI432 | reverse complement strand
CTGGTCTGCCCCCTGAAAAGTGATCCTTCATGAAGTATGGCTTATGAGCCTCAGAAGGACATTGAAATGGTAGCGAAAAGACACAAGGCAGAAGAGATCGTCACGAAGCTTCGTCAGGTTGACGTGTTGCATGCGCAGGGAAAATCGATGGCGGAAGCGATCCGGTCGATGGGCGTTACGGAAGTTACATACTACCGTTGGCGTTCCGAATACGGCGGCTTGAAGGGCGATCAGGTGAAGCGCCTGAAGGAGCTGGAAGCGGAGAATGCCCGGCTCCGGCGCGCCGTTTCAGATCTCACCCTGGACAAGATGATTTTAGCGGAGGCCGCAAAGGGAAACTTCTGAGCCCCGCCCGTCGCCGCGCTTGTGTAGACCATGTGCTCGATGAGCTGAAGGTGTCCGAGAGACGGGCATGTCGGGTTCTCGGTCAGCATCGTTCCACTCAGCGCAAGATCGCAAAGACTCCGGATGATGAAGCGGCGTTGACTGCAGACATCACGGCACTCGCTCTCCAGTATGGCCGCTATGGCTATCGTCGTATAACGGCGATGCTGCACCAGGCTGGATGGATCGTGAACGTCAAACGGGTCGAGCGCATCTGGCGACGGGAGGGGCTAAAAGTGCCTCATAAGCAACCGAAACGCAGCCGACTGTGGTTGAACGACAGTTCGTGCGTCCGGCTTCGGCCGGAATATCCCAACCATGTCTGGTCCTACGACTTCGTCGAGGATCGCACGCATAACGGCAGGAAAATCCGCATGCTCAACGTGATCGATGAGTTCACGCGGGAATGCATCGCTATCAGGGTCGAGAGAAAGCTGAAGGCCGTCGATGTCATCGACGTGCTTTCCGACCTTTTCATCCTACGCGGCGTCCCCACCCATATTCGTTCCGACAATGGGCCGGAGTTCATCGCCAAGGCGCTACGGGAGTGGATCGCAGCAGTCGGTTCCAAGACCGCCTACATCATGCCGGGCAGTCCATGGGAAAACGGCTATTGCGAGAGCTTTAACTCGAAACTCCGTGACGAACTGCTCAACGGCGAAATCTTCTACACGCTCAAGGAGGCGAAGATCATCATCGAAAACTGGCGACAGCATTACAACACAGTGCAGCCCCATTCATCGCTGGGCTACAAGCCACCAGCACCACAAGCAGCCGTCTGGCCCTCACAAAATGGGCCAGCGTCAACACCAGCAGTGGCAAGTCGACCCAGCATGCACTAACAGTAAACACGGATCACCCCATGGGGGCAGACCA
>NZ_JBDJNL010000057.1:0-1374 GCF_039674445.1 Brucella sp. TWI432 | reverse complement strand
CATGGCAGACCGTCCGATTATGACGACAAGTGCTGGTGCACCGATCCCGGATAACCAGAATTCCCTGACTGCGGGTGAGCGCGGCCCTGTTTTGTTGCAGGACTATCAGCTGATCGAAAAGCTGGCACATCAGAACCGCGAGCGTATTCCTGAGCGCGCTGTTCACGCCAAGGGCTGGGGTGCATTTGGGACGCTGACTATCACAGGCGATATTTCCAGATATACCAAGGCCAAGGCTTTGCAGCCCGGTGCAAAAACCCCGATGCTGGCGCGCTTCTCAACCGTTGCCGGCGAGCAAGGTGCCGCTGATGCCGAGCGCGATGTGCGCGGCTTTGCACTGAAGTTCTACACCGAGGAAGGCAACTGGGATCTGGTTGGCAACAACACACCGGTGTTCTTCGTGCGTGATCCGGTCAAGTTCCCGGATTTCATCCATACCCAGAAGCGTCATCCCAAGACCAATCTGCGCTCCGCAACCGCCATGTGGGATTTCTGGTCGCTTTCGCCAGAAAGCCTGCATCAGGTGACGATCCTGATGTCGGATCGCGGGCTTCCGACCGATGTGCGCCACATTAACGGTTACGGTTCGCACACCTATTCCTTCTGGAATGATGCGGGTGAACGCTATTGGGTCAAGTTTCACTTCAAGACCTTGCAGGGCCACAAGCACTGGACCAACAGCGAGGCCGAACAGGTGATTGGCCGCACGCGTGAATCCACGCAGGAAGACCTGTTTACATCCATCGAGAAGGGCGACTTTCCGAAGTGGAAAGTTCAGGTTCAGATCATGCCGGAACTGGACGCTGACAAGACGCCTTATAACCCCTTTGATCTTACCAAGGTCTGGCCGCATGCCGATTATCCGCCAATCGATATTGGTGTGATGGAACTCAACCGCAATGCGGAAAACTATTTCACCGAGATCGAAAACGCGGCGTTTTCGCCCTCCAATATCGTGCCCGGTATCAGCTATTCGCCAGATAAAATGCTTCAGGCGCGGCTGTTCTCCTATGCCGATGCGCATCGTCATCGTCTTGGCACGCATTATGAGAACCTGCCGGTTAACCAGCCAAAATGCCCTGTGCATCATTATCATCGTGATGGTCAGATGAATACATATGGCGGCATTGCTACAGGTAACCCGGATGCGTTTTACGAGCCAAACTCGTTTAACGGCCCTGTAGAGCAGCCATCGGCCAAGGAACCGCCACTGCGCATTCAGGGTGATGCGGATCGCTATAATCATCGTATCGGCAATGATGATTATTCGCAGCCACGTGCTTTGTTCAATCTGTTTGATGATGGGCAGAAGCAACGCCTGTTCTCGAACATTGCAGCAGCCATGGGCGGTGTGCCGGGCTTTATCGTCGAACG
>NZ_JBDJNL010000056.1:0-1562 GCF_039674445.1 Brucella sp. TWI432 | reverse complement strand
TTGACGCTCAATGCAGGCAGCAATGTCGACGTGACGTTGAATGGCGGACCGTCAATGAGCGAGCTTTTCCATGTCAACGGCAATCTGACCATCGACGGTACACTGACCGTGAACAAGAATAGCCAGATGGATGTCGGGGTCTATCGTATTTTCCAGTCAGACAATCCACTGACCGATAACGGTATGCAGATGGCTGCAGGAAGCGATCAGAACTATAGCCTGCAAGTGCTGCAACCTCAGGGGCAGGTCAATCTGGTTAACAGTGAGGGTCGCACCATGTCCTACTGGGATGGAAGCCAGATGATAGGCGATGGCACCGTCCATGGCGGCGATGGAACATGGAACGCAGCGAACTCGAACTGGACCGACCAGAACGGCAACGGCAATACTCCCTGGGCGGATGACGTTTTTGCCGTGTTTCAGGGCACCGGTGGTAAGGTCATGATTGAGAATGGCTTTACGCCGCGTGTCAACGGCATGCAGTTCTTCGTTGATGGTTACAGCGTTGAGGGAGGCACAATCACGCTGGGTGGAACGGATGTTCGGATCAACGTTGGTGACGGCGTGATGGAGCATGCCAACTATGTGGCAACCATATCCTCCATTCTCGACGGGCAGAATGGCTTTACCAAATCTGGCTATGGAACACTGAATCTGACAGGCCAGAACAGCTATAGCGGTACCACCACGGTGCAAGAGGGCACGTTGGAGCTGAGCGGAAACGGCAGCATTGCAAACAGCGCCGAGATCGTTCTTGCAAGCACAGAGTTTGACCGTGGCAAGCTGCTGATCAACAAGGATCAGGATTTTTCATTTGCAAACAAGGTGAGCGGCGTTGGTGCCGTTACCAAAGATGGCATCGGCACGACGACCTTCTCTGGCAATAACACGTTCAGTGGCGGGTTGACGGTTGCAGCAGGCGCTGCCAAAGCTGGCATTGCGGAGAATGCTTTTGGTTCGGGCAATGTGACCATCAAGGGCGGTGGGGTGCTTGATCTTGCCGACTTTAATGAAACCGTTGGCAGTCTTGTGGGTGAGAAAGCCGGTGACGGCACTATCACGCTTGGTTCGGGCACATTAACGCTCAATCAGAACCTGCATGGCGATTTCTCCGGTAAGATCTCCGGCACGGGTGGCATCACCAAGAATGGTAATGGTGATCTGGTGCTTTATGGTGCCAATGACTATTCGGGCAACACTGCTGTCAATGAGGGCGCGCTGGTTCAGGGGGCAGCCGGTGGCTTCTCAGCTGCTTCGCGCTATAGCGTGGCTAGTGGGGCATCGCTCGAACTTGGCGGTTTCTCCAGCACCATGGCCGGCTTATCCAATGGGGGCGATGTTTTCTTCGGCGGCAATGGCGGCACGGTGCTTAATGTGTCCGGCGATTATAACGGACAAGGCGGTACGCTGCATATGTGGGGTGTGCTTGGTGATGACAGTTCATTGATTGACCGGATGAATGTCAGTGGCAACACAGCCGGCACTTCCAAAGTCGACATCACCAACCGTCACGGTTTTGGCGCTAAAACCAATAACGGCATCGAGATCATCTCCGTGGGGGG
>NZ_JBDJNL010000055.1:0-2140 GCF_039674445.1 Brucella sp. TWI432 | reverse complement strand
ATCGGCGTTTAAACGGGACCCCTTATCGGCGTCCAAAAAGTACCCCTCCTTTAGGTTGCAAGGTTTAGCGTGCGCGGGCCCGGAACTTTAAATTTAGTGCAGGGTCTGCGCGCGCGGGTCGTTAGCGTTCTTCGGCTTTAGCTTTGAGAGCGGTTTTTGAAGCGCCACGATTCATTTCCCGTTTCAACGATCTCGCAATGATGGGTAAGCCGGTCGAGCAGAGCGGCGGTCATTTTTGCGTCGCCGAAGACAGTCGGCCATTCGCCGAACGTCAGGTTTGTGGTGACGATGATTGAAGTCCGCTCGTAGAGCTTGCTGATGAGGTGGAACAGCAACTGTCCGCCGGCCTGGGCGAACGGAAGATAGCCAAGCTCGTCCATAATGACGAAGTCGAGCCTTGTGATAAAGTCGGCAAGACGCCCCTGCTTACCATTACGCGCTTCCGTTTCAAGACGATTGACGAGATCGACGACGTTGTAGAAGCGCCCGCGCGCGCCGTTGCGGATCAATGCACGGGCAAGTGCGATGGACAAATGGGATTTTCCAGTGCCAGTTCCTCCAACGAGGACGATATTGTGCTGCTCGGCAAGGAAAGCTCCGCTCGCGAGCTGGCGCACCAGTCCCTCGTTGACCGGCGTGTCAGTAAAGTCGAAGTCGTCGATGTCCTTGGCCAGCGGCAGCTTTGCGACGGTGATCTGGTATTTGATTGAGCGCGCTTGTTTCTCGGCGATCTCCGACTGCAACAGGTCGCCGACAATGCGCGGTGGCTCGTGCTGGCGCTTGATGCCAGAGGCCATGATCTCGTCATAGGCACTGCGCATGCCGTAAAGCTTCAGCGTGCTCATCATGTCGAAGATTTGAGATCGTTCCATATCAGCTTGCCCTCCTGAGGCTGTCGTAACGGGCGCAATCGGCCAAAGGTTCATGGGTTAGGTGAAGCGCATCGGGGATGGAAAGAATGGCGGCGGGCTGTGGGTCTCGCTTGCGAGCCAGAATGTTGATGATCACAGCGGCGGAAAATACACCTTGATCAAGCGCCTCCTGGCAAGCCGCTTCGACTGTAGGAAGACCGTCGATACCTACACATTCCAGGATCGACACCATTTGTCGGTCCCCATCATGCATGCTTTTAAGCTTCCGTCGAACATGCTCCATGGAAGCTGGCAGAACCCAATCAAGGAATGGTGCGCCGTTCCTCAGTGCTCCCGGTTTGCGTGTCAGGACCGGAACATAATGCCATGGATTATAAATTGTCTCGCCACGACCAAAGCAGCGTTCATGCTGGCCTATCTCGACACCATTTTGCCGTATGACGATGCGGTCGGCATAAGCATGGATCTCGGCTGGGCGGCCAACGGCAGTCGACAGCACCGAATATTTGTTGTTGTCGAAACGCACGAGGCAAGTTTTGCCGATCGAGGCCTGTATCGCGTGGAAGCCATCGAACTTGCCGGGATAGCCGACCAGATGGGACTTCTCCTCTTCGAACACCTCCCAGATAGTGCGCTTCGTCTGATCGACATGCTTATGAGCCCGGGCGTAACTGATGCATTTGTCCAGCAGCCAGCCGTTCAACTCATCGTAGGATTTGAAGCGCAGCCGCGGTGTGAAGAAGCGTTCACGGACAAGATTAACTTGATTCTCCACCTGACCTTTCTCCCAGCCCGACGCCGGTGTACAGGCCACCGGTTCGACAAGGAAATGGCTGCACATTTGCTGGAAGCGGCGATTGTATTGACGCTCTTTACCGACGAAGACTGTTTCCACTGCTGTCTTCATATTGTCGTAGATGCCGCGCGTGCAGGACCCGCCAAAAAAGGCGAATGCCCGGTCATGAGCGTCGAAGACCATCTCCTGCGTCTCGCGCGGATAGACCCGCACATACATCATCCGGCTGTGGCAGAGCCGGACATGCGCAACCTTCACGGTCGTCGTCACACCGCCTAGAACAACAATCTCGTGGCTCCAGTCGAACTGGTAAGCTTCGCCCGGTGCGTAATAAAGTGGTACATAGGCTTCCGCCGTCACAGCCCCACGCTCTTTTGTCCATGAGCGTGCATAACGCCGGACCGTATCATAGCCACCCGCGTAACCCAGATCGCGTAAATCTTCGAATATCCGGATCAGCGTCAGGCGTTCG
>NZ_JBDJNL010000054.1:0-2382 GCF_039674445.1 Brucella sp. TWI432 | reverse complement strand
AATGTTGATGCTATCCTGTGCCTGGCCGTGGTCCGGGTTGTTTGTTTCAAGCTGCAATTCCACAGCCTTAAAGCAGAACTTCACGGCGCGCCCGCGCTCTGATGAAAGCGTCATCACGCGTCCCAGAGCAGCGGTGAGAGCCTCGCGCTCAACCGTGTAGGATTTGTCATTGTTCGCGGGAATAACCCTTGGATAGTCTGGATAATTGCCATCGATGAGCTTTGACGTGATCACGATGCCACCAGGCATTTCGAAGCGGATTTTTTGCGCCGACAGGCTGATTGCTACGTCGCCCTCTGCGCTTGCAAGATGCCTGAGCAGGCTGACTGTCGCACGAGGAATGATAACGCCTGGCATACCCTCGCTGCCTTCGGGCGGCGCAAGCTTGACCAGTGCCAGG
This sequence comes from Brucella sp. TWI432, assembly GCF_039674445.1. NCBI lineage: Bacteria > Pseudomonadati > Pseudomonadota > Alphaproteobacteria > Hyphomicrobiales > Brucellaceae > Brucella > Brucella sp. TWI432. Next base: position 1,982 of record NZ_JBDJNL010000054.1, on the reverse strand, counting down.
CGATGGCCGTCTGTGGCGACAAAGGCCAGATGATCATCTGTCCTGTGAAGGTAAATTCCATTCAAATAATAACGGGTTTCCTCCGTAGAAATTGCGAAGCTGACCTTGGCAATAGCGTCCGCCATATCCACACCCGTTAAACTGAAATGGTGCGTGAAATCTCCCGCTGACATTTCTGGAAAGTCAGACGCCGGCAGCACCTGCAGGCGAAAGCGCGATCGGCCAGCCGATACATTCACATGTGCGTCGTCGCCCTCAAATTTAACATTCGCGCCATCTGCAAACTTGCTGACAGCATCATGCAGCAATGCGGATGGCATCGTGAAAGATGCGATTGCGCCAATGCCCGGCGCTTCGGCGCTTGCGCGCACTTCAAGGTCAAGGTTGGTGCAGGTTACACAAAGGCGGTCATCCTCGGCACTCATCAGCACATTGCCAAGAATAGGAATCGTGTTGCGCTTTTCGACGGCCCGGTTGACCGCCTTCAAGGCGGGGAGCAATGCTCCCCGCGCGATTGTGAAACTGGCGACCGACATCAGCTGATCTCCGGCTTGCCAGCGAATGAAGGCAGTTCTGTCTGCTTGGTCAGCGTCAGCAAATCCGCTTCAACTTGCTGCGTGATCACCAAATCTGGACGGTAGATATTGTAGAACCAGACAACCTTCTGATTGCTCATGCGATAGCGCAGGCGCACCGGAATGCGCACTTTCTCTCCCATAAAGAATGGGGCGATGGACAGAATGAATATGCCCGGCACTTTGACCGGCTGACCGTCAGCGCCTGTGTGGGTTTCTTCCCACTGAATCTGCCCTTCCCCAGACTGCAACTTGGTTTCTGTCTTCACCTGCGAAGACACATTGACTTGCATTTTGCGTGACAGGTTAACCAGCTGCGACGGCAGCGCCACCGTGGTGTTGAAATCACGCTCAATGGTCGCAATTTCACCCTCCGTCGGTGAAGCAAGGTCAGGAATGCGATCTTCCAAAAAGATGGCAAAATCCTGCTGGCTCATCACCTCGCCGTCATTCTTAACCCAGAGTTTCCAGTCATCTGACAAAGGAAACTCATAATGGATACGATGCTGGCAGTTATCAGCATCTCCACCCGACAGATTGCGATGATAATCAATTATCGATGTGAGGCTTGGCTTGGTCCAATCAAGATTGGCAAATATTGCCGAGTCTTCCGTTTTGTGGCGATTGGTCAGATCAATCAATGCATCCAAAGTCTGCACTTGCGCGACACCGCGCTTGCGGCTTGGAAAGACGCGATATTTTTCAAGAATATGATCAACACCCGAAATTGACGGTGTGCTGCCGCGCGTCAATAAGGCTGGCACTTCCTTTGGAAGTCCGATCATTGATTCTGTGGTTTCAATTGTGACGAGTTCAGCACCACTTGCCTGCGCGCCAAGTTCGGCTGCGGCAGTGATATCAATGGCCAGATTGTGAACTGCGTTTGTTGCAATCGGAGTCTCAGACATTTTAAATCCTATGGCTGTTGAAAAATTATGCGTTGATCACGCCGGACGCGCTGCGCGTTGCCTCACGTGGGCCGCCGAACATGTCGATCTGTTTGGGATGTTGCGTTGAAAGACTGCCGTCTTCGAGCATCCAGAAATGCGAAGATCCATGAACCTGCTTTGGTCGTTTCGAACCAATATCGGCTTCGATGGTGACTGTGCCGTCCACCACTTCAATATTGAGTTTGAGCGTGACCGACCCTTTGGCTTTCACCTTGGGGCGGTCGCCTGTGTGCTCTTTCAAGGCGAGAAATGTTTCCAGCAATTCTTTGGAAAGGCGGGGAACAACCTCGCCATTTTCCAGAATGCCAATGATGGTATTGGAGTCACGGATGCGTTGCATGGCTTCCTCTGCTGCGGTTTAAAAATCGGGGGAAATTATCCGCGCCATTCCGGCGCAAAAGGGATTTCGTCATCGAGATCACGCGCGAAGCCGCCGCCGCTCTGGCTGGCGTAGCTT
>NZ_JBDJNL010000053.1:0-2524 GCF_039674445.1 Brucella sp. TWI432 | reverse complement strand
TATAACGGCGATATACAGATGCGACACATGGGCAATTTAGAGATGCGACATTTTTTGTATCTCTTGCCCTTTTCAAATCGAACGCGGAAAGGAAGACTAGGTTTTCAGCTGCAAACAGCGGATGGGAGCCGTCATGTCTTGTTTGATCACGATGTCGCAAAAAGAACTCAACCGGCTGAAGACCGTTCAGCAAATCAGAGATAATCAGCTTCGCGTGGTGGAGGCAGCTGCGCTGCTTGGCCTCAGTCGTAGTCAGGTTCATCGGCTGTTACAGGCATTTGATCGGCTTGGTGCAGCGGGCCTTGTTTCGGGCAAGCGCGGTCGTCCGAGCAATCGCCGTTATGGCGAGGATTTCCGGAATGATGTTCTGGATATTGTACGCACGTATTATCGGGACTTTGGGCCGACACTGGCCTGTGAGAAGCTGATTGAACGCCATCAGCTTTCAGTCAGCAAGGAGACGCTGCGGCAATGGATGACAGCAGCGGGATTGTGGACATCACGTCGCGAACGCAAGCGGCAACTGCATCAACCGCGCGGCCGGCGTGATTGCTTTGGTGAACTGATACAGATCGACGGTTCGCATCATTGGTGGTTCGAGGAGCGGGGTCCCAAATGCGCCCTCCTCGTTTATATCGACGATGCCACTGGCAAGCTCCTGCATTTGCGCTTTGCGGGCTCAGAGAACACGTTTGATTATTTTCATGCGACGAAGGCATATCTCCAGCAATGGGGCAAACCACTCGCTTTCTATAGCGACAAACACGGCGTTTTTCGTTCGCTTCATCCGTCGAAGCAAGACCGAACAAGCGGCCTGACACAGTTTGGTCGGGCACTTTATGAGCTCAACATCGACATTATCTGTGCCAATACTCCACAGGCCAAAGGCCGTGTTGAGCGGGCAAACAGGACTTTGCAGGATCGTCTGGTCAAGGAATTGCGGCTGCGCGGCATCGATACGATCGAAGCAGCCAATGCATATGCGCCGGAATATATTGCAGATTTCAATGCCCGTTTTGGCAAGGAGCCACGCAATCCCAAGGACATGCATCGACCACTGGCCGCGCATGAGAACATTGATGATGCGCTGTGCCGGAAGGAAGTGCGAACGCTGTCACAAACACTGACACTTCGTTATGACAAGGTTCTGTTTATCCTGGAGCCGACCGAAGTTGCAAAGCGGCTTGCGCGTCAGAAGGTCGTTGTCTGCGACTATCCCGACGGACGTCTGGAGATCATGCATGGCACGGACACCCTGCCCTATACAACATTTGACAAGCTTCGTTCCATTCATCGCTCGCCTGTTGTCGAGAACAAGCAACTGGATGACATGTTGTCGATCGTCGCTGAGATGCAGGCGGGACGGGAGCAGCAACGCAGCAAAAGCGGTCCGCGTCGTACCGGTCAGGCCAACCATATGTTTGGTATACCTGACGGCAGTGTCGGGAACGGCTATCAGAAGCGAGAGCGTAAATCGCGAACAGCTTACATGAGCGACTCTGCTGTCATTGCCCGGCGAGAACAAGCTTTATTGAGACAGTCGGCGCCGGAATAAAGGGCGTCAATGGACGCCGATATCGCTTTGCGTATCCGACTCCAATTGCAGGCAAGCTGTCCAGAGCGGTGTTTTGTGGAAGATTCCGTCGTCAAGAAAGTTGAGCCCTTCTCTTGCCTCAAAAAGCAGGCCGAGCCAGCATAAGCGTCGCAGGACACCGTACTGAAGCTCGAATTTCAGGTCCCACGCATCGACGGTTATTTCAGTGTCGGACAGATGAGCGATATCCGGATAGAGTATCTTTACAATGTCCATCGGCTTACACCCTTCTCTGGTCTTGATATTGAGCAGATTGAGATACATACGCCACCAACGCAATCGTGCCTGGATCGCCTCTTTACGTTCTGTGGCATGAATATACGAATAGAGATAATCGGTGGCGATCAGATCGAAGAAAGCGTGTGGATTGACCAGAAACTCCAGGCCACGTTTGGTTGGCAGCAGTACATTTTTCCTGCGGCGAAGAAGCTTTAGATAACGGGTCAGATCGTGCACAACACAAAGTGGTGGCATGTCGTTTTCATTAAGCACCTTGTGCATGCTGTAGAGGTCTTTGGCTGTGAATCTGGGCCAGTGGAAGTTCTCAGCAGCGCAGTGTACGAATTTGCGGTTCATTGCGCCAGTTGCCGTTAGTCCGATGCCACCCTCGCGCTGCGCGTAGGCGACTGCAAGCAGCATGCCGCGAAGCAGTGGTGAGAGTGCAGCGATATCGACATCACCTTGCAGGCAGATTTTTGGTAGCATTGTACGACTTGGATCCCTCTCCTGCCCGATGCAGGTGAGCCGAGTATCAACTGCTGACAGAACAATTGCTACTGAGAAAGCTAAAGCCGAAGAGGTGGATACTCACCCGCCCCCATTCCTCGTTTGCAACCCCGACCAGCCTCTCGGAATGGGGGCTGAACGTCAGCACCTGTCGCATCTCTATTTTGCTGGGAACGTCGCAACTTTAACTTGCTAAAACAAATC
>NZ_JBDJNL010000052.1:0-2694 GCF_039674445.1 Brucella sp. TWI432 | reverse complement strand
TATCTCCACTGCCGACCACCATTTGTAACAGTTTTGAGCCGATCCAGACCGTCAAAAGTCTGCTGCCCCATATCAACAGGCGTAGTCGTGCCTGGCTTCTGTATCTGAAGCGAGCAAGCCAACGACTGAGTGCTATAGGGAACATAAGATTTGATGACAACGCTACCATCTGGCAGGCCCGTGCGGACAACACGCCCCCAGCTGTCATAGCTATATGTTGTTTTACGACCCTTGCCGTCCACATGCTCGCGCAGGCGACCCGCACCATCATAAGCCTGTTTGATCTTGCTGATGGACGTGCCATCCGCTCCTAACGTCTCTTCAGAGAGCGGCAGGCCACGATTGTCATAGGTTGTAACTTTGGCAGCCTTGCTGCCGTCACTCCAGCTGTACGTGACTGTTTGTCCAATCGGATCATTGATCTGAGTTTCCGTATAGCCACTGCTCTCAACGGAAGAACTTACACTCCCCCAATTGTCATAGCTGTATTGAACACTGGAATGAATAATGAGACCGTGTGAGACCTTATCGTCTGACACCTTATCCATATCATAATCGCTATAGGTCAATGCAGCGGTCTTACCGAGCCAGTTGTAGGCATATGTCTTCCCGGTCAGCCAGGTATCTTCGACCAGTACCTCCTCCCGCCAGGGACGCAGGCTACCATCATACCATCGCCGGACTTTATTGCCGTCCGGTGTTGTGAGCGTTTTTACCGGCAGCTTTGTATCATCCTTAAGGGGCGAGTCCTCAAAGGTCGTGTCAAGCTGATAGGTCCGTGCATTCGATGTGCCGTTGGCCAGTGTCCGCTTTGTTTCCTGTCCATAAATATCATACTCATACGTTGTCGAAACGCCAAGCTGATCAACCGCCTCACACAGCCGCCCCGTCAAACAGGAATGCCGCTCTATTGTCTGGGCAGACAGGGTATCAAACGTTTGAAGCTTTTTCGTAATACTGAGAACATTCAAGCTTGAATCATATGAATAGGTATATGTTGCCGTATAAGGATAGCTCTTCTTATCCTCACCATAGAATGTCTCTGTCTCTGTTTGCACACGCCCAAAATTTAAGGCAGAAGAAGAGTCTTTAAAATATGTAGTATCCAGCTGCCTGATCAGTTTTTTCTGATAAAACTGCTTTTCCTGGCTCTTTAAAACAGCATAGGAAACGGGCTGTGTCTCGTCATCAGGGCTGCCACCTGTACTCAGCTTCGTATAGCTGTATTCTGTTCTTTCAACTTCACCAGGCCAGACATCACCATCAAGGCCAGTCGTTTGAGGCGTCGTCACTGTCTTTGACTTCATATAAGACAACAGCCCCTCAGGACTGACCGGGCAGTTCGGGTCTTCGGTGTTCCTGTCGTAGTAAGTCCAGTCTGTGCGTGTTCCGTCATCAGCAGTGTGTGACGCACGCGTTCCATCATCATTATAAGTAAAGGTGTCGGTTATAAGTCTTCCAGGAATATCATTCTTGATAAACTGTTTCGTAATACGCGATGGCTTGTTGTAATATAAGGGCAAATCATCAAATTTTGTGCCACTTGAATAACTGTATTCAGTCTTCTTGACATGAACACAAGTGTCATGGGTCAGCGTTTCTGATTCAATGAGATGATACTTGTTGAAGACAAGCTGCTTCTTTAAATTATGACCATCGGGAGCGATCGTCGTTTCAACCATGCTATATTTGTAATCTGCATCGTCACAATTATAGAGGTTATCGTGGGCGTTATCGGTCATTGGAAAGCTGCCGCCATAACCCAGATAATTATGCCCATGATATTCGGGTGGTGCAAAATCATATTCGATAAGCTGAGAGGGCTGCCCAGCCTGGATGGTCTTTGTATAAGTCTTGGCACATGGCAAAGCCGTGCGCCCCATCGCACTCGGGAAAGCCTGCGCCTCCGAACGATAAGAGACTTCTTCAATCAGACCCGTCGGATGCTGCACTTTGGTAAGAAAAGCGACAGAATCGCCAAATCCATCATCGTAAGAAAAGTCGTAACTGAAAATCCATTCTCTCTCCCCTATCGTCAGGTGCTGCATCATCCCCTGTTTCTGCACAGAGACAACATCAAAACATGCGGTTGTACTATCGGGAAAGAAGGTAAGCGTGGCGTCACCATCATCATAGGTCGCGCGCATGAAAAACTGGCCGTCATTATCAGAAATAGAGGCAATCTTACTGTGAACCTCCTCCGATTTAACCCAGGTCAAATTCAGTTGCTCACCAAGAGGACTGAAAAGAGTACTCGGATACCAAAGCCCGCTATTATCCGCAGCAAGCACCTCAACACCACCGCCCACATGACCAACACGGTAAGCATCCACACCATCAAAGCGACTTAGCTTTGCAGACGTTATTTTCTGCTGCGTCAGCGTAAAATTCTCGGCACCTTCAACACCATAAACCCCACCATCCGCCGAATAAAGCCGGCGCAGCCGACCGTCCGAACCTTCATCATACGTCGTCCAGTTAAAGCGCCAGCCACGACCAAATCCATAATCATCCACAGAAAGAGGATCATACCCAATGCTAAGTCCAAGATGAGGACCCTTGCCCTTGTTACCAACAAGATTGGCTAACTCAACAGTCGCTCCAAAAAGACCAGTCCGCGGATCAACACTACTATTCTCAGCAGGTCCAAAATTACCCGCATTCGTCGTGAAAGCACTCATAAAAAAATCCCTA
>NZ_JBDJNL010000051.1:0-3343 GCF_039674445.1 Brucella sp. TWI432 | reverse complement strand
CAGACAACCCAAAAGGGCAGCTTCAGCTGCCCTCAGACTGCAAATAAACCCCTGGCCACAGCCAGGGGTTTATCATTCACTGGGGCATATTGAAGAAACCTGTGCCCGAACATACGGTTCTGGAGATGCTGATGCCCGACAGCCTTGTTCTGAGAGCGTGTTCCCCGAATTCCGTACCCAGAAGACGATGTACATTTCCTAGCTGTCGCGAAAGAAGGAGCCAAATTGCGAGCGCTGCACCTGCTCGAAAGCCCCCAGTGGCGTCCCTAGCGACAATGTCGCTTCGTTCCCGATCGACGGTTCTTATGTCGTCGAAAAGGTCGAATATACAAACAGCAGAGTGTGGATCAACGACGAGCAATATTTCGACAATGTGCCGAAAGTCGCTTGGGTAAGCCACTTCGGCGGCTATGAACCAGCACAAAAGTGGCTCGCCGATCGAAAGGAAGCCAAACTAGACACTGATCAGTTCGAGCATTACCGCAAGATAATTGGCACTCTCATTGAGACCGAAAAGCCCATGGCGACACTAGATAATATTCGGGGAACCCAACGATGAAACTGCTTAGGAAGTGGTCCATGCGCGTCGCCGTCTCATTGAAATCGCGCGCACAGGCTCGTCACCGATTGCGGCAGACGGTGTACAACGGATCAGCGAACTCTATAAGATGGAAGCAGAACTGCGCGGTCTCACCCCAGAAGTGTGATTAGGCGTGGAATATTAGCTCTGACGCACTTTCGATGATACTGTCAATGCCTAAGGGCAAGCAAGATACTGATCTTATTCATTTTTCGAACATAGCATCAGACTATAACAATACCAGCTTGGTGAAGTTTATGCTCTCCATGAATATTATTTAGAATCAATATCTTATCCTAACTCTAGCGCGTGGGCATATCATCGAAAGTGCGTCAGAGCCAATATTCCATGCTTAATGACACCGCGAGTTCGAAAGGGGATTCCGGTCGGCCAAGGCAAAGCAATGGCTATCGTGCCATGTATCCAAATCCTTGGAAATCCGCAATCAGTGCGAAGTGATCGAGTGCCTGAAAAAACATCCTTTCAGCAACAACGATAAACATATTATCGAAGCATTCGTAGGCGATTCATGGCGTCGATTTTCTCAAGCCATAGGGGTCCATTTTAGTTTGATGTGCGACTTGCAAGTATCAGGGGTTGATAGCCTTCAATAGCTCAGCAATTCCTTTTTCATAGCTATCCTTTGCGCCGTCAATTGGTGATTGGTGCTGGTTATTTTCACCATTAACTGCCAGGGCGAGTGCTGCACCATGGGTGAAGTCCACCAGAATATGTACCCATAGCATCGAAAGCTCCGGCGATATGTCGAGCTCGCCGAGCAAGTTTCCAAGATCGTCAGTTATCTTCTTGGCATGGTCTGGAAACACCGCGGATTGTCCGAAAATCGCGAGTGTAAGAGCAGGATGCTTAATGACCTTCGCGCGATAAGCTGAGAGTAGGCCAGCGATGCGTATGCGAGTGTCACAGTTTCCTGGCGCTGAAACGTCTGAGTAGACCATATCTCCCACTGCCTTGATCAGGCCATTACGATCTTTGAAATGGTGATAGATCGTCATGGGGTTGATACCAACACGTGCTGCCAAAACGCGCATCGACAAATGTTCGAACCCTTCAGTATCCAGTATACGCAATGCTTCCAACAGAATCTTCGTGGGGGAAATCGTTTGCTGATCTTTCGAAGGTCGTCCGCGACCTCTCGTAGTCATTGCTTTACTGTGTAACTGGATTGGACCAACCCCGAAGGGAAAGACTTGGTGCTGGTATGGGCGAGTGAAACGTCATGTCCCAGACTACCGAACAAAGGGCGACCTGCGCCCAGCAATACTGGTACGCGAGTGATCACAATATCTCTGATCATGTTAAGCTCTAGAAACGACTGGATTACCCGACCACCATCGATATAAGCACGACGATAGCCTTCTGCTTCCAGCATTGCCATTGCCTCCTGCGCCGACTTGCCTGAGAAGCGCACCTTTCCGGTAAGATCAGCAGGAACTTCTTGCTGTGAAAGCTGGGATGACAGAACAAGCACGGCGCGGTTATAGAGCCAATTGCCCATCGCTCGAACAGCTTCGAAGGTACCGCGACCCATCACGATGACGTCGATATCTTTAATGAAATCTGCATAACCGTGGTCCTCACCAGCTTGATCGCTGTGAAATAACCAATCGAGTTCGCCGTTTTCGCGTGCGATGAAGCCATCAAGGCTAGCCGCAATGAATACATGACCCGTAATCATCTAATTCTCCATATTTATACATCGTATAAATATGGATCTCATGATCATGTCAACTCTGTAGAGCCCATATATATAAGGATCGATGAAGCAGCGTTGCTCCGCCGATCTACCATCGCCGTTTCGGAAGCTGTGCCGCCGCATAGATTTGCCGGCAATTGAACCGACCGAAAGTGGGTTGGCAGATATGTTTAAAGCTACTTCTTTAGGAAAAGCGGAGCCGGTTCATGCGTATTGCTCAAGTGAGAATTACTAATGCACCCGCGACCTGCATAAAGCCCATGCGTTGCCCAAATGCGATCCAATCCACGATGATCGCCACCACAGGATAAATGAACGACAGTGTGCCCACGATGCTGGTGGAGATCTTCTGGATCGCGCCATAGAGAAGCGTCGTCATTAATCCGGTGTGGATGACGCCGATCACGACCAAGCTCCCCAAACTTTGAATATTCGATGGGCTTTGAGCGAAAGGCAGCAATACGACCGTGCCAACTGTCAGTTACCCAAGGACAATCACATGCGGCGGGACCCCTTTGAGCCCTTTGGTGATGATTACGGCGAGGGCATAGAAGAATGCTGCACCAAGGGCCATAGCGACGCCTAGCAGGAATGAATTCCGGGATTGCTCGACTTCTGATCGCCAAACCACAATGGCAATCAATCCCCCGAAAGAAAGAAGGAGCCAGCCCACCTGGCTCTGTTGCAACAATTCCAGTTGGTTGGGGTGGTCCTGTTTTCTCCGCCGTCACGAGGGCTGACCTTCGAATTTCTGCGCGAGCAGCGACACCACTTCTGCGAGTGCGCACGGTCCAATGCCGAAAGCTCGTTCGACAATCCGGGCTTCTCCACGGATATCGCCGGTGAGATTGAAAATAGCAGCTTGGCCCTTGCGTAACGCCCGCATGACCTCAAAACCCTTGATCGTCGCATAGGCCGATTTCAAGGTCTTGAAACCTCGCACCGGCTTGATCAGTTGTTTCAGCTTGCCATGATCCGCCTCAACAACGTTGTTCAGATACTTAACCTGCCGGTGGACGAGATCCTCCGGGCATTTGCCTTCGGTC
>NZ_JBDJNL010000050.1:0-3468 GCF_039674445.1 Brucella sp. TWI432 | reverse complement strand
TGCTCTGTGAACGCGTCTCCATTCATCGTGACAAGTTTCAGAGGTCCGCCAAATGGCTCTGTTGCAGCTTGTTTGTCGATGTAATGATTGATCGATGCAGCAGCCACTATGACCACCATCGATAATCCAATTAAGATCGGAAGTAGTTTCTTGATCATGATTTTAAACCCGGAAGAAATAACAATATTCTGTTATTTCTGAAAACTTTGAAACTTTCGGGCACTCCAACGCGCTGATGGTTTCGTTTCAGCCTTGCAACGGCGGTTCGGATTTAAGTCCGTCCGAACGCCGCCGTGCGAATGTTAGAATGTCAGCTGCTTAATCATTCAATGGGAAGAATGATCGTCCGAACTATGACCCGATTTGCTGTGATCATGTGCGTCACTCTTAGCACCGCCCATAGCGTTGACAGCATATTCAACGTCCACCGTGCCAGCTTTTTCGAAAGTCAGTGATCCCTTGAACTTATCACCTTCTTTGATGCCATGTTTGAGAGCCATGAACATGATGTGATACGAACCAGGCTTCAGCTCTGCCTTACCATCTGCGGGAATTTCAAGACCATCGGGCAATGGTCGCATGGTCATGACACCTTTATCATCGACCTTCATTTCATGTATTTCAGTTTTTCCCGCGATTTCGCCTGTGGCAGCGATCAGTCTATCTGCTTGCTTGCCGTGATTGTTGATCACAAGGTAACCGCCTGCGACTTTAGCACCTTCAGGGGTTGCGCGTGACCAGGGATGAACGATCTCCAGTTCCCCTTTTTTGAACTCATGCGCAAATAAGGGCTGCGTGAAAACAAACAATGTCAGCAAAGCCAAGGAGGCAATACCAATTTTTTCTTCAATAGAACGGAAACGAAGCGCTGGGTGGGCTTCAAAAAAACGAGTGACCGGGTTTGAAAGCGAACGTGACATATTGATAGCTCCGATTGAGCGCAGATCAAATCGAACTGCGCGTTCGATAATTAAGTTGAGCGATTAACTTATCTATCAGTTTGCGGAGGCGCTCGCGGACGACCGGGATCCCGTGTGGTTGGGTGGCTGAAGGAATGCGTTTGATAAAAGGAGACGGCTTCTTCATCAAAGCGAGCCGTAAGCGCAACAAACTGGCTAATATCTGGCGCAGGTAAAAGAGGCGAAACGCTGCTACATCCGAAAGTGCAACAATTTGGCAGTTTCGAATGACCAGGGTCTTTGCCATCCGACTCTGTCAACGAGCTCGTTATACATAAGGGATTGCCAAAAGCGTCCAATATTGGTTGGGAAGCAACGCCTGCACTCGCGTAAGCCGCGAAGAAAGACTGCAGGAAAAGTACGCAGGCAGCAATAAAAGCGACGTAAGCGCTTAGATGATGCTTCCTCCGTTTCATTGCCCCTCCAGAACGCTCAGCATCGGTTATTAGCCACTGAACTGCTACTTAGTCGAGCAAACACTAACGTGAGAAAATCGCAACAGCAAGCAGAACTCGCCTTCTTGTTTGTTGTGTCGCAGTGACATTATGTCGATACTGTGGCAGAGCGACGTGATGCGAGTATTACGGCATTCATTACGGGACAATCAGATAGCGACAACATTTGTCGCCATTATCTGCGCGTTCATGATGCTCCAGAGTATGCTTTCCGGCTTTAGTCGCAGTGCGATGGCCGACACGCAATACGAAAATATATTCGGCGTAATCTGTTCGACCGATGGCGGGGGACACGCTTTCACGCAAGGCGATGATGGCCAGTCTCCGCAAAAAATAAATGACTGCCCCTGCGCCTCTTTATGTCGATTAGCATCGGGTACATTGCAGGCTCTGCTCACGCCGGACTTCATTCCCGTCGTACAACAACCGCTCATTTCTTCGCGCGTCCGATATTCATTTAAAACAATTACCGTAGAGACATCGGACAACTACCACTCCGAAGCGAGAGCACCACCATTTTTTCCTGACGTTTAAATCACCTGGCGCGATGCGCCTCATGATGTTCAGGAGATTTCTATGTCTGAAGCTACTCTTCCAAGAGAGGGTGCTGCACGTTCTGCGTCTGCATCATCTGATCTTTACCGCGCCGTTTGGCGTTGGCATTTTTACGCTGGCCTGCTTGTTTTGCCATTTATGATTACGTTGGCAATCACAGGCGCTCTTTATCTTTTTCGCGACGAACTCGATGCAATCATTCACGCTGATCTTAAACGTGTTGAAATTCAGGAAAGCGTGTCAAAAGCAACGCCTGCAGCAATGGTGGAGGCGGCATTGAAGGCCGTTCCGGGAACAGCGATCAAATTCACTGATCCAGCAACGCCCGACATTTCTGTCGAAGTTACAGTCAACACGCCTGAGAAAGGAAAGGTTGCCGTTTACGTCAATCCTTACACAGGGGCCGTTCTCGGCTCTCTTCCAGATCGCGGAACAGTGATGTGGACCATCCGATACTTCCATAGTCTCAAATATTTTGGCTCCTATGCCCGCATGGCCATCGAAATCGCAGGCGGCTGGGCAATACTTCTGGTCGGAACTGGCATTTATCTTTGGTGGCCACGGCAGCAAAACGGCGGCGTCGTCAGCCTGCGCGGTACGCCGTCAAAGCGCGTATTCTGGCGGGACACACATGCCGTGACCGGTCTCTTCGTCGGCTTTTTCATCGTTTTTCTGGCAATCACAGGCATGCCTTGGTCGGGTGTTTGGGGTGGCAAGGTCAACGAGTGGGCTAATGGCAACAATTTTGGGTACCCTGCGGGCGTTCGTATTGCGGTGCCGATGTCAGATGAGCACCTTGACCATGTTGCCAAAACGAGCTGGTCGCTTGAGCAAGCCAAAATACCGTTATCCCCTGAGAATAATCATGGTGCCACTTCGATCGGACTGAATAAAGCCGTTGAGGAGTTTGATAAACTCGGTCTTCACCACGGCTATGCGGTTAACATCCCTACGACGTCTACGGGTGTTTTTACGGGATCGGTCTACCCGGATGATTTATCGCAACAGCGCGTTGTTCATCTCGATCAATATTCAGGAAATGTGCTTATTGATATGAGCTATGCGGATTATGGTCCTTTGGGCAAAGCGCTCGAATGGGGCATTAATACCCATATGGGACAGCAATTTGGTTTGTCTAATCAGATCGTTCTGGCAGTTGCCTGTGCAGGAATTGTTCTTCTGGCGGTTTCCGCCGCCATCATGTGGTGGAAACGCCGCCCTGCAGGATCTCTGGGCGTGCCTCCCATGCCTAGCGACAGACGCGTATTTAGGGGTCTTCTGCTGATCCTCATCATTGGTGGAATAATTTTTCCATTGGTGGGTGCCTCTCTGGTCGTGATGCTCGTTCTTGACTGGCTTTACACGCAGACGCGTGATCGAGCGCGAGCCAAACGTAAATCGCGGGCCTGAATCCAGTCCACGACGAGCTCTCTGGTACGGCTGAAATCTCTTCGTGAGTTTACCGCCAGATAACCACATCATCCACCTGCATTTCGGGC
>NZ_JBDJNL010000049.1:0-3918 GCF_039674445.1 Brucella sp. TWI432 | reverse complement strand
ATTTCATCAGGGACAGGATCGTTGATAGGTGGTTCAACTATCGCTGTACCATTCCAGATTTTAGAGTAAACATCACCGCCTTCACCCCATGTGTAGCCGAAATCGCTATCTATTCCGATTATCTGAACGCCGGGGATTTGTAGTTGCTCAATGTCATCCCACATTGAGAAAATGCTCCCGTTTTCAAGTACGGCAATATAGAACGGGCTGGGGTCTGCTTGAATTAATGGCACTACGTCGCGGCCCTTTTCGTCAACCAAAAACCACGCCGTCGTTGTTTTATCGTCGTCGAGTACGACTGTCCTTAGTTCGCGGGAGAAGACGCCATATTCTTTCATACTGTCACCAGCCTCCTAAGGCTCTCCATCCAACATTTGGGATATAAATTTGCGGTTGGCGTGCGGCAAAGCGGGTCATAACGGGAAATGTATACCCACCAGTCGTGATTTTTTGCTTCATAAAAGCCGTTAAATAGTACCCGCTTGAGTCAAGCCAAACGCCATTTGAGACGTTATTGTTGTTTAGGTCCCATTCAACCCATCCCGCCGAACGAGCGTCAGCTAGGCGCCAATTGAGCTGATCCTTAATTGTGTCAAGCGACCACCCGCCATTACCCAGCGTGTTAGCATATGCAGCGCCATCGGCCCAATTTGCGCCGCCGTTTGCTCGGCCGCTGATATTGATCGGCCAGTTTGAACTGAAATTTGTAGCATCAACGTTAAGGACTAACTGCGAATTTGTGCCCCAACCGATCGAAACTACGCTAGCGGTGGCTCCTGAAAACCCGCCTTGTCTAACTGGTATAAAGCCTAACGCTTTCTGATAGACGGGGTCGAAATACGCCCTCAGCGCTGCTTTAACGTTCGCCCATGTCGTCTTGAACATGGTTGAACCGCCAGCTTCGACACCAGTGAAAAAATCACCATCAGCGGGTGTAGTCTTGCCGTTTGCCCCGGCTACAGCCGCACCAACGGTTGCAGTTGTCGTGAGTGCAGGCAATTGTGCAGACGGGACTTTCCCGCCAGCGTCCAGTGATGCCACGCCACCCGCTGCGCCTTTGTCCACTGTTCCAAGCGCGTCGATATTGGCTCGGCCCTGCGCCCGCTGTGCAAGGCTGAAGTTTGTTGCGGCATCGACACGAACGCGAACACCCAATGCAGTACCGACAGAAGCGGCAAAGTTGGGATCATTGCCAAGGGCATCGGCGAGTTTTTTGAGCGTATCAAGAGCTTCGCCTGATCCATTCACCAGATTATCGACAGCCGCTTTGATCGCTTGCGCAACTTCATCGGCTGTCATGCCGTCAGTTATTCCGAAACCGCCCAGCGTCGTCGGCTTGTGGGTGAGATCAGCAAAGGAATGTTTGTGAGTCGATAAAGCCGTTTCGAACCACTTTATCTTCACATCAATTGCGGTAAACGTGGTGGCAATCTTGGCAATCTCGCCAAGCTGGAGGCCTTTTGGCGAGGGCAAATCCCACTCATAGTTTGTTGTCTTTGCCATCTATTACACCTTTGAAAGCAACATGCGCAGGCCGGAGATTTCCGGGCGCGCGGCTGGGGTTCCTGTCAAAACAAGACGCGTGCGTGCATCCAGATTGGCCGCTGGATAGTTTGCGCGCGTGAATGATTGCTCAACCAGACCGTCACCCAGCGGAGTGGCGCCTGACACGCTGACCGTTTCGTAATTGCCGGGAATGCCAATCTGCACCTGTGCCGATGAATTGGCCGGAAGCTTCGCGTCAAATGTCACAAGCACCCGGTTTGCATCGGTCGCATCCACCGCACGCGTGACGTAATCGGCTGTGGTCTGCAACTCCCCATCAATGATCTGCACATTCGGAAACAGAAACGGCGTCACCCGTTCCGTGCCGCGCAGAACCGCCGACACCTGAATGGTCTCGTTCTGAATGTAATGATCAAAGCTGATGATCTGGCGCGGCGCTGACGTGATCACTTCGCCATTCGGTCGGGTCAGTCTTATGGTGACATCAACCGATGCATCCGGATATTCAACACCGGCGCGGATGATCACATCCGACATTTTGAGCGGCGTGAATGAACCGATCGGCACGATCTTTTCAATCGGCTCAAACGCACAACCAATCATTTCAAACCACAGGTCCGATTCATTATGAACGGTCCATGTCGAAGCATTGGATGACGACAGCAGCACGCCAACCGTAAACGGCTGACCGGTGATAATCGAATTGGTGTCCAGATCGATCTTGCCGATGGACGCGACAAACAATTCATGTTCACCATCGTCGGTGAGAACCACAAAGCAATGTTCACGGCCTCCGGGGATAAAGACCGGATATTTGAACATGGCGGTGAATGTCTCACCTTGCCTGAGCGCTGTGCCTGGCACGAAAGCTTCCGCGATCACCTGCGACGTCGGCAGCCCCACTTCAACCGTTCTGATCTGCACCAGAATGGAGTTGGAGGGTGAGCCAATTTTCGCGCACATCAGACGAATGCCAGCCAGACACCAAGACTGTGCAAGCGTGAACGTCTGAGCCAGCGGGTCATGACCTTCACCACGCCCACCACCATCACCGCCACGGCTGACGGTCGTGGAACTGTTGGCATTGGTTACGTTGGTGACGTTCGTCACGTTGTTGACAACGGTATTGTTGATAACCGGCTGCGGCATGCTTTCGGTCGAGGTTTCGAGCGAACTGGTCAGCCGGTATTCCTCAACCGTGATCTCGCCCCGCCCGACATAGGTGCAGCCCGCATCGGTTCCGGCGCTGCCTTCAAAGAAGACAGATTTCGAACCGGCTGGCACATTGGCGGGAATGGTGAATTCACCTGTCATCACCCCATCGCTGTCTGCCGGACCCGAAACGGTGAAGGCGACCTCAATGTCATCAAACCAGACTTTTGAAAGCACTTCATTTTCGATGAAGCCTTCCAGCCGGAAATTCACATCACGCGTGCGAATGAATTCCGCCGAGATGATCGTTTCACGGACCTTCTCGACCTGCTGTTCGAGCGAAATGCCGCTGATATATTCCCCTTCAGATGCTTCAAAGGCCTGCGTTTCCGGTGACGTCCAGCTTGTGCGTTTTTCTGTCCAGAAGTCGGTTGACGGCTCCACACTGGCGCGGCCCGGCATCGGCGTGAAAGTCTGATACGGGTTGATCTTCATCGAACCGCTGCGGCGGTTCTGACGAATGACAATCACTTCGCTGTAATCAAGATGCTGAATCTCCATAAATGCCGGAAACTCATGCAGCGTTGGCTTGATTGGCAGGCGAAGCTTACCGCCGACGATTGCGGCGCTCTGCGCAATACCCTGATCGCGCAGATCGTCATCAATGAACGGATCGACAAACAGACCGCGCTTGGCTGCGACTTCCCGCGAGGAAATGTCATTCTTCAATCGCTCTTGCGCCACCAGATCATAAACATTGATCAGCATCTGCTCCATGCGGGTGATGCGGTCATAGGTGAAGTTACGCACCTGTGTGATTTCAATGCGCGGCGGACGGCCCCAATCATTATAGACGCGGGCAAGCTCCAGCCGATCAGCGGGCACTTCTGGCGGACGCGGACGCGAAACCGCCGAGACGCCCGTCAGATAGACCATGCCGCCCGACGGCTCGACCGCAATCACATCGATGCGCGGCAGCTTGTAGCGATAGTCAAACAGCACATTGGTGCCATTGGCAGCACCCGTCACGGTGATCGTCTCGCGGTCCACGGCATCCGGCTGGATATTCTCATTATAGCGATACTTGACCGTATAAGACGCACCGGGCGCCGGTTCCTTGCCCGATGGCGACCAGTCAATCTGCCCTTGCGACAGCAGCCAGTCGGCAGGCGTGGTGTAAACCGTGGTGCCCGATTTGATTTCGAGGATCGCGGTAACAGAGGAATGCGGCAGCGGATCGGTCACACCGGCATAAGGACC
>NZ_JBDJNL010000048.1:0-4436 GCF_039674445.1 Brucella sp. TWI432 | reverse complement strand
GCTTCTTTAACCGCCTCAAGCACTATCGCGGCATTGCAACACGTTACGACAAAAACCCGGCCAATTTCCTGGCTGCTGTCAAACTCATCGCTGTCCGCATCTGGTGCATCACTTTATGAGTCTACGCCGTAGCATGGCACATCGGAAACCGCCATTTGGCGGCGGAAATCTCGGCGGACCGCATCTTGATACTCCGTGATCACGTCATCAAGTCGATGCTCATCGGCCTAGGTGCCAGCGTAGAGGAAATTGAGGCGCCATTTGAGCCTGTCCGCGGGGCGTATCACAACTCCAGTCATAGTCACGCACACCACGATCACGATCACGATCACGATCACGATCACGATCATCACTAATTCACCACACACTATTTCTATATAAGTTTACAGTCGGGGCATTCATCATGGCATCAAAAAATGGTCCTCTCCGTGTCGGCATCGGCGGCCCGGTTGGTTCAGGAAAAACAACTCTTACGGAAAAACTTTGTCGGCTATTGCGACACCATTTTTCGATTGCGGTTATAACAAACGATATTTACACAAAGGAAGATGCTCTCATACTTGCACGCCGCCAGGCGCTATCGGAAGATCGCATTATGGGCGTGGAAACAGGGGGCTGCCCCCATACCGCCATTCGAGAAGATGCTTCGATCAATCTTCAGGCTATTGCCGAAATGAATCGCAAATTTCCCGATCTGGATATTGTTTTTATTGAATCCGGCGGAGACAATCTTGCCGCAACATTTTCTCCCGATTTGGCTGACATAACCCTTTACGTGATTTCGGTGTGCCAAGGTGAAGAAATTCCGAGAAAGGGCGGCCCGGGCATAACTCGCTCGGACTTTCTCGTAATCAACAAAAGCGATCTTGCTCCCCACGTCAATGTCGATCTTGCCACCATACAGAGCGATGCCGAACGCATGCGATCAGGGAGACCTTTTGGCTTTACAGATCTTGTACGCGGTCATGGCTTATCTCAAATCGTTGACTTTCTGATTGAAAATGGTGGTTTAGATCCTATTCGAGAAGTTTCTGGTGCAAATAGGGTTTGATAATCGCGGCTGTGCGCAGAGCCGCGATCTCATCTCTGGGGTGGACGGAGCGATGCTCCATAGAGGCAGGCGATTTAGAAATTTTAGAATACGTTACCGCAGCAGAAATCATTTGTTTAGCTGGGGCGCCCAGGCATTAGACTTGAGATTACAGCGCTTGCGCGAGGTAGTCGTATTCGGATAAACGACGTCTGAGAAAGCCTCGGTGAAGTATAGTCGCTGAATCGGGGAATGATGTTTTGATTAAACGCTGCACCCATACTGCGTTGTAATGAGGAGGCACTCCGATGGGACTGATTGGAATTTTATTAGGTCTCGCTCTTCTGATGTGGTTTGCATATCGGGGCTGGAGCGTTCTTTTACTTTCACCAATCGCCGCTCTTCTCGCGGCTTTCATTGCCGGTGAACCATTACTGGCCCATTGGACATCAACCTATATGGGTGGCACGGCGAGCTTTGTCGCACGATGGTTCCCTTTGTTCTTGTTAGGTGGGATCTTTGGAAAGCTGATGGATGACAGCGGTTCCATAACGTCGATCGCCAGACATCTGACCAAAAGACTTGGCGTGAAAAGAACAATGCTCTCTGTGGTTTTGGCATCTGCCGTTGTTACATATGGCGGCGTCAGTGTCTTTGTCGCATTTTTCGTTCTGGTCCCTATGACACGTGAAATGTTTAAGGCCGCCAATATCCCAGCACGTCTGATGCCGGCGGCGATTGGTCTTGGTGCATTTACATTCACAATGTCAGCGATGCCCGGCACGCCATCTACAAATAACGCGATACCAATGCCTTACTTCGGCACAACAACTTTCGCCGCCCCAGGCCTTGGTATTATTGCATCTCTGATAACGCTTGCTTTTGGTATGTGGTGGCTTCAGCGTGCACAAGCCAAAGCTCAACTCGCGGGTGAAATTTATATTGAAGATCCCGGCGATATAAAAATTACAGAAGAATTGCGCGAAAAGTCAACACTTTCCGGCGACTTTGACCCGGCAGAGTTAAATCATGGCGTACGCGCAAACGAGATCCCCCCTTTCTTTTTCGCACTGCTTCCGTTGCTTGTGGTCATCGTCGTCAACTTCCTGATGGCATTGATTATTTTGCCAAGAGTTGACTTTTCCTTTCTTGAACAAGCGCCTTGGAACATTGATGTTGCTTCCTCAATTGGACTATGGGCGGTATTAATCGCACTCACAACAGCGATATTGACGCTCATCGCAGTCAACTTCAAAAGACTTGGTTCCATCAGAGAAAGCCTTGACGCCGGAGCCAATTCTTCAGCACTACCAATCCTCACAATAGCAAGTCTCGTTGGTTTTGGAGCAGTTGTTGCTGCGATGCCAGCATTTGCTTTGGTTCGCGATGCTGTACTGGAGGTTCCTGGAGGCCCACTTGTGTCGCTCGTGGTAGCGATGAATGCGCTCGCCGCTTTGACTGGAACGGCTTCTGGCGGCATGGCAATTGCGCTCAACGCGCTCGGGGACGAATATATGCGATTAGCTCTCCAGTATGGAATTGATCCAGCGCTCATGCATCGCCTAACAGTTATCAGCGCCGGAACCTTGGATGCTTTGCCACATAACGGTACTGTATTGCTGCTTTTGCAGATCAGTAAGCAGACCCATGCTTCCAGTTATTTCGATATGGTCATGACCGTGATTGTGGGTGTCATTATCTCGCTTGTTGCAGTCTTTATCCTTGGATCAATGTTTGGCTCATTCTGAGCCAAACCTTCCAGCGACAAAGGATAATATTAATGCACCGATCAGATCGGCACCACGATGAAGCCTATGGGATAAAATGATCAATATATGCCCCTCAATAACGGTTGATAATGCTTCAGCCCACGCACTGTCCACATCTCAACCAAATGCTGATGCGATGTTGCATATCTTGCGGCTTGTCAGCCCAAACCTGCCCGTAGGCGGCTTCTCCTATTCGCGTGGGTTGGAATGGGCCATTCACGCTAACATTATCCGAGACGAAAAAAGTTGCTCATCATGGATACTTGGCGTGCTTGAGAGCAGCTATGCATCTCTAGATGGTGCATTTTACTGGCGAATGGCCAATGCTCTGATGATTAGTGACGACACAGCGTTCAGGGCACTCAATGACTGGCTTGCTGCGAGTCGGGAAAGCCGGGAGCTTGAAATGGAGGACCGGCGTATGTCGGAATCCCTATTGACCGTTCTCGCGCAACTCGGTGTTCGGCAAGCAGCTGACTTTCTGAGCGTTGAGCGTCCAAGCTATCCAGCGGCATTTGCAATCGCAGCGCATCATTGGACTATCCCTGCACGTGAAGCGCTACGGGGTCTTATGTGGTCAGTGGTAGAGGCACAAGTTATGGCAGCAATTCGCCTTATACCGCTGGGCCATCTGGCAGGGCAAAGAATATTGATAGCGGCCGTACCTGCAATAGATGCAGCGGTTCAAAAGTCTTGTGAGTTAACCGATGACGAAATTGGCAATGTCGCACCATTTATGGCGATGGCCAGTGCATGGCATGAAACTCAGTATAGTCGCTTATTCAGATCATAACTTAAGCTTTTCGGGTGCTTAATGCACTTCCGAGATAAGAAACACCCGCGATCAATAATGCTATGCCAGCGATTGAGCCTGACGGGAGCTCTCTCGTCAGCGGAAACTTAAGAATGAGAAGAACACTGGCCGTAATTGCGATAAGTCCTGACAGGGCGAACCACCACCAGCCGCTCTCAGGTCTAATCTTGAATGACATTGCAATTTGCAGGAAGCCATGAACAAACACGACAATGGCGATCAGAAGCGTAATTGCAAGCGCACCTTTAAGCGGGTTGAGATAAATCATTACCCCGCCAACCAGCTCTACGGCACCAGACAACTCCTGCCAGACAAAACCTGCCCAGCTTTTCACCCAAAGTGACTGAATAATCTTGACGACACCAATGCCCATCAAGACGACGCCAAAGATTGTGCTCGCAGCAAATTCGGAAAACACGGGTAGAAGCAGGCATAGAGTTCCACCCGCGATGAGCAATATGCCAAGGCCAAAAAAGCCAATCCACTTTCGCTGTTCGATGACTTTGCGGTCCATTTTGAACTGGTCGCGATTATCCATTGTCATAAACCCGAATCCAAAAACATGCTTTATAATTCTTTAAAGCGTAATACTTCGAAGACAAGCAAGAATACCATTCCTTTAGATTATAAAAATCAGGCGATGTGCAGATCATTGTGCTGGCAGATCATTTTCGTCCTCAAGTTTTGCCCAGCTCGACGATACAATATTTAGCCGCAAGCTCAACTGCGTCACCACCCCCTCGACCATGCGGTCCCCCTCTTTGCCCGCAAAAAGCGTTGTTTCCACCTCCACATCATTGCTTCCCTCCAGTCGATGACTTCG
>NZ_JBDJNL010000047.1:0-4579 GCF_039674445.1 Brucella sp. TWI432 | reverse complement strand
GTACACCACGAGGTTTGCATGGCAACAGCGGCGCAATAATCGACCATTCGCGTTCTGTAAGTTCATAGCGGCGACGTGACATCAAAGACCTCCAAATCCGAGACCTTTGAACCAATAATCCATTCAAATAGCTAGACTATTTATGAGTGTACGACCTAATTCTGGAGAACGATTTTTTGGCCGGAGCGCTCAGCAAGGCGGGATTGCCGGACGGAGGGAAATGATTTACCGTGCTCACAAGCTTTCGGTCGCACGACAGGCAAAGCTCCTTGGGTTCAGCCGTAGCAGTGTAAACTATTCACCGCGCCCTGTATCTGCTGGCGATCTGGCACTGATGCGCAGGATCGATGAACTGTATCTGGAGTACCAATCCGCTGGAATTTGGATGTTGCAGGGTCTTTTGAAAAAAGAAGGGGTTGAATTTGGGCGGATGCATTTCGCTACGCTGATGAAAAAGATGAGAATCAAGGTAAGCGCTAATTACGCTGCGTGATTGGGCCTATTTCCGGCCTAGGACAGCTGACAAATGGGACGGAAAGCTTAACTTGCGGCGCGGAACGGCAAAAGTTCATTGCGAAGTCTAAGCCGGAAAGCCTAATTTGTGCAGCGCACTAAATGATACATCCAAAAGATTTGGGAAAGATTGCATGTTCGATGTCGGCAAAATTGTAAGTAGAGGTGATACCAGCTTATACGTAACGGAAGCGGGAAAGGCGGAAGGGACGCCGATTGTTTTGCTTCATGGCGGCTTGGGGAGCCGAAACGACTTCGTACCCCTGGCAAAAGATCTGGCGGCTGACTTTCGGCTTATCGCAATCGATAGCCGTGGACATGGTCGTTCCCCACTTGGAAATGCTCCTCTCAACTACCATCAGCTTGAACAGGACATTGCTATAGTTCTGTCCGAGTTGGGCCTGACAGATGCTGGCATCATTGGCCACAGCGATGGCGGTATCGTGGCCTTGCGCCTTGGGGCATCCAACGCCGTTCGTCCACGCTTTATTGTCACTGTAGGAGCGCACTGGGAGATGCCGACTGAAGAGCCAACTCGTGAGATATACAAGGGCATCACCGTGGACGAATGGCGCGATATGTTTCATGATCAGGTCCAGAACTATGAGGCAGAAAATCCTTCACCAGATTTTGCCAGGCTTTTCGAAGCAACTAAGGCAATGTGGCTCGGAAGTGGCGAACACGCCTATCCTGGCGCATCCGTCAGCTCTATTGCATGTCCACTTCTTGTAATACGTGGCGACGAGGATTTTCTGGTTTCCCGCCGTCAGGCTTTCGAACTGGCTGAACAAGTTGAAGGGGCGCGGCTGCTGAACCTGCCTTTCGCCTCGCATACCGTGCTGGAGGATTCACCAGAACAAGTTCTGCCCGCACTTAAGGCATTCATCGACAGTCAGGTAAAGTAGGCATCATGCAATGGTTTGATCCTTCCTTTTGGTTTTGACGGTTTCGCTGACGCCAATTGATGCTGGCCGTGTAAAAACGCGGTATTGCACATTTGGTGTAGCCAATTTCAGAACACGCTACCGTTGTCAGTTTTTCGTCACAAACCACCTTTATCGCCTGTAATCCAATGAGCGGTTAAGAGGCTAACTTGTTACGATATCTGTTGCTTTTAGTAATGTTTCCAATTAACGCGGTCGCAGCTGAAGGCTGCATGTTGATTGCCGCTGAAAAGTGACCCGGGATTTCCACCGAGAATTGACCCATGTTTGAACCTTCCCTCGTTTGTTTTTCAGCGAGGGCTATGGAGTGATCGACATGGCATTATTGAGCGTTATCCGACGGTGGCATTACCGGGACGAACTATCGATCCGCGAGATTGCCCGACGAACAGGCCTATCGCGGAACACCATCCGCAAGTATCTGCGTCTCAATGGCGTTGAGCCAAAATTTCAGGTTCCGGACAGGTCAAGCAAACTCGACCCATTTTCTGACCGACTGACGACGTGGTTAAAGTCGGAAGATCGCAAACCTCGTAAACAAAAGCGCACTGTTAAGCAGATGCACGCTGACCTTGTCGCTCTGGGCTATGAGGGATCATACAGTCGCGTTGCCACCTTTGCCCGCGAGTGGAAGGCCGATCTTCATATGCACAACCAGACATCGGGCCGGGGTACGTTTGTCCCTTTGAACTTTGAGCCGGGAGAAGCATTTCAATTTGACTGGTCAGAAGACTGGGCAATTATTGGCAATGAACGGACAAAGCTTCAGGTCGCCCATACCAAGCTAAGTTATTCCAGAGCCTTTATCGTTCGCGCCTATCTCACACAGTCCCATGAGATGCTGTTTGACGCTCACAACCATGCATTCCGAGTGCTTGGTGGTGTTCCACGACGCGGCATTTATGACAATATGCGTACAGCCATCGATAAGGTCGGGCGAGGCAAAGAGCGTGACGTCGATATCCGCTTTCAAGCGATGGCCAGCCACTATCTGTTTGAACCAGACTTCTGCAATCCTGCAACGGGTTGGGAGAAGGGACAGATTGAGAAGAATGTTCGGGATTCCCGGCATCGGTTCTTTCAACCAGCTCCACGATTTGCTTCATTGAATGAATTGAACGACTGGCTGGAGGAACGTTGCAGGTTTTTCTGGGCAACCACAACGCATGGTAAAATGCACGGCAGCATAGCCGATCTTTGGGCTGAAGAAGTCCAGACTCTTATGCCCTTTTCCCGGTCTTTTGATAGCTTTGTCGAATATACCAAGCGCGTATCACCGACCTGCCTCGTTCACTTTGATCGTACGCGTTATAGTGTTCCAGCATCCTTTGCCAATCGTCCAGTAAGCCTGCGTGTCTATCCTCATCTTGTCGTGGTCGCTGCCGAAGGGCAGATCATTTGCGAGCATTCACGCATCTTCAATCGCTCTCACGAAGCACCAGGTCACACCGTCTATGACTGGCGGCACTATTTGTCGGTCATTCAGCGAAAGCCCGGCGCATTGCGCAATGGCGCTCCCTTCACGGAGCTTCCTGAAGCGTTTCGCACACTCCAGCTTCATCTGTTGAAGAAGCCGGGCGGCGATAGGGAAATGGTCGATATCCTTTCCCTCGTCTTACAGCATGATGAACAGGCCGTACTTATGGCAGTCGATATGGCGCTGAAGTCTGGAGTGCCGACAAAAACCCATATTCTCAATTTGCTTCATCGTTTGGTTGACGGCAAATCTCTCATTCCACCCCCGATTAACGCACCGCAGGCACTGACCCTTAACAATGAACCCAAGGCCAATGTCGAACGCTACGACACCTTGAGAAAGACGGAGGCTCGTCATGCGTCATAGTCCAGCGAGTGGTGCAATCGTAATCATGTTACGGCAATTGAAGATGCATGGCATGGCACAAGCAGTTGGTGAACTCACCGAACAAGGGTCGCCAGCTTTCGAGGCAGCTATTCCAGTTCTGTCACAGCTGCTTAAGGCGGAAACGGCGGAGCGTGAAGTCAGATCAGTTGCTTACCAGCTCAAAACTGCACGCTTTCCAGCCTACCGTGATCTGAACGGCTTTGACTTCGCAAGCAGTGAGATAAACGAGGCATTGGTCCAGCAGCTGCATCGCTGTGACTTTCTCAATGATGCAAACAACATTGTTCTGGTTGGTGGACCCGGAACGGGTAAAACTCATATCGCCACCGCTATTGGTGTCCAGGCGATTGAATACCACCACAAACGTGTCCGGTTCTTCTCAACGGTTGAACTTGTGAATGCACTTGAGCAGGAAAAAGCCCAAGGCAAATCGGGACAGATCGCCAACCGGCTCATTTATTCCGATCTCGTCATTCTTGATGAGCTCGGATATCTGCCATTCAGTGCATCAGGTGGCGCTCTTTTATTCCATCTGCTCAGCAAACTTTACGAGCGCACGAGGTCATAATCACAACCAATCTTAGCTTCAGTGAATGGGCAAGCGTGTTTGGTGATGCCAAAATGACGACTGCATTGCTCGACAGGCTCACCCATCACTGCCACATCCTGGAAACCGGAAATGACAGCTTCAGGTTCAAAAACAGTTCCGCTCAGGAACCAAAACGAGCAAAGGAATACACGAAACTTGACCGTGAATAAAAAACCGAACAATAATTAAAAGGCGGGTCAATTCTCGGTGGAAATCCCGCGTCACGTCTCAGCGGCAATCAACAATACGACCTTCCAGTCTGTTGGTCAAAGCACTTTCGAACAAGCATCTCTAGCACTTCATCTGCCTGTTCGTATTGTTGAGCGACTGGGCTATCGATAAGAGAGGCTGCAGAAAGAGTGGATTTTTTGTCAAACAGGCAAAGTACACTGAAATGGGTATTGTTTTTTGGTTTTTAAGTCAGTCCCGGCACCGGGTGGAGGTATGATGACCCACTCCCAGTGCCGAGACGGCCTTCGTCTTTCAGACGCCCAACATCCTCAACGAGGAGCCTCCACGGTTTTTTCCAAGTCGGATTCTTTAATTAAAGAAACATAGAGTGCAGGCAGGAAAACCAGTGTCAAAAGCGTTGCAACAAGTAGCCCTCCCATAATCGCGAATGCCATGGGTCCCCAGAAAACCGTGGGCGCAATAGGAATCATGCCCAGC
>NZ_JBDJNL010000046.1:0-5068 GCF_039674445.1 Brucella sp. TWI432 | reverse complement strand
CAATAGAAAACCTCCGATTGAAATCGAAGGTCATGTTACCCTTTAAATAAGGGGTCCCGTTTGGATGCCGATAACCCCTTAAATGGGGTCCTTATTCCATGCTTAATCACAGCGTGCGCTGATCGAAACTGCCATCGGGCGATACAAGGCGCTAATCGGACGGCGCCTGCGGACCCGCTCGTTCGCTGCTCAACAGACAGAAGTCGCCATCGATTGTGCCATTCTCAATCGTATGCTGGCATGTGGACGCCCGGATTCTGTCCGCGTGAAGGCTAGGCTGACTTAGCTACCCCGTCAAAGACCGAGGCGCGTCGAATTCTTGATTGCTGCACCAAAGCCACGAGAAGCGGATCAAGATATCACTTGGCGCACGAAGCCCAATCGAATATCGAAACAGTCTTGGCATTGTGACGTAAAACAAGTCCAAGTTTTCGTCCGCACCCCCAACCACACAAGTGATTTAACCTATGCTGAATGGTCTATCATCGAACCATTGATGTCAGACCCGAGACTGCTTGGACATCCTCGAAAGACAGACACGCGTTAGGTCGTTAAGGCACTTCTTTATATAGCTTCTTCGGGAGCGCAGGGCGGCTTTTGCCCACGGACTTTCCACCATTTTTCCACGATACAGAAATACTCTCAGGGTGGCGGATGAAGGCACGCTGCGGGCCCTCAACAGCACGCTCGCTAGGCCAGCGCGCGAGTTGAACGGAAAGCAGCCTAGTCGTAGAGTTGGTGTGATCAATTGCCAGTTGGTGAAAACACCTGAAAGTGGCGGAATACGTGGCTGCGTTGCCGGGAAAAAGATCAAAGGACGCAAGCGTCACATTGTGGTTGATACACTGGGTTGACGGTTGGTGTCTTCATCCATTCGGCGGGAATCAAAGACAGAGATGGCGCGCAGAATGTCTTGAAAACAATCGCTTCTTCCGATTGCTCGATTTACATCACAATATACGCTTCCCTACGCGATGTATCGCACGGCTTGATAACGTTACGTTCTTTATGATTCAATCTCTTACTTTAAATCCAACTTTGTCAAGGCCATCGGCAATATCAACAAGCAACTTTTTCGACCAACCCAGATCACGGAGCCATAAGTAAAACTCATCACCAATGTCAGGGTAGATTTCAAGCAATCTGAGAACAATTGGCCCGGCCTCAGCACCTCGGTTCAATTTGCCTAGAATTGCAGCACGCAGCACAAGTACGAAAGGCAAATCGGACGTTACCCGAGACATTTGACGTTGTGCGCGCTCATACTTCCCTTCGGCGAAATAGGCAACCGCCAAACCTGCAGCCCAATTTTTTAGGTCTATACCGAAATCATTCTGAGCTTTATCAAAAATCTCGAGAGCCTCACGACCGCGACCTAACCTTGCAAGGCGTGTAGCGATCCGAATGTGCAGATATATATCTCCCGGATAATGATGCCGCATCTCTCTTTGGAGCGCCAGAAATTCGTTGATCCTTCCTTGACGAAGGGAAAGATGCATGAGTGCCACTTTGGTGAGATAGCTTCTGGGAGCAAGTTCGACAGCTTTCTGTGCTGAGTGTTCAGCGAGTTCGACCAGCCGCGCCCGTTCATCACGACTCCCAGCGCCATAAAAGTGTGAGCGAAGCGTGTAGAAGCTACTTAGAGTAGCCCAAGCGGTCGCTTCCTGAGGTACTTCTTTTATGATTCGCTTCAGACAGCTAAGCAATTCGGGCACCGCAATACTATTTTCATTTATTTCTATCATCTGCGCTCGAGTTATGCACGTGGGCCTCGACAGAATATTCGACGGATACTTGTTGATGTAGGCGGCGACAGCTCCGCCGCTGCCCAAAATCTGAAATGCTATCTTGTCGACCATTGTTGCAATCGAAGTGCTGTCCGCAGGTAGTAACTGTTCTTTAGACGCCCACATAATACGATTGGACCTCGAATCGATTAGTTTCCAGAGCAACTCGCGATCTGCAGAAGTTCCGGTAATAGTAGACCTTAGAGTAAAGAAAAAGCCTCCGTCCTCATTGCTGATTTTAGTTGATGACTGTGGCCCTTGATGGAACTCAACATTTGGCGGCTTGATCTCAGCGAGTTGGATGCGTGCGAGTGCGGGGGCAAGTCTGGCATCAATTTCCTGCGCGAGAGATTGATCCCGTTCACTAAGAACGTCGACCGCACGAACATCGATGACGATAGCCTTTGGTATTAACTGGGACGGAGTTACCAATTTCTGCAGAGTTATCAGGACGATAATGGCGGTAATAATAACACCCACAGCGATTAACCATAGCATACGAGGAATCTGTTTCTGAATTCGCCATTGTTTGTGCAAGTTCGGGTCGTCTAGCGAATTAGTAACATCGCAGATGATGAAAGAAGGTACGTATCGTCCTTTCGGCAGGCTGATTATGACCCGCGGTACCGGATCGCAAGCACCATAGTATTCATCAAGAGCTTTTCTGACACGGCCTGCAGTGGTGCGTACGATTGTATCACTTGAAGGATCGAACTGGGAATTTCTTCCAAACACTTCCATAGCGATAGCATAGGCTTTGAGACTTTGGCCGCGCCCGTTGAGGGTTTCGTTTACTACAAACTCGAGAAATGCACTGACTGTAGGAGCATTTGCGAACTGCTTCGAATTAAGAACAGTCTGCAACTGCTCCCGTATAAGCTTGTGTTGGTTTTCCAAATGGATATCGTTCATTTTTCACAGCTTCTAGTTGACAACTAGGATTTTGGCTACTTTCAGCCCCGGGTTAAATTTCCCGCCACGGATTTTTAGACCGTGTGGCACGTTTTCCTACTCAACGATACTTAATAACAAGAAAGGGCAAATTCGTTACAGCGTAATCACTTTTATTATTATAAATGCAACCATAACGGCAAGATGTGCGCCGTCTTATCGACAACTATCGATTGAACTGTGACGGTGACATCACCTGTTGTCACTTCCGTTGTCGGAGAATTTTTTTTAGGTTCGTGACAAAAGTGTTTGTTACCTTGGTTCGGGCGAAGCATGGAAACAGATTAAGAACTTTTTATTCAACCGGGGCGATGCGGCGTTTTGTATTCGTTGAACGATGCATGAGGTCGAAAGTTGGGGGTAAAAAAATTGACGTCAAATGATTTTTCAATATCCTTTGGAATATCGTGTCAAGCATACAATTGTAACGATGATATGCTAATGGCAGAATGCTGTCGGCGTTCAGTTGTGAATGTGCTGAATTCAGATCAGCCCGTCACAACCAAACTGATTCGACGATTAAGTCACCGGTCGTCCCGCCTTTCCAGCAGCCAGATTTTTGGCCCTTCGGAATATCAGCTCAGCGAGTTGGTTCCCGGTTCTCGTTGAGGTACTACTGTGTTGCTTCTCTTGAGTGACTGCGACCTTAGCCAATTTATTTACCACCTCTCCGAAAAAGAAGCCTGCCAAGGTGCTGAATTCTGGCAGCCCGGACGCCCTAAAACGAGCGGATCGGCGAGTACACCCGCTGGAGCGCGCGTCCTCCTTTTTGATCGAGATGAATGCCACATGGCTGTGGTCGAGGAGGCGGACTGGTCTCGCTACCTTCAAAGAAGTTCGCTTTGCTTTACCAGGCAATAAGCGATCCGTCGGCAGTTCGTTTCCTCGGCGAACAGAGTTTATTTGACGCGTTGCGTCACAATTTTAGTCAGGTGATGAAAATGAAAGCAGTCGTGTTTCCTAAGGCCGAGAGTGGAGCGTCGCGAAACTTTGATGGAAACCGCATCCGGCTCGAGACGCCAAGTGTTGTTCAGCTGCAAATCGGGCCCGAGGAAGTCGCGCGCTTTGAGCGCGATGGAAACAACCTGCTCCTTATTCTTGAAGACGGTTCGGTCGTAGTCATCGAGAATTTCTTTGTCACAAACGGTGACGCTCGTAATGATCTGGTTTTCGAAGACGGAAACGACGTTAAATGGTGGGCGCAGTATGGCGAGACCTGGTCGGGATTTGATATAGCTGAGATCAATTCGACCACCACGGCCGCACCTTTGCCGATGGCACTTCTGGCAGGTATCGGCCTGGCGGCGGGCGGGGCTGCGATTGCTCTTGGCTCTGGCGGCGGCAGTGATGATGGTCCGTCCAACAGGGCGCCTGTTGTTTCTGCTGACCCAGTTGAGACTGCAGAGGACAACTTTTTCAAAGGCGTGATCACTGCAAAAGACGCTGATGGCGACACGCTGACTTTTGAACTTAGTGGCGAAGGCCCTAAGCACGGTACTGTCACTATTAATCCGGACGGAACCTATACCTATACACCTCATGCCGACTATAACGGCCCAGACAGCTTCGATGTCGTCGTATCCGACGGTCGGGGTGGGAAAACGATTGTTACCGTTCCGATCACTGTGACGCCGGTCGTTGACATTGCTCCCGATGAGGCTGTCACTCATGCGGGTGAGCCCGTAACCACCGCTGTACTTTCTAATGATACATTCAAGGATCCAGACGCCCGCATTAGTGCTGTAACCCTTGGCGCACATGGATCCGTTGTCGTTAATCCAGATGGAACGATAACTTATACGCCAAAATCTGGGTTCGTGGGAACTGACACCTACACTTATACGGTTTCAAGCGGTGGCACCGAAGAGACAACGACTGTCACTGTTTCGGTGAACAATCAGCCTCCGGTTACTGAGCCAGAATCCGTTACTGCCCCCGAAGATACGCCCGTATCGGGCAATCTGCTTGAAAACGATAGCGATCCAGATGGCGATGCGATCTCCATTATCCGCCTCGAGGTCAACGGGTCGACTTATCTTCCTGGCGAAAAAGTTAGCATTCCTGACATTGGCGTGCTTGTGGTCAACGCTGATGGCTCATATTCCTTTGAACCAGTTGCCAACTGGAACGGGAAGGTTCCGACCGTTACCTATACTGTCAGTGACGGTAACGACGGCGGTTCGACGACAAGCACTCTTGATATAGAAATTACGCCCGTTGATGACCTGCCGGAGACTGTTGGTACGATTGAGGATCAAGCGAACAATGACGCTGATGCCATCACTTCGCTTGATGTGAGCGGTTTCTTCAAGGATGTTGATGGCGATACG
>NZ_JBDJNL010000045.1:0-5597 GCF_039674445.1 Brucella sp. TWI432 | reverse complement strand
CGCTGGCACCTAGGCCGATGAGCATCGACTTGATGACGTGATCACGGAGTATCAAGATGCGGTCCGCCGAGATTTCCGCCGCCAAATGGCGGTTTCCGATGTGCCATGCTAGTTCGGAAAGATGTACCGCACTCCTCGCAGTGATCGAATAAAGCGGTTCAGAAGCAGCGATTACGATGACCTTCGAGCCATCTTCCAGAACCAGCGCTTCACCGTTTCGTAGCGAAATAGGTTCTGGTAGGTCAATCAATACTTTATCGTTGTTATCCAATATAAGGGTTTTCCGCCTTACTCGGCGTTCATCATGCTTAAGCGCGATGGACTTTTGTCCCGAAGCGACAGCATTAGTAAGCTCTTTTGAATTAGAACAAATTTTTATTACACGCTGCATATGAATTCCGCCTATGATAACCGTTTAGTTGCATATCTGATTAACATTGTATAGCTACCTAAAATACATAGGTTAATTTTCTAAATTAGGATGGTGGCTGTATTGAAACGACCGGATTTTCAGATTAGATTGCTAATATCAGCTTGATGTCATTTAGCTATTTTGATCAGAAATAAATTGAATACAACATAAAAATGTGAGGCTTGCGGGGATGAGCGGATCAGGATGGAAAGGTGAGCTTGAGTTGTGGTTCGCCTGCGCGGACGCAACCACACGCCTTGTCCGTAGACGGCATATTGGCCCACTCGCCGTGCAACGTCCATTTTACCCGGAAGATGATGGTTCTGCACATGTCTATTTGCTGCATCCGCCAGGAGGTGTTGCAGGGGGTGATCGGCTTGAAATTTTTTGTCATTTGGATGATAGTGCGAAGGCTGTTGTGACCACTCCCGGAGCGACAAAGTTTTATCGCAGTGACAGTGATGACAGTGTGCAAAACGTTAAAATTAACGTGGGGCGAGGAGCGGTTTGTGAATACTTACCGCAAGAGACGATATTATTTGGCGGTTCTAAGGTTTCTGTGAGCACCGAGGTCGCGTTAAAGTCAGACTCAGTGTATCTGGGTTGGGAGATTTTCAGTTTTGGACGCCCCGCGGCTGGAGAAGATTTCGCAGCGGGACGCGTTCGGCAGCGGGTTACTATCATGCGTGAGGGTGTGCCTGTTTACTATGAGCGGTTTGACCTTGCCGCCGGTACGGCACTGCTTCATGATACTTATGCTTTTGCTGGGCGGCCGATCATGGGAACTATGATTTATGCGGGGCCAGTCAATGAGGATATGGCTGAGCGCGTACGAGCTGCGCTGGGAGAGGCCGGTTTGGGTGTCTTCTCTGTCTCCGCGCTGGAGCGTGTTGTCGTCTGTCGATATCTTGGGACACGCATGTCCGAATGTAAAACACTATTCGGTCGCGCCTGGGATGTCATAAGAGAAATAGGTCTCGGTAAACGGTCTGTTGCACCGCGTATTTGGGCAACCTGAATATACGTCGCTCACGTTAACGGTGAAGATTATAAACTGACTTGAAATGAGCAGTCTATTGCATTTTTGCGGTTTAAACAGAGCAAAAGTGCCGTGTGAACTTTGGAAAGGATGATCGATGGAACTGCTGCCACGTGAAAAGGACAAGCTTTTGCTCTTTACGGCGGGTTTAGTTGCTGAGCGCCGTAAAGCCAGGGGACTTAAGCTCAATTATCCAGAAGTCGTCGCCTATATTTCTGCCGAAATAATGGAAGGCGCACGCGATGGGAAAACAGTCGCCGAACTCATGTCCTATGGCGCAACGCTCCTCACGCGTGACGATGTGATGGACGGAGTTCCTGAGATGATCAACGATATACAGGTCGAAGCGACCTTTCCCGACGGCACAAAGCTTGTTACCGTCCATAACCCAATTCCATAGGAGGGGACCTTGATACCGGGTGAGTTCTTTGTAGAAGAAGGTACCATCGAGCTCAATGCAGGTCGTGAAACCCGCAAGATGGCCGTCGAGAATACGGGTGACAGGCCCATTCAGGTTGGGTCTCATTACCATTTTTTCGAAACGAATGGTGCTCTTTCATTCGATCGGGAAAAGGCGCGAGGCTTTCGCCTCAACATTCCTGCTGGAACGGCTATACGCTTTGAACCAGGACAGGATCGTGAGGTTGAACTGGTCGCGATTGATGGTACGAGGGAAATCTACGGATTTAATGCCAAGATCATGGGAAAGCTTTAGAGCGTGCTTCGATCTGACTGGATCATATTGGTGCACAATCATTAGTTTTAATGCGCATCTTCACTGAAAAGCGTTTCATGCTTTTCGCGATGCGCTCTAGGAGAGACGGATGGGGACGATTTCAAGAAGGGCTTATGCCGATCTTTACGGGCCAACCAAGT
The DNA here is from genome assembly GCF_039674445.1 of Brucella sp. TWI432. Classification (NCBI taxonomy): domain Bacteria; kingdom Pseudomonadati; phylum Pseudomonadota; class Alphaproteobacteria; order Hyphomicrobiales; family Brucellaceae; genus Brucella; species Brucella sp. TWI432. The sequence continues at coordinate 3,270 of NZ_JBDJNL010000045.1, read as the reverse complement.
GCGACCGTGTTCGGCTAGCAGACACGGAATTGCTGATCGAAATCGAACAAGACCATACGATTTACGGCGAAGAAGTCACATTTGGCGGTGGCAAGGTCATCCGTGACGGTATGGGTCAGGGTCAGGGTCTTGCGGCCGAAGTTGCTGATCTTGTCATCACCAATGTTATCATTTTGGATTATTGGGGCATCGTTAAGGCTGACGTTGGAATCAAAAACGGTCGGATTTCCGGCATCGGCAAAGCGGGCAATCCTGATATCCAGCCAGGTGTAAACATCGTGATCGGGCCTGGAACAGATGTTATTGCCGGCGAAGGCAAGATTCTCACCGCAGGTGCGATTGACACCCACATTCATTTTATTGCGCCGCAACAGGCTGAAGAAGCTTTGGCGAGCGGTACAACAACATTGGTAGGTGGGGGGACTGGTCCGACGGTTGGAACACTTGCTACAACTGTGACGCCTGGGCCATGGGCCATTCATCGCATGCTGGAAGCAGCCGAAGCATTGCCAATTAACGTAGGTTTTCTTGGTAAAGGCAATGCAAGCAAGTCTGAGCCGTTGCGCGAGCAGATCATAGCAGGGGCGATCGGCCTCAAGCTCCACGAAGACTGGGGCACAACGCCAGCAACCATCGACAACAGTCTGACTGTTGCAGATGAGGAAGACATTCAGATTGCGATCCATACTGATACTCTCAATGAGAGCGGGTTCGTAAAAGATACTTTTGCAGCCATGAAGGGCAGAACCATTCACAGCTTCCATACGGAAGGTGCGGGTGGAGGTCACGCGCCGGACATCATCACTGCGGCGAGTGAAGAAAACATTCTTCCCTCTTCGACCAACCCAACGCGTCCTTATACAATTAACACGGTCGATGAACATCTGGACATGTTGATGGTTTGCCATCACCTTAGCCCCAAGATACCCGAAGATGTCGCATTTGCGGAGTCTCGCATTCGACGGGAGACAATTGCTGCGGAAGATATTCTTCATGATCTTGGTGTGTTTTCGATGATGTCGTCGGATTCACAGGCAATGGGGCGTATTGGTGAAACGACTTTGCGTTGCTGGCAAACCGCACATAAGATGAAAGTACAGCGTGGCCCGCTGGAACAGGACAGCAGTCGTCACGACAATTTTCGAGCCAAGCGCTATATTGCCAAATACACGATCAATCCGGCGATTACGCATGGATTTGCACATGAAATTGGATCGATCGAAGTTGGCAAGCGAGCAGATCTGGTTCTCTGGAAAACTGAGTTCTTTGGTGTCAAGCCAAGCCTGGTAATGATTGGCGGAATGATAGCAATGGCCCCAATGGGTGATCCAAATGCTTCAATCTCGACGCCGCAGCCAGTTCACTATCGTCCAATGTATGGCGTCATTGGGCGTGCGCTTGGATCGACAAGTGTTACCTTTGTTTCAAAAGCAGCCTTGGCTGATGGTATTGGCGAGAAACTAAAGCTGAACAAGCAGCTTGTTGCTGTTCATGGTATACGAACAATACGCAAGAAAGACATGATCCATAACGGCCTGACACCTAAGCTAGAGGTTGACCCACAAAACTATCAGGTTCGTGTGGATGGAAAGTTAATCACTTGCGAGCCTGCTGAGGTTCTTCCAATGGCTCAAAGATACTTCCTGTTTTGATGTAATCAAGACTGCAACGAGGGGAACCAAGGTCATATGCAACAATACACTCTGCGGGATCATCCATATCTCGGATTTGTAGATTGGACACTGCGTGGCGTCGGGCAAGTGGTTTTTCAGAACAATCCATGGTCAGGTTTGGTCATTCTGCTAGCAATATTATTTAATTCATGGATCTACGCTGTCATTTGCGTGGTTGGTGTGATTGCAAGCACATTGACCGCTATGATCCTGAAAGCAGACAAGGGACTTACGCGGGATGGTTTGTTTGGGTTCAATGGAGCTCTTGTTGCACTTGCTTTAATTGCATACACCAGTGCGGATTTTCGCACTGGTGTTTTGCCGTCTGCCGCGATGGCCGTTTATCTCATTTGCGGAGCGGCTTTTTCAACAATGGTTTTTGCGAGCTTTGGCGCTGTTCTTGGAACGCACAAAACTGCGCCGCTAACGATGCCGTTTGTACTCGTGGGCTGGTTATTTCTTTTTGCAATCCTCAAGTTTGACGCAATTGACGCTGGCCCAATGGCCAAGCCGGTGTCGCCAGATCAGTTTTCCTATGCCGTTCATTATATGGTGCCAACATGGTATATGGGTATAGGAACATCTATCGCACAGATATTCTTTCAGGATAACTGGATTACTGGTTATCTTATGCTGATCGGTATAGCAGTTAACTCTCGGATCAGCGCAGGTATGGCACTGCTTGGTGCTAGCATTGGTACTGGAATTGCAGCCCTGTTTGGGGCCCCCGAAGGTGCCATTCGTGACGGATTGTTTGGCTATAATTCTGCGTTGACTGCGATCGCTCTGGGGGGCTTATTCCTCGTATTTACTTGGAGCAGCTTCTTTTATGCAGTGTTTGGCGCCGTGATTTCGGCTTGGTTATGGGCATCTGTAGCTATATTCTTAAAACCGATCGGAATGCCAGTCTTGACGTCTGCTTTTGTACTTGTGACTTGGATGATGTTGCTGGGCCAATACGCATTCAAGGCACTTGTGCCTGTTCCACCGGAGCAATCAACTACGCCAGAGGATAATTGGCGCCGCTATCGTAAGATTGCTGCGGCCAGCAAATAAGCCGCTTCGCTATTTGTGGATAGCGCCTGGGTCGCAAGTGTTTTCTTGGCGTCGTAACCTTAACCTGACAGTGGATGTTCTTGAATAGCGAATAGTATTTTGGTCTGAACTATAGGCGTGCGATTTCACGCCAGATGTTGGTTGCGGCTTGACGCAATTCCCGGTGATTAGCTGAACTGAATTGGTTGCGGGAAAGTAATGAAGGTTGTAAATTTGGTCGTGAATGGATGTAAACTTTTGTACATGTCGCGCTGATTTAAAACGCTTCATGATCCGCTCTCGTCGTCGGACTGGTTGGTGCGAATTCTCGCCACGATTATTCAGGCCTTTATGCTGACGATGATCACAAACGCTCAGACCGATCTCACGATTTGCAGCACCGTAAGAACCCAGCTTGTCGGTCACCATGATGCGGGGTGAGCAACCCTGACCTGTCAATCGGCGTTTAAACGGGACCCCTTATCGGCGTCCAAAAAGTACCCCTCCTTTAGGTTGCAAGGTTTAGCGTGCGCGGGCCCGGAACTTTAAATTTAGTGCAGGG
>NZ_JBDJNL010000044.1:0-5894 GCF_039674445.1 Brucella sp. TWI432 | reverse complement strand
GGGAACGGGTTTCTGTCTCATCTTTGCGTCCTTTGATAAAGCTATGATGAGCCAAAAACCCTCTCTTCTCAATTAATACAATTTGGTCTCATGGGCGTTGATGTCGGACAGTTCGGTGAGTTTCGCAATTGCGTTGGGATCATCCGACGAAATCCTTCTGGTTCCGACTGAGGCCGCACGACTGCGCAATTCGCTCGCTCGTTTGTTTTCTTCAACGCTGGCTCTCATGGCGTTGTCGGCTCGTTCAATAGCGCGGCGGTGTCGTTTCTCGGAATGATGACCGACAAGGATAGGCTGTCCAAACGGAATGGCGGTTGCGGCCTCGCTCATGTCCGCACGCTTAAAATGGGCTTGGGCGCGGGCATCAGCACGCTCGGCAGCAGCTTCAAGACGATCACGGCGGGCGGCCTGTTTAGCTTCCTAAGAGTTAGTCATTTCGGTTTCTCCTTTTTCCGCGAAGCGGTCTTCCTGTCCCGCCAGGGCAGGAACCCCGTTCCTGCTCCTGCGGCGTCGCAAGCGAGACCGGGGGAGAGGGGGCAGCGCTCCCTTTTCCCTACTAAAAGGATCAATGAGCCGCCGCAGGGCGGCGCTTTTTTGAGGCTGTTTACCACAGCCTCCGGCCGTAGGGTGGAAAACGGCGTGACCGTGCATCTACATCACCAAGTAAGGGGTCGGTTCCGGCTGGGGGCGGAATGACACTCTAAGCCGTTTCTTCCTTGGGCCAGAGATATTCGCCGGTCAGTAATATGTGTGCCCAACCCAGCGGAGAGATATGCGCCAGAAGTTCGGGCGGCACATCAAGTCCTTCATTCCGGCGCTCTGCGACTGCCTGGCCGAGATGGAGGGTGTTCGAGTAGATGATGATTGCGGTGAGCAGGTTGAGGCCAGCGATCCGGTAATGTTGGCCCTCGGTCGTTCGGTCTCGGATTTCACCTTGGCGGCCGATGCGCAGCGCATTCTTGAGAGCGTGGTGAGCCTCGCCCTTGTTGAGGCCGATCTGAGCACGCCGCTGCATGTCCGTGTCGAGGATCCACTCTATAATAAAGAGTGTCCGCTCCACGCGGCCAACCTCACGCAGCGCAACCGCCAGATCGTTCTGGCGAGGATAGGAGGCAAGCTTGCGGAGCAACTGGCTCGGCTTGATCTTGCCAGCAGCCATGGTCGCGGCGCATCGAAACAGGTCGGGCCAGTTCGCGATAATCAATTCCTCGCGGATCTTGCCGCCGACCAGTTTGCGCAGATCCTTAGGTGTCCCTGCTGGATTGAACACGTAAAGGCGCTTCGAGGGCAAATCGCGGATGCGCAGGACAAGGCGGTATCCGAGCATGCCACTGGTCCCGAACAGGTGATCGGTAAACCCTGCCGTATCCGCATATTGCTCTCCAACCTGCCGACCTGCCTCATTCATCAGCAGGCCATCCAGGATGTATGGGGCCTCGCTGACTGTCGCAGGAATAGTTTGTGATGCGAACGGCGCGAACTGGTCGTTGACGTGAGTGTAAGCCTTGAGGCCGGGTTCATTTCCATATTTGGCGTTGACCATGTTCATGGCCTCGCCCTGCCGGGCTGAAGGGAAGAACTGGCCATCGCTCGATGCGGTCGTTCCCATGCCCCAGAACCGGGACATCGGCAGCTTTGCCTGCGCAGCCACCACGATCGCCAGCGCCTGGTCCATTGCCTCGCTTTCGACATGCCAGCGGGCCAGCCGCGATAACTGCCAGTAGTCATGCGTGTTCGTGGCCTCCGCCATCTTGCGCAGTCCCAGATTCAGCCCCTCTGCGAGCAGCACGTTGAGCAGGCCGATCTGGTCACCGCATGCAACCCCGGTTCTCAGATGAGTGAAGGCTTCGGTGAATCCGAGCGCAGCATCGACCTCCAGCAAGATGTCGGTGATCCGAACTGGTGGCATCCGGCGATAGAGATCTAGTATCAGTTCCTCGGCACTGTCCGGAACATCAGCCGTCAGCCGGTCGATCCGCAACGTTCCATCCTCGATGCTGCCGCGAGGGATGGTTCCGTCGCGAGCGGCCCGTGCCAGCCGCTTCAGACCATCGGCGAGCCGAGCCTTGCGATCTGTCAGCCAAAGCTGCGGATCGAGGGGAACGGCGAGTCTGGTGTTCGTCTTTGCTGTAGTCAATGGCACCAGGACCTGCTTGAGATCGCCATATCGGCGCGAATGATCGAGCCAGATGTCACCGGATCGGAAAGAATCCCGCAGGTGAAACAGGACCGCCACTTCCCAAAGACGATTGTCGCCTTGGTTTTGGGCTCGGAGATGCCGGTGCCATTTCGAATTCGGCCGCAGGAAGGTTTCGGCTGTCGGTGGGGACGCTCGCATTTCCCCGATGGCTTTCGCTGCCGCCACCAAGGGCTGAGCCACTGACGCCGCCTTGAGCTTCAGGCAACGCAACATGCGCGGCGCGTAGCGGCGGAACCGATGATATCCTTACCCGACATGAGCCAATGGATCGTCCGCCAGCGTATTGCTGAGTTGGGCGCCGGTCGCGACCAGTTGTTCGAGCCGGCCCCATTCCGCCGATTTGGCGACCGCCATTTCCAGCGGCACACCATCATTGCAGGCTTCGAGCAGGGAGGCTCCCAGTGCGGTGAAGGCGCGTAGCGTATCGGTGACCGCTGCCTTGGAACCCGCAATCCGCTCATCATGCAGACGTTTCGCCTCGCGCCAGGTTTTTCCAACGATCCGGTCATGGGTCTCGACCACCGTATCGGCGATCGCCGCCTCCCATTCCACTGCACAGACTGCAAGAATCGCCCAGCGTCGATCAACGCTGATGTCGCGCAAGCCATCGGTAAAGTAGCGCTCGCCCTGCCGACGCAGGCGTGCGACACGATGCGGCGGGATACCGGCGAGAAGCTGCGGATCAAGAGCAAGGCCACGCAGCAATTCCAACCTGTCGAGCAGCCGGTTCGCCGCTGTGGAATTGTTGCCGACCTCGAACTGGCGAAGCCAGATGAAACGGCTAACATTGGCATCGAGGAGTTCGGTCAGCAGCCCGTCAAGTCGTTCGCGCGCGTTGCTGTCGAGCTTTTCCGCGATCCGCGTCTCGATTCGCCGTTCGGCGGCGACCAGTGCATCCGCACATAGTCGCTCGATGGTCGATACCGCTGGCAGGATCGTCAGAGTCTCACGACAACGCGCAACCAGACGGTGCGCGAGATCCTCGTTCGAGCGGGCATCTTCCGCCTGATCGGAAAGCCAGTCCCGCAGATCACGGGCACCACGACCAGAGAAGGTCTTGTAACCGTAGATCCCACGCAACGCCTCCATATGCTCCTGGCGGGTCTGGCGCCGGGCGGCATAGGTGAGAAGCGCATCGGCCGGGACGCCTAGCTGAGCCCCGATGAACGACAGGACCTCATGCGGGATCATCTCGCCCGGAGCCAGCGCGCGCCCTGGATATCTCAACGCGCAAAGCTGTAGGGTGAACCCCAGCCTGTTCTCCGGCCTGCGGCGTTCTTGGATGTTTGCCAGATCGTCGTCGCCCAGTGTGTAATGCCGAAGCAGTGACAATTCATCAATGGGCAGATCAAGCAGTGCCGAGCGCTGTCGCTCGGTGAGAATGTGTCGTCTCGGCATCCTGATTGTCCCTATTGAAGTATAGTCTGTTTTGGACAACAATCGGCCTATACAAATCAAGGCTTTCCGGCACCAAAATCCACGAGGGTTCAATTGGGACAGCGCGCTGCAATTTATTGCCGGGTCTCGACGGCCGACCAGTCATGCGAGCGGCAGGAACGCGACCTGGCTGCCTTTGCAAATCGGGCGGGCTATGAGGTTGCCGCAATTTTCAAGGAAACCGGCTCCGGCTCGAAGCTCGACCGCGCCGAGCGGCGGAAAGTGATGGCTCTGGCCCAAGCTCGGAAGATTGATGTGGTGCTGGTCACCGAACTTTCTCGCTGGGGTCGTTCAACGGTTGATCTGCTCCACACCCTTCGCGAGTTGGAGGGTTGGAAAGTGTCGGTTATCGCCATGAACGGGATGGCCTTCGATCTATCGTCTCCCCACGGCCGCATGCTCGCGACATTCCTGTCCAGCATTGCCGAATTCGAGCGCGACCTGATCAGCGAGCGGGTCAAATCAGGACTCGCCGCCGCAAAGGCGCGAGGCAAGAGGCTCGGCCGCCGGCTCTGTTGCAAAAAATTCAACTGGCAAGGCAAGCCCGTCGTTTTCTGCTGTCAAGGGGTTTGACCTTGTAGATTCTGGGCGAGCAGTTCCACGGCTTCTGTCAGCGCGCTCGGCCCGATACCAAAAGCGCGTTCAACGATACGCGCTTCCCCACGGATGTCTCGTGTCAGGTTGAAAATAGCAGCCTGATTCTTGCGCAACGCCCGCATGACCTCGAAGCCCTTGATCGTCGCATATGCCGTCTTCAACGTCTTGAACCCTCTAACTGGTTTGATCAGCTGCTTCAGCTTGCCGTGGTCAGCCTCGACGACATTGTTGAGGTATTTGACCTGCCGATGCACCAGTTCATCAGGGCATTTGCCTTCGGCCTTCAATTGCGCGATGGCAATCCCGTAGGTTGGCGCTTTGTCAGTGTTGATGACACGCGGCTTTTCCCAGTCTTTCAAGCCGTTCAAAGCCTTCCCCAGAAAACGCTTGGCTGCTTTCGCGTTGCGCGTCGGAGACAGGTAAAAATCGATCGTGTTGCCGAATTTGTCGACGGCTCGATAAAGGTAAGTCCATTGTCCCCGGACTTTCACATAGGTTTCATCAACCCGCCAACTCGTTGACTGTGGTCGACGCCAATGCCAGCGCAGCCGTTTTTCAATCTCCGGCGCGTATGTCTGGACCCAGCGATAAATCGTGGAATGATCGACGGGCACACCGCGCTCACTCATCATCTGTTCAAGGTCGCGGTAGCTGATCCCATACCGGCAATACCACCGCACCGCCCATAAAATCACGTCACCCTGAAAATGGCGCCACTTGAAATCGCTCATCGAAAATCTCGCGGAAAATTGTCGGCACTCTTTCGGACATCGGCAATTTTTTTGCAACAGAGCCGCCTGGAAGACTCTTCGTTCCGAGGGTACACATTTCTACCCTACATCGGCCCTAAAACGATTTTCAATGAAGCGAATTCTCGGTGAAGGTCTGGCGACAAATCTTCTAAATCCGAAAATGGCCCTCTTTGTCCTGGCATTATTTCCTCAGTTTGTGCACCCAGAAGCAGGGTCACTCACTGTTCAGATGTTGGTTCTGGGTACCGTGCTGAACGGAATCGGCTTTGTCGTAAATGGCTTGGTTGTCCTGCTGAGCGGACATATCCGCAGTCATGTCACTGGTTTGGTCCGGTTCAGGAAGCTGCCACAGTATCTTCTCGCTACAGTCTTCGCAGGATTGGCTTGCCGCCTTGCACTAGGAGCCAGAAACTAACTTACATCCCCATCCAACTAGGTTGGGCGGGTCGCGCGGGACGCTTAGGGAGCATTTCACACCTCCCGCAAACAATCTCTTAGAGTGTCATTTCGCCCCCAGCCGGAACCGACCCCAGTAATATCAAAGGGCGGGAGGGGAGTTTGAGGGGAGGGGCTACGGGGCTCCCCTCGGGCCATAGGACAAACGCTCGATGCGCTTGTTCTATAGCAATTTACTCTATCGCTTATGCGTAAGCGCTCATTTCCACGCACCTTCACTGGCCGAAGGGAGTGGTGCAAAGGGTGTCCACCGATTAAAAGGGTGGACACCGATGGAAATTATGGGAGCGGACGGAGCGAAGCCACATGTGCTGTTTGTGGACCGACAAGGGAACCATCACTATGATCGCGAATGGAAGAAGCAAGTTGTTGCCTTGGCCCTTGAACCCGGCGCTTCTTTATCGCGTGTTGCCATTGATCACGGGATTAATACCAACCTTGTGCGCAAATGG
>NZ_JBDJNL010000043.1:0-2500 GCF_039674445.1 Brucella sp. TWI432 | reverse complement strand
GGGATGACTTGTGGCTAGGGGTGAAAGGCCAATCAAACTTGGAGATAGCTGGTTCTCCGCGAAATCTATTTAGGTAGAGCGTCCAGCGAATACCCCCGGGGGTAGAGCACTGAATGGGCTATGGGGACTCACCGTCTTACTGATCCTAATCAAACTCCGAATACCGGGGAGTACTACTGGGCAGACACACGGCGGGTGCTAACGTCCGTCGTGAAGAGGGCAACAACCCTGACCACCATCTAAGGTCCCTAAGTTATGGCTAAGTGGGAAAGGATGTGAGGATCCCAAAACAACCAGGATGTTGGCTTAGAAGCAGCCATCATTTAAAGAAAGCGTAACAGCTCACTGGTCTAAATAAGGGTCTTTGCGCCGAAAATGTACCGGGGCTAAAGCCATACACCGAAGCTGTGGATGCACGTATGTGCGTGGTAGCGGAGCGTTCCGTAAGCCTGTGAAGGGACAGTCGTGAGACATCCTGGAGGTATCGGAAGTGAGAATGCTGACATGAGTAACGATAAAGGGAGTGAGAGACTCCCTCGCCGAAAGTCCAAGGGTTCCTGCTTAAAGTTAATCTGAGCAGGGTTAGCCGGCCCCTAAGGCGAGGCCGAAAGGCGTAGTCGATGGGAACCACGTTAATATTCGTGGGCCTGCAGGTAGTGACGGATTGCGTGTGTTGTCAGGTCTTATTGGATTGATCTGGCAGCGAAGCGGTTCCAGGAAATAGCTCCTGCATATAGACCGTACCCTAAACCGACACTGGTGGACTGGTAGAGAATACCAAGGCGCTTGAGAGAACTGCGTTGAAGGAACTCGGCAAAATGCACGCGTAACTTCGGAAGAAGCGTGACCCTTCTTTAGGCAACTATTGGAGGGTGGCACAGACCAGGGGGTAGCGACTGTTTACCAAAAACACAGGGCTCTGCGAAGTCGCAAGACGACGTATAGGGTCTGACGCCTGCCCGGTGCTGGAAGGTTAAGAGGAGATGTGCAAGCATTGAATTGAAGCCCCAGTAAACGGCGGCCGTAACTATAACGGTCCTAAGGTAGCGAAATTCCTTGTCGGGTAAGTTCCGACCTGCACGAATGGCGTAACGACTTCCCCGCTGTCTCCAACGCAGACTCAGTGAAATTGAATTCCCCGTGAAGATGCGGGGTTCCTGCGGTTAGACGGAAAGACCCCGTGCACCTTTACTATAGCTTTACACTGGCATTCGTGTCGACATGTGTAGGATAGGTGGTAGACTTTGAAGCCGTGGCGCCAGCCATGGTGGAGTCATCCTTGAAATACCACCCTTATCTATATGGATGTCTAACTGCGGCCCGTTATCCGGGTCCAGGACCGTGTATGGTGGGTAGTTTGACTGGGGCGGTCGCCTCCTAAAGAGTAACGGAGGCGCGCGATGGTAGGCTCAGAACGGTCGGAAATCGTTCGTCGAGTGCAATGGCATAAGCCTGCCTGACTGCAAGACTGACAAGTCGAGCAGAGACGAAAGTCGGTCATAGTGATCCGGTGGTCCCGCGTGGAAGGGCCATCGCTCAACGGATAAAAGGTACGCCGGGGATAACAGGCTGATGACCCCCAAGAGTCCATATCGACGGGGTTGTTTGGCACCTCGATGTCGACTCATCGCATCCTGGGGCTGGAGCAGGTCCCAAGGGTATGGCTGTTCGCCATTTAAAGCGGTACGTGAGTTGGGTTCAGAACGTCGTGAGACAGTTCGGTCCCTATCTGCCGTGGGTGTAGGAATATTGATAGGATCTGTCCCTAGTACGAGAGGACCGGGATGGACGTATCTCTGGTGGACCTGTTGTCGTGCCAACGGCATAGCAGGGTAGCTATATACGGACGGGATAACCGCTGAAGGCATCTAAGCGGGAAACCCACCTAAAAACGAGTATTCCCTATCAGAGCCGTGGAAGACTACCACGTTGATAGGCCGGGTGTGGAAGTGCGGCAACGCATGCAGCTTACCGGTACTAATAGCTCGATCGACTTGATCACTCTCATTTACAATATCCATCGAACGAAGTTCGATAGTTTGTTTTGTCCTCACGCTGTCGCAGCTAAAGCTGCTTCGCTCCGGACAGGGCGCCAGAAAACTGGCGGCACACAGTCGTGTGCTTATTGTTATCAGCGCCTGAAAAAACAAATCAATATCTGCACGAAAGACAATCAGCTTCTCATATTTGTGTTCTTCGCCGACCTGGTGGTTATGGCGGAGCGGCTGCACCCGATCCCATTCCGAACTCGGCCGTGAAACGCTCCAGCGCCAATGGTACTTTGTCTTAAGACACGGGAGAGTAGGTCGCTGCCAGGTCTGCTAAGCACACAAATCAAACCATCTTCTCAAATCATACAAAACAGTCACTTCACCGCCTCTTCGGCGGAAATAATATCATGACCCGAATAGTTCAAAAAATAGCGCGGGGTGGAGCAGCCCGGTAGCTCGTCAGGCTCATAACCTGAAGGCCGCAGGTTCAAATCCTGCCCCCGCAACCA
>NZ_JBDJNL010000042.1:0-6446 GCF_039674445.1 Brucella sp. TWI432 | reverse complement strand
GCGCAGACCCTGCACTAAATTTAAAGTTCCGGGCCCGCGCACGCTAAACCTTGCAACCTAAAGGAGGGGTACTTTTTGGACGCCGATAAGGGGTCCCGTTTAAACGCCGATAGACACCAGATTTTTGACAAGAGGGCGCGAGATCAAAATGCTTGCTGAAACAGGGATCACCAAAGGAAGCCTGCGTGCAGGAAGCATGCATCTTTGCATCGACATGCAAAAACTGTTTGGAACCGGAGCGCCGTGGCATGTGCCGTGGGCCGAGGCAATTTTGCCCAACATTGTCAGTGTTTGCGAGATGTGTGCCGATAAGACAATCTTCACGCGCTTTATCCCACCGAAGTCCCCACAGGATGCCGTCGGCGCCTGGAAACGCTATTACCGCAAATGGCAGAATGTAGCGCTCGAACAGCTTGACCGCTATCTGCTTAAACTCGTTGAACCCTTGCAACGCTTCGTCCCGCCCGCCCATGTTCTGGATAAGGACGTCTACTCGCCGTGGACGCAGGGTGTACTACAGAAACTCCTCTACAAAAAACGTATTCACACCTTAATTGTCAGTGGTGCGGAAACCGATCTCTGCGTGCTTGCGACCCTTCTTGGCGCCGTGGATCGTGGCTATCGCGTTATTCTGGTGACAGATGCCGTCTGCAGCACCTCCGATTCCGGCCACCATGCGATCCTGGCTCTCTGTCAGCAAAGACTGGCAGAACAACTGGAACTTGCGTCGACGCAGGAACTGATTGCGGCGTGGTAACCCACAGCATCACCCCAATGATCGCAACGCGCATGCAATCAGATCTTGGTGGATGTTGGTGGATACCGGGCGCCTCATCGACCGAGCGCTCGCATGAGTTGATCAACGGTCTTTCATGTTATCGCAACCGCTCAAGCGTGCCAGGGCGCTGTTCCACCCAACGCACCAAGATCTGTTTTACGCATGTCCTTATCCCATCGGAGCGGGATCAGAAATCAGTCCGGTGGACAGATGTCGCCGCGAAGGCGTAATGGCATCAAACCGATTTCGCTTTTGCTATGACAGGGCCGGCTGACCCGGACTGTCAGGGGGCGGCGGCGTTTGCTCCGGCATCGGAACATCGGGCGCGGGATCGGGACGGTCGGGAATATCAGGTCCGAGCGGTTCGGGAAGAACATCTGGCTGCTGCTCAGGCACTATCGCCGGGGGAATATCGGGGATCTCCGGCGGCTGTCCGGGTCGCGGTGAATTGGAAGGATCGCTGTTGGCCTGCGAGAGGGATCGTATCGTCATGATTTTCTCCTCAGTTTTCTCAAAACCCCAACCCCTTGCCAGTTGCTTTGTTCCAAAGGAAATTAACCGCTGCCCCAGCGCCTCGCATCGCAGCATGTGCGGTGCATGGCGGTCTGTTTACGCTGCCCTTCCATGGCCAGTCTGTTGATGACGTTTCCCCCCCGGCTTCGGTCGGGCGAGCTGTGTCAGGCGTTCACCCAACACTGTTGCGTTCCGCAGACGGCATGTCGGCGCAGGTTATGTCGAGCGAAAAACACCCACAATATTCAGGGATCAATATAGCTCACCACACGCAGCTTCAGGTCGTGTTTGCGCGGATCAATCGCAAAAAACAGGGCGCCGGAGGCCTGCGCTTCCGATGCGACATAATCGAACGTCGCAGCGGCCTGTTCCGCGCCGCCCTGCTGTTGGCCCAAGGTTGCGACAACGCGCACCTGCGCGGCACTCGTTCCTGTCAGGTTGAAAACCGAGAAAGCGACGCGATAGCCATTTTCGACCGCAGTATAGCCCGTCACTTCGACACGGAAATCGGCTTTGTCTGGTTGATATTGATAGCATTGATACCCCAACCAACCGAGCAGTGTGGCAATTAGCAAAGCGGAGAGGCCACCCGCAAGCCACTCGCTCCAGTGGACTTTAACGGTCGCTGGTTCAGACTTTTTTTCGTTGATGCGCTCATTCATGTCGCTGCCTCATAAAACCAGACGGGCCGAGGCCGCACCAATCGCCGAAGGAAACGACAACACAATGATCGTCGTCACCATTTGCGCGACAGAGGCGTCATCCAGCCGTTCAAATGTCCATAATGTGTACGCACTGGTCGCAAATGCCAGTACATAGCCCGGCAGCGTGAAACGGATCAGAGAACTCCACCACGGCGCCCCGTCTTGCACGCGATGACCGCCTTTGAAATGAACGCTATAAACAAAGCCATGCATGATGGCGATCGACAGAAGCACGATCAGCGCTGTCTGACCCGGGACAATGCGATAAGCGATCAGGATCATTTCCTCGGTGGGGGCGACATTCAACCCCAAAAAAATCGCTCCCACGATCATCATGAACAATTCGTTGAAATAGCCGCTCTCTCCATCATATTCTCCAACCTCTTCATCATCCTCTTCCGTCCGCATGCCAAGTTGGCTGCGTCCCAGCAAGGCGCCAATGCTGGCCGGGACGGCTTGCAGGGCAGTCATCGCGATCCTGTGGTCTGGCGGTATTTGGGTGCTGAACAGTCCAAACAGCCAAAGGATCATTCCGCTCAGCACAATACCGAGCGCGAAGGCGATGGCCGCATCGCGCAGCGTCTGTGACCACGAGGACATACGCTCAAAACCGATGCGGTAGGCGAGCCCGGTCAGCAAGGGGATGTTCAACAGGCAGAGCAACAACAACCGCATAGGATTGGCGTAAAGACCGAGCTCCCACATTTCCATGGTCATCAGCATCGGCAGGGCAAATAACAGCGCACCGCCCAGACCGCGCGCCAGACCTGTAAAAAAATCGGGGTGGATATTGGAGGAAGGAATGGTTGACGTGGAACGCATAATTAACACCTCATCATCGCGACCAGACACATCTGAAACTTCGGCGCCTGCAACATGTTCCCGGTCGACCCTTCCTATGCATCCCATCAAGAATTCTTTGGCCAGGTGGGAGTTTTTTTGGGAACTTAACCCCTACCCCGGAGTTGGGTAAGTGTAGACATTTCATCAGTGGAGAAAAACCATGAAAATCAGCGTTTTAGCGCTTGCTGGCGCTTTCCTTGTCGCGCCGTCTTTTGCCTTTGCACAGGATAGTGGTGCCACTTCAGCGGAAACCCCGGCAGTCTCGACCCCTGACAGCAACAACCCGGATGCACCCGTCAAGGGTGCCAACAGCTTCACCGAAGATCAGGCCAAGAGCCGTATCGAAGAAGCAGGTTATAAGGATGTCACCGCTCTGAAACTCCGTGACGATGGCGTCTGGGAAGCCTCGGCGATGAAGGGCACTGAAAAGCTGGAAGTTCAGCTTGATTACCAGGGCAATGTCACCAAGAAGGCAATGTAATCTCGTCCCCCATCACAAAAAAATCTTCATGAACAAGGGAGAAGAATATGCGAACTGTAACTGGACTTTTTGATAGCTATTCCGCGGCGCAAGACACTGTTGCGCGTCTGGAGAGCGCGGGCTTCCCGTCCGACGATATTTCGATCGTCTCCCATCACAATGAAAAAGAAAGCAATGCCGGCTCTGGAGCGGGTGTTGGCGCCGGTATCGGTGCCGCCGTGGGTGGTGCTGGCGGTCTTCTCACCGGCCTCGGCATCATGGCTATTCCGGGCGTCGGCCCCGTGGTTGCTGCCGGCTGGCTCGCAGCCACCTTGGCTGGCGCTGTGGGTGGAGCCGTGGTTGGCGGTGTGGCGGGCGGCCTGATTGGTGCGCTCACCGAAAGCGGTGTGTCGGAAGACGACGCGCATGTTTACGCTGAAAGCGTGCGTCGTGGCGGTTCCTTGGTGACTGCGCGCGTCGCCGATGAACGCGCTGCGGAAGCTGATGCCATCCTGGCCGGCACCAACAGAGTTGATGTTGCGACGCGTCGCAAACTCTACACCGAGGAAGGCTGGCAGCGCTTTGACGCTGATGCTGATCCTTATACGCCCGAGGAAATCGAGCGCGAACGTAATCGTTACCTGTAAGTGAGTCAGCGGGCGAAAGCCCGCTTTTTTCCTATTGGAAGAAATGAAGTGAATTTCCATTTCTTCCTCATTCGCAAAGGAAGAGACAATGTCCCATAATCCCACCCTCCAAGATCCGCGAACCCTTTACCCCGCCCCACCCTTCCCACAACAACGTCAGGCAAGACCCGGCATTGCCGCAAAGATGCAACCTGAGCCTGATCACGGCGAAAAATCCTATCAGGGCTGCAATCGCTTGGCCCGACGACGCGCTCTGATCACTGGCGGCGATTCCGGCATTGGGCGCGCCGCAGCAATCGCTTTTGCCCGCGAGGGCGCCGATGTGGCAATATCCTATCTCCCGGAGGAAGAAGAGGACGCGCAGTCGGTCATCGCGCTCATCCGCGCTGAAGGCCGCAAAGCCGTTGCCCTGCCCGGGGATATCAGCGATGAGGGCTGGTGCCGCGATATGGTTGCTCAGGCTGCGCGCGAGCTCGACGGGCTCGACATTTTAGTGATCAATGCCGGGCGGCAGCAGTTCCGTGACGACATTTCCAAGCTGTCGAGCGCGGATTTCGACAAAACCCTGAAGACGAATCTATACGCGCTGCATTGGATGGCTCAAACCGCAGCCCCATTGCTGCCCGCCGGTGCTGCTGTGATCACGACCGCATCAATTCAGGCATACCAGCCCTCCGAGATTCTGCTCGATTATGCCACAACCAAGGCCGGAATCGTCGCCTATACCAAAGCGTTGGCCAAACAATTCATCAAAAAGGGCGTGCGTGTGAACGCAGTCGCTCCCGGACCCGTCTGGACCGTGTTGCAGCCTTCTGGTGGACAACCCGACGAGAAGGTCGTGCATTTTGGTGCAGACAGCGACTTCGGTCGACCCGGTCAACCCGTCGAACTGGCTCCCATTTACGTGTTCCTTGCTTCCAACGAGGCGAGCTTCATCAATGGAGAAGTCTATGGCGCCACCGGGGGTAGGGGCATCGGCTAAATCCCTCTCCCATGGGAATCTGGACTTCCCCTTCAAAAATGGAGGGCTTCTGTTAGACGTAAGCGCTAGTTTCGCCGCACCCGTTTTGGTGAAGATCAGGTGTTTTGGCTCTGACGATCGTCAAGTTTTTGAAGTAGCGCGTCAGCAGAAGGCCATTGGTATCGCAGCAGCTCGACAGTAGGGTTGCCCCATCGCGATACATCACGCTTCTCGATGACTGTGCCATTGAGCTTTTCGTATATGGCAACGGCATTTGTGTTTTTAGCAAATACAAGCAAATGAACTGGCAATTTTTGACGCTCGCTATCAAAAGCTGCGATCGCTTGCTTAAGAAGCG
Source organism: Brucella sp. TWI432 (assembly GCF_039674445.1). Lineage (NCBI taxonomy): Bacteria > Pseudomonadati > Pseudomonadota > Alphaproteobacteria > Hyphomicrobiales > Brucellaceae > Brucella > Brucella sp. TWI432. Next base: position 1,182 of record NZ_JBDJNL010000042.1, on the reverse strand, counting down.
ACTTCGCCACCCCACGCTTCTGATATTCCTGCGAGACGTATAGATTATGCAGATACGTACCGTGCTCCTTCTCTTCATTGAAGACGAAGCAGCAAAACCCAGCGATTTCCTGGCCCTGCATGGCTACAAAAATAAGTTGGTCGGTATTCGGCCCAACGAACCTCTTCTCCCACAGCTGTCTTTTTTCAAGCGGAAGTTCATTATCCAGATAATTTTGTGGCAAGACACCGGCGTAAGTGCTTTTGCTCATCACCACATGAAGTTCGATAATCATTTCGATATCTGAGACTAATGCCCGACGATATTTCAGCATAAGATTGTAACCCGTCTAGCAACTGTATCTTTCATGGTTTCGGAAGCAGCCATTTTTGACGTTTTCTACATAGTGCGTTAGCAAGGGCAACCAATTTTCGGGCAACGGCTGTGACGATAACCTTGTGCGGTTTCCCGGCTTTTCGCAAACGATCCGCGAAGATCTTCATGGTCGGGTTGTGATGTGCAGCGACCAGAGCGGCTTGGAACATCACATGCCTCAGGGCACGACGACCGCCTGCAATAGATCGTTTTCCGCGCAAGGTTCCACTGTCATGCGCCACTAAGGTTCCACTGTCATGCGCCACTGGAGCCAAACCTACAAGAGCTGCGGCTTGTTCGCCTGTGATGGTTCCAAGCTCTGGCATTTCAGCGACTAACATTGTGCTTGCCACTGGGCCTATTCCTGGAATGGAACGGAGAACACCAACGGTTTCCGAGAGCAAATCGTCACTCGATATGGCGGCTACGATCCTGTCTTCAAGCTCCCTGATCAGGCTGTCGAGCCTAACTTTTAGTTCTGCATCGATGCTGTCAAACATCTCAGCTGTGCCAAGCTTCTGATGCGCGCGGATCTGAGCAAGAAGGCGTTTTCGCATTTCTACCATCTGTGCACGCTTCGAGGTCAATGCTCTGAGAAATCTGAGCTTTTCTGCAGGAAGGGTCCGGCCCGCATTGGGTCGGAAAGCAAAGAACCGCGCGATGAGTTCTGCATCGATCCTGTCTGTCTTGGCGCGTGTGCCGCAGCTTTGCGCAAATGCCTGTCAATCGGCGTTTAAACGGGACCCCTTATCGGCGTCCAAAAAGTACCCCTCCTTTAGGTTGCAAGGTTTAGCGTGCGCGGGCCCGGAACTTTAAATTTAGTGCAGG
>NZ_JBDJNL010000041.1:0-6999 GCF_039674445.1 Brucella sp. TWI432 | reverse complement strand
CGCGGTTTGCATGGCAACAGCGGCGCAATAATCGACCATTCGCGTTCTGTAAGTTCATAGCGGCGACGTGACATCAAAGACCTCCAAATCCGAGACCTTTGAATCACTAATACATTCAAATAGCTAGACTATTTATGAGTGCACGACCTAGACGAAACCGCGATGAGCCGGTACAAGCAAAATGGAGGTCTTCGTTTGAACGCCCGTTCCGTTACCAACTAACACGCGGAAGCTTCACGTCGTTGCAGCATTCTCAATCGGAAGCTGGCATGTGCCCGTATGGATTCAGTTCGCGTCAAAAAACAACAGAATAGAACCAACATCAAAGAACAACGTGCGTAAATTTACTGATCCACGCACCAAAGCAACTCAGAGTATTTCAAAAGTGGCCAGATATCTTGAGTGAAGACCAGTTTTTTACCCGCCTAAGCCGTGATCACCCTATTACGGCCGAGGCCCTTTGCATTATATAACGCTGCATCCGCCCTATGTAGATCGTCTGAAAAGCTTTCGCTGTGAGACCCGTGCGCGATGCCTATGGATATCGTATAATTAACGGTTACTACTTCGCAACTGACGCGGCTTTCTTCAACACTGCTACGCAAGAACTCGCAAACAGAGATGAATTCGTTTCCTAACGGATTTGAGGATATCACGACGAATTCCTCGCCTCCAAGCCGCCCAGCACATAACCCCCGTTTCTCACTGACTGCCCTCAAAATACACGCGAGATTTACAATAACGGCGTCACCGACAGCATGGCCGTGGGAATCGTTGATGCTTTTGAACTTATCGATGTCTATTATTGCGATATCCAGAGGGCCGGGGAACTGATCGACGTAATCCCTCACACCCTTCCGGTTGAGCAACCCAGTCAATGGGTCAGTTCTGCTCAAGTTCAAAGACCTTTCATACGAATTCAGCAGCTTCTGAAAAACAACAGAATTAATGTAGGTCACAGCGAATGAAATTGTAAACGCCAGCGTGGCAGTTACAACGGTTCCCACCGCTAATGCATTAACCGGATACAAAACGAGCCCCATTTGCATCGCGACCGTAATTGCCAGAACATATAACAGTATGGCTATGGGAACAATGCACACGCTCACTTTGATTGCGAACCCGGCGGGACTAAATAACGGAAGATGCCCATCCCGAACAATTGGAAATAGAATAGATTTGAATAGTCGATAGAAAAGACTGTTAATCATATAATGAGTTAAGCATCCTCAATAAGTGTTGCGTTTGTCTATCCGGTTTATAGCATACGCCAAGAAGCGCGAGTAGTTTTCTTTTATTTCGCCACTGCTTGGAGCAGACGAAGTCGAGTTTGACAGGGTAATCCCCCCGGCAATTAACAGGCTTTAAAAGTAGAATTTTCTCGGCATTATGATCGAGGAGATTGTTGATGAAGATAAGCAGATTTAGCGAACCGCAGCTTCTTGCGATCCTGCGTCAGGCAGAAGGTGGCGTTCCAGTACCGGAGCTATGTCACGAACATGGAATGAGCAACGCTTCATTCTACAAGTGGCGCGCCAAGTATGGCGGCATGGATGCGTCGATGATCAGCCAGATGAAGGCTCTGGACGATGAGAACCGTCGGCTCAAGAAGATGTATGTCGAGATGAGCATGCAGACAAAGCTTTTAAAAGAGGCTCTAGGAAAAAAATGACGCGGTCATCTCAACGCCAAGAGATGGCCAGGAAAGCCGTGGCGCTACGCGGGGTCAGCATTGCACTGGCCTGCCGTATCTTTGGTGTCAGCGAGACCTGTTACCGTTACAGCGCCAAGCTGAACGAAGAGAACGAGCAGATCGCCGATCTGCTGATCGGGCTAACGAGTGCGAAGAAGAACTTGGGGGCTCTGTTGCAACAATTCCAGTTGGTTGGTGTGGTCCTGTTTTCTCCGCCGTCACGAGGGCTGACCTTCGAATTTCTGCGCGAGCAGCGACACCACTTCTGCGAGTGCGCACGGTCCAATGCCGAAAGCTCGTTTGACAATCCGGGCTTCTCCACGGATATCGCCGGTGAGATTGAAAATAGCAGCTTGGCCCTTGCGTTACGCCCGCATGACCTCAAAACCCTTGATCGTCGCATAGGCCGATTTCAAGGTCTTGAACCCTCGCACCGGCTTGATCAGTTGTTTCAGCTTGCCATGATCCGCCTCAACAACGTTGTTCAGATACTTAACCTGCCGGTGGACGAGATCCTCCGGGCATTTGCCTTCGGTCTTTGAGTTGGGCAATCGCGATGCCGTAGGTCGGCGCCTTGTCAGTGTTGATAGTGGTTGGCTTTTCCCAATCCTTCAAACCATTCAGCGCCTTGCCCAGAAATCGCTTGGCCGCCTTGGCATTGCGGGTCGGCGACAGATAAAAGTCGATCGTGTTACCGAACTTGTCAACCGCCCTATACAAATAAGTCCATTGCCCGCGGACCTTCACATAGGTTTCATCCACACGCCAACTCGTAGATTGTGGCCGGCGCCAGTGCCAGCGCAGACGCTTTTCGATCTTCGGGGCATATTTTTGAACCCGGCGATAAATCGTGGAATGATCGACTGCCACGCCTCGTTCGCCCATCATCTGTTCAAGATCACGGTAGCTGACACCGTAGCGACAATACCACCTCACTGCCAAAAGGATAATCTCACCCCGAAAATGGCGCCACTTGAAATCAGACATTTCCTGCTCCTGTTTCTCAGAACAGGTTATTATCTGCCAATCAATCTTTTTTTTGCAACAGAGCCGGCAAATCTGGGGGCGGCCTATGCTATGGCTATCGCCCCGTTCGACAGTTCGATGAAGATGGAGCCGTATCACGCCGGGAACGCGCGATTGTCGAGCATGAAGCAATCATCATCCGCCGGATATGTTCAGAATTCGCGAGCGGTATTGGTCCAAGAACAATTGCGCGACAGTTAAACAAGGAAGGCGTCCCCGGACCTGGCGGCAAGCTCTGGAACGACACGACCATTCGGGGGCACGTGAAGCGCGGTACCGGACTGATAAACAATGAACTTTATATTGGCCGCCTGATTTGGAACCGGCTGCGTTACGTCAAGGATCCATCAACTGGCAAACGGATCTCGCGTCTCAACCCACAATCTGATTGGATCATAAAGGCCGTTCCAGAACTGCGGATCATCGACGATGAACTCTGGCAAGCGGTGCGTGCGCGACAAGGCGAGATTGCTGAACAGTTCGCAAACGTCACCGAAGCGATCGGCGACCATCATAAGCAAAATCAACTCAACGGAACCCGCAGACCAAAATCGCTTTTGTCTGGCCTCGTCACTTGCGGTATTTGCCAGGGTCCCTGCTCTTTTCGTGGCTCTGATCGATTTATTTGCTCAAACCTCATCAGCAAAAGCACTTTCACAAACAGCGGAACGATTGCACGTTCAGAATTGGAGACACGTGTGCTTGCTGGGCTTGAACACCGCATGATGACGCCAGAGATAGTCGCTGACGCAATGCGCAGCTTTGTTGAAGAGAATAACCGGTTAAACCGTGAACACCGTGTTAACGCCAAAATCTGGCAATCGGAGCTGCAAACAATCAGCACCAAGGTTTCACAAATCGTCGAAGCCATTGCGGACGGCATGTATCATCCGTCCATGAAACAAAAGATGGATCAATTGGAAGCGCGAAAGGCTGAACTCACCACCCTGCTCACCAATCTAACTGATGACATGCCTGACATATTGCCAAGCGCTTCCGCGGTCTATGCAAAGCAAGTCGCAGCCCTCACAAAAGCGCTGAACAGTTCCGATGAGCGACAGACTGCCTCGCAGCACCTGCGCCAGTTAATTGAACGGATTGTTCTCAAGCCTGGCGCAAAACGTGGCCAGGTCGATGCAACGCTGCGCGGCGAACTCGGCACGATCCTGAACTGGACGGAGCAGCAAGCCATTGGTAAGATTAGTAAAACAACAAAACCCTTAGCGACTGCTACGGGTTTGCTGTATCGTTGGTTGCGGGGGCACGCAACTACCGATACGGGCATTCGCTAGAAATCGTCATATGATCAGGCAATCGAAGCAATGAAGGCCCTGGCACACCAACAGAAACCATGGGCGACTCATGCTGTTCGAGTAGCCGCTTCGCAATCGATTTCAGTTGCGTGAAGACCATTCGTCAGCGACAGGCACCCTTTGCCTTCGCAGCTCTCACGTTCTTCGCCAGATCGAAGTAACGGAGATTTATGTAGAACGATATCTGCCATGCGATTTGGCAGATCGAGAGCTGTCGATTCGTGATTGGCGGCAGAGCAAAAACCTCCGACATCACAACTAGACGACCGGTCTATTATATATTATATGGTACTCATGATATTGACACCCAAAGCTAAAACGACCCGGCAGAACATCCTTGATGCCGGCTACAGCCTCGTGCTGAAAAAGGGCTTTTCCGCCCTCGGCCTTCAGGAGATTCTGAAGGTTTCCGGTGTGCCCAAAGGTTCGTTCTATCACTACTTCCAGTCCAAGGAGGCGTTCGGTTGCGCGCTTTTGCAGGACTATGTGGATGATTACAGTCAGCAGCTCAACCATTTGCTGTCGCTGCAAGCCGTGACAGCACGCGAGCGCCTGATGCGTTACTGGCAAGCCTGGATTGACGATCCGCTTGCGCGTGACGTGATTGGCGGCTGGGCCGAGGACTGCCTCGTCGTCAAGCTCTCGGCGGAAGTCGCGGACCTGTCAGAGCCCATGCGGGCTGTCCTGAGCGATGGCGTAGCGCTGCTGCTTCAGCGGATTTCCGGACTGATCACCGAGGCACGCGAAGACGATTCGCTGCCACCCGGACCAGCCCCTGCTGCGTTGGCGCAGGTGCTTTATCAGATGTGGCTTGGCGCTGCGCTGCTCGCAAAGCTGACTCGAACCCGCATCCCGATGGAACAGGCCATGACCGCGACCGAGCGGCTTCTCGCCTGCGAGCCACCACACAACCCCGTGTAAAAAGGAGCCGACCAATGAAGGTTTTCTATAGATCCAGCGTAACAGTCACGTGTGGCCGCTAAGGTCACGCGGCGCTCGATGATGACAGCCTCACCCGCGACCTGGCCATGCCCTGCGCCAAGAAGGCCAGCGCATCCCCAAGCAGTTGTTTGCTATCGGGTATGCCGCGTGTTTCGACAGCGCGTTGTACCAACTCGCCCAAAACAGGAAGCTGGATCTTGCGGCAAGCAAGGGCCCCGCCGGGGTCGACATTGGGCAGATCACCGGCCTCAATGCGGGTTCCGCTCAGGAAATGGCCAAGGCGACGCATCAGATTTGCTCCTATTCCAACGCTACCCGCAGCAACATCAATGTGCGCCCGCACGTCACCACAATCTAAAGGATTTTCCATCATGAGAAGTGCAATTCACGCCGCATTCGGCGAACCAGCCGACGTCCTCGCCCTCGGTGAAAGCTCTATTCCTCAACCTGGACCGGGTCAGGTGCGGATCAGGACCATTCTGTCGCCGATCCATAATCATGATATCTGGACGGTTCGCGGCAGCTACGGATACAAGCCAGAACTACCCGCAATTGGAGGCTCCGAAGCCGTGGGCACCATTGATGCTCTGGGTGATGAAGTGACCGACGTGACTGTCGGTCAGCGGGTCGCCGTTGCATCCGTCCACGGGACATGGGCCGAGTATTTCCTCGCTCCGGCAGCCGGGCTGGTCCCCGTCCCGGACGCAATTTCCGACGAGGCCGCAGCGCAGCTTATCGCCATGCCGTTCAGCGCCATTTCGCTTCTCGATTTCCTGGAGGTGAAGAGCGGTGAATGGGTGATTCAGAACGCCGCAAACGGCGCGGTCGGCAAGACGCTAGCGATACTGGCGGCGGCACGCGGCGTGCATGTGGTCAATCTCGTACGCCGCGATGCCGGGATAGAGGAGCTCGCGGCCCTCAATATCGCCAACGCAGTCTCGACGGCGACTGATGGCTGGCAAGATCGTGTGCGCACCATCACCGGCGGGGCGTTCATCCGTGCAGCCGTCGATTCCATCGGCGGCAGGGCCAGCGGCGATCTTCTGAACCTGCTCGGCGAGAGCGGATTGCTCGTGTCGTTCGGCACCATGGCCGGCGAACCGATGCAGCTTTCCTCGGGTGATCTGATCTTCAAACAGGCGGTCGTGAAAGGGTTCTGGGGCTCAAAGGTTAGCGCCGCCATGCCGGTGCAAAAGCGCGTTGCCCTGATCGGAGAATTGCTACGGATGGTCGCGACGGGCGAGCTTGATCTGCCGGTCGAGGCGGTCTTCCCGCTCGACCAGATTGCTGATGCAGTGTGCGCCTGTCTGGCGCCCGGCAAGGCCGGCAAAGTGCTGTTAAAGCCTTGAGCGGCAGGGGAAAAGACCGATGATCGCGAATATCCTCATCGCCCTGATCGCAGCACTGCACATCTACATCCTCGTGCTGGAAATGTTCCTGTGGACCAGGCCCCAGACCCGACGCGCGTTCAACCTATCGCCAGACTTTGCCAGCCAGACCAAAGTTCTGGCTGGCAATCAGGGGCATTATAATGGGTTTCTCGCCGCGGGGCTTATCGTCGGTCTTTTCCTGCAAGCGGATGGATATGCCTTCAAGCTGTTCTTCCTGATCTGCGTGGCCGTCGCCGGCATTTACGGTTCGGCGACCGTCAGCAGGAAGATCGCCTTCGTGCAAACCGTGCCTGCCGTTCTCGCGCTCTGTGCACTGTCCTCAAATGGCAACACCAGATGAATGAATATTCCGTTTCTATTTACAACGATAGCCGGGTAACTATCCTTAGGCTCAGGACTCATTTCTTTCCGAGCCAGAATATAACGGCTGCTGCAAGATCTATTGCTGCACGGAACACGACCGGGCAGCGATCATAACGGGTAGCAATTCTTCGCCAGTCTTTCAGTCTCCAAACATGATTTTGATACGATTACGCCGCTTGTATCGACGTTTGTCATACTTGATAGGCTTCTTACGGTTTTTGCGACCCGGGATGCACGGCTTTATCTCTTTGTCTTTTAACCGTTTTCTGAA
>NZ_JBDJNL010000040.1:0-7349 GCF_039674445.1 Brucella sp. TWI432 | reverse complement strand
TTTTCAGCCGCAAATGAACGCTCAATCAAACAACAGTTCGAGGCACTCGCTGCATAACTACGTCCAGAGATAGGCCGTGCTCCGTTCAGATTGAATTTTTGCAACAGAGCCTCCTTCACGGCTGATGCAATCAATTTTGTTGAGAAAGAAGCTTCCAGTGAATGGGATATGACCTTGGCTGGTTACAGCCAGATCGTGGAGTGGGTAGGATCGTATAAATAGGGGGTTGCAACTCAAGTCGGCCGTTACCCCCCCAGCTTTAACGGGGCAAAGGTCGAGGCCGACTGGCAGCAAAGGGCCGCGTTTTCCGTTGCGCAAGTGAACGGTTTTCTATTTGGCCCCGTCGGTCGCAGCCATCACGATCTCGTCCTCGACCATCCATCCTTTGGAGATCAGGAACCTCCGAATTATGTCGGGGGCCTCGGAGTAGAGCACAAGCGCAAGGCTCTCTTCTGCCCTAGTACAGGTCACATAGAGCAAGCGGCGGGTACGCTCGATCGTGGTTTCCTCGTCGTTGTCCGCCTTTTTCTGGGAATCGGCGCTCAGGGGCTTCACGCCAAACAGTGTCTCATACGAGGCAAGGCCTTTGAAGCGTGTATGGGCATCGTCGGCGATCACCATAACCCGAGGAAATTGGAGCCCCTTGACCCCTTGGTGGGTGCCATAGGAACTGCGATCTTCGACATAGGCGAGGTAGCGCGCAACCTGGGAAAACGGGGCCCCAAGCGCCTGCGTCCAGGCCTCGGTGATGGTGGTTTCCGTGGGTGGTATGGCCTCGGGTATGGTCAGGTCCAGCCCGGTCAAGTCGAGATCAAATTCAGCAAGGATGTCGGCCATGCCCTCGGCCACAGGACCATCGTCAGGCAAACAGGGCCGAAGCTGGTCGGGGATCTGGAACAGCCGGTGCTCGGCCACAACCGCCAACACTTCGGCACAACTCGGATCCCGTTCGTCCTTAAATAGCGTCATCAGCGCTGCGACGCCCGCCCGCGCTGCGTCAAGGCCAGTGGCTTGCCGCCCGCGCCCCGCCCGGACACCTCTCTTATCGACCAGCGGTGAGCCGTCGCGCAGCACCGCCATTGCGGCAAAGGCATCCCCATTCCTTTGTGCCGTCACCAAAGGCAAGACCCGGTGGGTGAAAAGCCGCATCGCGGGCAAGGTGCCATCGCGAAACCCATCCTTGAGCTTGTCGGGTTTGCTCAGGGGCTCAAACAGCTCACTGAAACCAAGCCGTGCGGCGGCCATGTGACGCTCGATCGTTAGGGTCTTGATCGCCTCCGCATTCTGCCACGCGGAATCGCCGATGATACGGGCCATCTCCGCCCGGGTGAAGGCTTCAAAGGCGGTGCGATCAGTGCCCTCACTTGGCGCAAGAAAGACGCGCACGGTGCCACCCGGTTTGTCTTCGCGCGCCCGCTGCTGGCGGCCATCATCGTCGCGCCGGATCGCATTCGCCAAGTCTACGATCCGCGCGCGGCTGCGGTGGTTCATCTGTTTGGCCGGTTGCGCGAAATTCCCAACCCGTTGGTCGAGATCGCGCAAACCATCGGTGTAGATGCGTTGCATCGTGTCCCCGAGCAGCCCTAGGGCGATGCGGCCACGATGGCGCGCCTCGAAAGTCAAAAGCGCCTCCATCAATGGTTTCATCGTGTCCTGGCTCTCGTCGATCAGGATGAACGGGTAGCGCGCCAGAACAATGTTCTGGAACGTCTCGCTTTCAGTCAGGAAATGCGCGGCGAATGCAATGACCTCGGTATGTTGCAACGCATCGCGGCCGAAATTGTCCCCCACGGGCGAATAGGTGAAGGCGCGTATCTCGGCCAAGCGCTCCACCCGCTTTGTCTTGGAGGCCATCTTCTTGACGCGTTTGTCATGGGCGTCACCCGCCCGACCTTTCGCATCGGCTGCCTTGATCTCGGCAATCTCTGTCTGCAGGTTGCTCTCCAGCCAGCCCCTAATATCTGCCGTGCGCCCCTCGATGAGTGTCCAGGCGAAGCTGTGGATGGTCTGCACCTGAAACACCGGATCGGCCTTGACGCGACGCGTGATCTCATCTGCGGCGGCGTTGGTATAGGTGATCACGGCGATCTTGCGGCTGTGTTTGCGCAAGGTTGTCAGTGTCGCTGTGTCCAACCCCTCCAGTGCGTCCTTGAGTGAGCGCGTCTTGCCCGATCCAGCCCCAGCGAACAGAAAGAAGCTGCGCGGCTGATTGAGGGACAGGCACGCGCGGATCGTCGCGTCAGCGCCAGCGTCGCGGTTGGCATCGGTCACGTCCGTCATATCGCACCCTCTCCGCCCTTCAACTGGCCCTCGAGCCAAGTCAGGCCTTTGTCGATATAGGGTGGCGCGCGCAGCGCTTTGATGTCCTCGACATAAAGGAGGTCCAGCGCGAAGGCGGCCTTCTCCGGGTATTTGTCCAACCGATCAAAGAGCGCTTTGGCGAGGTCCTCGGGCGTGGGTTCGCTGGAGATGGATTCTGCAAAAGCGCGGGTCATACGGCAAGCGTGCTCTGCCTTTGCGGCACCTTTCACGACCTCCGTGTTGGCCAGAGCAAGAGCATCCTCGAACGTGCTGGGCGTGATGGTCTGGGTCTGCGCACCCTGCTTCACCTCTTGCGGGGTTTGATAGGCGACGGCTATGGGGCGGGCGACATCGGTATGACAGAGATTGTTTGGTGGCGCGGCTATCAGCGTGTCGATCTCCACCAGCTTGGGGAGCCAGGTTTTCAGAACCTGGTTCACGGTGGTTTGAGCACCCCCCGAGCGCGGCCGGGCCGATTGCGTGACATTCTTTCCGTCTTTGTCGACCTTCGCCATGGCATCGAGATCGGTGATGATCAGCGTCGGCACCTCCAGCGCCTCGATCAAGGGACGCATGCGGTGCGCGTGACTGCCTCCCAGCTCCAGGAAGGATAGATAGGCCACGGCAAGATCAGGGTAGTGATGCTGGATCAGATGCGGCAGCAGGATCCGCTCTGCGGCACCCTCGATCACGATGATGGCGTCGGCGAAAAATAGATCAAAATGTGTGCTCAGCAGATAGCGCGTCACGAAGCGACGAGTTTGCGTGTCCGCGCCAAAGAGCCCCTTCATATTCGCCACAGTGGCCGTGGGCACAACTCCGTGACCTGGCAGCTCGCGCTTGAAATAACGCAGATCCTCAAACGCGGCGGCGTGCGCGATATGGCCCGAATGGGTACTCACGACCAGCTGCGTGGTAAAAGCTGAGTCCTCCTTCTCCAGATCTTTATGGTTGCGCAACACCTTGTGGGCCCTGTCCATGAAGATCTGCTGCACCTGAACATGCAGATGCGCCTCCGGCTCCTCGATCAGCACCAGTTGCAGGGGTTCGATGCCTTTGTCGTCCGGGGTCACCACCTGTGATTTGAACTTGCCTACCTGCATCCAGTCATCCCGGAAACGCATGAGCTGAAACACCATGGAGATCAGGTTCTGGAAACCTAGGCCGTTGTAGCCTTCAGGCAGCTTCACGCCGGATGTGTCGCCTGAGATATCGTATTGCACAGCTGCCGGGTGATCGAGCCCGTCAACGGGTTTGATCTGCGTGGCAATGAATAGTTTCGGATTGTTGAGACTGCCGGGGTAGCCGAGATTTTCCAGTTCCTTGATAGCATCGGCGAAGCCATCCTTGAGACGGGCATTAAAGGTCGCTTCGGCATCATGGATCGCCTGAAGCGCTTTGACGTCGTTCGGCGTGGGGTCCTTTTCAGGATCGATATGCTTGCGGAAATAGGGCTGTATCTGGCTGGCGATCTTGCGGCTGGTTGCGTTCATCGGCTCATCTTCGTCGCCCTTGCTGTCCCCTGCATCTGCGAAACCGCGTTGCGCGTTGATTTCACGAATGTGGATTAGTCCAGAAAAGGGGTTCGCGCCTATGCCCTCCGACAAGGGCGGCAGTGGCTGCGGTTCCACTGACCCTATCGTGGCGAAGCTCGTGGGATCCAAAAGATAAGCGTTGAGCACGAACAGGTCACTCAAGCGCCTGTCCAGAAATTCACGAAAGTCCCGTGGCCAAAGTGCGAATCCGTTGCCCCCTGCACCGTCGGGTTGCAGCGTCTTAGCAGCTTGTCGCGCAGCTAGGTACTGCGCCTGGATGTTAGCCGCCTTTTTCGGCTCCAGGCGGATTCGCACGCCCAGCGGGCCACCAGTCCATGTGAGCGTTGGGATCAGATGCGCGACATGGTGCAGCTCTGACGTGTTTGCGTGAAGCCAGACGTCAATGAAGGGAAGCTGGTCCAAGAGCGGACCTAAATCCACCTCGGTTTCCTTTGTCCAAGCGCCCGCAATATCTTCGATCTCAGGCCAATTCGAGGCTGTCACATCACGCGTGTCGATACCTCCGCGATCCTTGAGGAATTTGCGCAGCGCTTTCATGGCGGATGTCTTGCCGCTGTTGTTGGCCCCGACGAGCAGGGTCTGCTTATCCGACATGTCCACACGAGCGCGCCTCAATTTGCGGAAATTGAAGATTTCAATACGTGTAAATCTCATAATATCATTGCCCCCTATCGCAGTAATTGCTGCGCTAGTATTAGCATATATACTTGTCTTGCGGTTTCCTAGCGGCGCTCAACCGCAAAGGCGGCTGCCAGTCTTTGCGGGCTCACAGAGGGGAATCGCACGGTGGGTGACGAGCCGCTCACCGGCCTTGAGGCGTAGCACCGGGGGCCTTGCCACCTATTTTTTCGCAGCCTGCCTTCCTGATTGACGCGCCCTTGGATACCCAGGTGTCTCATGCCTTAGCAGCGAATGACGGGTTTTCCGCCCCGCGGGCCTGCCCTGGGGCGCAGGTGGGAATTTCCGTGCGGCACCTACAAACGGTAACTCCGTCACACAGCACTGCCATCGCGGCCCGGCGCATGCTGCGTTCCGCGACGAACGGCGGCTCTGAAAAGTTCCGCGAAGCAGCACGAGGTTCGGGCGAGCGGCGGCTTCGGGCTGACTTGGACACCACAGCCGCACTTCCTGCCATCGGCTGACCCGTCCCTTTTCTACGCCACGGCATCCCATTCACCGCACAGCGGTGCTCAAGACCTTCCATGCAATGACATTCCACGCTTCCATTGCCCCAGCCCCTTTCCGGGCGCGGGATTTTGGAGACGATGGCGGTCAAGCGGAGCAGGATCAATATCGAGGTTACAGCCTCGACCGGACCGGAAACGATCCGGCACGATCCTGCGCGCAAAGACGCTGCCTTGATGTCGCTGGCTCGCCTGATCGGTCGCCAGATCGCCCGTGAGCAGTTCGAGCGCAAACTGGCTGCGGAACGCAAAGCTCAACGCCATCTGGCGTAGCTGACTTGCAAATCCCCTTGCATTTATACGTATAACACGTATTATTTACGCAGGCCTATTCTCCCGGAGTCTGCGATGCCGACCACCACCTCCCTCGAATTTCAGCGCAAGTTCGGACAGTATCTGAACGAGTCTCACCGTGAGCCGGTAGAGATCACGCGACATGGCCGGCGCGAGTTTGTGCTGATGTCGGCCGATCAATATGACGAACTGCTGTCAGCCGCGCATCGCAGCGGCAAGGCCGTCGAAGCCGCCTCCGAACCTGAACAGAATTAAGATACCTCCCCCGACACGGAGCCTGAAAGGACTGCCTATATGACCCGCGTTGCGCTCTATGCCCGATATTCTTCCGACAACCAGCGCGAGGCGTCGATCGAGGACCAGTTTCGTATCTGCCGCGAGCAGGCGAAGCGCGAGAAGTGGAAGATCGTCGGAACCTACAAGGATGCTGGCATCTCCGGCGCGAGCATGATCCTGCGCCCCGGCATCCAGTCGCTCCTTCAGGATGCGCAAGCTGGCCAGTTTGACATTGTGATGGCAGAGGCACTGGATCGCATCAGCCGTGACCAGGCTGATGTCGCTACCTTCTACAAGCACCTCAAGTTTGCTGGTGTTCCGATTGTCACACTGTCCGAGGGCGAGATCAGCGAGCTTCATGTCGGCCTCAAGGGCACGATGAACGCACTGTTCCTGAAAGACCTTGCCGCCAAAACCCATCGCGGCATCCGTGGCCGCGTCGAGGACGGCAAGTCAGGCGGCGGCCTGTGCTTTGGCTACAATGTCGTCAAGCAGCTCGATGCGCGCGGTGATCCCATTCGCGGCGACCGGGAAATCAACGAAGCCGAGGCGAGTGTTGTCCGTCGCATCTTCCGCGAGTTTGCCGCTGGCATCGGCCCGCGCACCATCGCTCGTACCTTGAACGAGGAAGGTGTCCGTGGTCCGGCTGGGAAGCTCTGGAGCGACACCACCATCCGGGGCCATGTGAAGCGCGGCACGGGGCTGGTGAATAATGAACTTTATATCGGTCGTCTGATCTGGAACCGGCGTCGCTACATCAAAGATCCATCGACGGGAAAGCGCGTCTCACGCCTGAACCCGGAATCGGAATGGATCATCAAGGATGTGCCGGAGCTGCGCATTGTCGATGACGAACTCTGGCAGTCCGTTCGTGTCCGGCAGGACGAGATCGCCGAGAAGTTTGCCAACGTCACCGAAGCCGTGCGAAAGCACCACAAAAAGAACCGCCTGAACGGCACACGTCGGCCGAAGTCCCTTCTGTCCGGCCTGGTCTTCTGTGGCTGCTGCGGAGGCCCCTACTCGCTTCGCGGCGCTGATCGGTTTGCCTGCTCGAACCACATCAGCAAGGGCGCCTGTTCAAACAGCCGCACGATCCCGCGTGAGGAACTGGAAGCCCGCGTGCTGTCCGGTCTGAAGGATCGCATGATGGCACCTGAGATCGTTGAGGAGGCGATGCGCGCTTATGCCGAAGAGACGAACCGGCTGAACCGGGAACGCCGCTCCAGCGGTGATGCCTGGAAAGCAGAACTGGTCAAGACCGAGAAGCAGATCCGCGGCATCATAGAGGCGATCAAGGCTGGCATGTTCCATGAGAGCATGAAGGCTGAGATGGACACGCTGGAGGCGCGCAAAACCGAACTGAACACCCTGTTGGCCGACGCGCCAGAGGACACACCGGACATTCTGCCGAGCGCCTCGGCGATCTATGCAAAGAAGGTTTCTGCCCTGACGAAGGCGCTCAATCGCAAGGAAGAGCGCCAGGAAGCGGCAGAGACTTTACGTGGGTTGATCGAGAAGATTTCGCTCACACCGGGGCCGGAACGTGGCGAGATTTACGCGACACTGCACGGTGAACTGGGCACGATCCTCAATTGGACGGAGCGGCAAGCCATTGGAAAGGCTGCAAAAACAACAAAACCCGCAGCGGATGCTACGGGTTTGTCGTTATCAGTGGTTGCGGGGGCAGGATTTGAACCTGCGGCCTTCAGGTTATGAGCCTGACGAGCTACCGGGCTGC
>NZ_JBDJNL010000039.1:0-10325 GCF_039674445.1 Brucella sp. TWI432 | reverse complement strand
AAGCTTCGTGACGATCTCTTCTGCCTTGTGTCTTTTCGCTACCATTTCAATGTCCTTCTGAGGCTCATAAGCCATACTTCATGAAGGATCACTTTTCAGGGGGCAGACCAGATAGCCGTTGTTGCTCAGGAATTGGACGAATTCGACCGCTCCATCATGTGCGAAACGGATGGAGGGGATAACAAAATCATTAAATTGATGGAAACCCTGCACGATATCGAAGCGGATATCTATCATTGCATTCGCGAAATTGAGGACTACGAACCTGACGAGTGAAGTGGTATGGCTCATCGCAAATGCGCCTCATAGTCATCAGAGCCGGACGTATGCGCGGGTTTCGGCACTTCAATGAGGCGCAAGCCATGGTATTTGACCGCCCGCCCGTCCTCGCGTCGGTACTTCTTTTTCATGATCAATCCGAATCTGGTCAACGAAATGGGCTTGCCACCCTGATCGACCGTGAAGTCAACATATGCCTGATAAAAGTCCTTGGCGGTCACCTCACCGTGTTCGTCAGCTTCGATACATCGGGCACAGAAGGCGGACGTGGGGTCCATCTCGTCGCGGTATTCTTGAGTTTTTGCTTCGACCGAAGCCGGAATAACCAACCCTTCACGCAGGAAGATCAGCACGCCCTCAATCAACCAGTTTAATATTCCGGGATATTCCGGTTGGAATTCTGAAATGACTTCTTCAAATTCGCGCTGTTCTTCCTTTTTGAGCGTCACAGGCCAATGCACCACGACCATGCGCCGCCAAATGCCATTGTCCGTGCCAGTGATGCGTGGATAGCCGTTGCCGGACATGTGCCCGGTGAATATGGGTTTGAAATCAAAATACCCCTGAAACAGGTCACGGACGGTAAAGTCCTCGCCGCCGGTCAAATCCTTGACCAGATTTTCGCGCAAATCCTCGCCTTCAGGCAGTTCTTTGACACGCAGGAAGCGCCGGCCATAGAGACGCGCCATATCAGGCGAGGCCGCACCGCCTGAATTGCCTTCACCGATAAAGGACTCGGATGGAAGGGTGACCGAAACGTCACCAAGCAAGCGGCAGAGGGTTTCCATATAGACCGATTTGCCGTTCGCACCGAAACCGTAATGAAAGAACAATTTCTGTACAGTGATCCCAACCAGACCCAATCCAGATGCGACCTGAACCATGCGACGCACATCATCGCTTGGCAGCATCCGTTTAAGGAAGGCATCCCATTTCGGGCATTTGGCATTCTTGTTGTAAGCGACAGGCACAATCTGCGTCATCAGGTCGGCGCGGCGGTGCCCTTTTAAAACTTTGACGTTTGCGGTTTTGCGCTCAATGGTTTCCGGGATGTCCTCGCGATTATCGTCGGGATCGTCAAAAGCCGGGTTGCGCACTTCTTCGACTTTGCGCGAAAAAACAAGCGTATGATCAAGTAAAGCGACCTTGAGCGGGTCAGCGTTGAAATCATCCGGCGAGCGCATCACATGCGGCGCGAGACAGGTCAGCATCGCTTCCAGTCGCGCCCGGTTTTTCGACGTGACCGCATGGTCCATGCGCCGTTTCTTGCGCTTGGCAAGGTTCTCCTTTGCATTCAACGCCGCGTCAGCCAGCCTTTTTTCCGGCTTTGATCGCTCATCTTCCCCCTTTTTGAGGGATTCCTTTCCCGCTTTGACGGCTTCTTCCTCGGCAGGGGTATATTGCAGGAATTCGGTTTCCATGGAGATGCGGCCACCAAGCTGCTGTGCAATAGCAAGGGAACGCGGATCGCCCGTGTCGATATCCCAATGGGTACCATCCCAAATCGCATAAGTTGCCTTACGGGCTTTGCTCTGGGCGAGCACGAGCATATCCTCACCAAAGTGGCGTTTCAGGCGTTCTGCATTGTCTGTGTCAGAATGATCAAGCACAGAGCAGGCGCGCACTACCTCGCGGTCCACTATCCTGTCCCCGCGCGCGGTGGCCGCTGGCTCACCATCGTCCGGGGAGTGTGCATCAGGCACACCATAGGTATCGGGGTTGCGGGGCTCAATATCGGCGGCTTCCGCCTGCCGCGATGCTTCATCCATTATGGCGCGAACAGCCGCTGGAATGTCTTTGGTTGGCTTATTCACGCGGCACCTGCCATCATTTCAGAAAAATCTATGCCTGCTGGTGGCCACGCAATTGCCACCCGCCTGTCTGGCTTGATTATGCGCGCCTTGGCTCTGGCCATGGCGGCGGCGGTCATGATGCGCTCAGAATCCCCGTCACCAAGAAGAACCACATCACGCACATGCTCACCGATCCAAAATCCATCCTGCGGGGTTTGATCGGGACGGGGGATTGCGCCCTGCACCATGACAGGGCGCGGGCGTCCCTTGGCATCTTCTTTTTTGAGCGTGGGATGCGCAAACTTTGAAGCAGGATCGGCGGGGCCGGAGAGGTTGCCAAGGTCGCCAGCAGCAAAATAGAAGGTGTCAGGCCGCAGGTTTTCCGCACGTGCAACCGCCAGTGTGTTTTCGATGCCTTCACCGCCAACCCAGCGCGCCAGATCTGGCTTTCCTGCAAGCGGTATCAATCCCCCTTTCTTGGAGCCGCGCATTTTCTTGGTTGGCAATATTTCGCCTGTCGCGGGGTCGATGATTGATGGCCTGCATTTTGGGCGGTGTTTGAGGTCAATCCAGGTGATGTGACAGCCGATGACACCAAAGTCGGCGCCAATGATCGGGGCTATCATGGCCGGGCCTTCATGGATCATGTTCCCGGCATGCCAGTAAGCCGCATCCGCGCTGATGCGAAGCCAATCACCGCCGGGTACGCAGGCCCCACGGACAGAAAGATAAAATCGGCCTTCAGGCATAGAAGAACTGCGCAGACTGGAGGCACGGCCATAAATGGCGCGCGCCTTGTTTCGCTCGATTTCGCGATAGTCGGCGTGTTTTTCCGCCTGTTCGGCCTGCAGCGCGGCATTGCGCTGGCGCTGTTCTTCCAGCCGCTTCAGGCGTGCAGTTTTGTCGTCATCGGTTTCCCGCTCGCCACCATCCGGCACAGGCAAGCCCAACAGGATAGAGCAAGCTTCATAAAAACCCTCACGGGTTTTAGGGTTCAATCCACGCACATGCGCAGCCATGCCGATGGCGTCATTGCCGCCTATTCCACCTTGGCGGCAGTTCCATTTATTCTTCTGGGTGTTGAAGGCAAATGTGTCGCGACCGCCGCAGGCGGGGCAGGGTTGCGGGTGCTCATTTCCGCGCGGGTTGCATTTCAGTCCGAGGCGCTGTGCAGCATCTGCGATTGTGACGGCGCGCGCATTTTCGACAAAAAGCTTCAGGGCAGCACTCATTGCGCTCCCCCCACTTGGTCACGACCTTTCACGCCCCAATAGTCATCCAGCTTCCATTGGCTGCAGGTCGTGTTGAAGTATGACCGGATTTTGTATTCTGACATGCCGGTGGCTTTGACCATCTGACGGCGGGTCAGTCCCATTTCGCGCAATAGCAACAATCCTTCGATGATCATGGCTGTTGGCAGTTCGGGATTAAAACTTGCAGGCGTGATGCTGCCGGGCTGGCCGAACGTTTTCATGGATAAACCTCTCGTCGAGTGGCGAGTTCTTTGCGGTCAAAAAAGCTGATGGGGCGTTCAAGCCAGTTGCAGAGCGCTTGAGTGGATTCAGGCCCGATGCGCCGCCCACTGATTATGCGGCGGACATCATCAAGCGGAATCGCGCAGCGGCGGGCAACCTCGCCCTCCCTCATGCGGCAGCAAATGCGCTTGCGGTCCACATACATGCCGAGAATGGTGAAATCGGTTGAAAAGGCGGGTGTCATCGGACCGCCTTTTTGATTGAAAAATTCGGACAAAAATATCCGAAACTTGTTGACACTCGGACAAAAATATCCGATATTGTTTTTGTCAGCACGGAGAACCCGATGGACAAAAGAGACCGCTTCATTGCCGAGCTAAGGGATGAAGCAAAAGCGCAAGGGTTGGCCTTCAGGGTCAGCAAGAGCAAAGGGAAAGGCGGACACGCAACAGTATGGGTAGGAGATCGCTTCACCACACTGCCAAGCCGGGAAATTGATCCCAAGACCGCCTCGAAGATCAAGAAAGGGTTGGGGCTCATCTGAGCCCCGCCCACCTCACAAAGGAAAAAAGGGCTAGAAGAATGAGAACATATGCTTACGCAGCCGTGTTCGAGCCGACCGAGCGGGAAGGGGGCTTTGTCGTTACATTTCCAGATGTGCCGGAAGCCATTACCGAGGGCGATGACATTGCGGATGCGCGCGCGCAGGCTGCAGATGCGCTCGGCGTGGCACTGCTCACCTATCTGGAGATGGGACGAAGCTTGCCCGAAGCAAAGGCAAAGGGAGAACTGATCTGGCCGGATGCGGAAGTCGCAACCAAGGTCGCCGTGATTGAGACTTTCCGCGCTTCGGGCATTTCGAGAACCGAACTCGCCCGCAGGCTTGGTAAGGACGAGAAAGAGGCGCGTCGCCTGCTTGATCCTGATACTGCGACCAAGCTTCCTCTCATGACTGCCGCACTTGCGGCCATGGGGCAGAAGTTGGTTATAGGATTGGAGGCAGCTGAATAGATCAATCGTCATCCTAACACCTCTGTGCTGAATAAAGGGCCGTGATCGGTCGTTGAGGATGGCGCGTCAGCTATGACGCGCCATTCTTTTTCTATTCGGCGTTTGGCGAGGGCCGCATATTCCGGGTTGAGTTCAATAAGAATGGCTTCACGGCCATGGCGCGCTGCCACAAGGCCCGTGGTTCCGGCCCCGCCGAATGGATCAAGGATGAGGCCACCTTTCGGAGATCCGGCGAGAATGCACCGCCGTGCAAGCTCTGGAGGAAATGTCGCAAAATGCGCGTCACTGAAGGGCTGAGTTGATATAGGCCAAACATCCAGTGGTGCTGGCTCATAGTTCCGTAAATAGCGACGGACCGGGGGGACGATCATGGCATCGTTGAAACTGGTATTGTTTTTTATACCAGACCCCGAAGCAGCTTCTTTTTTGCCACCACGCACAACAGCTTTCATCGGGCCGTTACTTTTTGCGTTGCCGTTTGCACGAAAGCTTCCGACCTGGTTGATTACGTCCTGCGAAACTCGTGCGTTGGTGCTGGGGCTCGCCGCCTGGCAAACAGCGTCCGCGTCATAGTATGCGCCCATGCGAATCCAGCGCGCACCTTCGCGTGAAGGGTCAGTGATGAAAGGGCAGCGTTCAGTCAGATCCGGCGAAAAGGATATCTCACCTGTATCGCGAGCGCGCCATATGTCGCCATTGTCAGATTTCGTCAGCATGAAGATTTTCTCATGTGCGGACGATGGGCGATAGGCCCCGGAGGAATCCGGCATTGGATTGGATTTGCCCCAGATGATCTCCGAGCGCACCCACCAGCCAGCGTCCTGTAGGGCGATGGCCAGCCGGTTCGGGATCATCAGCAAGTCTTTCGGCTTGATACCGTTGCCGATGGTAGAAAACGGCTTGTCCCGAAAGGTGCGGTCATCAGAACCTTCTGCCTTGTAGTCGGCGGCAGACTTGCCGTTCGGCGTGGTGGCGTAGCAGTCGCCATAATTGATCCAGCATGTGCCGGTGGGCTTCAGCACACGGCGCACCTGGTCAAATACCGCGACCATCGTTTCCAGATGCGAAGCAAGTGTCGGTTCCAGACCGATTTCGAGCGGTTTCAACGGGTCAGAGTCGTCAATATAAGACCGTAGGCCCCAGTAAGGCGGCGAGGTTACAACGCAATCCACGCTGTCGGACGGCAGACGCGCGAGCGCGGCCATGACGTCATCGACAATGATTTCCACGCGACCATCAAGCAGACTGATCGTCATCGCAGCACCATCGGGCAAAACAGAACGGCGGCATAAGCTCCGGCAAGCGTGGCGCCCATGCAGCAAGAGGCAACCAATAGCAATATGCTCAGAGCAGACGGTTCTTTTGGAGGTTGGCGCGTCATGGTCACTCATCCCCTATGACGCGAAGGGCAGGCTCGCCGCGACGGGCATTGGCAATGTGGCCGGAAAGCTCGCGGCGTAGGCCGGAAATATTGCGCTCAACATCGCTTGCAACCTTGTCGAGCTGCATGGCTTCTGTGCCGGTAACTTTACCGTCAGCAAAAACGCGCGCTCCGGTGCTCATTACCTCTCCAACACTGACGACGAATTCAGAATGCGCAGCAAGCAGATTGCCCGCTGCGCGCACATCTTCATCAGGCTCTGTCAGTCGGCGGTTGTTGAGCGAAGCCATCACGGATGTGAGGCACAACACACCGCATTCGTTCTCAAGCTTATAGACGACATTGAGAGGCATCAGGTCCGTCTCTGTCGATAGATTCCAGCGTCCGACCTGGCTTTTTGAAAAGCCGGAAAGTTCGACAACGCGCTCAATGCCACCGCAATATTTGATGAGGTCACGCTGTGCCGACTTGATCCTCTGGAACCACGCATCTGTCAGTTGCGTCATGGGGAAGTCCTCAAAAGGCAAAGTTTTCCCGTGGCGGGAAAAGCCGCTGTTTTTTCCCGTTAAGGGAATGGATTTTTCGTGTCAGTTTGGCCGGGTCAGATCATCAAGGCGGCGCGCAGTTTCTTCCGGTTCGGAAGCAACGGGTGAGCCGTCTGAATAAGGGGGCAAAACCATGCCGATCACATCTGCTGAAACACAGCTTGCCAAGGAAACCATACTTGCTGCGATCTTCAAAGAGGCCTTCATAGAGGCGTCCGTATCCTTCGGGCGTCGAGACACGAAGGCGTTCGATATCTTGCGCAGGCAGCTGCGTGATCTCGCCGACCGCATACCGGCGCGTAAGCTCGTGGAGACGGCGGCTCTGCAGGCTGGCGCGACGGATGTGGAGGAATTGCGCAAAGGCGCTATTCGAGACGCGGCCTTTGCTCTCAACGAAGCATTCCAGGTCGCGGCGAAGCGCGTCCATCGAAGGCTGTAAGATGTCGCGGGCCAGTTCATTCCCCTCACAGTCAAGCAATCGCTGCTCTTGAGCGATCGCACGGCGAAGTAACAACGCAATACGGCGCAGCCGCACCCTATTCAGGTCGCGGCGTGAGTGTCCGTGCAGAAAGGCGCAGCATGCATTATCCAGACGGCGATAGAACAGCGAAAGTGAGTTCATATGAGCTCCTCCGTTTCCGTGGAAGCGTCGAATACGGGGAGAAAATCATCTGCGGTAAGATGAATATTTCTATTTGCTGCGGCCGCAATAATTGGTCGAATATGCTCAATTGGTATCAAGCCGCCGGTGCCCCCCTTATCTTTTGGGCGCATCCAACGATAAGCGCGAGAAACATGCACACCACAAACGCGCGCAACATCTTCGGCACCAATTTTGGTGATGATACTTTTAGCGGGGTCAAGGTGTTGTTTGGTCATGGAGGCATTATTCGCGAATTTCGCGATTTAAGTCAAGCGTGCTTCGCGAATTTCGCGATAGATAATTTCGCGATAGTCGCGATTATATCGTCATGAGCGATCCGCAGGTTACATATAAGCTTTGGCTTAAGCAGGAGTTGGGAAGGCGCCCCAGGGGTACTAAGGGGGCGTTAGCCAAGTTCTTAGGTGTGAGCGCAGATGCGATTACGAGAATGGCTAATACTGAGAACGGCAAAGAAGCACGCGAAATCAAAGCGCACGAGCTCCCTCTAATTCAAAAGTTTTTTTCAGAGCAAGGTGCTGAGCCTGAACCTTTGCCGTCGGTCATAATAAATGATGGCCCGATCAGAGGTGATCAGGCCATAATCGACATGTTAAAAAGAATAGAGGGGTTAGATCAGCGCGGTGTAGAAGTTGTGTTTTCAGTTATAGATTCTGTCATTCAGCGTCAGCCATCCAAATCAAAACCATCTTCCGTTGATGATCTACCCGAGAGCGCCAAGCCCCACCGTGAATTGAAGTCATAAGATTAGCGATTGAGATCGTCTCGCGCTCGATCTTCTTCATCAATCGCATTTCATCACTTTCTAAAGCGTCGTCCATTATTTTATCGGCGGCGCTTTTTTCGATCACCGGAGCTTTCGGGACGAATCTAATCATTCACATCTCCAGTGACGCTAAACCTTTTCCATTTCCTCGACTTCTGGGGGTAATTGGTCGCCATGCGCATAGATCAGCTTAGGTGGGTCGAAGTCACCTGTTTCAGCATCGCCCGTATTGGTGAAGGCTATAACCATAGGGCTGCTAATAGCCATTCGCTCTGCTGTGCGGCGTGCGTGGGCTATGTCTTTCGCTATGAACGGTGTGTCAGGTTGCAACTTACCCCGCTGCCCCTTGCTGTAGCTTTGTACGATGAAATTTGTCTGCATGCCCATTACCCATATTTCCTGTTACGCTTGTTGTACCGAAATGATGACTCATGAATTAGAACATATCAAGAACGCAATGGGAAATAACAAGTCCAAAAATCGTAGAAACGCAATGTAGTGGAAAACCACTGATTCTAATCATGCGGACAGCGCAGATAAAATAATTCGCGATAATCGCGATTATTTAATTGACATTATTCGCGATAATCGCGAATGTCGCTTCCATCAAACCGCTGGAGGCGATGATGAATATTTCGACACAAACTGCATCCTATGCGTCCGCGACGCACTTTCGCACAATCAATCCAGTCCGCACGTCTGATCCACGTGCCCTTGAGGATACGCCACATCTTCGTGCCATCGAAATGGCGCGGACTATGCAGGAAATGGCAGCCTCGCATGGTGCTGCGACATTTCTTGATCTCACCCGCGCCGGTTTTACGTCTGCTGAAATTCTGGAGTTTGGCATTCAGGCGCAGAACCTTGCAGCACAGTGGAAGGCTGAAAGCCGCAAAAAGGCTTATGACAACATCGAAGACATGGCGATGAAAGTGCGCGAGCCAGTCCCCAGCCGCCCACCCATGACCGAGAATTATCTGACGTCACCGGCATTTTTTGAAGCATGGGGACGGTATTGTGCAGGCCGTGCCGCGCTGATGCTTGATCCATGGGCTGCGCAGCGTGAGCGCTGCATTGTGCATCTGGCGCAATTCCTCAATCTGTTGCCGCTTTTGCCGGTTGAACGTGCGCGGCTGACGCTGGCTGCAGAAAAGTCGCTGCCAAAGATTGCCGTTGCTCATGCGAGGGCAGCAGCATGAATGCCAAGTCTTTAAAGGATCAGGAGCAGGCGCCTTATGACGCCACCGCGCCCGTGCAACGTCGCCGTTCTATTCTGTCATTTCGTCCTGACGGCAGTCTCATGAATCTGGCGGAGCCGATCGAAGCCGATGTCGATTGGCAGGTGCTGGGGAATGCTCTTTCAAAGATTGCCCGTTTCAACGGGATTTATAGTGGTCTTGCCTATTCTGTTGCGCAGCACAGTGTGATGGGTGCCGATGCCTTGATCAATGAAACAGGTGATGCGGTGCTTGCAGGTTACTTCCTGTTGCACGATGCGCACGAAGCCTGGATTGGTGATCAGTCACGGCCTGCGACCGAGCTTCTGGCAGATGCGCTTTACCGCATGCATGACATTCCGCATCATTGGGTGCGCAATGCCGTCAGCGGAATGAAGGCCGATCTGGATAGGCCTATTTTTCATAAGGCTGGCTTGTCGCCTGTCTTGCCGCAGATTGTTTTCGAAATGGATGATCGCATGCTGCAGGCCGAGGCGCTCGCGCTTTTTGGCAAGGCTGGTTATCGCAATTTGTCAGGCCGCATTCTGCCTTTGCCGAAGCTCACCGGCGCCATCAAACCATGGGGTGCGATGAAGGCCGAAGAACAATGGCTTGATCGCCTCAACCGTTACCTTGGTATCGATTGGAGGGCGGCATGAGCCTCAATCGTCATGAGATGATTGGCCGTCTTGGTGCTGATCCTGAAGTGCGCAGAACCAACAGCGGCGACATGATTGTCAGCATGCGCATTGTTACGTCCGATGTTTGGCGCGACAGAAATACCGGCGAGAAGAAAGAAAAGTCGGAATGGCATACGGTGGTGATCTTCAATCAGAATATCGCCAAGACAGCCGAACAATACCTGAAAAAGGGTAACATCGTCTTCATCTCCGGCAAGGTTCGAACCCGCAAATGGGAAGATCAGAGCGGTAACACCCGCTATTCGACTGAAACCGTGCTGGAATCCTATAGCGGCGATCTTGAGTTGTTGCCGCAAGGCAATGGCGGCGGTCGCGGCACACCAAGCCCGGATGACTACGGCGAAACGCGCACGCGCGATCATCAGAGCAATTCACAATCGGCGGAAAGCTACGCCAGCCAGAGCGGCGGCGGCTTCGCGCGTGATCTCGATGACGAAATCCCTTTTGCGCCGGAATGGCGCGGATAATTTCCCCCGATTTTTAAACCGCAGCAGAG
>NZ_JBDJNL010000038.1:0-11957 GCF_039674445.1 Brucella sp. TWI432 | reverse complement strand
GACCCTGCACTAAATTTAAAGTTCCGGGCCCGCGCACGCTAAACCTTGCAACCTAAAGGAGGGGTACTTTTTGGACGCCGATAAGGGGTCCCGTTTAAACGCCGATTGACACTTATATACTGAATTGTCTATTTAAGATCATTGAGTTGTAGCATTTACAGCAGCATCATGAATATCTGCTCGGTACTCGTCCTTCGAACAAGCCCCTGTATGCCCCAGCCACGGAACTTAAATTATCGCATTGCGTTAAAAGACGGGTGGAGATGCCCGCTTTGAATCGGATCACTGGCCAATTCTCAGATTTTTCCGAGAACTTAGCGGCCTTTGGGGCTTCAACTATCTATTCGACAATTCATGAGAGGAGAAGTACCATGGCAAAGGAAAAGACCCTTGAGGACCTGTTCCACGACACTCTCAAGGACATCTATTACGCCGAGCGCAAGATCCTGAAGGCTTTGCCGAAGATGAAACGTGCGGCGCAGTCCGAAGACCTGAAGGCTGCTTTCGAGAAGCATCGCGAAGAGACGGAAGTTCATGTCGAACGGCTTGTCCAGGTGTTCGAGATCATGGGCAAGGCAGCGAGAGGCAAAACCTGCGACGCGATCGAAGGGATCATCGCCGAAGGCGAGGAGATCATGGAGGAGTTCAAGGATACAGCGGCGCTCGATGCCGGTCTGATCTCGTCCGCGCAGGCGGTCGAGCACTATGAAATCACCCGATACGGAACTTTGAAGCGGTGGGCAAAAGAACTCGGCATGACCGATGTCGCCAAGCTTCTCGATCAGACGCTTCAGGAAGAGTCCAAAACGGACAGCGATCTGACGAAACTTGCGGATGCTTCGGCCAACCAACGCGCTAAAGCGGCCTAATCATGAAGCAAGGGTGCCACTCGGCACCCTTTCCAATTTGTATAGAGATCACATAACGGACGGGAGCCAGCTATGTCAGCCACCGACAAAGCCGCAAATGTGCAAAAATCACTCAAGTTTCATGACCAAAAGCTCGAAGCCGGCCCAGGCGGAGATCTTCATCAGATTGCCGGCGACAAGACACCGGTCATGACCACGGCCCAGGGCGGACCGGTTTCAGATGACCTCAATACGCTCAAGGTTGGCGCGCGCGGACCGACGCTTATCGAGGATTTCCATTTTCGGGAAAAGATATTTCACTTCGACCACGAACGTATTCCCGAACGCGTCGTCCATGCCCGAGGCTATGGCGCGCATGGCTATTTCGAGACGACAGCATCACTCAGCGAATATACGCGCGCGGACATTTTCCAACGGGTTGGCGAGAAGACGCCAGTCTTCGTCCGTTTTTCCACGGTCGCCGGATCGAAGGGTTCGTTCGACCTCGCCCGGGACGTCCGGGGCTTCGCTGTCAAGATTTACACCAAGGAAGGCAACTGGGATCTTGTCGGCAATAACATTCCAGTCTTCTTCATTCAGGACGCCATCCGGTTTCCGGATATGGTCCATGCCGTCAAGGAGGAGCCGGATCGGGCATTCCCGCAGGCCCAGTCGGCACATGACAATTTTTGGGACTTCATCAGCCTGACACCAGAATCCATGCACATGATCATGTGGATCATGTCGGACCGCGCCATACCGCGCTCCTTCCGTTTCATGGAAGGATTTGGCGTCCATACTTTCCGCTTCGTGAATGACAGGGATAAGTCGACCTTTGTCAAATTCATCTGGAAGCCGAAACTTGGCCTCCAATCCGTCGTATGGAACGAAGCGGTCAAGATCAATGGCGCCGACCCCGATTTCCATCGGCGCGATCTCTGGAATGCCATCCAGGCGGGTGACTTTCCGGAATGGGAACTGTGCGTGCAACTCTTTGATCAGGATTTTGCCGACAGCTTCGACTTCGATGTGCTGGACCCGACCAAGCTGATCCCGGAAGAAATCATAAAGCCCATGCCGGTTGGGCGGCTGGTGCTGGATCGGATGCCGGATAATTTCTTTGCCGAGACTGAACAGGTCGCGTTCATGACGCAGAACGTTCCCCCGGGCATCGACTTCTCCAACGATCCCCTGCTGCAGGGCCGCAACTTCTCCTATCTCGACACGCAGTTGAAAAGACTGGGCAGCCCCAATTTCACACATATCCCGATCAATGCGCCGAAGTGTCCGTTCCACCATCTCCAGCAGGACGGCCATATGGCGATGCGCAATCCTGTCGGACGAGCAAATTACCAGCCTAATTCCTGGGGCGAAGGACCGAGGCCGGATCCCAAGCGCGGGTTCGGGTCGTTTGCAGCGCAGGAAGACGGACAGAAAGTTCGCCTTAGACCGGAGAGCTTCGCCGACCATTACAGCCAGGCGCGTCAGTTCTATCTGAGCCAGACCGCTGTGGAACAGAAGCATATTGCGATGGCCCTGACCTTCGAACTGTCGAAGGTGGAAACACCTGTGATCCGCGAGCGTGTTGTATCTCATCTGCTGAATATCGATGCCAACCTTGCGGAAACGGTCGCCGGCAAGCTCGGCATCCGCAAGATGCCGAAGGCTGCGGATGCGATGGTCCCCGTGCGCGACGATCTTGCTCCGTCTCCTGCACTCAGCATCATTGAGAACGGACCCGGCAGCTTCAAGGGCAGAAAGATCGGCGTGCTTGTCGCCAATGGCACTGATGCGCAGGTGCTCAAGGGTATCCGGAACGCCGCGGAGAAAGAAGGCGCAATGGTGGAACTGGTTGCGCCGTCGGTCGGAGGTTTCCAAGCATCCAGCGGCGACTGGATAGAGGCCGACCATATGATTGACGGTGGTCCATCCGTATTGTTTGATGCTGTAGCCCTTGTGTTATCTGAAGAAGCGGCCAACCGGCTTATCGGCGAGTGCGCGGCAAGAGACTTTGTTGCAGACGCTTTTGCCCACTGCAAGTTCATTGGCTTTACCGCAGGCGCAATGCCGCTGCTCGCCAAGGCCGGTATCGAGCCCGAAATGGACGAAGGGATGATCCCGCTCGACAATGCGAGGGCGGCCACCGATTTCGTCGCGTCTTGCCGTAAGCTCCGCTTATGGGCGCGTGAAGATACCGTCAAGCTCTGATCTCGCAGCATACAATTGATGTGAAGAGATGTTCGAAGTGCAAACACAAGCGGCCCGGCCCAGCCGGGCCGTTTACCGCGCGTATTGGAATGTGGAGAAATTGGTAATCGCCCATGAAGAACATTGCTATCGTCGGCACCGGTCCGACCGGGATCTACACTTTCTTTTCGCTGCTCAAATTCGCAGAGCCAATGTCCATCTCGATTTACGAGAAGGAAGATGAAGCTGGCGTAGGCATGCCTTATAATGACGATGAGAACAGCCGCATGATGCTTGCCAACATCGCCAGCATCGAGATACCGCCGGTTACCTCTACCTATCTGGACTGGCTGCGCGAGCAGGACGAGACGCGTCTCGCTCGATACCGGGTCGACAAGGAAGGTCTTCACGATCGACAATTCCTGCCCCGCATTCTGCTGGGCGAATATTTCCGGGATCAGTTTCTGGCTCTTGTCGAGGCAGCGCGTCGAAAAGGCTTTGAAGTCGAAGTGCACGAATCCTGCGAGGTCACGGATATCGAAGCCACGGCCGATGGCGTCAAACTCTGGACTGAGGGGAAGCTCCATTCGAAACTCCTCGATCTCGTCGTCATCGCCACCGGCCACGTCTGGCCCGACGACGACGAAGCAACGCGCAGTTATTTTCCCAGCCCCTGGTCTGGACTGATCGAAGCCAGGATACCAGCGTGTAAAGTGGGCATTATGGGGACATCGCTCAGCGCCATCGACGCAGCAATGGCGGTCATTGCCCAACATGGAAGCTTTATCGAGGAAGATTACAACAAACTACGCTTCGACCTTGACCCGGACAGTAAAGGTCTGGCGATAACGCTTATGTCCCGTTCAGGCATCCTGCCAGAAGCGGATTTTTATTGCCCGATTCCTTACCAGCCCTTGCAGATTGCCACGGAGCAGGCGATCAACAGGGAGATCGAGAGCGGTGCCAGTGGCTTGCTTGACAGGATATTTGCCTTGGTCGCGCGCGAAATCGAAGACGCCGATCCGGCCTGGAGCGAGCGTGTTTCGCTTTCGAAGCTCGACGCTGACAGCTTCGCTGACACCTACTTTTCCGACCGGCAAAACCATGATGCGTTCCGCTGGGCAGAATACAATCTCAAAGAAGTCGAGCGCAACAAGCGGGAGAAGCATACCGTACCCTGGCGCTATGCGATCCTTCGTTTACACGAGGTGGTGCAAGAGATTATCCCGCATCTCAATGAAGAGGACCGCGAGCGGTTCGATACAGGACTCTGCAAGGTCTTCGTCGACAACTATGCTGCAATCCCGTCGGAATCGATCCGCAGGCTACTGGCGCTGTGCAAGGCCGGCCTGATAGACGTCCTCGAACTTGGGCACGATTACGACATGGATGTTAGGGATGACCACATCCTCATCACCGTCGGTGACAACAGATGGACGTTCGACGTGTTCATCGACGCCCGAGGCCAGAAGCCGCTCAAGACGAAGGATTTGCCGTTTCCGTCACTTCGCCGGCAACTCGTTTCGGTCGGAGAGGATATTCCGGACGTCTCAGACGACTACACGCTGCTGGCACCGGAAGTTGCATGTGGCAAGATTGCGTTCGGCGCGCTGCCGTATCTGATGCACGATCAACCCTTCGTGCAGGGAATTACGGCAAGTGCTGAAATCGGCGAAGCTATATCCAAATGTACGGCGGTACGTCCAAAACGAACACGCAGGAAACTGGCATTCATAGACTTCTAGAGACCGCACGCAACAACGCGAATGTGCTGCCGTCTATCTTATTCGGTCACGGGCTTATGAAATTCGCATAGTTCTCAATTTAGTCGGTCTCGGCCCGCGAGGCAAATTCGAACCGCAACTGTGTGATGTGCACGCACGCTCAGATCTGTGGGCTGCTTCTCTTATGTTTCCTGGCCTTTCAATAGCATCCAGTTTCCTTGCGGCTCTGATTACGCCGACAGTTAAGCACACCGGGTCGCGGCTCTCAGGAGCCCGTCTATGAACTTGCAACAACCGAGATCACTTCGAGAGGTAAAATTTTCCTTTTAGCTGAGAAATCCAGTGAGAAGCCTCTGCGGTCCGATGGCAAAATTCTGCGGTCAATTTGACCAGTAGAGGAACGAACAATGTCGAATATTAATGACCAACTGATTACGGAGCTCAGAACCGTACTGACCAGTCAGCAATACAGCCCGACAGTAGCCGGGAATTACTGCGCCTATGCTCGCGGATTTCTTGATTATATTTTACGGCGGAATATCCCGGTCACGAATGTGAGCGAAGCGCAAGTGACGCAATATCTGCGTGATGCGATCGCGATGTTCCGGAGACGTCACGGTCGCTCCCCGGGACCATACCGGCATTCAATCCCACGTTCCGGAATTCATGCATTGCTGTGGCTGGCGCAAGGTGAGTGGCCACCAGCTCCAAAAGCAACGTGCGCCGCAGATGCATTGCGCTTTGCCATCTGCGACGATTACAAGACCTGGCTGCGCGAGGAACGAGGCCTTGCTGCAGCCAGCATCGACGAGTTGATGTGGGAAGGCCGGAACTTCCTGGCCTGGCAGCTCGATAGGCATGTACCAGACAGTCTGATGACGATGACCGTCAACGACATCGACCGTTACATGGACACACGCAGCCATCATCAGACGCGCCGGTCCGTGAAGGATGTGGCGGAGCGCCTTCGCTCGATGCTGCGCTATCTCCATCGAACAGGGCGCGTCGTCATGGAATTATCGCCGCATGTCATCGCCCCCTTGCTCTATGCGTATGAAGGTGTGCCATCGATCCTTAAGCCCGATCAGGTCACGGCGGTTTTGCAGTCCTCGGGGGAGGATAAGACGCCGACGGGCCTGCGGGATCATGCCATCCTGCAGTTGGTGGCGACCTATGGCTTGAGATCGGGCGAAATCTGCAACCTGCGGGTCGAGGATATCGACTAGCGGGCGGAAGTGATCCGCATCAGGCACACCAAGACCCGGGCCAACTCTTCCTGCCATTGATGGCGCCGGTGGGTGAGGCCGTGCTCGCCTATCTGTAGACGGGGCGGCCTGTCACAGATGCTCGCGAGATCTTTGTCCAAACACGCGCGCCTTATCGTAAGCTCGGCATGCTGGCCAATATGGTGCGGCGGCGGCTTACGACTGCCGGGATCACGCCGACTGGTAAAAGCGGCTCCCATATCTTCCGCCATGCACGTGCCGTCGAAATGATGCCCGCCGCCGTGCCGCAAAAGGTGATCGGCGACCTGCTAGGGCATCGCTCTACGGAGTTCCACAGCTCCCTATCTGAAGCTCGCCACCGAGGATCTTCGGGCCATCGCGCTCGACGTGCCGGGACGGGAGGTGCGGTCATGACGAACTGGCCCGATCCTGAGCGTGAATTGATCGCGCGGTACGTGGCAGGCATCAACCTGCGCACCACGAACAGCCCCATCTACTACAGGCAAGCGCTCGATATCTTCCAGGATGTTGCCGAGCACCATGCCAAGCTCGACAAGGACATGCTGGTGGCATGGTTGCATGTATCGCCGGGCCGTTGGGCCTCGACGACACGGCTGCATCGCACCCGGATCATCGACCGGTTCCTCGATCATCTTGAGAAAATCGGAGCGATCGAACACAATCCCGTCGCCGTGCTGCGTGAAGTTTGCAACATCAAACAGTGCATGCCGGTATGGCGGGCGCTGGCCTCCCGCGATCCGGACAGCGCACTTGTCGAACTATGCCAGCCCAGGCTGTTTGGCAGCGTACTGGGCAACATGATGGTCGAGCACGTCAGGATGATGCGCAACCGAGGTTACAGATACACTTCGCAAGCGATGCGGCTATGGCGGCTCGACCGCTTCCTTCAGCTAAACCCGGAGCTTCAGGACCAGCCGCTCGAGGTGATGCTTGAACACTGGTCCGCGGCGAAGCGAAATCGCCTTGATCTTGGTGACGTGGACTTCCAAGGCGGCACGATCACGATCCGCCAAACCAAGTTCTACAAGACCAGGATACTGCCGCTGCCCGACAGTGTAATGGTAGAACTTCGATCATATACGGAAGCGCGACGCCGCGCCAGTGGGTTCCTTGATCTGCGCTCCGGCCTGTTCTGGCAAGAACGGCGTGGTGACCGCTATACGAAGCAGGCCGTCGCCTGGCTGCTTGTTGACGTCATACGCCGGGCTGAAGCCGCCTCGGGGGCGAACTGGACCTCGCCTGCACGATCTGCGGCATTCGATGGTCGTGAACCGGATCCTCGAATGGTACGAGGCAGGCATCAAGCCGCAGGATCGTCTGCCGTTCCTTGCGAACTATCTCGGCCATGGGACATCAACTCGACCCTGGTCTACATCACCGTCACGCAGGACTTGCTGCATCACGCCAATGAGCGGTTCCGCGTGCTGGGCGCGCCACGCCTCAATATCGGGCAGGAGGTGCGGGCATGAGCAAGAACAATCAGTTCCCGTGGCTGATGCGCGCGTTCCTCTACGAATGGCTGGTCGAGTAGTGCAATGCCTCCATCCATACGGTCCGGTCGTATCGCGATGTCTGGCGACTCTTCCTCCGGTTCGTCGCAAAGCGCTCAGGCAAGAAGGTGGCGATGATCACGCTGGCGGATCTGACCGCCGGAGAGGTCATTGCGTTCCTCGGTCACGCCGAACACGAACGCGGCGGCAAGATCGGCACGCGAAACTGCCGGCTTGCAGCGATACGCAGCTTCTTCAACTTCGTTGCAACCAAGGATCCCGGATTGATCGCCCAGTGCGTCGAAATCCTTAACATCCCGATTAAGCG
Source organism: Brucella sp. TWI432 (assembly GCF_039674445.1). Lineage (NCBI taxonomy): Bacteria > Pseudomonadati > Pseudomonadota > Alphaproteobacteria > Hyphomicrobiales > Brucellaceae > Brucella > Brucella sp. TWI432. The sequence goes on along the minus strand of NZ_JBDJNL010000038.1, from coordinate 4,133 downwards.
CGGTCCGGTGTCGGAACCTGCTATCTGGACCCGGCGGAAGTGACCGCTATCCTGGCTCAGCCTGATCGTTCGACATCCCAAGGTGCGCGCGATCACGCCTTGCTCTCGTTCCTCTACAACAGCGGCGCGCGAATACAGGAACCGCTCGATCTGTGCCCCTTGCGGTCCGGTTCGACAGTCCGAGCTGCGTGCGCCTCACCGGAAAGGGTCGAAAAGAACGTATCTGCCCGCTCTGGCCAGAAACCGTGATATTGTTGCAGAAACTGCTCGAACCGCAACCACGGGCGCCAAGCCAGAGGCTGTTCGTTAACCGCTATGGCGAACCGCTCAGCGCATCGGGGGTCCGGTTCAAGCTTGCCGCCTGGAAGGCAGCGGCCGAAACCTCACCAAGCCTGCGCGACAAGCATGTGACGCCCCACGCCTTCCGGCATGCAACCGCCGTGCATCTCATATCGGCGGGCATCGACGTCACGGTCCTCCGTAGCTGGCTCGGTCATGTGAACCTCGAGACAACCAACCACTACGCCAGAGCTAACCTCGAAACAAAGCGCAAGGCATTGGAAAAGGTCGGTGCTCCCGAAACACCCACCCGCCAGCCCTCGTGGAAACGCGATACGAGCGTTCTCGCCTGGCTCGACACGCTCTGAAATAATGCGGAGGAAGGTGGCCAGAAACCCCGAACTTTAGGCAATCTGGTCGCCTTCCTCCGCATTACGGGCTGCTGCGGATAATTGACCGTATTGAAAAATGATAAACGCGCAATCATTCAGGCAGCAAGTCTTGCCGAGAAGGCCACAACCTTCTTGCACAGCCAGCAACCGCAATCGGACAACGTCGCCGAGGAAATTCCTGTTGCCGCTTGGGAGGCGCGGGATGCAGCCTAAAAACTGAAATTAAACCTTGCTTATAATACGGCAATGCCGTATAATGTAGACATGCAAACGATCGTTCAAACATCAATCTTTCTCATGCAAGCAAAGCGTTGCGGTTTATCTGACGATGAATTGCAGGAGATTTTATCAGCCATTGCGTCAGACCCCGTAGCGGGTGCGCTAATGGCTGGTACAGGTGGCGCTAGAAAGTTGCGTCATGCCCGTGAAGGGCAAGGAAAGAGCGGAGGATTCCGCACAATTCATTATTTCGGCGGTGACGATATTCCCCTTTTTGCACTCTCAATTTACGGCAAAAATGAAAAAGGAAATCTCACAAAAGCCGAGCGAAACGAACTCGCTGCAATTCTGCCAAAGCTGGCAGAAGCCTATAGAAAGGTGAACAAATGACATTTGCAAAAGAGCTTATCCAAAGTGCAAACGAGGCTCTGGCAATTGCCGAAGGTCGCGTAGAACCCGCCGCAGTATTTGTTCCGGAAACAATTGACGTTGCAGCCATTCGCAAAAGCCAAAATCTTTCACAGACAGCATTTGCCAAACGATACGGCCTCTCAGCTGGTACAATCAGAGATTGGGAACAAAAACGCCGTCAGCCAGATCGCGCCGCAATGTTGTTTTTGAAAGTCATTCAGCAAGCGCCCGACACAGTGGCACAGGCTATTCGTGCCTGAGTAGATACTTTTCAAATTCTTTGAAGGGCAACGCGCAGGATAGCACCAAAACATAGAGCAGATCGTGATTTGTCCCGCTATCATGCCGATAGAACCGAACGGGCATGCGAGCTAAAGCCCGCATTCTTGCCTGCCTTGCTTCTGCTGGACAGGGAAATTTTGGTGATTGCGAGCCGGACTAGATATTAAGGTGACTTTCGCGCCACGCGCTGCATAAGCGTAAGCGCGAATTTCTCGGCACATTCCCATCCTGCTTGCAGCGGGATTTAACCCGTCGAGGCGTTCTATCTTGTATTCGGAACAAGTAGATCCGCACAGCGCCCGTGGGGCAGCTTGGGCTCCAAAAAAATTTAAGAGCACGAAACGGATTGTTGTAACTTCGACTTGCTGGAAGTTTAGACGCTGGTTTTCAGGAGGTCCGAATGGCACAGATCAAGTTTCTTCCGCTTCCAACTGACAACGTGAGTGGTTTGCGCAAAGGTGCACGCGATGCATACGATTGTGCACCCGAGCACGTATTATCTGATGGAGCAGGTAACCCTTGCCGTCATTGTCTTAATTTCATTCCCAAAGGTTCCGGGATGATGATATTGGCTTATCGACCATTTGACCATGCCCAGCCCTATGCAGAAACAGGGCCCATCTTCTTGTGTGCCGACGAGTGCGCGCCGTGGTCAGGGATAGAAGTTCCTCCAATACTAAGCAGCCCAGACTATCTGCTCAAAGGCTACACAGCGGATCAACGCATCCGATACGGCACTGGAAGGATTGTAGCTAAGAACGACATTGTAGCCTACGCATCCGAACTTTTGGATCACGACAACATCAGCTTCGTCGATGTTCGATCAGCGCGGAACACTGCTTTCAGGTTCGTATTGTTCGTGCAGATTGATACGCTGTGGCAGCTTAGGACTAGCGCGTCTCTTAGTGGTCACCGTTAGGCACTTATGTAGTTCCAAGGTAATAGATCCTCGATATTAGCGTCTTGGGATCGCTGCGGAAGTTCGGTGAGGACGTGCTTAAGCCATGCAAATGGTTCAACGCCGCATGCACGACAGGTCAGCATGAGGCTGTATACGATGGCGCTGGGCCGCGCTCCGTCTATGGTATCGGTGAAGAGCCAAGATTTCCTGCCGGTGGCAAAAATCCTGATATCGCGTTCTAGCAAATTATTGTCGATCGGCATGTTGCCGTCTTCGGTGTAACGCGTCAGATATAGCCATTGATTGACGGTATAAGAGACCGCATCCTCAAGCTTGCTCTCCGGCAAGACCTTCGGAGCTATCTTGTCGAGCCATGCCTTGAGGGCATTCAGAACCGGAATGCTGTGCTGTTGACGAAAGCGACGAATGCAGTCTGCCTGCGTTTCACCGTCATCCGGGCTTTCATCGCGAGCCTGTTTTTCAATCCGGTAAAGCTGCTCGAAGAACTTCAGCGCCTGCTCTGGCCGTCCGCCGCCTTTCTTTCTGGCGCGCAGCGCTTCGACAAACCGCCGCCGCGAATGCGCCATGCAACCAATATGTGTTGCACCTTTCAGGGTGCGCCATGCCGTGTAACCGTCGCTCATCAATATGCCGCGATAGTTTCCAAGAAAGGCCTGCGGATATTGCTGCCCCCGACCGGGCTGATAATCGAGCAGTACGATAAGTTCGGCACTGTCTTCGCCGCTGCGATAAGCCCACATGTAGGACGTGCTGGTAGCAGCCTTGTCCTTTTCCTTCAGAACCTGAACCGTCGTCTCATCACCATGAATGAGAGGCTGTGATCGCAGCCGCAGTTTCAGAGCATCATAGAGGCGGGAAAGATGTGTTTCGCTAGAACCGATCACCCAATGACCCAGAGCCCCACGGCTGACAGGGACGCCAGCACGCTCGAAGGCTTTCGCCAGACGATAAAGCGGTGTGCCATCGACATATTTGTGAACGAGCGCAAAAGCCAGCGTAGAGGCCGTGGCAATGCTGCCCGGCAAGGGCTGTGCAGGCATCGGGGCGATGACGATGGGCGTTTTGATGCCGGTGCGATCACAGTTGCGGCACGCATATTTGGCCCGGGCATTCTGCAGAACCTTGGCCTTCACCTTGATGTGAAGCTGCTCGGTGACCAGTTCACCCATGCGATGCATCGGATGACTGCAGCACGGACAAATCTTCTGATCGTCGGGAAGGTCATATTCCACACGCTCGCGCGGCAGAGTGGAAGGCAGTGGTTTGCGACCGCGCTTTTTACCTTGCCGCGCTTCGGTCTCCGGCAATCCCGTGTCGGGTAATTCAATGGTGTCAGCGAGCTCTTCGTCTGTATCTGCCTCAAGGGTAGTCTGCTCAGCTTCGTTGAAGACACGATCGACACGCTTTTCGCTGTGCGGTGCAAAACGATGTAACCGTGCGAGCGCCAGTTCTTCCTCAAGTGTGAAGACCCGTTCATGCAGTTTCTGGTTTTCCGCCTGCAACGCTGCTATCTGCGCCATCAGATCTGCGACGGTGGGTTGGCCTGCTCGATTCATCCCAATGCTTGAATCGAACACAGTCAGCGACGTCAATAAATTAATTCACGGGTTTTTATATTTATGCGCCGG
>NZ_JBDJNL010000037.1:0-13506 GCF_039674445.1 Brucella sp. TWI432 | reverse complement strand
ACTACAGCGCTGGCGACACTGCGATAATTGAGAATGTTGGTACGTTTACGCTCAACAGCGACGGCGCTTACACCTTTACGCCGGACGAAAACTGGAACGGCAGAGTTCCGACCATCACCTATACGATCAGCGATGGGGAAGGTGGCACGGATTTCGCCAATCTCACCATCACGGTTGATCCAGTCGATGACCTGCCGGAGACTGTTGGTACGATTGAGGATCAAGCGAACAATGACGCTGATGCCATCACTTCGCTTGATGTGAGCGGTTTCTTCAAGGATGTTGATGGCGATACGCTTACCTATAGCGCCACGGGGCTGCCTAAGGGACTAACGATTGATCCGAATACGGGCATTATCAGCGGCACCATTGATCCATCCGCAAGCCAGGACGGTGTTGGCGGTGCGCATAGTGTGACGATCACGGTCAGTGATGGCACCAGCACTGTCGATCAAACCTTCACATGGACTGTTTCCAATCCTGCTCCGACCGCCAATGATGATGCTGTAAGCACTGACGAAGATACGCCTGTGAGCGGCAATGTGCTGCTTGATAGCGCAGCAGGCGATGTGGCTGACACTGATCCAGACGGTGATACGCTTGTTGTCACGCAGTTTGTGATCAATGGAACCAACTACAGCGCTGGCGACACTGCGATAATTGAGAATGTTGGTACGTTTACGCTCAACAGCGACGGCGCTTACACCTTTACGCCGGACGAAAACTGGAACGGCAGAGTTCCGATCATCACCTATACGATCAGCGATGGGGAAGGTGGCACGGATACCGCCAATCTCACCATCACGGTTGATCCCGTTAATGACGCTCCAGTGATTGCTGGGGGAGACCAGGACGGCACAGTGATTGAGGCAGGTGTTGTCGATGACAACACACCAGTTCCTGGCAATCCGACCGCGACAGGAAGTTTTGACGCATCCGATGTCGATGGCGATACGCTTAGCTGGAGCGTGCTGGGCACTCCTGATCAAACCTACGGCACCTTCACTATCGATGCTGTAACAGGGGCTTGGTCCTATACGCTCGACAATTCGCTGAGTGCTACTCAGGCTCTGAACGAAGGCGATAAGGTTGAGCTGAGCTTCGACGTTGAGGTGATTGACGGGAAGGGCGGAACCGAAACCCGAACAGTCTTCATTACAATTAACGGCACCAACGATGCACCGGTTGCAAATGCCGACACCGGATCAGTGTCGGAAGCAGGCGTTCAGGACGGTGGTAACGATCCGATAAGTGGAACTGCCACTGCAACCGGCAACGTGTTAACGAATGATACTGACGTTGATGATGGTGAAAAGGCCACACTAGCTGTAAATGAAGTCAAGTTCGGCGATGTTGTTGGAACGGTGGGTTCGAGCATTCAGGGAACCTATGGAACCCTCACGCTGAATAGCGATGGCAGCTACACCTATGAACTTGACAATACCTCGACACAAACTCAATCCCTGAAGCAAGGCGAGCAAGTTACCGAGACCTTCACCTATACTGCGGTCGACGTTAACGGTGCGACAAGCAGTAGCACCTTGACCATCACAGTCACCGGCGCCAATGATCGTCCGGTGATCACGTCCGGAACTGCTGAAGCAAGCGGCGAAGTGACAGAGCAGGGAACAGAAAATCCTGATCAAAGCAATGTAGTCGGCGGAACATTGACAGCGTCTGATGTTGATAAGGATGCGACGTTGACCTGGAGCGTCGTCACGGCCAACGGGAAGTATGGCACAATGGGCATTGATCCTCAGACGGGTGAGTGGACTTATACGCTCGACAATAGCCGGGATGCGACGCAAGCGCTAAATAATGGTGATAAGGGAACAGAAACCTTCACAGCGGTGGTGACCGACGAACACGGAGCTTCTCGTGACCAAGTCATTACAATTACTGTGAATGGTAGCAACGACAACATCATAGGGCGCGGCGATGAAACGATAAATGTCCTTGAGGACGGCCTTGCTGAAGGATCGCTGCAAGATTTCGTATCTGACGTTGATAACGAAATCATTCTGACTGGCTTTTCGGTGGATGCCGATGGGGACGGTATCGCTGAGTCGTATGCCCCAGGCCAAACAGTTGAACTGAAAAACGGCACGGATGTCCTTGGCTCTCTGATCATCGAAAAAGATGGGAGCTATAGCTTTAAACCCGCTCCGAACTACGGCGGAAATGTCCCAACTGTCACTTACACCATGGCAGAAAGCGGCGGTGGCAAGTCCGTTACGCAGACGCTTGACTTCACGATCACCAAGGTTGCCGATGCCCCTGAGCTTGAGGCAAACAAGAACGTCAATACCGACGAAGACACAGCAGTTACGCTTGGCCTGAAGACACCTGTTATCACCGATACAGGCACAGGTACGGATAACAATGATAATCCAGAGCGCCTGGGTGAAATTACTCTGACCATAAGTGGCGCAGGCGCCGATGGCGTAACGCTTTCTACGGGTGCGAAAACGCTTACGCCAGTCGATGGTAAAATCACCATCGTCTTGTCTGATGTATCTCATGTGAATGACGTGCCTGCTGCGGACGATGCTCGAGGGATTTATCATCTGACTTCCGCTGAGTATGCCGCACTTGGGGCAAACCCACGCGCTGAAAGCGGCAATAATTTTACTGTAACCGTTAGCGCGACCAGCTATGAAGTTGATGCCAGCGGCGGCAAGATCGCGGGCGTGGCGGGAGCGTCCAGCACGCAGGTCATCAATGTTGATGTTCAGGCAGTAACCGACGGGGCGGAGCTTGAGAGCGATGTCACGACGCTTACTTTTGCTGAGGACAGCAAAATCGATTTGTCGAGCCATCTCACCGCGGCTTTGACTAGTATCGATGCGAATGCTGGAAACGACACTGACGGTAGTGAACGTTATTCTTATACTGTCAGCGGCTTGCCTGCGGGATCGATCGTAACCATCAATGGATCGAATTACACCGTTGGTGCGAGCGGCTCTGTCACTTCGCCTGAAACCAGCACGTTCGCAACGGCACCGAATATTTCCATCACGCCACCACGAGATTTCAGCGGTGATATTAAAGATGTCGTAATCACGCTTAATACCCGTGACACAGACAGTGATTCAGCAGGTATTCCAGCGACCGTAACGAGCAGTGTGACAATTGATCTGCGGGTTACTCCTGTTGCTGGTGATGTCACTGCGACGGACAGTAAAACAGCGGAAGATACGGCTGTTCACTTCCTTGCAGGTGTAGCTGTCACTGATACGGGTACTGCAGCCGGCTCCGAAGTCATCAACGAAGTCACATTTGAAGTTCCCACCGGTTGGACCGTTGGGACCCCTGATGCATCGGCAGGTTGGAGCTACAATGTTTCTGGCACCACTGCAACGATCACATTTGATGGTTCATTGAGCCAAACTGATCGAGAAGCTATTCTTGATGCCTTCACGATTACGCCGCCAGCGCATAGCAGCCTGGATGCCACGATCAAATTGTCTATCACCAGCACCGATACCAATGGTTCTGATAGCGATACCAAGACAGTTGATCTTGACGTGAAGATCACCGTTACGCCTGTGGCTGAGCGAACCGACAGCGACAGTGATGGAAATGGACAAAACGACGTCACCATGAATGGCGATCACGCCTATTCTGTTGCGGGTCAGGAAGATGCCTGGTTTGCACTTGGTAGCAATTACACAGGTGCATCGAATACCAGTGGCGGCTTCGCAGATCTGCAGACGGCTTGGTCAAATGCAGATCCGGATGAGTTTACTTATGCTGTATTGACTCCGACGCTTTCATCTGACACGTCAACCGATACAGTCATTGGTACTGAATTCCGTTATTCAACAGATGGTGGTGCTACCTGGCAGACGCAGATCTATGTCGGCGAACCAATCTGGGTACCATCAACCTATCTCAACACGCTGCAGGTTAAGCTACCGGCTGATGTTTCGGGTACGCTCACTATTAAAGTGCAAGCGGCAACGGTAGATTATGATGATGATCGCGAGGTATCCACACTTCCACTTGATCCTCCACATGAAAGCGGTGATGGTGTTAATGTAAGTGTCAGCGGTGAAGCTACGCTTTCTTTGATCAAGTTTGAACCTGTTGCCGATGAAGTAACCATGGCGCTCAACGCTCGCGCTACGGGTCTTGAAGATACGGCAATCCCGCTCTCGATCAAAACGACGAGTTCGGATGATTCTGAAACCTTCAACGTCACCATCTCGGGCATTCCTGCTGGAGCCGTAATCACCTACAACGGTGAAAAGCTGACTGTCAGTGGCGGTGCGGTTACGATCGTTGGTTTCAACAATAGCTACCCAATGACCGTCACACCGCCGCTTAACAGCAATGATGATTTCAAATTGACTGTGAGCGCGGTTTCGGTCGACGGAACGTCAACATCTGCGCCTGTTTCCCGCACGATTGATATTGCGGTTACCGGTGTCGCCGATAATGCCTTAATCACACTGCCAAATGTTGCCTATACCACGACAGAGGCAGCACTCGATGCAGGTGCACACAAGGTCCAGCTGTCCAACATCATTACCTCGGTCGCGTCTAGCGACACCGACGGATCGGAAGTCACCACGCTTCGCATCACCGGACTTTCAGAGAATTTCTCGTTAACCGGCGCGACAATGGTCGTCTCGGGCACCGGGACCGACAGGATCTGGATGGTGTCGGCAAGTGACCTTTCAAAAGTATCCATTGTTGTTCCTGAGAATTTTAGTGGGACGGTGAACGTGAAGGTCGCTGGTGTTACAACTGAAAACGATGGCGATTCTCGCACAGGCCCTCTCACCGATGTCAGCTTCACGGTTACTCCGTCGCCGGAGGCACTGATCACATCAACTGCCACCCTTATCGAGGATGAAATCTCCCTGCTCAATCTGGTAATCATTCCGCAAAACGGTGATACAGATGAGAAATTGGGCAGTATTTTCATTCCGGTTGATTACGACGCGAGCAAATTTACGCTCTATGTAGGCGAAGCAGAAATTTCAGCAGCGAACCTTGAAACGAAAGAAATTGAAGGGAAAACCTACTATATTGTCCCGTCCGATCAGATCGATAGTCTGGGCGCGAAGGGTGCCGCCAATCTTGACGGTGACCTTGGCAAGTTGGATTTCCTTTACGAAGTGATTGATCCATCAACTGATGGAACTTTAACTGCCGTGACTGAAGTGAAGAATGGCTCGCTTACAATTGACGCACTGCCAGTAACCGATGCAGTCGATGCATCGATTACGGCGATCACCATGGATTCTGCCACTGGTACAACTTCTGATGAGGTTGCCGGTGACAATGCAGAACCAGACACAGCGACCGTTAGTACCAGCGGCACATTGACTGTAAACCTGCATGTGAATTCGGAAGATACAGATGGAAGCGAGCATCTCGTCCGGGTGGTTATTGAGGGTGTTCCTGATGGTGTCACCGTCAATGGCGCGTCCCAGATTGGTACAGGCTCGTGGCTGCTTATCTATGATGGTGCGGACGCAAAATCGATCGGCACTGGCGGCATCGACCTCCCGGTCGAGTTCATTGTCGGAAAGGGCGTGTCTAACAGCTCATCGACCATCACAATGACTGTGCTTGCGCAGGACGAAGGCCAGAACGCCAATTCGCCTGCCAACATCGAAACTGATTCTGTCAAATGGAATCTCAAGGTAGATCTGAGCGATGGCCAATCTTACCTGGCTCCAGTTATTGACGAATGGAGCTATAATGGTGCGCAGGGGACGGAAGACACTTCGTTTACTCTGGATGGTGTTGTTAATGCTAAGGTCACGGCCAGTGATGCGACTGTAGCTCATAGTTACACTGTCACACTCACTAATCTGGCGCCAGGCACAACCGTAGATGGTATGATCTTTACCACTATCAACGGCGTGCCGACCTGGTCTGCAACCGTCGTTGTGCTTGCAAATGGTGACAGTCAGGCCGCACTTGATGGAATGCTCGCCGGTATCAAAGTCACGCCGCCGCTTAACAGCAATGACAACAATGCGGCGTTCAATTTTGACGCTAAGTTGACGGCTGCAGCAGTGGGTGGCACCAGCACACAAGCAGATACCCACGCCGACATGCCTATTACTCCGGTCACTGACGAGCCGACGGTAACCATCGACGTTCCTGACGTTGCAGAAGGAGAAACCAGTGTTACTGCAACGATTTCGGCTTTCGATGTTGCAGACGGCACTTCAGGAACAATTGTTGACGGCAAGCTTTACGTTCAGGTTTCGACCAACGGAAACGACAATGGCACGCTCACAGACGGTGAAGGCAGAACGCTCACATTGAGCGACATCAGCGGTGTAAATGGCGTGCCGGATGGCAATTATTACGTCGTTGAGATTGGCACTTCGGGTGGCTCAACCGAGCTGACCTATACAGCGCCTGAAGGATCCGTTCTCCAGCCTGGCAATGTAACTTTCTCAGCCTGGGCACAGGCAAAGGAAAGTGGTGCATCAAATACCGCAGCCGCTTCGGCCTCCAGCACTGCTGAAATCGAGATTATTAACAATGGCGTCACAGTGGAAAGCCAGCCAGTCAAAGGCAAGGAGAGCAACACTTCAGAAAAGACCAACGCGATCGAGTTGACTGGTCTCGCTATTGCTCTCAACGACGATGATGGTTCTGAGGCGGTCAAGTCTATTCTGTTGTCGGGCGTGCCAGTGGGCTTCCTGCTTTATGTCGGTTCAAGTGCAGGGGATGCAACTGTTGCTTCCCAGGCTTCAAACGCCGGTGGCGATGGCAGTACGAATACCTGGCTCATTTCTTCTGACGGTACAATGCCTGCCTATGTTGCAATCCTACCAGCCCCACATTGGAGCGGAACGCTTACGGATATTGCACTCGTCGTTGAATCGGGTGAAGATAGCCTGTCTGCGACCCGGGTGGATACTGTGCCACTTAAACCAGTGACAGTTGAAGCGGTGGCTGACGGAATAACTATCGATCCGACCTTGTCATTTGGTAAGGAAGGTCGCATCATCAGCTTGAACCTGAATGCGGCCATGGTTGATGCGGCTGCTGCGGTTGCAGGTGTTAAGGATGCAAGCACCGAGAGCGCAACCTTGAAGCTGACCGGTCTTGGTGCGCATGCAGCCTTCTATATCGGCGGCGAGCTTATCGATGCAGAAAATGGTGCGATATCGATCGCTTATGATCAACTCACCAACGCCTATACGATCACTGGCTTGTCGCAGGACGATCTCGATAAGCTTGGTTTTGTTCAAGCCGCATCTGCGCTTTCTGATCAGGATACATCCACAGCGGGTACGCAGATTCAGGTTGAAGCATGGACCGTTGAAAGTGCAACAGGAGTGGAATCGCAGCATGTGACCGACACGCTTACACTTGCGGTAACACCCACAACAGCCACAACAGGTGACGACACCTTTATTTGGAGTGGGGCCAACATCAACGGCCGAGCCGGTTCCGACACCGTTGCCCTGCGCTTTGGCGAAGATCTCAGTGGGGATGATCTTAAGCAACACCTTAAGAATATCGAGATCATTGATCTGGGAATTCATGGAACAAATGCAATCACAGATCTGACCCCTGATGATGTTAAGGCCATCACTGATGCAAACCATATCCTGACTATCAAAGGCACGTCGGAAGATTCGCTCTCGCTTTCTGGAAACTGGGTACTGCAGTCAGACGGATCTTATACAGGGACGGGTGAAAGTGGAACGACGGTCACTCTAAAGATTGACGGCGTGACGATTGATAGTCACCAGGATTCTGTGGCATCAAGTTCTGACCATTCGAGCCTGTTCTCCTTTGCAATGGCAGAAGACAGTGAAAGCTTCGGTCTGGCGTCGATCGACACACAGACTTCTACAGCACCTGCTGTAGAGCAACAGGCGCTGCTCACAGTAGATGACGTGCTGTTTTCTGATACAGGGCACGATGCGATGTCCGCTATCCTGCCTGAGGAGAACGACGCTAAACCGTTTTCGTCAGACACCGGTAGTGGTGGTTCCGACTTTGTTGACCTCAGCATTCCGATGACGGCACCTTCGCTAGAAGACGAACTTCGCTCGGCCGTTCACTACGAGGTCTGACATTGTGAAAGTCGCTCCAAACCAATCTGGTCGCGCTCCCTTCGGGGTGCGCACCAACCGAGGATGGATCGAATCCGTAATGCGCGTCGCAACGCATTACGGAATGGCTATCTCTGTGGAACGCATTAAACTTGACATGGCTGCGTCCACAGATGAGGACCGGTTGGGTACACTTGCGCGTTCGGTTAGTCTGTCCATCCAAGAGATTGAGGGGGCTTCAGCTCTATCGGCTGTCAGGCTCCCACTGCTTGTCGAGTTCAGTGGCGGCGAAGTCGGCGTCATTGAACGGGAAACCGCCGAAGGGTTCGTGGTAATTCTTGCCGGTGAAAAGGGGCTAATGACCCCCTTCTCGCGCGAGGAATTGGCTAAGCGCCTGCGACGGCTGTTTGTGATGCGCCCATTATCATCGCGTCGCGATAAGAGAATTGATGATTATATCGCTCCATGGCGGCCTGACTGGCTGCGCAGTATTGCCCTTGCTGACTTAAAGCCCTATCGCGCAGTGATGGCGGCTTCCCTGGTAACCAATGTATTGGCACTGGCCGGCACGATTTTTTCGATGCAAGTGTATGACCGGGTCATCCCCGGACAATCGATGAGCACACTCTGGGTTTTGTTCATTGGCGTTATGATGGCGATCCTGTTTGGGATGGGTATGCGGACTGCTCGAAGCCGGATTACAGATATTGCGGGAAAAGCAGCAGACCTGCGGATCTCAGATCGGGTGTTCGGCCACGCACTTCGTATTCGTAATTCCGCACGACCGCGTTCCACAGGAACCTTTATTTCGCAGATTCGCGAGCTTGAACATGTACGCGAAATGCTGACGTCCACCACCGTGGCAGCGATCGCGGATGTTCCATTTTTCCTGCTGTTTTGCGTATTGTTTTTTTACATAGCCGGCTCTTTGGTCTGGATACCTCTTTTGGCGATGGTTCTGCTGGTGGTGCCGGGACTATTGTTACAAAAGCGGCTTCGGCGGCTGGCTGAAACCAACACCCGCGAATCGTCGCTGCGTAGCGCGATGCTGGTTGAAGCCATCCAGGGGCTTGATGATATCAAGTCGATGCAGGCTGAAACGCGGTTCCAGAACCTTTGGAACCATTATAACGAGACCACGTCTGGTTCATCAATGGAGCTGCGCGATCTTGTTAACCGGTTGTCATCATTTGCACAGACAGTTCAAGGTGGAGTTTTTGCGGTTGTCGTCTTCTTCGGTGCACCAATGGTTATGGCCGGTGAATTAAGCACGGGTGTGCTTGTTGCAGCCTCTATGCTTTCTTCAAGGATGCTGGCTCCACTGGCATCGGTAACGCAAATCATCAATCGCTGGCAACAGGCGCAGGTTGCGCGCAAGGCACTTGACGGCCTGATGGCTCTTCCCGTCGATGCCCCTCAGCAAGAGCAGCGAATACATAAGCCTACCATCAGCGGTGCATTTCGCATCAAGGACGCGATATTCGGCCATAACCCGGAAACGCCCGTTCTTAAAATTGATGAGCTTACTATCGCGCCGGGCGAGCGCATCGCCATTCTGGGACGAAACGGTGCAGGTAAATCCACGCTCCTGTCTGGTCTTGCTGGTCTTTTGGAGCCCCTGACAGGGGAGATTAGAGTCGACGACATCGTTATGGGGCTCATTGATCCAACAGACGTCAGGCGTGACATTGGGTTGATGGGGCAGGGCGCTCGACTGTTTCACGGAACACTGCGCGAGAACCTTACGCTTGGCGCGCCTATGGCAACCGACGAGGATGTCCTTGGTATTCTCGAGAAAATGGGGCTGGTGGATTTTATCAATCGGCTCCCTGAAGGTTTGGATCATCTGGTTCAAGAAGGCGGGCTCGGATTATCTGGCGGACAAAAGCAAGGCCTGTTGCTCGCACGGCTCCTGCTTAGGATGCCACGTGTCCTGCTGCTGGATGAGCCAACAGCCTCCTTTGATGAAGTCTCGGAGGCGGCCGTTATTCATGTGCTTGGCCAATTGGGACGCAATGTTTCGGTGATTGTTGCGACACACCGTCCCGCAATCCTGCGTATTGTTGATCGGCTTATCGTGGTCAATAATGGTGTGATTGCAATGGACGGGCCCAAAGATAAGGTTCTCAGCCAGTTACGATCCGGAAAGGCTGCCGCATGAGCCTGCCGCTTAACACCACAGCTGAACGCGTAACCGCGCGCTCGGAAAGTCGATTTGTCTGGCTTGTATTCTTGCTGCTCGCCCTGTTCCTTGCATGGGCCTGGTTTTTTCCGCTTGTTGAAGTCTCAAGCGGCCAAGGAACCGTTGTTCCCAGTTCAAGAGAACAAATTATCCAGTCGCTCGATGGCGGGATTCTGACGCTAATTTCTGTCAAGGAAGGTGATATCGTCGAACGCGGACAGATTCTTGCACAGCTCGATCCTACTCGCACTGCGTCCAATGTTGAGGAGGCGGCTGCGAAGTTTCACGCCTCCATCGCTGCCGCCGCGCGCATGCGCGCCGAGTTGGGCGATCTGGATGAAGTAGTCTTTCCGCAAGAACTGGCTGGCGATGAATTCGCACAGTTGCGTGCCAACGAGCTCGCTCTGTTCAAATCCCGTCGTGAGAGCCTGCATGAATCCCTGTCTGGCTTGACAGAGGGCCTCGAACTTACCCAACAGGAGCTTGCAATAGCGGAAAAGCTTCAGTCCACTGGAGCGACCAGTAGGGTTGAAGTGATCAAACTGCGACGCGAAGCAGCGCAGACGAAGCTCGAAATTTCGCGATTGCGCGCCGATTTGCGGGTAAAGACAGGCGAAGAATTGCAAAAGATAAATGCCGAGGCAGAGGTGCAGGCATCGATCATGCGTGGTCGGGCGGATCAGCTTGATCGTCTGGTGTTCCGAGCACCAATGCGCGGTATTGTGAAAGACATTGCTGTTACCACAATTGGCGGTGTTATTCCGGCTGGAGGACAGCTGATGACACTCGTTCCGATGAATGATCAACTCCTCATTGAAGCGCGTATATCACCGCGTGATATCGCTTTCATTCACCCAGGACAGGACGCTCTGGTTAAGGTCTCGGCCTATGACTATGCCATTTTTGGTGGTCTTGCTGGTGAAGTTGTAACAATATCGCCAAATACTGTGCGCGATGAGGTCAAACAGGATCTGGTGTTTTATCGCGCCTATATTCGAACCCACGAAGACTTTCTGACCAACAAGGCCGGTGCCCGGTTTCCAATCGTTCCAGGCATGATTGCAACCGTCGATATTCGCACCGGCGAGAAGACAGTTTGGCAGTATCTTATCAAGCCGTTTAACCGTGCACAGGAGGCACTCCGTGAACGTTAAAGCTGTATCACCAATCAGTTCCTTACCAACACTACCAATAAACTCTATCTCGAAAATGAGGTCCGATATGATAAAATGGCTAGGTGCGCGCGCCACATTCCTGCAACTCTCCACAGTTGCCCTTGCAATATTTTATCTTTCACCCGCTCAAGCTCGTGATACTCTCAATGAGGTTGATCCTCGCGCGGGCTTTTCCTCGGTATCAAAAGTATATTCCGATATGGACAAGCGTTATGTTCGTATCGGCATGCCGCGCGACCTCGCGCAAGTTCGTCGCATTTCGGTCGGTCAGTCACAGGAGGCGCTACAGGCGGTATTAGGGCGCGCTGCTCATCGCAACAGCGATGGATCACTGGAATTTAATCTTTCGCTGCCGCTTGTCGGTCGTGACCGTTTAATTTGTCAATATCGCGTTTATTTTGACGGCACAGGTAAGGTATCGCACGCAGCATGGCGGCGTCCACAATGCGCTGATTTGGTCGCAGGAAAAAGAAACTGAAGTCCAAATGATGCCTTTTCAAGCTCCCCTGAAAAAAATCCGTCAAGCGGCAATGTTCATTACTAGCGGTATCCTGCTTTCAGGATGCGTTGGTTTACCTGCAGCCGATGGCACGGAAGCGATTATTATCGAGAAGGCATCTGTCATGCCGGCTTTGACGCCTGTCAAAGGTGCAAAGATAGATGCAGTCGCTCGCAATGGGCTTCTCATCAATCCATCTGTGCGCGAAGCCGCAAGCGTGATTTCCGCAAGTGCGGATCAGGTAAGAGTACAACGGGCCGCACTTTTCCCAGGTCTTTCTGTTGCTGCTGGAGCTGGCGTCGGTTCTGGAAGCACTGGAAAACCTGGTGTGGACCTCACTGGTTCGCAGCTACTGTTTGATGGCGGTAACTCCAAGCGTGCCGTAAAGTTGGCTGATTTTGATCTTCAGATCAATTACATTGCATTCCAGAAAACGGTAGACGATTCGCTTCTGGAAATTTTAAAAATTTATGCCGACGTGCAGATGAAGAGCGAGTTGCTCGACGTCTACAAAAGCCAGCTCAAAGCTCTTACCGAGCTAGACAAACTCGTTGCAGAACGCGCTACAAACGGGGCTGTTTCATCAAGCGACCACCTAGAAACTCGCAAGCGAGTGCAATCGGCTGCATTTCTTGCAAATGATACCCAACTCGAACTCGGCGAGGCAAGGGACCGTCTGACATTATTGACAGGCACGCCGCAAGGCGGACGGGTCGTTATATCTACCCAGTCTTGTAAGGGACGAGGCGAAACCGACGATATGCGTATGATCCGTCTGTCACAGGCTCGTGCCCAAGTCGCCCTGGAAAAGGCTGAAAAGGAAGTCACTCCACGTATTGCACTGCAGCCTGTTGTCGGTGGAGAACTCGGCGTGAACAAACTACCGCTGGGGCTAAACGTTGATGTCCGGTCTGATTTTTTGCAGGGCGGTGCGCTTACAGCAAGAGCAAATGTCGCGCGAAACAATTTAGCTGGAACTGAAGCCAAGCTCGCATTTGTGCAACTGCAAGACAATTTGAAAGAGACTGCGCTCGCGCGTAGTCTTGCGGCTGGTGAGATGAAATCGACAATGCTCAAAAAGCAGATCGAATTGCTTAAAAAGACGAGAGTGCTTTATCGAGAGCAATACTTTGACATGGGTACACGCCAACTTTCTGATTTGCTTGATAATGAAGAAGAGTATTATGGTCGGCAGGCTGAGCTTGCGAAGCTCCGCACCGAAATGAGTTTAACCCAAGTGCAATGCGCCATCCGAAATCGTAGCTTGCGCGAAGAACTTAAGATCAACGGCAACAGTATTCACGGTTATCCCTTGTCATCAGAATTGATTTAGGAAACAGATACCTAGATTGAACCCGTGGCAGTTGATTGCCGCTGAGAACTGACGGAATGGACGCTCCCTCCCAACGGCATCGCAATGTGCCATAGTGATGTTTGCAGCAACGTCACTCAGACGAGAGAGCCTCCATGAAGGAAGTTAGCATTGTCGGCCTCGATTGTGATTAAGCATGGAATAAGGACCCCATTTAAGGGGTTATCGGCATCCAAACGGGACCCCTTATTTAAAGGGTAACATGACCTTCGATTTCAATCGGAGGTTTTCTATTG
>NZ_JBDJNL010000036.1:0-14132 GCF_039674445.1 Brucella sp. TWI432 | reverse complement strand
ATATCATGACCCGAATAGTTCAAAAAATAGCGCGGGGTGGAGCAGCCCGGTAGCTCGTCAGGCTCATAACCTGAAGGCCGCAGGTTCAAATCCTGCCCCCGCAACCAACGATAACTGCGATTGAAACAAGCCTTTGCCATGCAAGGGCTTTTTTGCGTTTAGGCCTTCGCGCATCCTAACCATAAGAACGGCCAGAAGTGCCTTCTCCTTCAAGAAGCGGAGGGGCTTCCTGCCGCAGGCGAAGGTCAGGCGTTGGTGGTGAAGCACAGCAATGCGCTCGCATCGGTGGGTACGCCTACCGAAAGATGAAATAGCCTTGTCGCATCGTTCGCTGTCGTTTTTCAGGCTGTTGTAGACTAGGTGTGCTCCGAAAGCAGTTTCCCGGCGATCTCCATAGCCTCTTCGCGCGATGAGGCGAGCTGCAGCGGATAGCCCCAGAACTTGGCGAAGGCGGCACCGAAGGGCTTGAATGCGAGACGCTTGGCGGCGCTCGGCTCGATCACGATCATCGCCAGAACCAGCGCTCTAAGTTCGGCCTTATGCTTCTTCATCCAAAGCGACGTGCGCTTTTTTTCTTCATGACTGTGCTCGTGGTCTTCGACCGGTGTTGAATCCGTCATGAGAACAAAAGGTGTGCCACGCTTCAGATTTGCTTCCAACGCCTCGAAGTCCTCGTCGTGATCGTGGTCTGGGTCCTGATCGTAACTCATCCAGACGATGGGAAAGTTTGCACTGTCCAAAGGCATGTATTGTCTCCTTGCCGGGATGGATGCATTAACTCGGACGGATGCGCCGCCCCTGAGATGGCCAGCGCGACCGCGCCCGGAAGCGTGACTGCCAGCAGCTCCAAGGCAAAGAGACAGCTGATCGCCGTATTTCCCTTGACTATGAAAAGCAATAGGTCGGTCTGCCAGAGGTGTCATTGCGCAATCGTGACATAATATTTTTCGATCCCGCCAAGATGAAAACGCGCGACGCAGATCTTAAGAGACGGGTTCTTCTCCCAGACTGTAGGCTTGATCCATGAGATATCGCGCCGGGGGTTTCCCTAGCGCCTTTCGGAACATCGTCACAAAACTGCTCGCACTTTCATATCCGAGATCTATCGCGACATTTTGAACGGTTTCGCCGTCACCAAGTCGTTGAAGGGCCAGGACAACATGCAGCTGGCGTCGCCACCGACCAAAGCTCATTCCCGTTTCTGCAAGCAGTGACCGGCTCAAGGTGCGTTCACTTAATCCAATTCTGGCTGCCCATTGGGCGAGCGTCGCTTTGTCCATCGGGTGTTTGAGAAGCAAGTCTGCAAGCTGCCGAAGGGGAGCAGATTTGGGCATAGGAAACGAGAGCTTCATTTCTTGCGCCGCCTCAAACTCATCCAACAGGACAGCCAGGATGCGAAAATCGGCGTCGAAGAATGGCGCATCAACAGGCAACTGCGCGCACCTAATAATCAATTCCCGCAAAAGGGGCGAGACGGAAAGTGTTGCGCACGACCTTGGCTGCTTGGTGATCAATTCGGGTTCTAAAAAGACAGCATAACATTCAATATTGCCTGACATGCGTCCCGAATGCACTTTCCCTGCGGGCATCCAGAGCGCAGAATGGGGAGGGACAATCCACACACCATCGTCTGCTTCGCAAGTCACCATTCCTTTGAGGTTAATCAGAAGCGATGCCTTTCTGTGAGCGTGTTGCCCCTTCTCCCAGTAGGAAATGGCTTTTTGGGCGCCTACGGCAACGAGAGGTTTCTCCACCGTGTCAGGATCAATGTCGTTCTCGAATTCTTCCAGAATGGGCATTGAAACCTCTTCGTCATCTTCCACAAGTCTTGGCACAGATGCTTACGCCAGCCAAGCGCTGCTATAGTGCCTTAGACAGATTTTGAAACTCCTGCGCCCAGGACACGGCCTTGGCTTACAGAAACAACCTCGCTTCCGACGTAACCCGCAGCGCTGAACATTTCATAACGCTCGCCAAACAGGTTGCGCCCGAAGTCGTAAATTTCGAAATCTCCGCCAGTGTTTTTCCAGCCAACCCTCGTATTGACGACGTGATAGGCGTCAAGGTCGAAGGTGGTCTGCACGTCGTCAGGGCGAGAGCTTTTAAATTGATAATCGACGGCGGCATTGAACGAACCGGGTAGCCGGTGGATTTGGGTTCCTAATTCCTCAAGGCGTTGGAAGACATGCGACTGCTGATCCTTAGGTGTTTGACGTGAACACTAAATCGGACGCCGGCACCAAATCTGGCGCGTTTACCAATCGACACACTATTTTGTCAGCACTTAAGTTTAAATTGACCAGGCTTTTAGTATTTTGCGCAATGTCGAGAGGCTCTGATAGCCCGCTTCCAATCCTGCAACAGCGAGTGGTGCGCCCTCTGCGCAGCGACGCATGACATGCGAGACCCGCAATCGCTGCCGCCATTCGATGAAGCTCATGCCTGTTTCAGATCGAAACTTGCGCGTCATCGTCCGGCGGCTCATACCGACTTTATCAGCCCAATCATCGATGGTGAGATTATTGCCCGGATCATCAAGCAAATCCCGGCAGAGTTTGCGCAGCGGTTTTTCAGAAGGCAGCGGAACCGTATATGGCTGTGGACCGGCATTGCGAATTTCATCGAGAATAAGCGCTGAAAGATGGTGTCCTCTGCCGCTTTCATCGTAGAGAACCGGTTCATTTGCAAGCGCCTGGATGCTCGCATCAAGCAGCGCTGAAACTTTCAGAATTCTTGTTGGACCCCAGAAGCCCCGTAAAACGCGTTCCTCCAGATAGACAGAGTGCATTCTGGTTTCTCCGAACGTATGAACCGCATGCGGGAGGTCAGGGGCAATGAGAATTGCGTAGCCGCTGGGCAGCATGAACGCCCCTTCTTCCGTCATTGCCGTCATATAGCCGCTGTTTCCTAACAGAAGCTGCCCGCGTCGATGGCTGTGCCATCCGAAGTTTGTACTCGTCGTATATTCACGCCGCATCACAGCCAGAGGTCGGTCGATGTCCTGGTAATCAATGGCATACTTCGGTTGCATTCTATCTTCCATTTGGCCCAATTTGACTTAAAAAGTCATATTTGATGGAAATTGCAGAATTTTGACCCGATTGCAACCGAGTTTGGCCTGACTCAACAGGTCACGATGAATATATTCTCACCCGCAACGCATTGATATGCATGCGTAATTTAGAATTATTCTGAATTCTACGATTGCGCAACAACAAAATTGATAGCCAAAGCCTGCAGTCGTTATCGTCAGCGGGACATATGTCGTTCGTTTGATGAACGACCAGGAGAATTGAATTGAATACCAGTGGCGTCGCTGCCCGCGAACGAAATCCAAATCACAACACAGATTGTTTCTCAGGACAGGCGTTATTCAAGGCGATACTGCTTTCGGGCGTGGCTGCACTTGGAGTGGCCAAGCCGACGATGGCTCAGGAAGCTGGGACTATCCAACTCAAAACCATTGAGGTCCAGACTGGCGATGGCACTGGCCCGCGCACGCCTGTGAAGGGATACATTTCTAACTATAGCCGCGCCGCCACCAAGAGTGACGTTGCTCTTCGTGAAGTCCCGCAATCAATCTCTGTTGTAACCCGCGATAATATGGATGACAGAGCCGTTCAGTCGGTGAGCGAGGCGATGCTTTACAGCGCCAATGTGAACGCGCAGCGTTACGGCGCCGATGTTCGATCTGATTATTTCACCGTCCGCGGTTTCCCTGCAGATCTTTATCTTGATGGTTTGCGCATTCCCCAGATTGCGAGCCAGCCGGGTGGTTATTCCGGTTTCGTTGTTGAGCCTTATTCGCTTGAAAGCGTAGAAATTCTTCGCGGCCCAAGCTCTGCACTTTTTGGGCAGAGCAATGTAGGTGGCATCGTGAATATGGTTAGTAAAGCGCCGCAAGTTGAAGCGGCTCACGAGATTTATTTACGTGGCGGAAGCTTTGAGCGCAAGGAACTAGGTTTCGATACGACCGGCGCGATTAATAATGATCCACGATTTACATATCGTCTCAATGGCATGTTCCGTGACAGTAACACTTATTACAAGTTCGGCAAAAATAATCGTTTTGCTATTAATCCAAGCTTCGCGTGGCGCCCCGATACGGATACGAGTCTGATTGTATCGGGCGGTTATCTCAAGGACGATATGGGGCAGGCAGGTGTCATCATTCCTGCTTACGGGAGTGTTCTGCCAAGTCCAACGGGGAAGACTATTTCACGTCATTTTTCAGATGGCGATCCACGCAATGCCGTGTATAAGAAGGAGACTGGCTACGTAGGATATGCGTTCGAGCATCGCTTCAACGATACTTTCACGGTCCGCCAGAACTTCCGATATTCGCACATGAAAACCGATTATCGCAATTTATTTACAGGTGTTTTGCCGACGAGCGGTTGGAATGGTTACACTATTCCGCGCACCAATTATCTCGCGCAGCCAAAACTAGACGCACTCGCGTTTGATACGCAATTGGAATCGCGTTTCGATACCGGCCCAATGTCTCACACATTGCTTATTGGTGTAGATCAACAGTGGCAAAGATTGGACAACTATACAGCGTCTGCGCGTGGTCCCTCTCAAGACTTGTTCAACCCAACTTATGATCAGGATGTTGCAAGCCTTTCGCCTACGAACCGCCTGCTTCAAAAGCAGTACCAGACGGGCATATATGTACAGGACCAGATTGAAGCGGGTAATTTCCGTTTAACGTTTGGTGGTCGTAAGGACTTTGTGCGTATTGATTCAGAGCAGACGGCACTTTCAACCGGGCGCATTTTGGATTACGAGCAAAATCCCAATAAATTTACGGGGCGCGTCGGTGTCGCATATCTGTTCGATTCAGGTTTTGTGCCTTATGCATTATATTCGACATCGTTCTTGCCAGTGCTTACACTTTCCGACACGCCTTTGAAGCCAACAACAGGTACGTTGAAGGAAGTCGGTCTGAAATACGCACCGGAAGGCGAGGACTATTCGGTAACGCTCTCGGCATTTGAAGCCGAACAGCAAAATGTCGTCAATCGTATCTCCGGCATTTATTATCAAACCGATGAAGTGCGTGTTCGTGGTGTTGAACTTGAAGGAACAGCACGCTTGTGGAACCGGTTGAACCTGACTGGCGCACTGAGCTTCCAGGATCCGGAAGTGAGTGAAAGCCAGAATCCGGCTCAGATCGGCAAACTGCCTTATACTGTTCCAAAGAACCAGCAGTCACTTTTTGTCAGTTACGACATGCCCTTGCCAAACAGCATCAACGGTAATCTGGTTGTTGGTGGTGGCGTGCGGCGTATCGGTAAGACGGCGGGCGACACGCTCAACACGTTTTACGTGCCATCCTACACACTTGTTGACGCGTTCCTGCGTTACGATCTCGGTAACTATCGCTTGCAGGTCAATGCCTATAATCTTGGCGATAAGAAATATGTGGCAGGGTGTAATTCAACAAGCCAGTGCTATTTTGGCCAAGGCCGTTCCGTTATGGCAACGACGAGTGTTCGATGGTAGCAGCGTTATCCCGTCGCGGGCTTTTAGTGGGGGCGGCTTTGGCCGCCCTCACGCGCGCTGTCGCTGCACAAACGCCCCGCAAAATAGTTTGCCTCGAGTGGGCAGAGACAGAAATGGTTCTTTCACTGGGGCTTGTTCCGTCAGGAGTTGCTGATCTCGCTGGCTATAGGCAATGGGTGCGTATCGACAACGAAGCGCTTGTTGGCTCCGTTGACGTGGGTGGACGCCAGCAACCCAGCCTTGAAGCCCTGATGCGCCTCAAGCCGGATCTGATTGTGACCTCTGCATTGCGTCATGCAACGATTGCGGCCCGATTGGAAGCAATCGCACCGACCCTTCTCCTGGATGCAGGCTCCAATGCTCCAGATTTCTACGAAGCTGCAAAACGCGATTTTTCAACTGTTGCAACAGCCACCGATCGCGCGGCAATCGGGGAGGCCGAATGGCAGTCATTTGAACGGAGACTGGTTGCCGTTCAAAAAAGAAACCGCAATGCCGCCAAGCTGGTTGTTGCGCAGCCGTTACCTGGGGTCGCCAGGTTGCGTATTTTCACGTCCAATTCTCTAATCATGAGGACACTTGCGAAAGCCGGGTTCTCCGCCGGCGCCGACCTCGGCAATCAACCTTATGGCTTTACGACAATTGGGCTTGAAGAGTTGGCCTCGCTGAGCGTCGATACAAAACTGCTGGTGCTCGGTGAAGCAGTGCCGATGGAGCTCAGTCAAAGCGCCATCTGGCCTGTTCTGCCGATGGTGGCTGCCAAACAGGTCTATGCGATCGGTGGCGATATTTGGCCATTCGGATCCACAAGATCAATGTTGCGCCTCGTTGAAAAAGCGACCAGCGCCCTCGCAGTCTGACAGACATCATCTGATGATATCGGCGTATTAACGCGATTGTTTTCGCATCAAGATAATAAACAACGGGGTCCCAATGAAGGCCGTGACTATGCCTGCCGGGATTTCGTGTGGCGCAATTATGGAGCGTCCTATCGTATCTGCCAAAACAGTCAGAATCGCGCCTATCAGTGCTGTGACTGGCAAGAGATGCCGGTAGCGCGCACCGCAAAATAAACGCGCAGCATGTGGTGCAATCAACCCTACAAATCCGACGGCACCGACCGCAGCCACGGCACCCGCAACTGAAAAGGCGGCAAGTGCCATTGCCAAAATTCTCGTCGAGACGGGATTAACTCCCAGCGATTGGGCGCCGTCTTGCCCCAGCGCCAGGATGTCGAGCCGCTTTGCAAGCACCATTGCCACCAGTAGAAGGATGAGCCAGGGTGCGAGTGCTTCAACATCCTGCCAACTGCGCGCATGGGTTGATCCTGCAAGCCAGGAAAGCGCTTCAGCAACTTGCAGTTTGGCTTCAATGACCACAATCGTGCTCAGCGCTGACAGACTTGCTGCAATCGCCAGCCCGGTCAAGGCAATGCTTGCTGGTGACAAACGGCGCCCGAGTACCGATATCAAGATAACGACGCTACTGGTGCCCAGGGCTGCGAACAAAGCAAAGAGCGGGCCCCCTGGAACAAAGCCTGTCAGGAGTGCAAGCAAACTGGCGAGCGCGGCCCCTTGCGCAAGCCCAAGAGTTTCGGGCCCCGATAACGGGTTTCGGGTAACGGCCTGAAGCAACAAACCTGCGATGGCCAATAATGCGCCTGCGCCACCCGCGATGAAAACCCGAGGCATGCGCAGCGCATACACAATGTTCCAATCGATTTGCCTGCCGGCTGTGCCATCGCCAAACGTGAGCCCTGCCAAGACTGCTGCAGATAACACCAGCAAGAGGGTCCAATAAAGCGTGGGCTTTCGCGCAAACAGCACGCTCCCCAACAAGACATTGGCGCGGGCGCCTGCCTCAGTCTTTACCTTGCGAAGGATCACGATCAAAACCGGCGCTGCAAGACAAGCCGCGAGAATTCCGGTCGGAACAACCCGGCCTTCCTTGCTCAACGCTTGCGCGATAACGTCGGCGCCCAACAAGGCGACCGCACCCCAAATGCAAGCCGCTGGCAACAAAACACGATGTTTGATTAAACCAGTTGCCCGCAAGAAATTAGGAACGGCAAGGCCGATAAAGCCAATCGGTCCAGCGATGGAGACAGCCGCTCCAGCCAGCACGACGCAGACCAAAAGCCCAATGATGGCTGTGGCCTTTCCCAGACCGAGGCTCGATGCAATATCGTTGCCCAAATTCATGATATCAAACTGTCTGCCAAGCATAATCAGCAGCACAATGCAGGCGAAAACCAGTGGAGCGAGCGATACAATCTTGCTCCAACCGGTCTGATCCAGAATGCCGGAAGACCAGAGAATAATTCCGGATGCACGGTCGTCTGCGGTCAGAATGATTGCAGAGGTGAGTGCTGAAAACGCCAGACTGACAGCGACCCCCGCCAGTGCCAGCCTGACCGGTTGCGCGCGCAATCCACCGCCCACCGACAAACAAACCAAGCCACCGATCGTGCCGCCGAGAATGGTCGCTGCGAAACCGGGGAAGGCAAATGGCAACAACAGGCTCGATATGACGAGAGCAAGTTGTGCGCCGCTTGTCACAGCCAGAATATCAGGCGCGGCGAGAGGATTGCGCAGGATCGTCTGCATGATGGTACCGGCGGCGGCGAGCGCCGCTCCGACAAGGATGGCTGCCAAAACCCGCGGGAGCCGGATCGTTTCGATGATAATCTGAGCGACCGATTGCGGTCTTGAGGGGGCCAGCAGCAGATCCTGCATCGTGACCTTGCCGCTGCCAGCAATCAGGTCTGCAAAGGACAGAAGGACCAGCAACACAATTCCAAGGATGATCAGGTTTCCAGCACGCCCGAAAGCGCGCGATCCCATCGTTGTTGCAGCATTCATTCTCATTCTCTTACGGCCGATCGCGATGCTGGACCCAGCGGGGGAGGCAGAATGGGATCGGTAAAGCCGGATGCTGGGTAATATCGATGTCGAAATCAAACGCCTGTTTGAGGTGCGGCTCGGTGAATACCGTTGCAGGCTCCCCTGTTGCCATCACACGCCCTTTACGCATCAGGATCACATGATCTGCGAGTTCAATCACCTGGTTGAGATCGTGGAGTACGGCAACGATCGTCAGCGCGCGATCTCGGTTCAGCTTTTTCAACAGCGTCAACAGTTCAGACTGGTGACGAATGTCGAGAAAATTTGTCGGTTCATCGAGGAAGAGAACAGAGGGATTTTGCGCAAGTGCGAGCGCAACCCAGGCCCGTTGCCGCTCACCACCTGAGAGCGATGCCACATGCCTGTGACGCAAGTCTTGTAGACCAACCTGGGCAATTGCACCGTCAATAAATCGTTGATCCTCCGGTCCCAGCCTTGAAAACAAACGCCGGTGCGGATGTCGACCATTTTCAACCAGTTCCTCGACGGTCAGTCCAGCTGGCACTTCGGGCATCTGGCCAAGCACCGCAATCTTGCGGGCCAGATCAATGCGCCGCAGATGACGAATGTCGGCTCCTTCAAAGAACACCGATCCTTGCGAAGGCGCTTGTAGTCGCGCCATGCTCCGCAACAAAGTGCTCTTCCCCGAACCGTTCGCACCGCAGATAACGGTTATTTTTCCTGGCGCAATGGAGACGCTGACAGCAGCTAATGCCGATGCATTGTCAAAAAGGACGGACAGATCGGTGACACGAATAACTGCATCTTCCATTCTATCTCATCTTCCCTATGAGGCTACATCCGTGCTTGGAATAGTCAAGACAACCGTATCAGGCAAGTGCAATAGTAGCCATTATGGCGCGTTGGTTCATGGGGCACCGGAACACTGGTGCATCGATGCACCAACGCGGCAATGAGCAACGTTTTGGTTGACGATAACAGCCTTGCCCAGCTGTGTCCTTATGGTCAGCCCCGCATCTGTGTCGGGTTCAAGTGCAGCGTCAAGACGATGAATGACGGTCATTGGCAGGATCAAGTCGCGATATTTAGGTCGGCAACGCGATCATGGACGAAGGAGAAGCCGATCACTGCATCGACCTTGCGAAGCAGGTGATCCTACGGCATCAGACTGTCGAGCGTTACCATCTCGAGAACCGTCCGTTCGGGCACAGGTTTCTTCAATATGCCCCAGTGAATGATAAACCCCTGGCTGTGGCCAGGGGTTTATTTGCAGTCTGAGGGCAGCTGAAGCTGCCCTTTTGGGTTGTCTGATATTCACGGCTCGGGAATTTCACCGGGTCTATAATTCGGCAAGCGGCCTGCCGGGAGAATTGCGATGAGTGCAAGTCCCGCCATAATTAAAAAGCCTATCTTAAGAGCCAAAAGCCGTGACTCTGTATTAATCTTCAGTGCTTCGGCTTTTTGTTCCGGTGTTGCGGATGTGGCTGCAATTACACTTGCCAAATGATCGTTGCTAACGAAGGTGATGCTGTCCAGATTAACTTCTGATTGGATTTCAATCGGCAAAGTCGGGTTCTGGGCCAGTTGTCGCATAACGGCGCTGCTGAGCAGTCCTACGAGCAACGCACCGGCAACCGCAGTACCCACCGCTGCCGCAAGATTATTCGTCGTTCCGCGCAAGGAGCCGACATCTCCAGCCAGTTCCTTCGGTGACGAAGTAACCAGAACGTTGAACAGGAGTGTCACGAGCGAACCCTGTCCGATGCCAAAAAGAATAAGTCCAAACAGTACTGGTATTGAACTCCAGTCATTGCGTACGACAAAGGCTAGCCAAATAAGCGCTACTGCACATAGCCCGAACCCGTATCTGCCAATCTGTCGTGGGGACAGTTTTCCATAAACACGCACAATCAACATGGCTGCGAAAAAGACTGTCAGGTTGAATGGAAGCATTGCAACGGCTGTTGCAAGCGGGGAGCGGCCCTGAACAATTTGGATATAGAGAGGGACCGAAAAATTAAGCGCAGCTTCCAGAGCGACGACCGCAAACATTGCGAAAACAGCTGCACGTTCCTGTGGTGAATCCAGAACCTGAAGCGGCAGCAGAGGCGTTTTATTATTGGCTTCGCGACGTCGTGTCCAAAGAAAGAAGCCTTGTCCCAGTATGATGCCGAAAATGATCAGAACCGGTGCGGGGGAAAGACCCAGAATATTGAATGGCGCGGAGGGATTTGCAAGCAACAGCCCCCATCCGTTCAGATTGTTAAATCCGAAACTGATCGAGATGATTGCTGCTGCTGCAAGCACGACGCCGATGCCATCAATTTTGACTTCAGGACGACCCTGATCAGGCTTTAGACGAAAGCTTAAGACAAGAACGAGTGCAGATACTGCAATCAGAATGCCGAAAACCGGACGCCAGCCGATATAGGTTCCGAGCACGCCACCAATTAAAAACGCCAGAACACCGGCACCTGCACGGGCTGAGCCCAATGCACCGAGCGCCGTCGCCTGCTGATTGCCTTGGTAGTTTTCAGCAATCAGAGCAACAAGCGCAGGCACGATCACCGCGCCCGCTGCACCGCAAAGCGCCTGTGCGGAGATCATCGCAGTCGCATTGGGACTAAACGTCATCAGAATTTGTGCTACACCGAAGACGATGACAGCAAGCCGAAACACCTGCAAGGCACCAAAGCGTTGTACGAGCTTGGCACCAAGCATGACGAAACCTGCGACGATCATCGAATAAGCGACGATGCCTGTGGCAATGACTGTAGGCGCCACGCCGAAGCTTTCAACCATACCGCCGAGCGCTACTGGTAGTGAGGCGACGTTAAAAGACATGATCGCCTGACCGAAAGCGATCGCGACCATGGGAAGCCACGAATTACGTTCTTCGGAATATGATCCGTTTGTAGAAGCTGCCATCGCTATAATTCCCTCTCGCAATGTGACAGATCGGCAGAGCTTTATGAAAAGCTCTGGAATATATTGGTAACTACCTCGCAGGCGAGGACATAAGCAGATCAAGCCCAAGACGCTGTGACAGGAATTGCGCGGTTAATTGTCCCCTCACGCTGTTGCCTGCTTCATCAAGTGGCGCAGAGAATGTACCAAGCCCGCCTTTACCCGGTGACACGGTTACTATGCCACCACCGATGCCGCTTTTACCCGGCAGTCCAATCTCGTAAAGCCAGTCGCCGGATGTTTCGTAAAGACCTGCTGTCAGCATCACGGCAAGTGCGTAATGACAAACATCCGGCTTAACGACCTTTTCACGTGTTAATGGGTTGACGCCCCCATGGGCCAAAGTCGCTCCCATGACAGCAAGGTCTCTTGCGCTGACGTTCAGCGAACATTGACGTGTGTAAAGCTCAACCGCTTCAACCGGGTCAGAGTATATGCTTCCAGTGCTTTCCAGCATCCACGCTATGCTGCGGTTGCGAAAATTGGTTTTTGAAGCAGAATCATAAACTTCTTCGTTGAGGGAAAGGTCGCGCCCTGCGAAACGGGAAAGGCCTTCGTGAATAAAACGCCACTTTTCGTCTTCATTTTTTCCCGGAACCAGGCTGGTTGTAGCGATAGCACCGGCATTGACCATTGGATTTGTGCGCCCTTCGCGGTCACGTTCGATGCCAGCCAATGAATTGAAGGCATAGCCTGTCGCATTCACTCCGAGCCGTTCTCGTGCCCCTGTAGCGCCGATAAGATCGCAGATAAGTGCGAAGATGAACGGCTTGGAAACGCTCATGATCGTGAATTCGTGATCGGCGTCACCGACCGAAAAAATATTACCATCGACGCCAGCGACACAGATCCCAAAAAGGTTGGCGGGAACATTTGCCAGAGCAGGATAGACTTGCGAGTTCTGTCCCAGGTTAACACTGCCAAAGCGTTCATGCGCTTCCGCTACGAGCTGCGAAACACGATCAGACGGGGGCAGATTTCCTGTTGAGATGAATGTTTTATCGGGGTCGACGAGAGGGGAGAGTAATTCCATTTTTTTCCCTTTGTGAGTCGTTTAAAACATTTACCAAGATGTAATCAGACAAGTCCGACCGCATCACATTACCTTATTGCTGACATAATCATAACTTTCCAGCTCATGTTTTTTCAATTCTGCTCATCACATCTTAAATGCGCAGAACATTAAAGGCTTGCATCTTTCGCTGCCTTCGAGGATCAGAGTAGCATTTTTAAGCTAGCACTAACATTCATCAAGGCTGAAATTGTTGTGAAAAGAGAGGATGGCAGCTATTCAATTGTAAATTAGTCATCTCATGTTTAGCATCTGATATTTCCAGTTGGCCCTAAGCCTTCGGTAATCCATCTCGTTCTTCGAGTGAGGGCGTAACTTGAAGCATCTTTTTGTTTTCGTAATCATCCTTCAGTTAGCCGCTGGCTGCGCCAACAGGGCTGTCACCGGCCTTGAACTGACTGACACCGGGCATGCGAATGCCCAATCTGTTGTTCCCTTTCTGATCGCCACAGTCAGGGAGGCGACAGATGAAGCAAATATTGCTTATTCACGCACAAGATCGGCTGACTTAAATTTTTCAGAGGTTGATGTTCGCATCCCAGCAACGCATCGCCCAGGCAGGGTGGACACATCGTCGAGCAGACCCGATGCGAATAGACATTTTACAGCTTTTAACTATAAGCCGTTGCAAGACAGCTCGGCATTTATTGCGGAATTAAACCGGCGCATGGCAAACCGCCCTGTTGCACAGCGCGAAGCCTTTATCTTTGTGCATGGTTATAACAACAACTTTGCCGAAGGCCTTTTCCGTAACGCGCAAATTGTCCATGACTACGAGATTGGTAGTGTACCCATCCATTTTTCCTGGGCTTCCGCTGCGTCGTTTACCCGTTATCTCTATGACAGAGACAGCGCACTTATTGCTCGCAAAGGTTTGGCTCAAACCCTCGAATTGGTGACGAAAACCAAAGCGAACGGTATTGTTCTGGTAGGGCATTCAATGGGCGCTGTCGTTATCATGGAAGCACTGAGAACCCTGTCACTGGAAAAACGTGAGGATGTGCTAAAAAGTATAAAAGGGGTTATGCTTGCTGCTCCTGACCTCGACCCTGATCTTTTCCGAAGCCAGATTGAAGACATTAACCCTCTGCCACAACCTTTCACGATTGTTGTTTCCCGCCGGGATCGCGCGCTTGATATTTCGCGTCGCCTTGCTGGAGGTGAACCGCGTATTGGTAGTGGCCATGATATCGCCTTTCTGCAAAAAAAGAATGTGCAGGTTCTTGATATTTCTCAGGTCGACAGTGGTGGTCACAGTGTGTTTGCGAGTTCTAGCACGCTGATAAAACTGCTTGGTTCGGGGCATTTGTTGCGCCGTCTCATTACGGACGAATATGCCGGTATGGATACAGCGTTTATTGCCGTTGGACAGGGTACTTTAGAACAGGCTTCACTGGCTTTGCATCTGCCGGCGCGTGTTATCAATCGTATCTCAGAACGTTAAGGCAGAGCGCTACTGCGCTTCCCACAGAATGTTAAGCGGCTTTTGCAAAAAGAAGCGCGTAAAATCAAATGGATAGAGCAACTCGAATTTTCAGCTTATAGGAGGTGCTCCGAATTTTTTAGAGTTTGAATGTCTTACGGGCGGAAAGGATGTACATGTCGGAAGGTGTTGCCCTTCAATCCATTATGATCAATTTAAGTGTCGCGCTTTTGCTTGGCGCTGTCATCGGCTTAGAACGTCAATTAAAACAACGACATTCCGGTCTTGCGACACATGC
>NZ_JBDJNL010000035.1:0-14559 GCF_039674445.1 Brucella sp. TWI432 | reverse complement strand
CGAAGAATGAAGATAATTCCACTCAAGACACGTCTGTCATCAACGCGTGGTCGTCCATGGCTCTTGGGAAAAAAGGGGCGAAGGCGTGACATCTGTCCTTCGCTCAGCCAGCAAAGATTGCTTATCGATCAGTCTCCTCAAGCGAAACTGAATCAGCTCTTCATGCTCAAATCAATGGGGCCTGTGCCTAGAGCAAATCTTATGCTTGAGTTCTGTAAATTGGCAGAACGCATGCGAAAAATAAACGGCCTACGCTTTGTCGTGTGGGAAAACGTACCAGGAGTAATGTCAGATGAAAAAGAAGAAACCGCGTTCGGATGTCTCTTGGGAGCCCTTGCCAGATCAGATCGGCAAATACAGCCTCCAGGGAAAGTATGGGGAACTTCAGGTTTTGTGTTTCGACCCGAAGGGCATTTTGCGGGAGCAGTATCGTGGAGAGTTCTCGACGCACAATTTTTCCAAGTTCCACAGCGAAGGGAATGAGAGTTCGTTGTCGCAGATTTTGATGACAGACACGGAGATTCTGGAGCCGTACTTTTTAACAAAGTCAGCGAAAACAGGCTTACTCAATCGAGCGGCAAAAAGGAACAAGAAATTGAAGCCGGAGCTTCTGAAGGCACTTTCAGAGTAAACGAAGACGCAGAACTCATTCATCCAAAAACTGTTGGTACCCTTTTGGCTTCCGGTGCTGGCATGTCTCGTATGGCTGGCATAGGCTCAGAATTAGATTTCGTCATCGTGCAAAAAATCAATGGAAAGAGAATTTCACGCCGATTACACCCAATTGAATGTGAACGGCTTCAGGGGTTTCCTGACGATTGGACGAACGTAAAATTTAAAGGCAAGCCAGCTTTAGATGCTGATAGGTACCGCACAATTGGCAATTCGATGGCAGTTCCTTGCATGAGATTTATAGGCATCGGGCTAGCAGAATATGTCAGCGGTAAAATTAAAAAAGCCGCCTAAAACCTCTTCCTTAATTTATTGTTTTTGACAACCTGTAGCTGTTTTAGTGCAACTTCATTTGCTATGAAACCCAAAGCATTAAAGGGCATGGGATCAAAATGGCTAAATCACTAGAAGCGCACGATAAACTGTTAATCGACATTTTCAGCGACGACTATCAGTTCGAAATTCCAGATTATCAGAGACCATATTCGTGGACGACCGATCAAGCTGGTGAATTGCTATCCGATCTTCTGACTGCAATGAAAGACTTCAAGGCAGAAGGCAATGAAGATGCCTTCTATTTCTTGGGCAGCGTGGTTCTTATTAAAGCTGACCGCAATCCTATTGCACAAGTAGTCGATGGTCAGCAGCGTTTAAGCACCCTTACAATTTTGTTTGCAGCTCTCAGGGCATTGATACCAGATCGTGCGGATGCAATTACAACTTTCCTTTACACAAAAGGCAGGGGTGTCAGAAGAAACACGCCACACGCTTACCGTCTAAAAGCTTTTCAAGATGATGCTGACTTTTTCAGAGACAACATTCAAGAACCAGGTGGTATTGAACGATTAGCGCATTCAAATGAGAAGCTTGCAGATTCCAGAAAGAATATGCGCGACAACGCTATTCATTTTCTGAAAGAGCTTTCTGAGCTCGATATGCAACAGCGTGAAGACCTGTTCGAGTTCATAGCTGAAAACTGCTCAATGGTTGTCATCTCTACACCAAACTTTGAATCAGCTTACCGAATTTTCAGTGTCCTAAACAATCGCGGTCTAGCACTGTTTCCAAGTGACATCCTTAAAGCTGAAATTCTTGGCAAAATCAGAAAGAAGTTCAGCGAAGACAAGAGCAATGAATATGCGAAAAAATGGACGAAGATCGAAAAGGGTCTCACACGAAACGGTTTTGTAGACCTGCTCGGCCATATTCGAATGCTCTACGCAAAGAAGAAGCAGTCAACAATTCTAAGCAAAGAGTTCTCTGAATTTGTTGGCTCAAAATACGAAGCCGAGGATTTGATTGATAAGGTCATAATTCCTTACGCGGAAATTTATGGTTATCTGAAACACCAGAATTTTGCTGCCACAGCTGGTGCTGAAGAAGTCAATGAACAGGCCAGTCATCTTGATGCCGTAGACTGGAAGGATTGGGTTGCCCCTGCCCTTCTATATTTCAACAAATTCAAAGCTCAGCCTGCACTGGTAGCTGAGTTTCTGAAACGCCTTGAACGTATCTCGTATTACCTATTGATCACAAAAGCTGGCTTCAACACCCGCATTGAGGCGTTCAAAGCTATCATATCAGACATCGAAAAAGATGATTTTGATGGTGATTGCTCAAATCTTGCAAGTCTCCAGCTTGATGAAAACCAAAAACGTGATTTCAGGAATGCTCTAAATGGCGACATCTACAGACGACTACCGAGAGCGCGAACCGCTCTCATACTGCGTCTTGAGAATCTGATGACTGATAAATCGGTAAAAGTTGAATACCGAAACTACAGCATTGAGCACGTTCTGCCGCAGACTCCAGCTGAAGACAGCATTTGGCTTACCAATTTCCCTGACCGCGATCATCGAGAAGAATGGACGCAACGTCTGGCAAACTTAGTTCCTCTTCACAGCAAGAAAAACCCTGCTGCTTCTAATTATGACTTCGAGACAAAGAAGAACGTCTATTTTGCTGGCAGGGACGATACGATCTCGCCTTTCGTCCTTACTCAGGATGTCAGGAACGTAGCTGAATGGACACCTGAAGTGCTTGCGGATAGGCAGACCAGACTCCTCAACAAGCTCTACAAGCATTGGGAACTGAACTGATATCATACAGGGGGAGTTTCGACTCCCCCTTCTCTCCCCTCCCCTGCCCTCTTCAGAATTCAGCGCATTGAAAACATTGATATAAATTCTCAGTCTCTATCTCATATAAACAGCCGATCAGAATTAATGGGAACGCTAGATGCCGAAATTGAAATTTACTAAAGCCTACATCATATCAGCAGCAACAATTTTTCTTGTACTTTCAATGCAGCAGGCAACAGCATCCAGCGATGATGCATGGGATGATTTTCGACACGATGTCGAACAGGCATGCAATAAGGCAGCTGGTGATATGATGAAAATCGAAACCATTAAAGTCGACCCATATGGCTCCGAGAGTTATGGATATGCAATCATCAATGGTTTTGAACAAGGCAACAAAGATCCGCAGCAAGTCGTCTGTGTGTTCGATAAGAAGACCAAGGCCGTCGAAGTCAGTGGGTTTTTTGACAAATAATTGCCTGTCCAGCAGTCTTCAGATCATCAAGCTCTTCAGAGGTGAAGGGCTTTCCATTTTGAATATCACAGCCATTCCAACACCGTTCGATCAGCGGACGTAAACAGTTTCAAAAAACCCAATTTCCCCTTCTCTTAATTTCTTTGTTTTGTCCGCTGACAAAAAATAGCTTTTATTCATAAAATACAATAAGATAGCGTTTCAATCAGTTTAAAATTCTGAAATTGTCGCGTTAACCATTCATTAACTTTAAACTTCTTGCAGAACCATAGGAATCAGGGATAATAACAGTTACGTGAGCAAGTTCGCTCTAAAATCGTTATTTTGGAAATCTGACACTTATGAACGAGATCTCGCTCAAAAAGCCGAAAGCCACGCTTAAGTTCGAAAAACACATCCTGGATCAGGGTGATCAGATTTCGAAGAAGCTGCATTTGCTTAGCGTTCAGAATTTCCCCGATACTGGAAAAAAGACACTACGTCCGTTTTCGCTTGCAGAAGCCTCTCAGTATATTGGTGTCAGTCAAAGCCACCTAAAGAAGCTACACCTTGAAGGCAAAGGTCCCTCCCCCGAAACTTCGTCATCAGGTCGGCGCTCATACACTGCTGAGCAGATGCAGGAATTGAGAGAATATCTCGATCAAAATGGTCGCTCGGATTCCAGAAATTATGTCCCGCATAGAAAGCCAAATGAACACCTGCAGGTGATTGCAGTTGTGAACTTTAAAGGCGGCTCAGGCAAGACGACTACAACGGCTCATCTCGCCCAATATCTCGCGCTCACTGGTCATCGTGTACTTGCTATCGATCTCGATCCGCAAGCTTCATTATCATCACTACACGGCTTCCAACCTGAACTAGATCAGGTGCCATCAATCTACGATGCGATCCGCTACGATGATGAACGCAAACCTATTTCTGAGATCATTCAGGAAACAAACTTTCCAGGTCTCGACATCGTACCAGCCAACCTTGAATTGCAGGAATTCGAATACGATACCCCACTGGCAATGAGTGATCGGAACTCGAATGCTGGTAAGTCATTCTTCACACGTATCTCGTCAGCACTCGAAGAAGTCGATGATCAGTATGATATCGTTGTTATCGATTGCCCTCCTCAACTTGGCTACCTGACAATTACAGCTCTGACAGCTGCTACGGCGGTTCTGATCACCATTCACCCACAGATGCTCGATGTCATGTCTATGGGGCAGTTTCTGCTGATGCTTGGAAACATCCTGGAGCCAATTCGTGCTGCAGGCGCTGAAGTCAATCTTGAATGGTATCGATATCTAGTCACACGATACGAACCTACAGATCAACCTCAGGCGCAGATGGTAGCGTTTCTACAAACACTGTTTGGTGAATTCATTCTGAAAAATCAGATGGTGAAATCAACTGCTGTTTCAGATGCAGGCATCACCAAACAGACACTCTACGAAGTCGAAAAGAGCTCGATGACACGCTCAACATATGAGCGAGCAATTGAATCCTTGGATGCAGTGAATTCAGAAATCGAAGCTCTTATCCATGAATCATGGGATCGATAATTTGTCTGCTGACAAAATCAGCGTTTTCTCACGTTAAATCAGTGAGATAGATGATACGGAGATGAAAATGGCTAGAAAAAATCTATTAGCTGGTCTGAATGACATTCAAGATGACGCGTCTACACCAAGTTATCGAGTAACTGGAGCGTCGAAGTCGATGATCCGCTCAGTTAACGAACTAGCACGACAGGCTGACGCTTTTTTAGAAGGTGAACAGGTTGTTGATCTTGATCCTGATCTCATCGATGTATCATTTGTAGCTGACCGTCTTGGTACTAATGACGATGAATTCCAAGAACTTTTAGAGGCCATTAAGGAACGCGGTCAGGATAGCCCAATCTTAGTTCGTCCGCATCCGTCTGAAGATGGGCGCTATATGATCGTCTTTGGTCATCGCCGTGTACGAGTTGCTCGTGAACTTGGACGGAAGGTGAGGGCGGTCGTTAAAGCCCTTGATGACAAAACTCACGTTATTGCACAGGGACAGGAAAACTCTGCGCGAGCAAATCTGAGTTTCATTGAGAAAGCTATCTTTGCAAAGAACCTTGAAAGCCTCGGTTATGATCGGGAAACGATCTCATCAGCTTTAGCAGCAAATGCAGCCGCTATCTCGAAAATGGTATCGGTAACTTCCCGTATACCTTCAGATGTCATTACCAGTATCGGCGCTGCACCATCTGTAGGTCGCGAACGCTGGATTGAGCTGAGCTTGCTGGCTGATAGAAAATCGAATGAGATCACCGAGATTATAGCATCTGATGAGTATCAGTCTCTAAGCAGTGATGACCGCTTCTCCAAGATTTTCGATACCATCAATTCAAAAGGCAAAGCTGTAAAAAAAGAACGAGTAGCATCACCGGTTAAATCCTGGAGATCTCCCGACAATACAGTTAGCATTTCGATGAATCAGAAACCAAAGAAGACAACAATCGAATTGACGAGCATAAGAGCTGGTAAGTTTGGGAATTGGTTGTCTGAAAATTTCGACAAGCTGTTCAATGAATTTGAGCAGTCAGAAAACAAAACTGGAGACTAAACCGCAAAAGAAAAGCCCTCACAAACCGAAGTCTGAGAGAGCTGATCCGTAATCCTAGCAAATTACGAATCGCATTTCTCAGAATCTTTGTCAAGAATTGAAACATCATTTTTGATGTGTGGGACTCTTTTGCCTAAATTTAGAGGGCAAAGAAATGCAAATTCTGAGTTCTGTCACGTCAGCATTACGCAGTCGAATGACAACACGCGTCTCGACACCTAAGCCGTCAGGCGAGGGAGGCATCAAGAAATGGGAATTGTACAAGCATCTGTGTATCGCTAAGTCTGAATTCGGCCTGAACGACCGATGCCTTACCGTTCTGAATTCCTTGCTGTCATTCCTATCTGATGACGTGATCACAACGAAATCGAAGTTTGTTGTATTTCCATCCAACAAACTGATTTCTCAACGTGCTCACATGATGCCTGAATCTACCCTCAGGAGACATCTCACGTCTCTTATTCAGGCTGGCATTATCTCACGCAAAGACAGCCCAAATTGCAAACGCTATGCTCACAAGAGCAGGGAAGGGGAGGTCGAGATTGCCTATGGTTTTGATCTCAGCCCATTCTTTGCTCAGGCATCAGTTATTAAATCTGGTGCAGAAGCCATCCTTGACGAACAACGGGCTGTAAAGCGTCTACGAGACGAAATCACCGTTACACGCAGGGAGATCACTAAAACCCTTCAGGATGCTTCTGACAGCCTTTGTGTGCGTTTCAATGACATCGTGAATGCAATCCCCCGCAAGGCTTCTCTGGCTGAATTGACGGCGATTAAGGCCAATCTCGATGCCATTATCTCTGATTTAGCTATCACACTAAAAAATAATGAGAATGCTGAAGAAATGAGCACCAATGGTGCTCATATTGAGCGGCATATAGAGTCACTTTCAGAATCCCATTTAGAAGAACAAAAAGATTTCTTAGATTTGAAAGAGACGGCATCTGAGCCAGTGCATCAGAAATCAGATGTATCGAAAGCTGAAATCGTTTCATTAGATTTAGTTCTTCGAGCTTGTCCTGATATCAGTGCTTATTCACCAGCTGGCATCAGGAGTTGGAGAGACCTCACAGATGTTTCAAAGCTGGTTTCTGGCTTCCTTGGGATTTCTGAAGCTGCTTATCGTGATGCTGTTCGTATTTGGGGCATTGAGAGCGCATCGGCGGTTATTGCTGGTATCTTGCAGAAATCGAGTGAGATCGCTTGTGCGGGTGGATATCTGAGGTCTCTGGTAGGGAAGGCTAGGGCAGGGGGCTTTTCAATCTCTGAGATGCTGATGAATAGCTTGAGAAGTCGGGTTTATCAGTGAAGTTGAATTTGCATTGAGCTTGCTAAGCATGATCTAAAGTGTAGGCTGATCAACATCACTGGACAAATAAGGGGTAGCATATGTCTGATATCATCAAAACCGAAGTCGAACACATCAAAGCTAAGATTGAAGAAATTAAAACCAAAATTCATGCTCGCTCTGAACAGCCAGATCATGAACGGGAACAAGAAGATGCAGCAATACGTATGCAGCTGAATGATATGGTCGGCCAAATTAATGCAATTCTTCCGCATTGATAAAATTGCCGATATCGCAATAGCAGGGGCAAATTCCGAAGCGAAATAATCCATCACAGTAATCAAACAAAGAGCCCATTTCGCTTTCATTAACTTTTAGTTAACTATAATTTTCAACCAGTTATCAGACACAAAAAAGGCAGCCAAAGCCCCCTGAATTAAAGCGATTGTCAACTAATTATCGGAAGAGAGACATGATCGACTGTGGTGACTGGTTAGCGATAGAGAGAGCCTGGACTGCAAGCTATTTCTACCCGAATAGATGTAAGATATGTTTCTTCATTAACAGAAATAAGCAGTAATAATAATATACTGAATGCAATTGATATATTTATTCAGTAAAACGAATTAATACTGTTGACTCTTGCTATCAATTAGACAACAATTGTAAATGAAACTTAGCGGTGTCATCATATATATTTTCCTAAATTTAATAGAGAGCTTTCGAGTTCTCTATTTTTTTGAACAAAGCAGACTTTTAAATAGAGCACTTTCTCTCTAAAACTAAAGCTGTACCAGACACTCTATGCAATATATCAATTTGCTCGTATCCGAGGTGCGCAGCCAGTTTAAGAGATGGCAAATTATTCTCAGCTATAAGACATGCGGTTGATATCGGATTATTTAAATCTTGCCATCTATGAACAGCTATTCCTGCTTCTTTAGCATATCCGAGACCATGAAAATTTGAATTCAGCAGCCACGTTACTTCAATTGATGTCTTCGTGTGAATACCTAAGTTGCGTTCAAATTTAGCAAAACCAATTTTTCCGACGAATGCGGAAGTTGCTTTCTCAACAATGATATATTGACCAAAGTCTTCAACTGCCCAATGACCTACGTCTCGTAAGAATCTAGCCCAAGATTCTGAGCGTTTTAATACGCCGCCGATATGTGCCGTAACAGATGGATCGCTAAACATTTCAGCATATGCTTCAAAATCAGATGCGATTGGCTTTCTTAAAATCAGTCGCGAACTTTCAATCACACCATCCTCCTCGCAATAGCGTCAAGCTAGCTAAGAAATATACAATTAACATCAAAAAAGCAGAGCTGAAAAACCCTGCTTTCTCCTTCTTTAATGTTGATTTCCACGTAGAAGTGAGCCGGAATTTTCACCAAGAACTGAGCCACCATTCATTATGGATTTCGGCTTATGCTTAGGTCAAGTCATTGGATTTTTCCTTTGTCTTGTTGAGCTGCTGCTGCAGAACTTGCTTTGAATCTGAAGCTGTCGTCTCCAGTTTCCAGGATATGACAGCGGTGCGTCAGTCGATCGAGAAGTGCGGTCGTCATCTTTGCATCGCCAAAGATGCTGGCCCATTCGCTGAAGCTGAGATTGGTCGTGATGATAACACTGGTGCGCTCATAGAGCTTGCTGAGCAGGTGGAATAGAAGTGCTCCCCCTGACGCACTAAATGGCAGATATCCAAGTTCGTCCAGGATCACCAAATCCAGCCGTGTTAAGTTCTTAGCAATCTGGCCTGCCTTACCCTTGGCCTTTTCCAGTTCAAGTGCGTTGACGAGCTCAATGGTTGAGAAGAAGCGAACCTTGCGCCGATAATGTTCGATAGCATGAACACCGATGGCTGTTGCGGCATGGGTCTTTCCTGTTCCCGGTCCGCCAATCAGCACGATATTCTGCGCCTCATTGAGGAACTCACAGCGATGTAGCTGTCGTAAGCTTGCTTCAATGATCTCGCTGGCTGCGAAGTCAAATGCCGAGAGGTCTTTATAAGCAGGGAAGCGTGCTGCTTTCATGTGGTAGGCTACGGAACGAACTTCTCGTTGGGCCAGCTCAGCTTTGAGCAGTTGAGACAGGATCGGAACCGCAGCTTCAAAAGCGGGCGCACCCTGCTCGATGAGGTCAGTAACCGCCTGTGCCATACCATGTATCTTCAAACTGCGAAGCATGATGACATAGCCCCACTGGCAGGATCATGACGCATGACGGCCTCCCGTTAGCTGCACGCGTAGATCATCATACCGCTCAACGTTGGCTTTAGGCTCGTGCTTTAAGTTCAATGCCTGCGGAGTGTCGAGGTCCGGTCCGTTGCTTGTCTTGCCATCAATCAGTCGATGCAACAGATTGAGCACATGAGTTTTGGTTGCGACACCTTCGCAAAGAGCGAGTTCCACAGCCGTAAGCACGGCCTGCTCATCGTGTTGCAATACCAATGCCAGTATATCAGCCATCTCGCGATCTCCGCCGGGGCGACGAAGCATAATGTCCTGTAACTGTTTGAACGCTATTGGTAATTGAGCAAAGGGCGCGCCATTGCGCAAGGCACCTGGTTTGCGCTGGATCACTGCCAGATAATGATGCCAGTCATAAATTGTGCGTGCAGGCATTCTGTGTGATCGGTCAATGATACGTGGATGTTCACATAAGAATTGCCCTTCTGCGACGATGACAAGTCGATCAGGATAGATCCGCAGACTTACCCGACGGTTCGCAAATGATGCTGGTACACTGTAGCGATTACGCTCAAAGTTAATCAGGCAGGTCGGGGAAACACGCTTGCTTTGCTCAACAAAGCCGTCAAATGCCACTGGCATTGGCATCAGTGATGATTGTTCGTCTGCCCAAACATCCGCAATTGATCCGCTAAGAGTGCCATGCGGTATCTCATTCCAAAGCTCAATACAACGCTGTTCCAGCCACCCATTAAGTGCATTCAGATCGGGAAAGCTGGGTATTGGTTGCCACAAGCGCGGTCGAGCATCTTGCACATTCTTCTCCACCTGCCCCGCCCGGCCCTTCGCTCTCGCTCCAGGCGTTCAGCAGGAAAACATTTCGCTGGACTGTTTTCTCATCTGCTTCACCCCATCCAGCAGCAGGGTTGCAGAACTCTGGCGCGAAGACATAGTGGTTCGCCATGGCAAGAAAGCGCATGTTGATATGCCGCTCTTTGCCACGGCCAACCCGGTCAACTGCCGTCTTCATATTATCGTATATACCGCGTTCGGGCACACCACCCAGAACGCGCAACCCGTGCCAATGGGCATCAAACAACATCTCATGGGTCTGAAGCAGATAAGCCCTGACCACAAATGCTCGAC
Organism: Brucella sp. TWI432; assembly: GCF_039674445.1. Classification (NCBI taxonomy): domain Bacteria; kingdom Pseudomonadati; phylum Pseudomonadota; class Alphaproteobacteria; order Hyphomicrobiales; family Brucellaceae; genus Brucella; species Brucella sp. TWI432. The sequence goes on along the minus strand of NZ_JBDJNL010000035.1, from coordinate 4,113 downwards.
TGTGAGACAACTTAAAATGTGCAACCTGTAACTTGGTGCGTTCTCCACCCAGCACAGCAAAATCCTCGCTCCAATCAAACTGAAAAGCTTCACCCGCGCGAAAAGTCAGCGGAATGAAGGTTCCGCGCCCGCTTGTCTGCTGCTCCTGTTGGCGATCTGCACGCCAGTTCCTAGCAAAGGCTGCAACCCGGCCATAAGATCCGTCAAAACCAAGAGCGACCAGATCAGCATGAAGTTGCTTCAGATTACGGCGTTGTTTCCGCGATTTACTTGCTTCATTTTTAGCCACACTGCAAGCCTGTCTGCGTAACGATCAAGCTTGCTGGGTCGATCCGGTGTCGCAAATTTAGGCTCAATCGTACCCGAGGAAACATGCTTTGTAACAGTGTTGCGTGAAAGACCAGTCCGCCGTGCAATCTCACGAATCGACAGCTTGTCCCGCAAAAACATGCGGCGAATGATGTTCAAAAGTCCCATGTGGATCACTCCGTTGTCCTCCGCTGCACAAAACAGTGGAGGCTGGGTCACATGGCTCAGTTCTCAATGGAAATTACCCGCAATTCCGGCTCACTTCTACGTGGAAATCAACACCTGTGAATCTCGATAAGCTGCTGGCTCGATTGCTGAGGAGTAAGCATAAACTGCTGGAAGCTCTTGAGTGCCATGAAATCCATTTGCACACCAACGTTTCCGAGAATGATCTTCGCAATTGCGTCACCAAGCGAAAAATCTCCGGTGGCACTATGAGCGGGGACGGCCGTGTCGCCCGCGACACCGTGCTGGCCTTATGAAGAAGTGCAAAAAGCTTGGCCTATACCTCTGGCCTTATCTCGGCGATCGGCTTGGCGTGCCGCTCAACAGCTAGCGACCCCCAAATCGCAAGCCTGATTATCGAAGAAGTATGATCCTACTTACTAACAAAGCCAGCTTTGATAAGAGGATTACCTACCCTGCTTTTGTCGGGGCCTCATCCAAAATATGTCTATAAGTTAACCGCACAAATACGGCGAAACGTTCCTCTGAGTATCGTCATGCGTAAGCATGGCTTCATCAGACATTCAATTTCTGTCTCTGACAAACGTGCCTTCTTAAAATGCTATTGGAAGCAATTTTCTGTCAAAGACGGGATTATAATGGATTACGATGAGGCGTGCAATTGCCCGGTAAGATGGCACTGTCACCAAATCTCACCCGCTCACCCGATAGCAAGTAACTGGGGGATATTTGATGGCGGTTCTTTTTTTGATAAGAAGTCAAGATTCTTGGCGACTACTCCTCCTCAAGAGCAATATCAGCCATTGTTCCCAAAATTAGCATTGAACGCCTAACTGGTAGAAATAATGTCTGGCCATTCCTGTGCTCCGTGAAGTACGCGGAGGATACGAACTGCCGATTGCGTTACAGCATAAGCCACGACGTACGGAGTACCGTTTATCACCAATTCCCTAGTCCCGGCAATTCTGCCAACCCTACCACTCCCCGGAAAATCAATTAGTCGACGAGCAGCCTCGACGATCCGTTCGTCGACCATGATTGCAGATAAGGGATTATCCGCCTCAATGAAAGTGAAGATAGCGTCTCGATCAGATAACGCAAATGCGGACCAAATGAGCTTCACGGCTTGAGCGCCACTGCTTTAACGCGCGCTGCCGCCCGTCGTCTTTCAAAATGAGCCGTAACTTCATCATCCGGTACGTCGGGTCGCGTGTCGTGAAGCGCTTCAAGAACCTTGCTGCGAAACCAAGCATCGTGCGCTTCGCTGCCTGATATAAGTTCGAGCGGCAATGCCCCCTCGTTTGCCGTCCGGGTGAGTAAGATACGAACAACGTCCGACACCGTAAGACCCATACCTTCAAGCACCGCAGAGGCACGATCTCTAACTTCGGCATCAATACGAGTTTGAACGAGTGCATTAGAAGCCATAAGTTTCTCCCACTTAAAGTTCAATTGTAATGCATATGAATTACACAGTCTATAGAAGATTTCTGTGCTCGCCAAGCTGCTGCGTGTTTTGCATTGGAAGGTTACTAACCAATTTCCCTCGCCTTTGCCAGGTGTGCTGATTGCTGGTCAGAAACATCGGTTCCTTTAAAGCGGGCATGAACATGCGGATCTGAAAACGGGGCGAATTGGTGGCACCAACTGATCCGTTAAATGCGCTTTCCGGAAGGTTTTGACGTAGAGTCAAGAACATGAAGATCGGCATCAAGCCAGACGCACACCGATGTCCTGTTATCCAAAGTAAGAGTCAAAAAGATACCCCTAGGCTCAGGACTCATAGCCAGAACAGGACGGTAGCGGCGAGGGCTATGGTGGAGAGGAAGACGGTCGGGCAGCGGTCGTAGCGGGTGGCGACCCGCCGCCAGTCCTTTAGCCTGCCGAACATGATCTCGATGCGGTTGCGCCGTTTGTATCTGCGCTTGTCGTAGCGGACGGGCTCGGTTCGGGATTTTCGGCCAGGGATGCAGGGCGTGATGCCCTTGGCCTGCAAGGCGTCCCGGAACCAATCGGCGTCGTAGCCCCGGTCTCCCAGCAGCCACTGGGCTCGGGGCAGACTGTCCAGAACAACAATCTCGTGGCTCCAGTCGAACTGGTAAGCTTCGCCCGGTGCGTAATAAAGTGGTACATAGGCTTCCGCCGTCACGGCCCCACGCTCTTTTGTCCATGAGCGTGCATAACGCCGGACCGTATCATAGCCACCCGCGTAACCCAGATCGCGTAAATCTTCGAATATCCGGATCAGCGTCAGGCGTTCGCGCGAGGCCTTTGCCTCATTAGCTAGCAGTATTCCATCAAGATGGTGACGCCAGGGACCGAGCTTTGGCTGCGGTTGACGGGAGCGCTCGTATTTGAACTCAGTCTCTTCACTGCGCAGAACCTTCCGCACAACCTTGCGCGAAACGCCCAGTTCCCGACAGATCGCTTTGATCGTTTTGCCCTGCACATGAGCAAGACGTCGTATCTTCGAAATAGTCTCCACAATAAGCATCCAATAGAAAACCTCCGATTGAAATCGAAGGTCATGTTACCCTTTAAATAAGGGGTCCCGTTTGGATGCCGATAACCCCTCAAATGGGGTCCTTATTCCATGCTTAATGACATCCAGATCTTCCAGGGCCAGATCAAACTGCTCAGGATTAATCTTCTCTGACTTGCGTCCAAAAGCGGCTTGTTTGAAGGCTGCAACCAGCTTCTCCAGCCGCGCAATCCGATCATCTTTACGAAGACCGAGCGCTGTCGCAGCAATCAGCAGTGCTTTGAGCTCAGCAATATCGTTGGGAAGATCGGCAGCGTCCAACATGAGCCAAACTTACCAAATCCGGCCTTGATATGCTTGATGATTATGCTGCCAGAGTCATCGTCCGCAGGCTATGATGCCGGTGCTCAATAGCTATTCAACAGTAATCGGCGCTCTCGCTTCCACCGCCCGAACGCGTCGCCAGTCAAGTCCTGCGAACAAAGCTTCAAACTGTGCATGGCTCAACGACATCAGTCCATCCCGGATCTCTGGCCAGCTGAACGTATGGGCTTCCAAACGCTTATAAGCCAGAACCATACCCGTGCCATCCCAGTAGATCAGTTTTATGCGATCGGCCTTGCGCGAGCGAAAAACAAATACAGTTCCCGTAAATGGATCCTTTCGCAGCTCGTTCTTCACCAACGCAGCAAGCCCGTCATGGCCTTTACGGAAATCGACAGGTTTGGTAGCCACCATGATGCGAACCCGGTTGGAAGGGAAGATCATTTGAGAGCCGCAAGCGCGCTTGCAACAGCTGCAATCCGGGAAGCCGACACACCTTCTTCCAGCCGAATGATCACTTCTCCGCTGAATATCTCAACGCGCGAAGCTGGTGACGTCACCGGTTCAACTGCAGACTCCGCTACTATAATTGCTGCAAACTCCGTATCATCTTCCGGCGAAGGCAAAACAAGCTTGCCCTGACGTGCCAGCGTGCGCCATGAAGACAGATAGTTTGCACGCACGCCATAGCGATCGGCAACTTCCTGCACGCTCACGCCAGGACGCAAGCTTTCCGAAACAATCCGGGCTTTTAAATCAACGGGCCACTGACGATGGCTGTCACGCTTACTCTGATCCGTTGAGAGAAACTC
>NZ_JBDJNL010000034.1:0-14629 GCF_039674445.1 Brucella sp. TWI432 | reverse complement strand
ACAAGCAGCCGTCTGGCCCTCACAAAATGGGCCAGCGTCAACACCAGCAGTGGCAAGTCGACCCAGCATGCACTAACAGTAAACACGGATCACCCCATGGGGGCAGACCAAGTGGGCTGGGAAGCTTCCTGTCGCGCGCCAATATCTGGAGCACTGTTGGTTATGCGATCTATAAAGGCCTCGAAGCAAAGGGCCCATCCGATCCCAAATTGATAGATCAAGAGTATTTCATTCAGAAAATGAACGAATACAACTTGAAGCAAGGCAATAGCACCGGACAGCGTGAGGCGGCCCCCGCACCTAAGCAAGCGGCACCCTCAGAAACTGTCCCATTCAGTTTCAGACAACTTTGGAACGACCTGATAGCCCCGTCTCCAACTTACGGCGAACCAGAGAAAGTCACGCTTCTTGGAACCCCCACGGTTGTGACAGAACCATCTGGCGTGCAGCAGGTGCAAGTTATGAACCCGCCACCCGCGCCAAACGTCAATCTTAGCCTTGTTATCAACGCCAAATCTGCCGCAACACCTGAAGAAATAGCCAATCTCGCCGCTGCAAAGGTTACGCAAAGCGTGCGATCAGCATTTGATGGCATTCATGCCGATCTCGAATATGGAGTGTCATAATGCTGTATATGCTTGGTACGCTGACCGTTGATACGCGTCCTTTCAGTATCGACAGCATGCAAAGAACCGCCTCGGCGGACATTGCGTCCAAAGCCCTTATCGGGTCTTTTCCAGCCAAAGAGTTCACCGGCGAAGGCGATGATGAAATCACCCTCTCCGGACAGATTTTACCCACCAGGATCGGGGGTCTCAACGAACTCGAAATAGCCCATGGCATGCGCCGCAGCGGGACAAAATTCCCGCTTCAGCGCGGCGATGGCACACGTTTGGGATGGTTCGCCATCACCCGAATAACCGAAAACCACACTGACCTCACCCGTGATGGCGTTGGCTTTGTCGTCAAGCACACAATCGTCATGACCAAAGTGCAACCGGATGCGGGTGCCGGACAGCAGGTTATCACCGGGCTGCTGTCACTCTTCGGCATATTCTAGGAGCCGTGATGCAAACAATCACCGTGAAGGGCGAAGGGATAACCCTCGACCTGCTGCTTTGGCGTGCCTATGGGGTGCGCGGGCGAAGCCTGCGTGAAGAGGCATTGGCAATCAACACCGATCTCGCCGCCCTCGGCGCGATCATCCCCTTAGGCACAGACGTGCTTTTGCCGGACTTGCCAGCGCAAGGCCCCGGCCAATCACGTCACGTTGTTTCTCTCTTTGAGTGAATGATCATGACAAATAGCTGGAAAGTGAACTGGAAAGTTCTTGTCTATGGCAGGGACATGACCAGTGCCATGCGCCCCTATCTCATCAGTATCGACATCACCGACAAGGATGGCAGCGCATCCGACACCTGTTCGCTGACATTTGACGACACAGATGGACAGGTGAAATTGCCACAAGACGGCGCTGCCGTTGAAGCAATCCTTGATGGTGTGTCCAAATTCAAAGGCACAGTCGATAGTGTTCGCTCATCCGGCTCCCGTGGTGGCGGACGGACACTTCAAGTCACAGCCAAGGGTTTCGACAGCAGAGGCAAGGTCAAGCAGCCTCTCTTGTTTCACAAGGATGATGCAACCTTGCAGGAATTCATCGATGACGCCGCCAAGCGCTCCGGCATTTCAACGATCAAGCTTGATGCGGATTTCGCCAATATCCATCGTGATTACTGGTCTGCGGATGGTGAAAGCTTTTTGCACCTTGGTGAAAAACTCGCCCGTGAATTGGGCGGCTCTTTCAAAATCAGAGGTGATCAGGCTGTTCTCGCAAAACGCGGCGAAGGAAAGGCCTCCACGGGCGCGAAGATGCCAGTCATTGAAGGCATTGTCGGCGTCAACGTCATTTCGTGGGACATTGCCCCCTACAAGGGGCGCAGATCATTCACCAAGGCCAAGGTTCGATATTTCGACCGCAAAGCTGCGGACTTCAAATCCAAAGATATTGAGTTTGATCTTGATCGTGATTTGCCAGAATCCACCAACGTTGTTCGCACCACAGTGAGCGATGAAAGCCAGGCTGAGTATGTCGGTGAAGCCCGAAAACGGGAAGCTGAACGTGAGGGCGGCGAAGGCACGGTTGAAATGGATTTGACCGTTGAAGCACAGGCTGAAGCCACCTTCACGCTTTCAGGCGCACGCGCTGGCGTTGATGGTGAATATCGAATCTCAACGGTCCGCCATAAAGCCGACCGAAGCGGCGGCAGCACCACATCGCTGGAAATCAAACAGCCGGGGAAGAATGCCGGAAAAGACACCCGCAAGAAGGGCACCCAGCCCACCACCCCTTCGGATACTTCTGACAGCACATTTGCTGGCATGAGTGATGATCCGCTCGATGATTAGCATCAACCAGATACCTCAATATAAAAAATAGAGGCTGTCATGCAGCTTGTGCCCGATTGGCGGCACGTCTTGCGAAAGGCGTGGTCTGTCCGCCTGATCCTGCTCGCCGGTTTGTTGACCGGCATTGAAGTCGCATTGCCGCTTCTCGGCGATGCTTATCCCATCCCTACAGGCATATTCGCATTGCTGTCGCTCATCATCACGATGGCGGCTTTTGTGATGCGCCTTGTTTCTCAGAAGGCTTTCCGCGATGACACGTAAACGTGTAAAAGCAGCATTGGCATCCGGCCTTGGACTGGTCGCCTTAACAGCAACCTATCTCACAGCACCATGGGAAGGCATGGAAAACCAAGCCTATTATGACAAGCTCGGCAAAGTCTGGACTGTGTGTCTGGGAGAAACCAAGGGCGTCAAAAAGGGCGACTATTATACAGACAAGCAATGCCGGCAGATGCTGATCAAGCGGCTGGAAGCTGATTTTCGTCAGCCATTGCGCAAATGCATTCGCAGCTTTGATCAAGCGCCTATCAGCGTGCAGGCATCGATGCTTGATCTCTCCTATAATATCGGCACCGGTGCTGCCTGCAAATCCACAGCCGCAAAGCGCTTGAATGAAAAGCAATGGCGCGCGGCCTGCAATGCTATGACCGCATTCAACCGCGCTGGCGGCAAGGTGATTGAAGGTCTGCGCAAACGCCGTGAAATGGGCGATGCGCAGCGCATTGGTGAGCTTGAATTGTGCCTGGCAGGTCTGTGATGCTGGGCTTGCTTGATTATCTCAAAATTGGTGCGGGAATTGCGGTCGGCATTGTGCTGGCTGCGATCTATTACAATGGCATCCCGTTTCTCAAAGACATTCCCTATGTCGGCACAGCCTTCGAAGGACAGGCCAAAAAAGGTCTTGTGCCAGAGTTTCAGGTGAAGGCGCTTCAAGCACAACTGGCCGAGGAAGCCCGACAGCGCAAGGCCGGGCAATTGGTGATCGAAGCCTATCAGGTGCAGCTGCAAAATGCGCGCGCTGCCGAAGCTGCACAAAGCGAAAAATCAGAACAGGAGATCGCAGATTATGAAAAGCGGCTTGCTGAAGCGGGGCGGACTTGCCTGCTTGATGATGCTGATATTGAGTTCCTGCGCCAGCGATAGGCTGTTGCAGGAAGCGGCTCAGCGTCAAGGGCAGTCGCAGGCACGAGCGCAGCTCCCGGATTATCCTGATGACTGCCAATTAAAAGAGCCGCATGCGCCACTGCTCAATGGTGCCGAAATCCGCTCAATCCTGAAACGGGAGCGGCAGGCCTTGGACCGCCAGAACGCGCGTAGCGAACGATGTGCTGCTTTTTATGATTCTGTAAAAAGGAATTTACGATGAGTGATGCGGGCCAAGATCGTTCCATTGGTAGAATTGAGGGAAAGCTCGATCTCATCATCTCGGATCAGGAGAATGCGCGGCAAGACCGCAAGCAACAATATCAGCGGCAGGAGAAAACTGAACGCTTATTGGAAGCCTTGCAGCGCAATATCGAAAGCATTGATGCGAGACTTGAAAAGGTTGAGGAACCGGTCGCGGATTTTAACCGCTGGCGGGAACGCGGCATCGGTGCTGTGATGCTTGTCAGCGCGTTCGCAGCCATTTTCGGCGCTGTCATCGCATCATTCTGGAGAAAAGTTTTAGCGATATTGGTAGGCTGATTTTAGATGCATGAAGCGAGGCATAGTATGGGGCGTTGAAATATCTCCATAACATTTATGGAACGATTTGCCCTTCTAAGCATTTCTCAAATGGAAAATATGTAATTGAATAATCTGGAGAATTATGATGCGTCGTATCCTACTCGCTGCCGCCACTACTGTTGCACTCGTCTCGATTTCTCATGCTCAGACTGCAACTGTTGCTGATAAGGAGGTGTTCGTAACTGCCGAGCCAACTGCTGTGCTCAGCTACAATCTTATCGGCCTCAATGTGGTCAATGGCGATGATACGACCATTGGTGAAATTAAAGATCTGATTATCGCCAATGGTCAGTTGGCTGGTTATATTGTGTCAGTTGGTGGATTTCTCGGTGTAGGCGAGCGCTATGTGATTGTGGCACCCGACGCGATTGATGTCACCTATTTCGATGATGATAAAAAGTGGTCGGCAGTCATGAACTCGACCAAGGAAGAAATCGAAAAGGCTCCAGAGTTTAAATATGAAGGTCGTTGGGCCAAGTAACCGAATAGATTGAATTGAGAAAGCCGCCTTTTTAGGCGGCTTTTTTAATGTCTAACTGTCCAAATGCTTGCCAATTGGGCCGCGCTGCATTTTATCTGATACGACTTTGATTGCATCGGCAGCTTCTTCCGCTGACCACCCTGCATCCACAGCTTCAGTTATCAAATTTCTCACACCGGGCACACTCGTCCCCTCGACCACAGCTTCAGCGTCTTCTTCCGACCGACCGGCTAATGTCGCTTGTTCTATGAGATCTTTTATCCCAGCAGAAATGGCTTGCTCACAATCGGCTTTACGGCCAGGATAATCGTCAGATGATTTTGGACTTAACATGCAATTTCTCCTTTTCAGGATAGATAGAGCTCCAATTATCTCTGTCCAGCCAGTGCGTTTTCTCCTCCCTGCCGATGCTCATGGCCAAATCGTAATTGGCAACCTTTTGATTTAGAACCAAAAGACTTCGGAAACACGAAGATGAGATACGTGCAAACCCGCAGCGCATTCGATTGTCTCCCACAGACGCATAAGAAACACAGAAATCCGAGCGCGCGACACCACGAAATGAATGCACTGACACTCAGGACCATATTCCGGTCATTAGAGGAATGATCCTAACACTTTATCATATCTAAAAAGAGCCAATCGTCATTTTAGCGATTGCGGAAACACGCCCTGAATGGGGCGGCTATCGGTGCGCGAACACCGAATAGCGGCGGCTGAAGATTGGCGTCTAAGCCCGCCTGGCACGACGGTAGGTCAATGCCACACGCCTGCCCTTACGGGCGCGGGCATATTGGCCTTATCTGGTTAATAAAAATGCAAGAAGGTTTCTCATTCACAACTGTTCGTCCGGTTTCCCTGAACTTGCCCGGAAAAAGTGGAAAGCGAAGGTTTCTTCAGGCGGTCAGCTTGAGAGGGATGCTCTCGAACTGAATTGGGCTTTTGTAGCCCAAGGATGAATGTCTTCGTTTCGGATTATAGAAGCCATCAATATATTGTCCAATGGCGATTTCGGCTTGTGCCCTCGTTTTGAACACGGTTCGCCAAATCAGCTCTGATTTGATTGTTTTGAAGACGGTTTCCACCATGGCATTGTCATAGCAATTGCCTTTGCCGCTCATCGACAGGATGAATCCGTGGGCTTTCAGGAGTTTTTGGTAGTGGGTCGCACAATATTGGCCACCATGGGCGGAGTGGTGAATGACATCCTTCCGCGGTCTGCGGATGGCAATTGCCCGTTGTAATGCGGTCAATGCCAAGTCCTGTTTCAGGCGGTCACTTACAGCCCTGCCGATAACCCGCCGCGAATAGAGATCGACAACAATGGCCAGATAAAGCCAGCCTTGCGTCGTCCAAACATAGGTGATGTCAACACCCCACTTCTGATTTGGCCCCGTGGCAGCAAAGTCCTGATCCAGAATGTTGGGGGCTACAGACCCTTTGTGCTCGCTGTTAGTTGTTCTCTTGAAACGGTGTTTCTGTAACGCTTTCAATCCGTTGTCACGCATGATCCGGGCAACCCTGTGGCGGCCGGCGCAAACCCCTTCTTCCTTCAGTTACACCGTCATGCGTGGGTTTCCGAAGGTTTCATGGGAGGTGGTGAATTGCGCCCGGATATGAGCCAAAAGAACCATGTCCGTCCTTTGCCGCAGGCTCGGCTTGCGTATACCCCAAGCGTAATATCCGCTTTCACTGACACCCAAAAGCGCGCAGGCACGCCAAACCGGAACGTTGGCCTTCTCCGCCGCGATGACATTGAATTTCATTTCATGATTTCCTTGGCAAAGAAGGCGGCTGCTTTTTTAATAAATCCCGCTCCTGACGCAAAATCTCGTTTTCCTTGCGAAAATGCGCCAGTTCCTTGGCTGTATCCTCGTGTGGTCCAGAAAGGAGCTCCGCCTCCTTGTGGGTGACGACCCATTTCCCAAGCGTCGAGAGACCAACGCCAAGATCATCGGATATTGCACGCAACGGCCTGCCGCTCGTGCGCACAAGCCGGACGGTTCCTGCTTTGAAGTCATCAGTGAATTTGGCGTGGCGGCCAGGTGAATTCTTCTTCGTGTTCGTCATGGGGCGAAAGACTATCAAAGGTTAGGGATTCGCTCTCCACTTTTTCCGGGCAAGTCCATTCCGGCTCTGGCGTGCGGTGGATCAAAACGGCACCGTTCTCGAAGAAATCTTGCAGAAGCGGCGTGATAAAGGGGCGGCAAAGCAACTGCTCGTGGCGTTAATGAAGCGCTATGGCTTTTCTCCCAAACGGATCATCACCGATAAGCTCCGCTCCTACGGTGCAGCAAAGGCAGAAGTGGCACCCGGCCTTGGCCATTGGTCGTACAAGGGCCTCAATAATAGGGCTGAAAGCAGCCATCTGCCGTTTCGAAAACGGGAACGAACCATGCAAGGCCACCGATCATCGGGAGCGTTGCAACGGTTCGTCTCCATGCACTCCGTAACACGCAATTGCTTTTCAGTTCCGTCCCGGCGCCGAGCCGCACAAGCAATTCGATACCATCGCGTCGAAGCTTTCGATGCATGGAAAATTGCGGCCGGTGTCGCTTGAATATCTAATATCCGCTGATCTTTCCGGCCAGAGAAACTTAACGTGTCAACACCCTCCTAAGAAGTGACCAAAGAAACCTGCTGTTTTCCGGGAAGATAACAGCAGGTTTTTTCTACATACAATCGAACGTTATCCATTAGTAAAAAGCCTATATTAATTTTAGGCGCGAATAACGTTCAGGCTTCAATCTACCATTTTACTCGAAATCCAACCTCACCTTTGATCGAATAGCTATCACTGAAGTTGTTAAGGCTGGTGTTGACGAGGCCTTCGCTATAGATCGAATATTTATCGTCATTCCAGTTGTAAGAACCACCAAGGCCCAATCCACCCCACACACGATCATTGCGGCTCGTAAACGTGCTTTCCGCAACATTCACACGCGTTCCTTTGAGAAACTCGTAATAGAGATTAGCAACCCCATACACCCGTGTCCGATCCAGCATGCCATTGGCATTCTGCCATGAATTCTCATGATCAACCGTCAGACCAAGACGACCCTGCAAGCTCTCCCCACGATCAAGGCTGACATCTGCATCAAATGCATCCGTGAATGCATCAAAATCAACATTGGAATACGTCAACTGTGCCTGTGGTGTCAGTGACCATGCTTCGTCGATGGCAAAACGCTGCCCGCCTTCCAGTGATAAAGTATAGCCAAAACCATCATTGTTATCGGTCAGGCCTATATTGGCAGTCGTCGAGTGAAGATCACTGCGATACCACGTCACCTGACCCTGACCATCAAGGTAGAAGCCATTCTCGCCATACCAGGTGAGCGTTCCGCCAAGACCATAGCCGTCTGTGCTGATATCACCATCGCCATGGGTTGAATTGGTCTTCGTCTTGCCATGGGCATAATGCACCGTGAAGCCGCCAATCAGCCTGCCGTTTTCGGTCTCCGTCAGCAGGCCATCAATACCAGCCTGCATTTTGAAGACATTCTGGTCAAAATTCGTATCAGACGAAGAAAAACTTGGTTTAATATGGTTATGCGAACCTTCTATGCGACCCCAAACGCCATTGCTGTTGATTGCAGCGCCAGCTTCATCAGGGGCGGCATAAGGCGAGCCAATTGCATCAGCACCCTGCGCAACCACACGATTGCCATTGCCTGACCAGACACGGTTGCCTGTTCGCTGCTGCAAGGTAGACACACCGTTTAAGCCAAGAAGAGCCTGCGGATAGGCTTCATAAGTTGGTACCCCTGCCTGGTAGAGAGGTTCTGGGTTGACAGGGTCGACAGGATCAACGGGATCAACAGGGTCAACGGGGTCAACGGGGTCGACAGGGTCAACGGGCTTGACTTGCGAACGTAGATACCAACTGCCGTCTAGAGGATTAGTAGTACCACCTTGATATAATTTATATGCATAGGCACCCGCAACTACCGCCTGTTCGCCGTTATGGACGTAATCTCCTTGAAGCAAAAACTCACCAGTAGATATGCCTTCTACCTCAATCAGCAGAATGCCGTTATCAGTCTGGGCTCCAGTACCACCCGCATTGTTGATCACAACCGTAGTTGGTTTATATGAGATGCTATTAACCAGCTTAATTCTATCTGTCTTTGAATCATCACCCATCAACTCTGTATTCATGTAGATATATCCGTCGTTACCCGTATAATCTTGGGCACTAAGCTCTATAAATTCAGAATTATTGCGAGCTACATTGCTGTTTAAAAATATGCTGCTGTTATCATTGAGTAAGGCATTAACACTCGAATTTCCTGAAACATACCAAATAGATTCTTCATTCAAATTCAACTCGGAATAGCTGTCAGTGTCTTGGTTTGTCGCGCCTTGAACCGTACTGTTATATGTATTTAATACTAGGTTACTACTGCGATCATCATCACCATATATATTCCAAAGATAGTTAGAGCCACTTAGTTTTGTGTTCTTAAGAGAAGTAACAAGTGAACTAGCATTAACGACTATTGCCGAACCATTCTCCGATCTAATGGCACTATCTTCGATATTTACTTGAGAGGTACCACTTGTATAATATTGTGAATATAATGATGTTCCATTTGGACCGCTCAGTTTAAATTTGCTATTTTTAATATTGACGGTGGCACCACCTATTAATGCAACTCCGTATGAATTATCGCCCGTTGAAGCAATTTCAATATTATTCGCTTCAACTAGCGTTCCATCATCAACCCCAATTTCGAAGGCCAAAATTCCAACATTGTTGGCTCCATAGTTATTTATAGCAGTGTTAGATAAAGTTATATTTGCTCCCCTTTGAGATAAAACACCATAGCTACCACCACCATAATTATTAACAATACTTTCAGAAACATTGGTTACAGTTTCTTTATTGTACGACGTTATACCATGAGACGACCCTCCAAGGGTAGTTACATTAACACTCTCAAATGTTGTAGTACCTTTGTTAATTGAGTAGAGTCCGTAAGAAGACGTATTGTTAGTGGTTATGCTTGTATTACGTGCTTCAACATTGGCAAGAGAGCCAATCGAATATATCCCATGCGCGGAAGATCCACTGGTAATAATATCTACATTATCTAATAATATGGAGGTATAGCGATCTGCCTTTACGCCAGAATCTACACTTTTTATAGTTAAGTTCTTGGCACTTAATTCTGTACCATCCCCTTCAGCGCCCAACGTGAAAAACCCAATGCCCGCAGCATCGACTGTGCCGCCATCGAGGGAAACCTTACCGCCCGACAAGGCGTAAGCGCCGTAAGAGTTAATTGAATCAACTTTTATATTAATATTGTTGGCGGTTAATGATCCTGAGTTAGTAGCGAACAATCCGTGAGCCGCATAACCAGAAGTACTTACATCTATGCCTTCAGATAATTCAATGGTACCGTTTTGCGAATACACGCCATATGCAAAATCACCACCAGTTATAACTTCTACTGGACCATCTGCGATAATCGAGCCTGAATTTCTAGCATAAAGCCCTATTCCATCTAACGAAGAATCATTTCCCGTATCTACCTTACCATTGAATTTGACAATATCAGTAGGGCCGTTTGCTTGTATTTGTTGAGCCCAAGCGTTTTGAACAGAAGCTATCGTACAGGCAAATAGCACTACACTGCTTTTCAATTTCCTACGATAAGAACATACATTATGAACCACGAATTCCCCCTTAATGAGTTAACAATAACGCTTTGTTAGTGAAAGCTAGAAAGCTTCTAAGTTTTGTCAATATTCATTCGGATTTTTTTGTACTGTCTCAAAACAGAAAAATTATTAGCGCTCGTGGACAAAGGATATCCATAGTTTGACTGCGGCTATGACGACGAAGGCGAGATAGGAATCCTTGGTTTTGTCATAGTGGGCCGCAACGCGCCGCTAGTTCTTGAGCTTATTGATGAGCTGCTCAATCTGGTTGCGCCACTTGTATTTGGATTTGTGGTGTGGGATTAGCTCGCGCCTGTTGCTTTTCGATGGGATGACGGCCTCGACGTCGGCGCTGGCAATTTCCTAGCAAATGGCGTCAGCGTCGTAACCCTTATGGGCGAGTAAAGCCTCAATCCGATCGGAGATCATCCAGAACAAGGGCGCAAAGCCTTACGTTATTATGCGTTTGCCCGTGCGTCAAGACGAAGCCGAGCGGACGGACTTTCGCATCGCAGTGGGCATGGAGCTTGGCGGTGAAGCCGCCCCGTGATCGACCAAGCGCCTTGATCTCCTGAGGCCCCTTTTTATGCCGATCGCACAATGATGCACTCGGACAATTGTGCTGTCGATCATGTCGGCGCTTCGATCCCGCTCGACCATATCAGCCAGAGTTTCCAGCATTTCTTCGAACACGCCGGTCTCAACCCAGCGCCGATAGTGGCGGAAGACGCTGTTCCATTTGCCGTATTCATCAGGCAGGTGCCGCCATTGCGCTCCCGTGCGCGCTATCCACATCATGCCTTCGAAATAGCGCCGGTTGTCTTGGGCAGGACGGCATCCGCGGCCCTGCTCCCCAGGAAGAAGCGGACAGTTCCCGCCCATTCATCGTTCGTCAAACCAATCCGTTCGCCCAAGGCTGCCTCCGAATAGAAGCCTTGAATCAAAACCGGTTCCGTAGTCAACCTTTGTCCACGAGCGCTCGTAGCGATTAGATTTCATCCATCTTGAACATCGTCAGCCATTCAATTATGAAGCGTTTCGGCAACGCCATTGGAAAGTTTTACTCTCTCAAAAACTTTTGCATTCACATTGAATTGCCGCATGATCATTTTTTGCCTTCTAGCTCTTTGCTAACGTCCAGCTTATCCGTGCGGCAAGAAGCCGTCTAGGAGACTAGCCTGAGGCCGGCAGTTGACATTTATAAACACCATGTGAAGTTAACAATTTACGCAAGCCGATTGGGCGACGTTGCTGACAATTAGTTTGCATTTCGCTGCCAACCCATTGATTCACAAAGAGCGTCAAATGCATCATTTTGCAGAATACTAATTACATTTCAATATATTGACTGGCACTCTGAATCCGTTAGTCTTGGTTCGAATCTAGGTTCCACAGCCATTTGATTTCATTATGTTTTTTCGTATTTCCGGCTGGACTTTTAATGATATTCTTTTGCAAACCGTTGCAGAGTTTTGTTTGCTACAATTCCTACTTGCTGGTAATTATTATAGATTTTCAACGGGAACAACGGAAAAACTTGTCTGCCAACTTCAACTTGAATTGAAAGCAAATTTAGGATTTAAGTGATTTTTTATCCGCGCACTGCCATCTATCGGACGTTCTTGGGCACAACACAGTCCTAGCGCGCGTCAAATATTATGGCGACGAGTGGAAAACAGACGAAACTATGCGAAACGAAAAAATGCCGACAGTTATTCTGGAGGCGTTTGAACGAAAATTATAGATTTCAAACAAGCTAGTTAGTGCTCAGTCGTATTTAGTTATTGATCCTGGAAAGCGTAATGAGTCTTCAGATTTCTCCCCCTGACATCGCAACTCGACCGACGATCACGCCCTGTCGTCCAGGACGAAATGTTGTCGTAGTGGGTGCTGGAATACTCGGAGCGTCCGTTGCTTGGCATCTTGCAAAGCAAGGTATCAGCGTAACGGTTCTTGAAAAGGAGCTCGAACCCGCCAGAGGCGTAACTCGCTGGTCCTACGGCTGGGTTGGAACGGGTAGTGTACTTCCCTCTGATGACATGGACAACTTTGCATCGAAGTTGGTTGCAATCCATGAATTTGGGAGCCTAGAACGCGAACTCGGCCCACTCCCCATCGCGGCTCGAGGCGCGATCGTCTGGCTTGACAGTGACGAAGAGACGATAAGGCTGATTGAAGACCAGCAGGCCGCAGGGGCGCAAATGACACCTTTGCAGCGCACACAGATTCGGGATCTGGAGCCTTGCCTCGCCTCACCGCCAGCTGTGGCAGCTTGGGCGCCCCATGACTTTGCCATTGAGCCCGCAGATTTGACGCGTCAACTGCTAGCTGCAGCACAAGACGCAGGTGCAAAGATTGTTTATGGAGAAAGTGCCGAGGGGATTCTTACGAACGGTGGTCGTGCTATAGGGGTACGTACCGCCAACATAACTATTAGAGCAGATGCCATCGTGATGGCGAACGCAGCTTCTGCCATTTCCCTCGTTGCCGATCTGGGGATTACACTACCTGTTCGGACTGAGCCAGCTGTGTTGATGCGCTTCGAAGCAACGTCGACAAAAGTGAATCATCTGCTTTACTGCGAAGATCTTGAATTGCGACCTGATCGAGCTGGAGGCCTTGTTTCAGCCGACGATTATCCACTGGAAGGTGACGCTGGCTTAGCCCAACTCGCAGAACGAACTGTGCAAACGATCGCTCGCATCTTAACGCCCGCTGTAAAACCACCATTAAGAACCGTTACTGCAGCTCATCGCCCGATGATAGAAAATGGCAAACCGTTGAGGTCGTTTCTGCCTGGTATCGAGGGCCTTTATGCAGTGATCGCACATCCAGGTATCATCCTTGCACCTCATCTCGGTCGACTCGCCGCGACGGAAATTATCGATGTGACGTGAAAAATCGCGAGCGTTTCCCCGTTTTAATGAGTGCCGTTCTACGGTTTGCATTTGAGAGGTAACCTGTTGATTCATAAAGGGCATCAAATGAACGATTTTGCAAAATAGTTGTTATATATCAATATATTCGCTTGGATCCTAACTCCGATGGCCCTCATGTCGGATTTGGGTGCGGGTTGGGTGCAGACCCACCTTTGTTCGTGCATTGTTCTACAAATGTTTACCCTAGGGCTGTCATCAACAACCGCGCAAATGCGCGGTTTTAAGATCTCCCGATTGCGTTGACATTGTAGGGGTCACAGGTTCAATCCCTGTTACGCCCACCATTCGAACTCCAGACATACCAATACGTTAGATAAAATTATCACAGCGAATAAATAGCGCTCTTTAGGTTCAATGAACCTTTCATGAACCTAACCACCCTTCTTCTGTCCTTCTTCTATCCTCTGCAATACCTCTCGGACAAGACGCATGTCACCGCCCATCTGCTTTAGCTGCGCATATTTGTATTTTCATTTATGAATGACCAATGTGCAGCTTGCCAATAAGGATTAGGCGACCGCTAGAGAAAAATGAATTAATAATTAATTTTTATTTCCAAATTTTTTCTAAATTATTATTGGGGTAGATATATATAAATAAATGTAATTAATTATTATCGTTCACATGAAAGGTAATAATAATGATAAGACGATTTTTAATTATATCATCTTCTTTAGCTTTGTTTTCTACCGGTTACGCCTTATCCGCGGAAAGCGGCATTAATCAAAAATTGGTAAACAAAGCATCGTATCATGACGATTTAGGTCGAAAGATTGGGAAAAGTGAACTTAGTACTTTTTCTAAAAAAAACATTTCAATGTTTCAATGTCCATACGTGACACGTGAGGCATGCGAACGCCAAACTAGTGATCCGTCTGACCCTAGTTTGTGCTTTGAGTGTGATGACGGAAGCTGGTCACCATCTGCTGGCTAATATACAGAAAAACCCGCAGAAGCGGGGTTGATTGTCGGATCTGCGATTAATCGCAGATCCCCGATTTCACTCAAAGTAACTTCAAGTCGCCACCGACGACAAAGGCGACGAAGGCTGCTACCAGCCCAGCGATTATCATCCAGTTGATGCGAGATAGTGACGACTGGATGCCTTTGACGGAGTTTTCCAGTCCAGAGAACCGCGTATCAATACGGGCTTCCATCGCAACCCATCTTTCATCATTACGAGCGCTTTCAATCTCTCGCTGGCGCTGCCAAGTCTCTACGGCGTAGACTCATAAACTGATGCACCAGATACGGACAGCGATGAGTTTGACAGCAGCCAGGAAATTGGCCGGGGTTTTGTCGTAACGTGTTGCAATGCCGCGATAGTGCTTGAGGCGGTTAAAGAAGCGCTCGACCAAGTTTCTCTGGCGATAGACCCATGGCGAGAACGCAAATACGTCCTTAC
>NZ_JBDJNL010000033.1:0-16739 GCF_039674445.1 Brucella sp. TWI432 | reverse complement strand
GCTAACTCAACAGTCGCTCCAAAAAGACCAGTCCGCGGATCAACACTACTATTCTCAGCAGGTCCAAAATTACCCGCATTCGTCGTGAAAGCACTCATAAAAAAATCCCTAAGAATAAAATATCTGTAGAGTTGAGCAACATTAATGAGGCGCAGCAAGCTGGTATTTGTTGGGGGCGCGCGGCGGCGAATGCTTCTCATGTTAGGGGCGGGAAAATTTAGATGAGAAGCGCGGCAATCTGAATAAGTTAAACTTACCGCTTGAGGCTGAGTAAAAAGTCTGCCTGTTAATAAAGAGGCTGAAAGGTTAACGGGTGGTGATGGCACAGTGCAGCGCCCAGAAACTAAAGCGTGTTCTACAATCAGCTGTCAGTACAGCAAAATTTCACTACCTTTGACAATCAGATCATTTTCAAAGTCACTATAAGCAATATGAAAGTGATAGAAAATGTTACCCCAAATTACCCGCGGTTATCGGGTTTTAAAGTCGAATCTTCGAGGAGTGATATGCGACTATTAAGTCAGCAATATCTAATATTGTAAATGGGCGCAAACATATGGCTTTTTGGATGCATCTCGGATCAGCCAGATAATGGCGTGGGAGGATAGAAGCCGGAAAAGCAACTGATCCATTGGATTAGTTGCCCAGAGATGTAACTGCGGACTGAAGGGGATTGTGCGAAGATGAGTGTAAAAACAAAGCTTTTACAGTAGGTTCAGGGATTCATCGCACAATGGATTTGAGCGTATTACAATGAGCGCCCCCAATAGGAGCTTTCGGGATACCCCGCAAAGAGACTAAAAATAGCTGCGTAAACTTTTCTGAAAAACTCCGTTAAATACGGCCGGATTATCCTACGGCGCTGAAAGTGTGACCCCATATTGACTGGTATGGTAGTATGGTATAAGCAGAAAAATGAGGAGATTAAATCATGCAGAGCCCATTGGTGCGACCAACGCATGTCAGTGTCGTGGATCAGCTTTACGCAACATTGCGGGCTGCCATCATTGACAATTTATTGTCGCCGGGCACGCGGATTTCGGAAGCTGATGTGGCTCAACAATATGGCGTCAGCCGCCAGCCCGTACGCGAGGCTTTTATTACGCTTGCCAATGAAGGCTTGCTCGAGGTTCGCCCTCAGCGAGGCACGTTTGTTGCAAAAATTTCACTGCAAGCGGTTATGGATGCCCGTTTCGTTCGCGAGGCTGTCGAGGCGGACATTGTGAAGCTTCTGGCCCAATCGCCTGACGAAGCGCTTGTCACAGAACTGCGTGCGTTGCTTGTTCGTCAAGAAGAGCTCATCGGCGGATCGGCTCGCGATTTCATGGATGCAGATGAAATATTCCACCGCACACTTGCTGAAGGCGCTGACAAAGGCAAAGCCTGGCGGGTGGTGGTTGAAATGAAGGCCCAGATGGATCGGGTGCGTTTTCTTTCAAGTATGCATTTTCCTGTTGCGCGCCTGATCGCTCAACACCGTGAGGTGGTTGATGCCATTGCCGCAGGAGACGTGGCGAGAGCCGAACAATTCATGCGGCAGCACCTTCAGGGGATTTTGATTGATCTGCCTGTCATCAAGCAGGAGCGGCCTGAGTATTTTCTATAGTGCCGGAAAACAACGGCGCTGAAATCATTCCAGAGGAGGAAAGAATGAAGTTTCGATCTTTTAAACACATAGCAGCAACCTGCGCCATGCTTGCCGTGATGGGCGGGACCTCGTTTGCACAGGAGGTCACGCTTAAACTTGGTCATCTCGCCAATGAAGAAAACATCTGGCACAAGGCTGCGTTGAAATTTGCAGACGAAGTCAAATCCCGCACCGAAGGACGGGTGGCGGTCGAAGTTTATCCGAATGAATCGCTCGGCAAGGAAATCGACGTCATCAACGGCATGCAGCTCGGCACTGCCGATATGACCATCACCGGCGAGAGCCTTCAAAATTGGGCGCCGAAAGCCGCTTTGCTGGCTTTGCCATATGGATACAAGTCGCTTGAGCATATGGACAAGGTTGCATCCGGCGATATCGGTAAGCAGATTGAAGCCGAAATTATTGAGAAGGCGGCTATTCGACCGCTGACATATTTCGCGCGTGGGCCGCGCAACCTTTCAGCCAATCGTGAGATCACGAAGCCTGATGATTTGAAGGGCTTCAAGGTTCGCGTACCAAATGTGCCTATTTTCGTGGCTGCATGGCAATCGCTGGGTGCCAACCCTACCCCTATGGCTTTTTCGGAAGTCTTTACCTCGCTTCAGAACGGCACCATCGAAGGGCAGGAAAATCCGCTTGCTCTGTTCAAGTCGGGTGGCTTTTATGAAGTTCAAAAAGTCGTCAACAAGACTGAACATGTTCGCTCGTGGATTTATCTCACCATATCAGAGCGTAGCTGGAACAAATTGTCGGAAGCTGATCAGGCCGCTTTGCTGGAAGCTGCCAAGATCACACAAGCCTACGAACGCGAACTGTTTACCGCTGACGAAAAAGCACTCGTTACCGATCTCGAAGCACATGGTGTGAAATTCGTGGACGTCGATCAGGCCGCTTTCGCCAACAAGGCGAAAGATGCCGTCATCGCGTCTGTGCCGCAGGAAATCCGCCCATTGGCCGAACAGGTTTTCAACGACTGAGATAAAGGCTCTGCCGGATTAAATCCGGCAGCTACCCTGTCGAGGACACCATGACAAAAGCATTCAAAGGATTGGAGGGCGTATTTCGCCTTCTGATACTCGCAACATTTCTTGTGCTGATCGGCGCTGTTCTGCTGCAGGTTTACGCACGCACCTTCCTGAGCACGGCTCCCGTCTGGACGGAAGAGCTGACCCGGTTCTGCCTGCTCTATATAGGTGCGCTCGGCGCTGGCCTTGCCCTGCGCAGCGGCGATATGGTCAATGTTGATCTGATATGTGAGAGCTTGCCCGGACGGTTGCCCTGGCTGTTGCGACTGGTCAGCGCAATCTTGACATTGGTGTTTGCAGCCATCCTTTTGCCCGCCGCATGGGACTACACCACCATTGGCAGCCGTCAGACGGCACCTTCTCTGGGCTGGAGAATGGATATCATCCACGCCTCGCAGCTTATTTTGTTTGTTGCCCTGATCATTTGGGCGCTGATGCGTATCATTGAGATGCTGACAGGCCGCCATGATGGGCGCCCCATCCCCAATTCGGAGGAAAACTGATGGGTCTGACCCTTCTTCTTGGCACATTTGTGCTCGGTCTGGTCATCGGTCTACCCGTGGCCGTCACATTGGGCCTGTCTTCAATGGCCTATCTCCTGTTTGCTGATATTCCGCTCGTTGTCATTCCTCAGAAAATGTATGCCGGGATGGACAGTTTCGTGCTGCTCTGTATTCCGGGCTTTATTCTGGCAGGCAATTTGATGAATTCCGGTGGCATTACGGAGCGTATCATTCGCTTTGCCAACGCTTTGGTTGGATGGATGCGCGGTGGACTTGCGCAAGCCAATATCGCAGCTTCCATGCTTTTTGGCGGCATTTCCGGCACTGCGGTTGCCGATGTTGCATCCGTTGGCGGCATGATGATCCCCGGCATGAAAAAAGTCGGATATCCTGCCTCTTTCTCGGCAGCTGTGACCGCTGCATCATCCACAGTCGGTCCAATGATCCCGCCGAGCGTTCCGATGATTATTGTCGGCTCGCTCTCCGGGCTTTCGGTCGGGAAACTGTTTCTGGCTGGCGCAGTTCCTGGTTTGCTGATGGGTTTTGCGATGATGGTAACAACCTATTTCATCGCAAAGAAAAAGAACTTCCCGCGTGAAAGCTGGAAGGGCGTTCGGGAGTTGTTCACGTCGTTCACTGGCGCGATCTGGGCTATTGCAATGACTGCGCTGATCGTCGGCGGTTTGCTGATCGGGATAACCACACCAACCGAAACTGCTGTGGTGGCATGTCTTTATGCAGCACTCGTGGGCCTGTTCATCTATCGCGAACTGCCGGTAAGCCGTATTCCCAAAATCATTATCGACAGTGCAATCAGTTCTGCCGGCATTCTGGTGCTGGTAGGCACTGCAAATGTTTTTGGCTGGATTTTGGTTGCAGAGCGCATTCCCCAGACACTGGCCAATGCAGTTCTTTCGTTTACGGACAACAAGTTCGTTGTGATTTTGCTGATTAACATTTTGCTTCTGTTCGTTGGCATGTTCATGGAAACGATTGCTGCGCTGATCATCCTGTTTGTGCCTTTGCAGGCACTGGCTATCGCCGTCGGTATTGATCCCATTCACTTTGCCTGTTTTGCAGTGTTGAACCTGATGATCGGTCTGACGACCCCTCCCGTCGGTGTTTGCCTGTTTGTGGCGTCAAATATCGCACGACTCCCTCTATCACCGGTGATCAGAGCGATTATTCCCTACATCATCACCAATATTATCGTTCTTCTCATGGTCAGCTACTTCGCGCCTTTGGCGACATGGTTGCCCAACACTTTGATGCCTTGAGGTTGTGATGACGGAACAATCGGTAACACGTGTCGTTTGCCTTCATGCGCAGGATGATTTGCGCATTGAGAACAGGCCGCTCGAAACACCGGGGCCAGGTCAGGTCCTGGTCGCAATTCAGGCTGGCGGAATTTGTGGATCTGATCTGCATTACTGGCTGGAAGGCGGTATCGGAACCATTCGTGTTCGCGAGCCGATCATCTTGGGGCATGAGGCATCCGGGCGCATCGAAGCGCTCGGTGAAGGGGTGACGGGTCTGAGGCCTGGCCAGCTTGTGGCCTTGAACCCGTCCCAGCCTTGCGGTACGTGCCGTTTTTGCCAGCAGGGCCTTGCGCGCCACTGCACTGCGATGCGGTTTAAAGGTTCTGCAATGTATCTTCCGCATCAGCAAGGCATGTTTCGCGACAGGATCGTCATTGAAGCGGATCAATGCTTTGCTGTGCCTGATGACATCGATCCGGGTGCTGCCGCCTGTTCAGAGCCGCTGGCTGTGTGTTTGCATGCAGCCAATCGGGGTGAGGCAATTGCCGGCAGCCTGTCCGGCAAAGTCGTGCTGGTGACGGGAGCGGGCCCGATTGGCGCGCTTTGTGTTGCCGTGGCAAAAAAGCGGGGCGCTTCCGAAATTATCGTGACAGATATTCAGGACGCGACACTGGCGATTGCTGCAAAAATGGGCGCTGATCACACAGTCAATATTGCGGCCAATCCTACCGGCCTTGACCGATGGAAAGACGATAAAGGCAAGGTTGATCTCGTGTTTGAGTGTTCCGCCGCTGCTCCTGCAATCAATGATGCAATTTCGTGTTTGCGCCCACTCGGAACGATGGTGCAAGTGGGTGTTGCAGGGCCTACAACCATGCCATTGAATGTGATGGTTGGTAAGGAAATTCAGTTTATCGGTTCGCAGCGTTTCGATACCGAATTCGCTGATGCTGTGCAGCTTATCGGATCGCGCGCAATCGACCCACGCCCGATCATTACATCCACTTTGCCTGTGACCGACGCGCTTGCCGCATTTCGTGCGGCAACCGACCGTTCCCAATCGGTCAAGGTTCAAATTACTTTTGCCGCTGCATCTGCACGGCACTGAAAACAGAGAGACGACACTATGAGACAGACCTGGCGCTGGTTCGGCCCCAAGGACCTGGTATCCATCGATGATATGTTGCAGGCAGGAGTGGAAGGCGTTGTAACAGCCCTTCACCATGTTGCGACGGGCGTCGTCTGGTCGCCTGCAGAAATCGAAAAGCGAAAACAAGACATCGCCTACATGAAGAACGGGGAAGCCTCCGGTCTTCGGTGGGAGGTCGTTGAAAGCCTTCCGGTTTCTGAGGATATCAAACGCCAGACGGGTGATTGGAAAACACATATCGCAAACTGGAAGACCTCCATGCGAAACCTGCGTGATGCAGGTGTTGAAGTCATCTGCTATAATTTTATGCCGATCCTCGACTGGACGCGCACTGATCTGGCGTATCGATTGCCAAATGGCGCCACCTGTATGCGCTACGACGCGATTGATTTTGCAGCCTTTGATTTGTTTCTTTTACAACGCAACGGCGCATCGGATGATTATAGTCCAGAGGTCTATGAGGCGGCACACAAGCGGTTTGCAGACATGCCTGAGGCACGACGTCTGGAGCTCTCGGGGAATGTCGTGTTTGGCTTGCCCGGTGCCGCTGAACGCATGTCGATGGATGATGTGAAGCGTCATCTTGCGCATTACGACAATATTTCGCCTGAACGTCTCCGGGGGCATCTGATTGATTTTCTGGCAGAGGTCAGCCCGCTGGCTGAAGAACTTGGTGTGCGTTTATGCTGCCACCCGGATGATCCACCGTTTTCGCTGCTTGGTCTGCCGCGCATCATGTCGACCGAAGCCGATTATAAGGCCGTGATGGATGCGGTGAATATTCCGGCAAATGGCATTACGCTTTGCACCGGATCACTGGGCACACGCGCTGATAATGATCTGCCGGGTATGATGAAGCGGCTGGGCGATCGGGTGCATTTTCTGCATCTGCGCAATGTCGCCCTTGAAGAACCGCATCTTGGTGGATCGTTCCATGAGGCCGCTCATCTGGAAGGCCATACCGATATGGTTGCCATGATTGCAGCCATTCTTGCCGAAGAAAATCGGCGCAAGCTTGCGGGCCGCGCAGACTGGCAAATTCCAATGCGGCCTGATCATGGTCAGGACATTCTGGATGATCTGAACAGAAAAGCGCAGCCGGGTTATCCGTCCATTGGTCGGTTGAAAGGGCTGGCGGAATTGCGCGGGATCATGACCGCCCTGTCGCATCCAGATGTCAGGGTGGTGGAATGACAAGACTTTCGGCGCAGGCAAATCTGGGTGCATCGGCCAGTTGGCCTGCTTACACACCGCAGAACCATGGGGCTGGAATTGTCCATTTGGGGCTTGGCAATTTTGCACGCGCTCATCTGCTTGCTTACACCGATGCTGCTCTCGCACAAAATGGCGGCGACTGGCGTGTTATCGGCGTATCGCTGCGTGGAACGTCTGTTGCGGAGAGTTTAAATCCACAGAATGGTCATTACACGCTGATCACACGCGGCGCGACCACAGAGGCACGGGTGATCGGCGCGCTTGAACGGGTATTGGCCGGACCTGATGTTAGTGGCGATGCATTGGAAGCCATGGCATCTCCTGGCTGCCGTATTGTCAGTTTGACGGTGACGGAAAAAGGATATGGTATCACCAGCGATGGTCAGCTTGATGATAGCCATCCTGCGGTCGCTTTCGACCTTGCAAATCCTGATGCGCCCAGGGGAGTGATCGGACTGATTGTCGGTTCTCTGAACCGCAGAATGCATTTGGGATTGCAGCCATTCACTGTGTTGAGCTGTGATAACCTGTCTCATAATGGCGAGAAACTGCGCAACGCAGTCCTGACTTTTGCACGCAAAACCCACGGTGAGACGCTTTTCCATTGGATAGCAAACAATGTCAGCTTTCCTTCATCCATGGTGGATCGCATCACACCCGCATCAAACGCCGATACGACCAAACTGGCCGGAGAACTGAGCGGGCGGGACGATCATGCAGCAGTCGAAACCGAGCCATTCACGCAATGGGTCATAGAGGATCAATTCTGTGCTGGACGGCCAGAATGGGAATGCGCTGGCGTCCTGTTTGTCGATGACGTGACACCATATGAACGCATGAAACTTCGCATGCTCAATGGTGCGCATTCCATGCTTGCCTATAGCGGGCAATTGGCCGGAAAAGCACTTGTACGCGATGTTATGGCTGACCCTGATCATGCCGCCCTTGTTCGGCGCCATCTTGCCGCAGCGGCCGCGACTGTCGAAGGACTAACGATTGATCTTGATGAGTATGCTTCAGCATTGGCCGAACGATTTTCCAATCCAGCGATAGCACATTCTACGGCACAGATCGCGATGGATGGGACGCAAAAGCTTCCTCAACGCATAACCGCACCGGCAATGGAGACGATTGCAGCAGGCGGATCCACGCGCCCTTTTGCATTTTCCTTGGCGGCCTGGCTTGCTTATCTTGTTCGCAAAGATAGGTATGGAAATCCGCAAGCATTGAATGACCCGCGTGCAATGGAGCTTCAGAGCGCCTTAAAACATGCGGCAACTGCGGATGATATAATTCGCTCAGTTGCGCTCGTTTGCCCTGAAATTCTTCCAGAGACGTTAATCAACGGCGTTTTCGGCGCCATGCTCAGGGATATGGTTGATGGCATCCAATCCGAAGGCATGGCCGCTTTCATCAAGCATGAGGCACAAAGGGCTGAATAAAGCATAATCTGCCCGAAGCGAAAGTCATGGGATTATGCTTTAACGCCTTCTAAGCAGCAGCCTTCATATGGTAGGTAACCTGCTGATAGGGTATTTTTATTCCCGCCTCGTCAAAAGAGGTTTTAACAGATTTGGTGGTGTTGCGAACGACGTCCCAATAATGATTGCTGTCAATCCAATAGCGATAGCACAAGATAACAGCACTATCGCCCAGCTCATCAACAAAGAAGGTGGGCTTTGGCTCTTGAAGCACTCCCTCCTGTGACAAGACAATCTTCTGAATGATTGAGAACGCATTATCGATATTGTCGTCGTATCCTATACGCACTTTGAAGTCGTGCATCCTCATCTTGAGGCGGCTATAGTTGATGACCGACGTGTTCCAAAGCGTTGAATTCGGAGCCACAATGTAAACACCGTCATAAGATTTAAGCTCTGTTGTAAACAAGCCTATCTCTTCAACTGTGCCGACAACACTGCCTGCACTTATAAACTCCCCAACCCGAAACGGGCGAAGAACAAGAAGCATAATGCCTGCCGCAATGTTTTGAAGTGTGCCCTGCAAGGCAAGCCCAATGGCGAGGCCTATTGCGCCCAATGCTGCAAGGATTGAGGCAGTCTGAACGCCAAATTGGCCCAGAACCATCACAAAAACGATGGCAAGAACACTGTAGCGGATGATGCCGCCAAAAAACTTTGAAATTGTCTTGTCGAGGCCGCGGATGCCCGATAGCGAGGTGACGGTCCAGCGTTGAAGGGTTCCCGCTAAAATCCACCCAGCACAAAGGATTACAATTGCACCCAGGGTTGATAGCGAATAGCGCAGAAGCAGATCGGATATCTGGAACAGAAATTGATTGGTGCGTTCAAAGACTTCGGTCGCTTTTTGGTCCATTATTCCTATCTCGATTGTTGGTATTTAAAATTCTCACATATCGACGATCACATGTCGGCTGAATGCTCCGGTGCGCTGTGGACCAATTGCGTTTCTGGTGTGTGAACCAATGCGAGATAGCGCTCGAACTGAACCAGAACGTCGGAGATCAATTGATCTTTCGTCATGCCCATGACATCGTAACCTCGTCCTCCACTCGAAAAATACGTTCTGGCTTCGTAGCGAAACTCAGGTTTTCCCACGGCCATAGCGGAGAAAGCGGGAATCTGGTGCGAGGCTGGCATTATCCCATAAATGAAGTCGCGAACGCCTTCCGCCGATGAACGCAGTGCAATTGAACCATTGTCTTCTGTGGCGACAACGGTGTCGCGTCCTCGATTGTTGAGTTCCGTTGCGACTTCGGAAAGCGCCTTCATTGCCGGGCCTTCGATAAAAGCGGACACTTCACGCTCGGAAGGTGCATGCAGCATCAACGATAACCGGCGTTGCCAGGTCAGGCCAGACGCCGGTTGTGCCGTCGGAGTGGTTGGAATTCCCGCATGTGCGACCTGTTGGGCGAGGTCGGCCCGCATCCCTTTGAAGAGCGACCAGACAAGAACGAGAATGACGATAGAAAATGGAAGTGCGCTTGCAATCGTCACAGATTGAAGTGCACCCAATCCACCCGCAACAAGCAGGCTCGCGGCAACAATGCCTTCAAGCGCGCACCAGAAGACCCGTTGGGCGGTCGTTGTTTCGGTTTCACCACCGGCGGCAATGGAATCCACAACCAAAGAGCCCGAGTCTGAAGAAGTGATGAAGAATATTGCCACCAGAATGACCGCAAGCGTCGAGGTCAATGTGGTCCACGGCAAATATTCGAAGAAATGAAACAGGCCGACCGAAACGTCTGCCGCTATCTCAGCGCCCAGCTTTCCGTTGGCAACTGTGGTGTCAATCAGGATTGCGGAATTGCCAAAGACAGTCATCCAAAAGAATGTGAAGCCTGCTGGAATAAACAAAACGGCTGTAACAAATTCGCGCACTGTTCGCCCTCTGGAGATACGCGCGATGAACATACCGACGAAAGGCGACCAGGAAATCCACCATGCCCAATAGAAAAGAGTCCAGGCATCAATCCATGGTGTTGGCTGATAGGCATAAATGTTGAATGTTCTAAGAACAATCGTATCCAGATAAAGCCCGATATTTTGAACAAAATCGCGGAACAGCTGCGAAGTTGGGCCCACGACGAGAACAAACAGCATCAGCAAAATTGCAATCAGAAGGTTCACTTCCGATAGAATGCGAACACCTTTATCAAGCCCGGTGACAACGGATATGGTCGCAAGGCCGGTAATGACCAATATTAAAGGAAGCTGAACCTGCAATCCGATGGGGACGCCCGTCAGATAATTAAGTCCTGCATTGATTTGCGAAACACCCAACCCAAGCGAGGTTGCGATCCCGAACATTGTTCCGACAATCGCAAAAATATCAACAGCGTGCCCAATCGGGCCGTTAATCCGTTCTTTTAAAAGTGGATATAATCCCGAGCGGATTGTGAGTGGTAGATTGTAGCGATAACCAAAATAAGCAAGCGAAAGCCCCACGACCGCGTAAATAGCCCAGGCGTGAATGCCCCAATGGAAGAACGTCACAGCCATGGCCTGGCGCGTTGCTTCGATCGAGCGGGGTTCCGCTGTTGGCGGGGCCATGAAGTGAGACATCGGCTCACCGACAGCATAATACATCAACCCGATGCCCATGCCGGCGGCAAAAAGCATCGCAATCCACGACATAAAACTGAAATCCGGTGTGGAGTCGTCCGGCCCTAATTTGAGGCGTCCATATCGCCCTAGACTGAGCAACAGAACACTGGCCAGAAAAATCCCAACAACAAGAAGGTAAAACCAACCGAAGTTTGCAAGAATACTGTTTTGCAAAGCAGCAAAAATTTCAGCGGCCTGATCTGGAACAATTACACCGATCGCGAGAAACAATCCTATGATAATAATCGAACCGAAGAATACGGGCGGATTGATAATAAATTTTGCTGGCATTTTCTCTCACAAAATTGGGGCATAAATTCCAAACTTCAAATCTAGGTTTGGCCACAATTTTGTCAATGTGAAAGAGAGTATTTTTTATAGGAATCAAAAATGCATGGCTAAATTGTAAAATGTAGAAAATGGAGAATTTTAAATTATAATATACTTATTGCTATAAATTTATATTGTTTAGTTTATTAAATGTATTGATATTTCAATATGAAAATAAACTTTTATAGAATTTTCTTTCGCGATTTTATTGGGTTTTGAATGGCGATTATCTCTGCCTGCCGCGCATGGAAGCCTATGCAAACATCACCCGGCAATGACACAATCAAGCATGTGCGACTTTGATCGTTGTGGTCACGCCATTGAGCCGAATAATCTCATGGCTCCATCCTCGGAAAAGGCTGATGTTCATGCTTGTAAGAAAACTCCGTCGCATCAGACCGCAGTATCTTACGAACCGTATTACGAGAAACATGAAGCTCTCTGGTGATCTTCTTTACCGACCAGCCTTGAAACATGGAAGGCGCGCCGGACACAAGCAATCATATCCACTCTTTTCAACTCCTTACTCCATCTGCTGACTAAAAGTGAGATCCTCGGATGAAATCTAGGGCGGGTTAAATTGAATAAGTATTCGCCCCCTAAAGGGGGCAGTATTCCACGCCGGAACACACCACTGGGGCGCGCTGGTTTGTGATGTCAGAAGATTTAGGCCTAATAGCTCACAGTGAAGCGCTGCCAGACGTGAGCAGGCGTCTCGATGTCGCCGGCCACAGCGGTGACACCAGAAAGCGCAGCGATCTTGGAGGGGGCGCGGGGAATTGCGGAGACGTCGTCATCGCGGTTGGAGAGCTCGGCCAAGATGCGCGAGCCTGCTTGGCCCGAAGCACCGATTAGAGCGATTTTCATGGTTTTACCCATTGCTGGTCGGTTGCACGGAAGCAGTCAAATCTTCGATCGCTGCCAATAAACGGTCGGAGCCTTGATAGAGAACGCGGCCATTGAGCTGGATTGGCCGACCGTCCACGACAACGATTAGTTGTGGGACGCCTTGAATGCCCAAGTCGTGCATTCGGGCCTGCGTCGCCTCCATGCGTTCGAGGGTGCGTTGGCGCAGATCGACATCGTTTTTCAAGCGTTCAGAAAACCCTTCGATAGCCAGCTCAAAGCCGTGTTTGCGGGCGACCGCGACGGCCACTTTGGCAACTTCTTCTTCTTTGGCCGTGTCGTGCCCTTCGACATAGCGGGCGATCTGGACCGCATGCAGGAAAGCAGGCTCGAGCGGTGCCTCAAGCTCGCCCAGAACCTGAAGTGCCAGCGTTGCGGGCGCTGAAGTAAAAATACCGGTGGAAGAGAGCAGAACGTTCTGATGGTAGGTCTCTGAGAATGGCTGGCCGGTCAGTGACTGGATACGTTGATCATTGCGCCAGGCATGATCTGATATCGCGGAGACGGGGCGGCTGCCATAGAACAGGCCCGAGGGCATCATGCGCAATGCGCCGGGAAACTTGCCGGCAAGACCTTCCAAGGCCGGTGCGCTGGCGTAGCACCATCCACAGAATGGATCGAAGAAATACTGGAGTTCAATAGTATGGGTCATTGCGGTGTCCTTTTGTTTAGGACATATATACTGTTGCATGGAGCGGAGATAAACGGCGCTACTGTCGACACAGTGTTGCATAAAATGAGCGAATGGCATGGACAGGATCACGGCAGCACGCGTGTTCATCGAGAGGGTTGAGCGCGGCAGTGCTACGGCAGCCGCCGAAGCTCTTAGCATGTCGCGAGCCATGGCATCGCGCTATATCGCCTCTATTGAGGGCTGGTCGGGCACGAGGCTGCTGCACCGCACCACGCGGCAGCTCAGCCTGACATCGGCTGGAGAGCGGGTCCTTGAATTATGCAAGGAAATGGTCCGGATCGCCGACACTATCACCGATGTGGCAATGGATGCGGGAACACCAAGGGGCCGACTTCGAGTTACGGCACCGAGCATTCTGGCCGATGCGTTGCTGATCCCGCTGCTGGCAAATTTTTCTGGCGATTATCCGCACATCAAGGTTGACCTTCTAATCTCCGACCGACCGGTTGATCTTGTTCAGGACCGGATTGATGTCGCCATCCGGATTGCAAACACTCTCGACCCCTCACTTATCGCGAGGCGACTGGGCTCGTGCCCGTCACAGCTCTATGCAGCGCCTGCCTACCTAAAGGCTCATGGACAACCCGGCAGTGTGGAAGACTTGAAAGAACATTACTGCTTGACCTATACCAACCTGGGTGGTGCCGAGTGGACGCTGGGGAACGGGCGCGTTCAGATCGCGGTGCCTGTTGCCGGAAGCTTCCAAACCAATGATGCCTTGGCGCTGCGGCGAGCCGCGATCGCCGGAATGGGCATAGCCATGTTGCCGACATTCGCAGCCGATCAGGACGTTCGGGATGGCAAGCTGGAGGTGGTGTTGGCAGAATGGCAGCCGGAAGCATTAGGTATTCATGCACTTTACGCGTCGCGGCAACATCTTCCCATGGCTGCCCGGGGTCTGATCGACTTTCTCGCCGATACCATGGCCAACTAGGTGTTTGATCCCGAACTTTGATGGTGCACTATTTTTCAATGAATGGCAGGAGGCATGATGGGCCAAGTTCTTCATGGGAAACGAAGTGCAAGATACTGTTGACTGGTTTGGATAGCCGATGCAGATCTTATAAGAAAGTAACAGCCGCCAAGATTGGGTAGGGCGCTGGCGGCTATTGGGAACAGTGATTTCACCATGGGAATCAATCGGTGAAACAGGGAGCACATCGTCGGTGTCCTGGATCTCCTGGCGCGGCTGTTACGTCATTTTTCATTATTGCACAGGCTATTTGTCATGGCAGACGTGTCTTCAGGACCCAAAGCGTCTGCTCCCGTATTTTGGTGCATGCCAGACCTTTGCTCTGAAGCAACGGTTATGATTTGTAAATTTCGCATTACTAATATTAACGAAAAATCAAAATCATAAAATGGTTGCTTTAGTAGAAGAGTGATCCTTTTTATTTTAAATCATTAATGTATAATATTAGTAATATAAAATTATATTACAATTTATTGTAGGTTATTTACGTTTTATATTTACAAAATATTCTTACTATAACATATTTGTTACCAATATTCTGTTGAATGGCCGATGGGCGAGGTTAAAAGGCACAATCGACCAGCATCTCGTTTTGATGGCGCAGGGCGATGTTTTATGCGGGGTGCGTGTCCTCACGCATGTTGAATGGGGTGATCCAATTTGGGCGTTGAGGCTGTCTGTAGGGGAAATGGTCATTTGCGCAGCAAAGCTGGGGAAGCGTCGCTGCGGCGTGTTCGCCTTGCCGTTTGCAGCCCGGGTCTTCTTCATGCCTGCTGCGGCTTCCGCGATGCGCCGCGTGTGTTGTTCTTGC
The DNA here is from genome assembly GCF_039674445.1 of Brucella sp. TWI432. Lineage (NCBI taxonomy): Bacteria > Pseudomonadati > Pseudomonadota > Alphaproteobacteria > Hyphomicrobiales > Brucellaceae > Brucella > Brucella sp. TWI432. Next base: position 2,137 of record NZ_JBDJNL010000033.1, on the reverse strand, counting down.
CATCGCTACCGTGTTTTTCTTTAGGGCGGTCCGCATGTCGGGCGGGTCGCCGAACCCCGATTTTCCAGTTTTAGGTTCAACGCTGCCGGGCACGGCGGCGCTTTCAATGCATGTTGAAGAGGTATTGCGCAATGAGCGTCCCATATATTGCTTATAACCGTCGTTCTGTGGCCGCACCGTTGTTGGCGCAGGCCCCCGCTTCGGGTCAGATCGCCATTATGCCCACCCGATGTCTTTCACAGGCCCGCAGCATCCTCAGCGCATTGTCTCTGACACTGGCGCTCTCTGTCTCAAGCCTTGCGATCACAACATATGAGGCAAAGGCGACTGATTATACGACGCAAGTATCAAATCAGGATCTGAATCCGGGAGATACGGTTAATACAGTTACTACGTCCAGTACGGCTGGTTTTCCTTCTTATTCTGTTACTGCGGGAACATATACTGTAAATCGTGCAACAATAGAGATTACTCTTGGCTTAGTGAATGACGTTGCTTCTGCCGTTCTGGCGCGAGGTACTGGCGCTCATGCGATCATAACCGGTTCCATTATTCGTGCTCATACCGGTACTGGGATACAGGCTCAAGGTCTCCGTGCGGATCAAGGCGGCACAATTACTGTCAGTGGCACAACCGTAGCAGTAGATGGTGAGAGCGCAGTCGGCCTAGCGGTGGATGGTGCTGGCAGTGCGATTAATGTGAATAGCAGTACGGTCATAAACGTGGCCTCACCGGGCGCCGACAACTGGAGTTATGGCGTTGCTGCGTACCGTGAAGCTACGATGTTGTTTGATGGCGGAGGCAAGGTTGCCGGCACGGTTCTGCCCACCATCACTTTAGGAGTGGGCTCAACAACAAGCAAGGCAGCGTTCGGTGCGAGTGGAGCTTCTACGCTGGAGTTCCGTGATATTGATTTCACGCGGGAGACCCTTACGCTGAATGGGGGGTGGACCGCAGATTCAGCGGATACTAATTCCATAATATCATTCACGCATGGCACAAATGCTGACAACCAGAGAGTTCGTGCTGAGCGCGGCGGGAAACTGGTGTTCACAGACACATCCAGCGCCACGGGCTCCACGTTTCTTATAAGTGATAGCGGTACGGCACTTGATTTTTCCGGGAGTACGTTGGGTACGTTTTCGGTCGGCTCTCTTTCTGGCAACAATGGGTTTGTGACACTTGGCACCAACACGCTTGAAGTAACGGGCAGCAGTGACGATACCTATAGCGGCGTGATACAGGGCACTGGCGGCTTCACCTATAGCGGCACGGGGACTTTTACGCTTGGTGGCGCGAACACCTATACGGGTGGGACCGTTGTCAATTCGGGTAAATTGATTGTCAGCGCCAATGCCAATCTTGGTGCTGCCACGGGAGCGCTCGGCTTCAATGGCGGCACGCTTCTGCTCACAGATAGCTTTGACAACAGTCGTGCGGTGACGCTTGGCACGAATGGCGGCACCATCCAGACGACGGCTGCGAAGACCAACAGTTTCTCGGGCAAGGTGACGGGCACGGGCAAACTAACGAAGACCGGCGACGGCACGCTTGTTCTTGCGGGCACGGCCAGTGACTATACGGGCGGCACGCAGATTGATGGCGGTGTTGTGTCGGTGAGTGCAGACCGCAATCTTGGCGCGACGACAGGTGCGCTCGGCTTCAATGGCGGCACGCTTCTGCTGACGGACAGTTTTGACAACAGCCGTGCGGTGACGCTTGGCACGAATGGCGGCACCATCCAGACGACGGCAGAGAAGACCAATAGTTTCTCGGGCAAGGTGACGGGCGCTGGTAGTCTGACGAAGACAGGTGACGGCACGCTTGTTCTCTCGAGCACGGCCAGTGACTATACGGGCGGCACGCAGATTGATGGCGGTGTTGTGTCGGTTTCGGCCAATGCCAATCTTGGTGCTGCCACAGGAGCGCTCGGCTTCAATGGCGGCACGCTTCTGCTCACAGACAGTTTTGACAACAGCCGTGCGGTGACGCTTGGGATGAATGGCGGCACCATCCAGACGACGGTTGCGAAGACCAACACCTTCTCCGGCACGGTGACGGGCACGGGCAAACTAACGAAGACCGGCGACGGCACGCTTGTTCTTGCGGGCACGGCCAGCGACTATACGGGCGGCAC
>NZ_JBDJNL010000032.1:0-18395 GCF_039674445.1 Brucella sp. TWI432 | reverse complement strand
ACAGGCCGCTGATTGTTCACAGGCTGAGGGGCTCTTAGAATGCATCAAAGAAGGCGGCACGCTGCTTGCGGACAAAGCATACGATACCGATACGATCCGGAAGACCGCAGCAGAACGGAAAATCTGGGCCAATATTCCTCCCAAATCAAACCGTAAGGACGTATTTGCGTTCTCGCCATGGGTATATCGCCACAGAAACTTGGTCGAGCGCTTGTTTAACCGCCTCAAGCACTATCGCGGCATTGCAACACGTTACGACAAAAACCCGGCTAATTTCCTGGCTGCTGTCAAACTCATCGCTGTCCGCATCTGGTACATCACTTTATGAGTCTACGCCGTAAGGAACGCTTTGTGTAATCACTGTCTGTCTGCCATCGGTAAGCGTACGCTAGTCCCCACCTTCCAATTACAGATCTAATTGTCTCAATCGACTTTTGAGATGATCAGGACGGAGCTTCTCCATGGATACTACATTGGAGGTTCTACGAGTTGGTAGCAGAAGCCGCAGGAACCGAAAGTGGCCGAATGAGGTGAAGGCGCGGATTGTAGCAGAAACGCTGCTGCCTGGCGCTACGGTGAGTTCTGCTGCACGTCGGCACGGCTTGCTTGCAAATCATGTATCGACGTGGCGGACTCTTGCAAGAAAGGGGCAGCTGGTGTGGCTCTGTTGCAACAATACCACCTCACTGCCCAAAGGATAATCTCACCCCGAAAATGGCGCCACTTGAAATCAGACATTTCCTGCTCCTGTTTCTCAGAACAGGTTATTATCTGCCAATCAATCTGTTTTTTGCAAAAGAGCCGTGCCGGCCGCCATCATGGCAGCCGAACTCATTCACAAACCCGAGTTCACCGAATCCAGCGTCAACATCTCGCTCGTGGCGGCGTTCGCGGCGATGCTGGCCGGCGTGGTTTCACGCGGCCTGTTCGTGACAGTGATCGTGGGCGTCGTGGCGTTTCTGATGGCGAGAACTCTATTTTTCTAGGCTGGCGCGAGCGACTATCCGCAAGGTGCGCAAAAAGCTCTTGACGGATTAGCTACCTACTGGTAGGTAGCGATATGGCTCTCGAAGCTCAACGTGCCGGTAAAAGCCCTGTCGCTCCCGGCCTTTGTTACTGGTTCTGCAATGACGAACTCAACGACTTCCCATGTCGCCGGCAACCTTCTTGCCGCTTCGCTCGGCCTCGTGACCGTGCTCGGACCCTCGGCCATCGACATGTATCTGCCGTCCATGCCGCAGATGGTGAGCGATCTCGGCACGAGCTATGCTAACATGCAGTTGACGCTGACCGTCTATCTGCTGGCGCAGGGCGCGGGCCAGCTCGTTTTCGGCCCGGTCATCGACTCGTATGGCCGCAAGTGGCCGTTGCGCGGCGCGATCCTCGTTTTCATCGCGACCTCCTTCTGGGCGGCTTCGGCGCAGTCTTTCGATGTGCTGCTCTGTGCGCGGTTCGTTCAGGGCCTCGCCGCCTCGCTCACGCTTGTCGTGGCCATGAGCAGCGTGCGCGACGTCGCCTCCGGTGTTCGCGCCGCGCAAATCTTCGCGCTCTTGATGGCGATCCAGGGTCTCGCGCCCATCCTCGCGCCCGCGGTCGGCGGCGTCATCGCGGCACAGTTCGGTTGGCGCGCGGTTCTTATGGCGCTCGGCATCATCGGCGTCGTCGTGCTGGTCAACTCGGCGCTCAACCTGCCCGAGACGCTGCCGCGCGCAAAGCGCGCGCCGCTGCGCGTCTGCCGTGTCTTGCGCAGTTACACCGCAATAGTGTCGGACCGGCTCTTCCTCGTCCCCGCACTGACCATCGGCGCGGTGTTCTTCTTCCTGTTCTCCTATGTTGGCGGCGCGGCCTATGTCTATCAGACGATCTATGAGCTGGCCCCGGATGCCTTCGGCTTCGTGTTCGGCGGCACTGGCATCGCCATGCTGGTCGGCGCTGTCGGCGGCGGCCGCCTTGTGCGGCGGTTCAAGGTGGAGACGCTGGCGGTCTGCGGCAGCGGAATCGTGCTAGCCGGTGCCGGTGTGGCGCTTGGCTCCGAGTTGGCGGGCCTCGGCCTGGTCGGCATCGTCGCCGGCATAACGATCTCCATCCTCGGCCTCGGCATGGCGGAGGCGACCATCATCTCGCTGGCGATGGCGAGCCGTGATACAGATGTCGGCTCCAGCGTTGCCATACTGGGCGCGTTCCAACTCGTGTCGGCCTCCGTAGCCACCCCCATCGCTGGCATGATGGCGGAGAGCTCTGCGAACTCGTGGCTGGTTTTCCTCGCTGTGGTAGGTCTCGTCACCCTCGCGCTGACCGTGCTGATCGCGCGCAGCGGCCGCGCTGTCGCCATGCAACATTGAAAGAGAGAATGGGAGAAACCGCCATGAAGTCGCGTTCGCCATCCGTGGACCGCATCTGCTGTGCGGCCCTCGAACACTTCTCGATCCAGGGCTACGACGCGTCCTCCCTGAACGAGATCGCGTCGATGGTCGGCATCAGGAAAGCGTCGCTCTATTCGCATTTCGAAAATAAGGACGCGCTGTTCCTCGAAGCGCTGGCCGACGCTGTTGCGGCCGAGAAGTCTCATGCCGACGCGGTATTCGCGGCAGCTTCACCGCAAGAGGAACCGGGAGCGGCCTATGTCTTCTCGCTGGAACACCGGCATAAGCAGTCGGTGCATCTGCGCTTCCTGCTGCGCGCGGTGTTTCACCACCCCGTCGCGCTCAAGGCGATGATCGGCAAGGCCTATGAAGGCTTCCTCGCAGTACTGTGGCAGCGCTTCGCCGGCCAGTTGCGAATGGCTGAGACACGCGCGGCCCTGTCCGACAGCGAAATCGACCGCTACGGGCAAGCCTATATCGGCATCGTCGAAAGCCTGTTCGTCGAGTTGAACTTCGAGGGAACCAAGCCGATGGAAAATCGACGGGAAGCCCTGTGGCAGGTGCTGCAAGATTCGCTCCTGCTGAGGAGCCGATAGGATTCGTGAAACGCGATGCCGCATGTTCAGACGAACGGGTGTGAGGTCAGGCTGAAGCGCGAGTTTTGCCGTTTGAGTTTACGCAAAACGATGTCTGTTTGCGAAGATTTTCTGCCGAAAGACTTCTGCGGGCGTTTTGTACCCCAAACATTTGTGCGGCGTATTGTTGAGCCGATGACAGATGAATGCGAGATCTCGATCAATGAGGGTAAGTGGATCAAGGTCTCGGGGAAGCCAGCGTCTTGTGCGCCTATTGGTGTACTCAACAGTGCCTTTCTGCCAGGGTGACTGCGGATCACAGAACCATGTTTGCGACCCGATCCCATTCTGCAGATAAGCCCATTCTGTAAACTCAGTGCCACGATCAAACGTGATGGAGCGACGGGCTATTTGGGGCAGGGGTTGGAGTACCCTAATCACCCCATCCATCACTGGTCGTGACTGACGATCATTGTTGCGCAACAAAACCGTAAAGCGGCTCACCCGCTCAACCAGAGACGTCACATTGGCCTTGCCGAACCTCTTGCGAAACTGGATAGTGTCGCCCTCCCAATGGGCGGACTGCTTGCGCTTGGCAACCATGTCCGAACGATAAAGGATGCTCAGTTCTGGGGGAAAGCGGCGTCCATGATGACGCCGGGCATGACGTGGGCGTCGTTTGGCGCGACGTTCCGGCAGATATTTCCAAGGCTCTTCTTTTCGACCGTCGGTGGAATACACAAACTGATAGATTCTTTCATGACTGACAGAGATGGGATGCCGCTCCAGCCGCATTCTCCCGGCAATCTGTTGTGGTGACCATCCATCGCTGATGTGATCGATCACGGACTGCCGGAGCTCATCATACCGGATGAGCTTGCGCTGCTTCGAACGCCGCTCACGGCACTTCTGATCAGCAATTGTACAGTAATAGCCGTTTAAATCCTTGATCTCATCATCGGTAAACTGGTTACGCTTGAGTTCACGAAAAATGGTCTAGCGGTGCCCTTCCAAGCTTCTCAACAATAACGTCGACGGAAAGTTTTGCAGTGCGCCAGCGCGCTATTCTGCGGCGTTCATCCAAATCAATATGCGAATAGGTGCGGTCCATGACGAGTTCCTTGCATTGGATAACTCGTTGTTATCATTTGCAAGTCGCACTTCAAACTAGAACCCACCTTTCTTAAATCGGCTTCGGCCTTCGAGGTCAGAAGATAGTTTTTCAAGAGCGGCCTTCGATCACTTCTTCATCCAAAATCTCATGAATGCTCTTATTCGATACATTTCCTGAAAGGCCTTCTTCGACACGGCTTTCTACACTGTCCGACCTCAGCGCCTTTGAGACAAAACTGGTTTAATTAAGAAGAGAGGATTTTCGGCTCATCATAGCTTTATCAAAGGACGCAAAGATGAGACAGAAACCCGTTCCCCAAACGTCTTCTGCGGAGAAGACGATCAAAGATATCCGTCGTGCCACGCGTAAACATTATTCGGCCGAGGATAAAATCCGTATTGTTTTGGAAGGTCTGCGCGGGGAAGACAGCATTGCTGCGATCTGCCGCCGTGAGGGGATCGCCGAGAGCCTTTATTATAGCTGGTCGAAAGAATTCCTCGAGGCAGGAAAGAAGCGCCTTGCAGGCGACACCGCCCGTTCTGCCACCAGCGACGAAGTAAAAGCGCTGCGTCGTGAAAGCCGTGACCTGAAGGAGGCGCTGGCCGACGTCACGCTGGAAAACCGCCTGCTCAAAAAAAGCATGATCGGGGATGGGGGCGACGACGAATGAGATATCCCGCCACCGAAAAGCTTGAGATCATCCGGCTTGTGGAGCAGTCGCATTTGTCAGCCAGGCAAACTCTCGACAAGCTGGGCATTCCAAGGCCGACCTTCTATCGATGGTATAGTCGGTTCCTTGCCCACGGTGTCGAAGGACTGGAAGAGCGGACGTCCGCAGCTTCGCGGGTGTGGAATCGTATCCCTGACGATATCCGGGATCGCATCATCGCACTGGCGCTCGATCATGCCGACCTGTCACCGCGTGAACTGGCGGTGAAGTTCACTGATACGGAAAGTTATTTTGTATCAGAGGCTTCGGTCTATCGCTTACTCAAGGCTCACGACCTGATCACGTCGCCAGCCTATATTGTCATCAAGGCCAATGACGAGTTCAAGGACAAGACCACGAGGCCGAACGAGATGTGGCAAACCGACTTCACCTACCTGAAGGTCATCGGCTGGGGATGGTTTTACCTATCGACCATCCTCGACGATCACTCCCGCTACATCATCGCCTGGAAGCTGTGCACCAGCATGAAGGTGGATGACGTTACCGATACACTCGATCTTGCATTGGCCGCCTCAGGCTGTGACAAGGTCAGGGTCGAGCATCGTCCCCGCCTGCTGTCGGACAACGGTTCGTGTTACGTCGCATCCGATCTCGGCGAATGGCTGGAGAAATACGAGATCGACCAGGTTCACGGCGCTCCCGGCCACCCGCAGACGCAAGGGAAAATCGAACGCTGGCACCAGACGCTGAAGAACCGCATCCTGCTTGAAAACTACTTCTTCAAGGAGGACCTCGAAGCCCAGATTGCAGCCTTCGTCGAGCATTACAATCATCGCCGTTACCATGAGAGCCTCGACAATCTCACTCCCGCCGACGTCTACTTCGGACGCGCACAGACCATCCTGCTCGAACGCGAAAGGATCAAACGAGACACCACCAGAAAACGCCGCTTGAACCACCAGGCCAAAGCCGCTTAAATCAAACCCCAAACCGAGCCGGAAACTCCAATCTTCAAAAACACAAATAGTCTCAAATCATTCGACGACGGACAGCTTCATCGCCGAAAACGACTGTCGCTCCCTCAAGGAGTTGGTCTTTCCATTGCTTGATTTGGTTGGCGTGCACATCAAACTGCTGGGACAATTCCAACAGCGTTTGTTCACCTCGGATGGCAGCGAGCGCCACCTTTGCCTTGAACGCCGGGCTATGGTTCCGGCGTGGTCGTCTTGTCATGATTTCTCCTGTTCCCGGCATCTAAGCCGATGTCAGGCAGAAATTCCACTTATCCTAGCTGTGCAGATTTCCCGAACCACTTCTTTGTGCCTGAGAAGCAATCTGCGGTGAATATCGAACCACCCAACGATTCAATTTTGCATGGTCAACATCTACGCCTCGCTCAGCCATTATTTCCTGAAGGTCGCGATACGAAACTGCATAACGGACGTAGAAGAAAACAGCATACAAAATGACACTTTTCGGAAAATGAACCCCTTTGAAGTCGTCCATCAGCTGCTCCCGCCTCGTTAAATTATACGCACCGGTGGTGATATAGCTCAGCAGAAATGAAAAATTTGCGACATAACCTTTCAGGTGGCAAGCCACTTGAAATTGGCATCGTTAAGAAACTATAATTATCCAAAAACAAAATTCATGCAGTACGGCTATCAATCAGCGAAAGCCATTCTGACAGTTTTGACAGGAATACACAGCCGAAGTCGGCTTGACGGCAGAGACGTAAAACCAAACTTTTCTGTATAGTGCTTGAGCCTAAGCGCAGTATTATGTTCATTGCCGCATTCCAATATATCAAGCATGATAACACTGATGCCAATCTGGTCAGCAACACGGATGACCCTCTGCATGGCATCAACGAGCAAGATTTCTCCTAAGCCTTTTCCTTGAAAACGGCTGTCGAGACCGATCATTGAAATATAGGCAGCAGGAATACTCCCATGGCTTGGCCGGTTTTTGGCGTATTGATTGGGCAGGTCTTTGTAGTTTACAGAATGAACATTAAGTGCATAAAAACCCTTAAGCTCCTTGTTTGCGCCCGTCAGAATAAAGACCCGGATTGCATCGGTTTTTGATAGCTTGTTTGCCGTTAGTTTTAAAAAATTATCAACTTGTGAGACACCACAAGAAAATGCCGTTCGATCATGTTTTGCTGGATCGAACGGCTCGATGATGTTCAAGCAGGATCTTGTTGCATCACTTGGAAAGTGCCGTCTTTTTATGGCGGGCAAATGCTGCTTTCAAATGCACGGTAGGATCAGGCGCATTATCAAAAAGCGTAAAGAACGCTTCATGATCCACTGACTGCAAAAATGTGTGCTCATGTGCTGCAGCACGCTGTATCGTCTTCTTGATCCGCGGCTTGGTGCGAAAGTTCATCCTTTCACTGCTTTTTTCGTCGATGTCGATAACTTCATTATGGAAAGCCAAGATTTCAGCCTCCTTAAGCTCGTTAGAACTACCTCTGTGTACGGCAGATAGGCGTACATGTTAATGTTCATATCGAGCTTACCTTAACGTTCCCCGTCAATCGATTTTGAAAATAAACAAATACGGGTCGCGCATGTTAAGTTGGCAAAAACCTTCAAAAATGACGATTGCGCGACTTTCTGAATCCAGATGCTAAATCACCAACAATCTTCCCACCTGCAATCCTACGTGTAAATTTGAAACAATAAACAACATTCCGAGCGTGCGTGTGGCGATAATTGAGATTGTTGCGCGTTACGCAGCATCGCGTGAAGGCAGCAGAAAGGCTTTCTGCTGCCTATCCTATGAACACAACGATGTTATCTTAAGGCTACCTTCTTTGAATTCTGTTGTTTTGAGCAGATGACAATCAAACCTTAACGAGCACAGAAGTCAGCCTGTTCGACAGATCCCCGGAAAGGAGGACCTTGTCTATTTCGCTCCATGTTACGGATTAAATCAAACCCATGTGCTCGAGAATAACATTTTCGATGACAGCGATGAGACGTTTGCAGTCCTGAGCATTTTCATTTCGAATGCAGTAAAGCTCAGTCGCCTGGCTGATATCGCATTTCTCACCCGTGCCATAATCAGTGTAGCGGTCAATAATATCCTGATTGATGTTGTTGCGCTCAAAATGTGCAATTGCATCTTCCGTCTTGCGCCATTCTAACCAGCTACATGATGACAGCTTTCTCTGAAGCCTGTTGCTGAACTGCTGCCGGCTCATGCCTTTTGGAAGGGTAACGCGTAACCCTCGCGTTAAAGCGCGAACAGGGCTATTCTCATGCAACGTTTCAGGGATATAAATTTGAAGCGCAGAATATTCGTCATATCCCTCATCTTGCACCGGCCAATCGCCATTGATCTTATAAAAAGATCCGTATTGGTCTTTGCTTTGCTGCTTAATACGATCAGCAATCCGATCCTGCGCGCATTCTCCAACCTTAAAGATCGGAATACTAAGCTGGCCTTTGAGATGTTTTAGACCCGGGCATCCAGCGATATAGATGTCGCGAATAATCCCAGCCTCAAAATTGGCTGAGAACGCTGCGGAACTCAGAATGGCGCTTGTATCAAGGATAAGGTCCTCACCGCCAATGACTGGCCATTGTGTTTGATATTTTGACGATACTCTTGATGACGCGGGAGACGGCAGCAACAATTGCTTCTTGAACGCTTTGTCTTTTGCAGTTTCTGCCAGAGCGGCTTCATTGCTGGCTGTTGATGATGTCGAAATTCTTGCATAATCGGTTTCCTGATTGACGGGATGAGGGATCGAAAGGCTCATATGGAGCGGTTTTATGCTTTCAAAGCGCAAGCCTGCTGGCAGCGGCAGAGCAATATCTGTCTGTCCCAGCTGAATGCGAATATTGGCAGTTGAAACGTCATCGCCAGCTTCAAAGCGAATGTTGAGCTGCATGTTTGGTATTCGGGATGTCATGTATGTTAAGCTTTCTTTTTGTAGTTGATTGATTAGTTGTGTTTGAGAGCTGACAAACCGCGCGCGAAGGCAGCCTTGAAACATCAAAGTTCCAGGCAGGAATTGGCGAATTGCGCGATATGTCTTTTTGGAAAGAGAGACTAAGACCGCTCAGCCCCGCAGGACAGGATGCTGATTAAATTGCGGCCATCTCAAAAATGCCGATCAGCATAAATGCAGTCAGCAAACTATCAGACGCACAGAATGCGGATGACAATGGCGTCTTCAGGAGGTTTCCTTAATTTGGAAAAAATAGCCTCAAAAAGGCAAAGAGCGATCGTTGGTCAGGCCATGAGATTACAAAGCGGCGCGAAAGAACCAGTTGGACACAATTAGCTTGAAATGGCTTAGACTGGTTTCGCCTTCGGGCGCTGCCAGACGAGTGCGTATTTACCCCGCTCATCCTTATCCAATAAACGAGCATAGATGGGCGCTAAAAATGTAGGATCATCAAGCTTGACGGATAGGTAATACTTCTCTGTATCAAGCGTTTTCCTACGCCAGGCAGAACCCACGACAAAGCTCTTTTTATAAATATCGTAATCTGGGCTGAATTCTCCTTTCTTTTCACGCGGCCAGAACACCAGATCAATTGTCTGTCCGATCAATTCCATTTGACCAACGAAGCTGCTGCCGCGCTGATCAAACATTCCAATTATTCGCATGTCATAACTCCTTATAATTTTGGACGAGCGAAAGTGTGGCCCAGCAAAACTGCAACCTAAAACCTGCTAATCTCATAATGAATAACTGCGCGCTTCTCAGATCTCTTACGCGGTAATCAAACTTTTTTCGGGAAATCTAAACAAAGGAGATCACAGATCGACACTCTTAGAAATTCAAAATAAGTCCGCTCTTCACATGAGTATGATGGTTCGCTTGTTTGGTTATAAAAATCCTTTTCCATATTTTCTGAAGAACGTGCCTTCTTTTAAGATTTCAAAATGGACTAATTTCAAAAAAAGGATAGCTGTTCAGGTAAATGTTAGCTCGACCCGATCAAACAAATCACTTCCTTTCGCGCACCAATTCGCCGTTGCACCTCGGTAAAATCTCAGAATCTAACCTATAAGTATCCACATAGTATTTCTTCGATTTTACAAGTCTTCGACGATATTTTAATAGATCTCGCCACACGCAAGTGTGCTGCCAACGGCAGCGCGGGATTTCGATGAAAGAAACGCCACCGCGTGGTCTTCAGAGACGCTAAAAGGCACGAAAAACAGATCAAAAGTGGCGCCTAGCGCCACTTTTGAGGTATTGAGCCCTCCGAATTGAGAAAACCTCCAGAGATACGCTCAAATTTTCGAAAATGAGGCCTTTAAACCTTCAAATTACGACCTCGCAAATGGCTTTGAGCCCCAAGGGGGCGTTTGGAGACAACTTAGGCTCCTTTTATTGCAATTTCACATCAGCTTTATAAAATATTTTTACTTGTATTCAATTTTAACCTTCAATTTCTGTCTGGCACAAACGTGACGTTTTGATGCTTTCAACATGGATTGGAATGTATAAGCACGCATAAATAATCCCAGATTATCGATGATAATCTTAAATATCCGTCAAAAACATCTATTTCTATTGGGTTTAGTCGAATTATCTCGGCATTTCAGTATATTGCTTTCGCGAAGCCAATTGAGTTGGCCGAAGCGATGCAGTTGGCTTATTTCACTGTAAATAAATATGATAATATATTAATTATACAGATGTCAGAAAAAACTATATCTAATTTGTATAAAAATCCGTTTCACTATTTATTCTTGTCATCTGCGCTCAATGCTGACAAACTGGCAGTTGTTGATGGTCATGGTTGAACCGAATCCTGCTTCTCACAATGCCAAGCCGATCTGAATTCGGAACGCATGTTTGCAGTGGTTCAGCAAAATATTTCGGCCGATGTGCCGCACAATTATTGAATTTCTATTCGACGTCATTGTCGCCGTTCTGACAGCTTGAGCATTTAATATTATTGTAAGGGAGTGGAAATGCCTGATCCTTTCGATGTTCGTTTAAAGCAAGATGCGCCCGCAAATTTTCATAAAACTTTGTCGAAAGCAGAATTTCAGCGGCGCACGGAGGCTCGCCATAAGCGTCTCGCACAAGCCGTGATTATTAAAGAGCAAGCATATTTTAAACTGCGCGATGAATGGCCTGAAAAGATCGCGGCAATTGAAGCAGACGAAAAACTAATTGCCCAGTGGGATGAAAATCACCGTAGAAGAAAGCGGTTTTCAAAGCGGCAAAATGAAGAAATTTATCCGTGGGGACAGCGAATAAGTCCGACCCGATACAGCGCAATTTTGAAAAAGCGAAGAGAAAAATTGCAACAACGATTGGAAAAGGCGCGCAAGGAATACGAAGACGCAGTTTTAAAATTGCAAAGCCAGATCGGGTCTATTCGTGAAGGAATAGCTTGGCTGGAAAAGAACCCAGCGAAGATAAAAGCCAAGAAAAATCTTTTAAACGGGCATGAATATCAGCGGCTCATGTGCACTGATGGAAGGGAACACATTGTCATAAGAGACGTCTATGTTGAAGGCGCGTCGCGTTCATTTAGCGAAGATATTATTTCAGACGATGAAGATGAGATTGTGGTTATTGATCCTTGCGAATGTCGCTGCATCCGTCAATTGGCAAGGATTAAGGAGATAACTTTTAACAGGACAAATGCGCTGCTCGGCGATGGAGTTAGCCAAGTAGAAAATTTTAGGATCGCTGGCAAGGCTGGTGATCTTCAATACCTTAAACGATCTATCGATTATCATTTCTTTGGTTCCATAGGGGCAATGAAGTCAGGGGAGGTTCCTCCGCGTTTCGATGATGACCAATATCGAGACAATCGAAGATTGATATCCGATAGATATTTTGAGAGCGCATTGAAGTCGGGTGCTGTTTTGGCGAGAACTAATTCGACAGTTCAACCAAGTTCTGAAGTCGCTAATGAGCCATATTTATTGGGAGAAGATGAAAGCTGTGACTATCAGCCATTAACCAGCCGTCTTGATGATGCACAGTCGCATTTGGCAGCATTATATCCTGTCGGTGATATTGTCAGCGAAGGCGAGCTTAAGGTTCCGCTCGGATCGCACTCCGTTAGCAGGTATTGCAATCCCACCTTGTGGAAGTTTCATAATGAAGAGCTTCGACAAGCCTTATTAACGATTGATGCTGGTCGCTCGTTTATAATTGAGGGAGGGACTGGAAGCGGCAAGACTGAGATGATCCCGATGATAGTCAATTATTGCTTGGCGAGCGGAAAAAGAGTGAAGGTCATGGCTGGCACTGACACACTTGATGTTATTGAAAAGCGATGTAACGCATTCATGACTGAGGAAGTCAGACATAAAATTCCCATGGGCTGGGCACGTGAAGAGCACTATTTGATTTTTGGGCCAAAACCTGAACCCGAACAGAAACCTCGATCAGCAGGTATATTTTCCGCCTCGGGCGCATCCCGCATTGAAAATGATTTCATTCGACCGGTCGATGATTTAACGGATGTTCTGATTATCGACGATGCCTCACGGCTCAGCTTTGAAATCAGTTCGTTTTATTCTCCGTTCCAACTGGTCATTCTTGGCGATCCTGCGCAGATCTGCTGCCGTAACTCCGCTTTTGACGTTGCTCGTGCATCGGGATTTTCTACGTTGCATCTACGCAAAAACTATCGTGCGATTAATCGCGATCTGCTGACGTGGTCAAATATATTCAGTTACGATAATGAACTCGAAATGCAAAGCAGGGGCAGTCGTCGCAGTGAAGTGCGTTATATGGCGGTCGGGCACAAGCGTGGTGGAGTTAGCAGAGCCGAGGTTCGCGCAGTAGTAAACGCGGCTCGCAGGCTATCTTCACAAAGAGGCACTTTGGGTATTGTAGCTTTTGGCCAAAAACAGCTCAATGCAATTAACTCTGCGCTTCATAAAGCGGGAATTCGTGATTTGGCTTTCACTGGCTTACCCGAGGACGTCCAGGGGAAGCAGGCCGATTACGTGTTGGTTTCGCTCAATGTTGCTTTAACGCCAACCGGTCGGCTTCCACTTGAGATTGAGGGACTTGAAGATGAGCAATGCATCGCAAAAATGAATGTTGCTCTTTCACGGGCTCGTTGGAAAACAGTTCTTTTCTCCGGTCTTTTGGCAACCGATATCGATTTGCGCGTAGCAACTGACGCGCAAACGCTAATAGCCTCTGTGCTTCAAACCTTTGAACAATTGCCTTCTCAAAAAACGCTGAAAAACAACAGCTTTTATTTTCTGGAGTAGAGGTGCATCAATGGTCTATTGAAGAGATAAAGACAAATTACACATATGGACGATATTAATTATGCTCGAAAATTGGTCGTTTAATATCTTTTTCTGTACTCGGTACGTGCAAGAGATCAGGTGTAAAGAAGCTCAATATCTACGTAAGAATCATTTCTAAAAGGTAAGGTTCTACGTAACGACAGAAAACAGAAGCCCCAACGCTCTTCCCAAAACGCCGGGGCTGCACCACCCGCATGATGAGTGCGTCTCTATCGGGTGGTGCATATAGGGGATATAGTGCGGATGCAGTCCAAAAGGAGGCCAAGAAACGTACAAGCATGGCCGCCGTGGAACTTTTGAAAGCATTCATCAAATCGATACACTTAGTGTTTTTCGATGTACGGGTCTGATTATATCAGTTTGAACTCGCTTGAACGAGATATTGTTCATAAGTTCCTAGCTTTTCAGCCTCGCTGATTTTCAAGCTGTTTATTCGCATCCATGCGTGTGCGCACACTTTGGATGAACGCATCACTTGCTTTGAGCATCGCTTTAAATCTGCGACCACGAATGTAATTACAAACGCGATTGGTGAGGAAACCTCCGCCAAAGATTATCACGAACCAACCGAACTTGTTCACCGGTGCCCCAATGAACAAATTCCATGCAACGAAGATCGCAAGTGCGATTGGTGCAAAACAACCCAGCCAATAAAGGATGTTAACGGGTTTGTGGATTGCAGTGCCGCTCAATATCGTTTTGTTATTGGCATCCTTGTTGAAGAAGACCAGTTCTGTATCTGCGTTTCCCTCAATGCATCGCCCACCGACGGCGATTAAGGCAACCTGATGTCCCGGACGCATGGGCATATCACGGTGTATGCGAACGTGATGTTCTTCTCCATCCTCTTGTTTAAACCATACATCGCGCACGACGTTCACGGATGACGAAATGGAATGAGAGCCACTGCCTCGTCCGTTATTGACACTGACATTGGTTTGGCCGCTCACATGCGTATCACTGCGCTGATCGGTTGCAACGATCGTGCCGGTGATGGCCATGAAGTGATAAACACCGCTGCCAATTTTGATGTCTTCTGTGATAATCATGCTTGAAAGTCCCTCATCGTATTGGAATAAGCTCAAAGAGTGGTGCTTCTGCTTCATCTGCAGTGCTTTGTGAGCCGTTATGAGCTGGAAAAATCGTGCGTGGTGATTTCGTGGATGAGCTTATCTTCGTGATCTGTTCGCGACCGACGCGATAAACCGCTTCACTCAAACATCAGGAAATCTTCAGCGCTTATGTCGGCTTTGTTAAAATCGAACATTGAAGCACTGGCGTAGCTATTGGGTTCAGTAATCCGAATGAGGTTGTCGATGAATTGCAGCAAAAGCTCTTTATCCAGCAATCTGGTATTGATGATACTGACAGCCAGATATCCATTTCTGGTGAGAATAAAGACGTTTTGATCATAATAGCGTGCAGTCTCAACGCCGTTTGCGAACACCATTTGCATCGTGTAGGCGATGAGCGGTTTAAACTTCGGCTGCACAAAATATGGCGGCTCGATCAGCGCGGCGGTCGTGACGATGCCGTCTTCTTCTGATTGTTGACTTGCCTCTTCCTGCAACTGCTTAATGATGCCGGGCAGCAGGGTTTTTTCCACGAGCGTGTTAGAAATATAGCCTGAGCGAATTTCGTCGGACACGATGATGAATTCAGTGATATTTTGCGGATTGACGAAAGCGGCTTTAAGCGGTGGGCAGGCTGTATATTTTGCGAGTTCTACAAGATAGCGGCATGCCTGCGTGCTGTCTTTGCTCATCATATAATTTTTAAAGCCAAATGCATCAAGCGGATCAGCAGGCCGTTCGATCTTGATTTTATTGCGTCTGAAATACTCATACTGCTGCTTTGTCAGGTTTGACCTTTTTGGGGGAATGTCGAAACTGCTGATTGAACCCCAATCCGTTTGAATCGGTAATGACAGAGGCTTAAATCCCTCTTTCAACACCTGTTTTACGCCATCAAGATTTTGCGCAAATCCAGCCGTGACCATGCTGCCTAACAGCAGAGCCAGAGTGACAAGGAAGCGAACTGTTTGTTTGTATGTTGTCATTATGACCTCATGGAAATAGGTGTGAAGCTGGCTGTTTTATTTGCGCTCAAAAGGACGCACGAAGCCGTTAGGTCGCTCGGTTCTTTCGACAACCGTTTGGAATCTTCGGAACGGATTTTTGGAACTACTAAATGGCTAGGTGCTTTTCACTGCTGCTCTAACCAGTATTTTCAAGAGGAGGTGCGCCTTGCAGATAGACATTGAGATCCTGCCAGGGCGTGCAAATTTCCATTGCCTTGTTTTTTATCTCTGGGGTGGAATGAACAATTAAGAACGTCTTTGGATCATAAGCCTTGGCACGAATTGCAATCGTATTTGCCAACTCTGGTCGACTACACGACTGAGTGGTTTCGTTTGCGCACGAATAATCAGATTGGCAGCAATGACGGCTGTCGTGCCCCGTGTCACTTGGTCGTGTCAGAAATTCTGGATTTAAAAAGACATTATCGAAAGGCGCAGTACTGCGATGAATTTCCGCGCTTTGTGATGGCATGCAAATATTCATTGTTTCCTCCCGCCCTAACGACAGGGGTAGAAAACGCAAGCTTTTGAAATGCCGACTGAGGCGTGTCTTAAAGCCGGTTCCCAGGAGCATCCGCGGGACGCCCCCGCTTCATATGCTCATTGACCCCTTGGTGATCGGGGAGGTCGAAACCGTACCAGACGGCCCTGTGGCCTTTAGCCGGAGGCCTGTTGCATACGCCACAGGATCCCCGACCGTAAGGTCAAAGAGTGTGGTGCTGTAACGGCCAGCACCAACCGCTGGTAGGAGTTTCGACGCTCCAAGGCAGATGCGTTCTGCCTCAACAAAGACGTTATGCGCAAAGGTGAGCAAGATGCAAGCGCAGAAACATCGAATGGATTCAAAAATAAGATCAATTGCGTAACAAATGTGATCTGCCTGTTGCCCATCGAAATGCTCAAGTTGAACTTAAGCTGCCTACAGACAATTATTATTCACGAAGAAATTGTTGATCGAGAACTGAGCCGTCTTATTCTGTACGTGCGATATAAAATCCTAAACGGCGCAAATGCCACCGACGTCGATACAACACTATTTTGAATCCGTTGGTGCCGAATGATTCAAAACATTCATTGGATATTATATCAGCGATGAATCACATTCCTTTGCATGAACAACGCAGTTTCAAGGCACGTCGATTTGCAGCGACGAGATCCATCACAGAACATGGCCCGTTTTTATGGCTTGTCTGTGCAGCCAGATCTGTTTGGCATCTGGGTGTTAGCACGTAACTGGGGACGAATAGGCAGTTTTGGTCAATCAAAATGCCAATCATTTGAGAATGCCCAAGAGGCTTGCTCTGCACTTGATCGCTTGCATCGTCAGAAATTGAAACGCGGTTATAGGCTGGTTGGTTGAGCCAGTGTTGTTTCGGCAATTATTCTTTGCTGCTTCTGTGCATCTTCGCCCTTGATTTGCTCTACTAATTTTTGGTCAATTGATTTGAACACGTTGGATAAGCCGCGCAGCTAGAGCAAGCCAGGACCAACATCGCGCTTGACGCTGGTAGTAGGGTTGTGAAGGCCTAGGCCGTAGCAAACGCTCACTTTTATATGACGAAAAATCCCGATAGGGGTTAAAACTGATGCTGCTCATAATAATGAGCATAGAAGTTCCCGATCGGTTCTTTTCTAGTATCATTCCCCTAATCATGTTATAAAATCATCCCGATAGGGGTGATGTTCATGATTTCAGTAGATACCGTGACAGAATTAGGTCGGCTGATCCGCGAGGAACGTAAAGCGCAGAAACTAACACAGCTTCAACTCGCTGGGTTGGTTGGGGTAGGGGTGCGTTTTGTTCGTGAGCTTGAAGCTGGCAAAGAGACCTGTCAGATTGGTCGGGCGTTTCAAGTCATCTCAACTCTTGGTCTAAGCATAGCAGTGACTGGACGTCGGGATATTGGGCGATGAGTAAGCATCTCGACGTCTACTTTGACACAATCAAAGCTGGAACGCTTTCACAGGAAACTGACGGTGCATTGAACTTTAGATATAGTCAATCCTACCTTGTCGATACAAAATCTCGTGCGATATCGTATAGCATGCCGCTGGCTGATAATGCTTATAACGATAATGTCGTTCGACCGTTTTTTTCAGGACTTTTGCCTGATGAGGGTGCGCGGCAACGCCTTGCGGGTGCCCTGGGTATTTCTTCAGGAAATTCATTTGGGTTGCTCGAAATTATAGGCGGTGAATGTGCCGGCGCGTTGTCCTTGCTCGATGTGGGCAACTCACCATCGATTGAAGAAAGCCATGGTATTGAATTCCTTAACGATGAGCGCCTCGTCGAAATCATAGGGAAGCTTCGAGAGCGTCCACTTTTGGGTGGTGAAGAGGGCGTGCGACTTTCCCTTGCTGGGGCACAGGATAAGTTGGCCGTCTGCGTTCGAGGGGAAGAAATAGGGCTCGCTAAAGGTGGCTTGCCGACCACACATATTTTAAAACCCGTTATTCAATCGCTGGAAGGTACGGTTGAGAATGAACTATTTTGTTTGAAACTTGCTGCACGCTTAGGGCTGCCCGCAGCACGAGCAAAAATGCAAACCCGGGCAAATGTTTCGTTCCTGCTGGTTGAACGTTACGACCGAAAGCTATCTTCAGACGGTGTTATCACAAGACTTCACCAGGAGGACTTTTGTCAGTCATTGAGCATCCCGCCCGAATTGAAATATGAAGACGAAGGTGGACCTGGTACGGAGCGCTGCATTGATCTTATCTCGGCAGCATCGCACTCGCCGGCTCTTGATCGATTAAACTTTATACGAATGCTGATTTTTCATTATCTCGTCGGCAATGCTGACGCACACGGGAAAAATTACGCCTTACTTTATAAGGATAAGACACCAGAACTCGCACCGTTATATGATGTGGTCTGCACGGCCGTATATCCTAAACTTGCAAAACAAATGGCTATGCGTATCGGTGAGCGCAACATCGCTGATACGATACACCTTAAGCATTGGCACAGCCTTGTTGCAAACACGCGTGGTGCACAACGCCTGCTTGAAAGTGATATGGCAAAATTGTCATCCAAGATCTTGCAACAAGCCGATGCACTTCTAACTGAGTTTGATCATATGGGTATTCGACATGAGATCTTATTGAGGATTAGATCTGTCATTGAAACTCGTTCGACTTTTATGGCACGTATACTGAAATAGTTTGTATTCAAGAGTTCTTGTTCCATAATTTACATTATGCGACTTACTCCTATAACGGCGATATACAGATGCGACACATGGGCAATTTAGAGATGCGACATTTTTTGTATCTCTTGCCCTTTTCAAATCGAACGCGGAAAGGAAGACTAGGTTTTCAGCTG
>NZ_JBDJNL010000031.1:0-18603 GCF_039674445.1 Brucella sp. TWI432 | reverse complement strand
CAAGTGTCTTGGATTTAAGACACCCGCCGAGGCTTTTGCTACACTTTTGCAGGAAGCAGCTTAATCAGATACCCTCACCGCCGGCATGATGCAGTTGGAGTAGCTTTTCCATACCTTTGACCTTGATATACGTTTCATCAAGGTTCCATTTGCGTGTGACCTGACGCTTCTTCCGATTAAGCCGTTCAAGCATTTTGGGCTAAAGCAGATGACCCAACGATGGACGGTTGAGTGGTCGAGATCGATGCCACGTTCCGCTATCAGTTCCTTCAGGTTGCGAAGGCTCAAATTGTAAGCCAGATACCAACGAACACACAACAGAATGACGGATTTATCAAAATGGCGGCCTTTAAACATCTAAAATACTCGGCTGATTAAAAGCCAGGATACTATCAGCTTATCTATTGACGAAAAGTTTGCAACAGAACCTTAAAAACTATACCCTTCCGAAATATCAAGCTGAAGGGCGGCGATTGCTGTCTTTGTATCCTTCGCAACGATTGCGTCGTAAACGTCGATGTGGTGCTGAGCAGAGCTTCGGAAAAGTTTGTCGTTCGGAACAGATTGCCGCACGGAAGGGCCAATATGCAACCACAGCGGTTCCAAGAGCTGGCTGATGAAAGCAAGGTTGCTCATTTCTGCAATCAACATATGAAAATGATAATTCGCCTCAAGGAAGAGGTCCAGATCGTTAATTTCAGCGGAGCGGCAAATATCTGCAACGTAGTTTTTCAGCTTATCGAGCTGCTCTTGCGTATGATTTTCGACCGCGCGTTCCAACGCAGCAGTTTCTAAGATAGTTCTTAGCACGCGAATATCATACAGTTCCTTAGTGGTGAATATCGGCACCATCATCGTTCTATTGGCTGTTGAAACCACACTGCCAACACTCTCCAGCCTCTGCAATGCATCGCGTACGGGCATCAAACTGGTTCCCAGGCTTTTCGCGAGACCTCGGAGAGTCAGCTTCTGGCCTGGTGTAAATCGCCCCATCATAAGATTACGCTTAAGCATCTCGTAAATTTGCTCATGAAGCATGTCACGGGAAACTGGTGACAGTTCAGGCGCATTCGATCCTGCTGGGTCGGCTTCACGGTTTTGCATAAGGTCTCCTCTCAATGTGCGTTCGTCATAACATCGAACATAATCTTTAGCATTAAAAACATTGTCATAAAACTGTTATAACACTAGACAAATGTGTGGTGTGACCATAATCTGATACCGCCAAGTTTGCCTTGAAAAGATCATGTCAGATCAATGGACGGAGCGGACCTCAATAAAGCGGTCCCTTGCAGCTCTCGTGCCTAGACGGACGAATGCGCAAACGTCAAATGGAGGAAGATACAAATGAATGATAGGCTTTCCAATTCGCTCGCCCATGCGGATATCACAACGACTTTGCATCCCTATACAGATGCGCGTGCGCATGAACTGCAAGGCCCAATGATCATTGATCGCGGCAAAGGCATCTATATTTATGATGATGCTGGCAAGGAATATATAGAAGGGTTGGCGGGATTGTGGTCGGTAGCGGTTGGCTTTGA
The DNA here is from genome assembly GCF_039674445.1 of Brucella sp. TWI432. Classification (NCBI taxonomy): domain Bacteria; kingdom Pseudomonadati; phylum Pseudomonadota; class Alphaproteobacteria; order Hyphomicrobiales; family Brucellaceae; genus Brucella; species Brucella sp. TWI432. Next base: position 17,059 of record NZ_JBDJNL010000031.1, on the reverse strand, counting down.
CGAACAGCGTCTTGTCAAAGTCGCCGCCGAGCAAATGGCCAAATTACCCTACTACCATACATTCAGCCACAAGTCCCATGAGCCATCGATCCGTCTTGCGGAGAAGATCGTTGAGATGACGCCTGCGCAGCTAACACGGGTGTTTTTTACGAGTTCTGGTTCCGAAGCCAACGACACTATGGTCAAGATGGTTTGGTACATGAACAATGCGCTGGGCCGACCACTAAAGAAGAAATTTCTCGCCCGAACGCGTGGCTATCATGGTATCACGATTGCCTCTGGCAGTCTGACAGGCTTACCAAACAATCATCGCGACTTCGACCTCCCAGCGATTCCGGTTCGTCATCTAACCTGCCCGCATTTTTATCGATATGGCTTGCCGGGCGAGAGCGAGGCTGAGTTCGCAGCAAGACTGATTGCTGAAGCTGAAGCAATGATCGTTGAGGAAGGCCCTGAAACTATTGCGGGTTTCATCGGTGAGCCACTAATGGCTGCGGGCGGCGTGATGCCTCCACCAGAAGGTTACTGGAAAGGCATTGAAGCGCTCTGCCGCAAATATGATATTCTGCTGATTGCTGATGAAGTAATCTGCGGCTTTGGTCGTCTTGGCACGACCTTTGGCTGTGAGCATTACGGCTTCACTCCGGACATTCTGATCATGTCCAAACAGCTGACCTCGTCATATATGCCTCTCGCAGCGGTTGTATTTACAGAGGCTGTCTATGATGCGATTGCCGACAATACAGCTAAGATCGGCACTTTCGGCCATGGCTTCACTGCCTCCGGTCATCCGGTTGCAACAGCTGTGGGTCTTGAAAATCTCAAAATCATTGAAGAACGTGATCTGATTGGAAATGCAGCCCGTATGGGCGCCATTTTACAGTCACAACTGGCAGACCTTGCCGATCATCCACTTGTCGGGGAAGTTCGCGGCGCGGGCCTCATCGCTGGTATCGAGCTTGTTGCGGATAAAGAAAGCCGTCGTCCATTTGCTATGCCGGGCAAAGTTGGTTCCCGCGCGTTTGTAGCTGGACATGAGAATGGGCTCATTGTTCGCGCTATCGGTGATGTGGTTGCGCTTTGCCCACCACTCATCATCAACGAAGATCAGGTGTACGAGACGGTGAAACGTCTCCGCAGAACACTTGATGATACTGCACAGTGGCGCAACTCTGAAAATCTGAACTAATTAACAACACAAAGGGCGCTGTATGAATTACGGCGCCCTTCTTAGTATAGCTTAGCGTTATTAGCCGCCTAATGTAGAATCTGACTGAGAAATAGCTTTGTGCGCTCATGATGTGGGTTGTCGAAGAATTCGGCTGGCGCATTTTCTTCGACGACCTGGCCCTGATCCATGAAGACCACGCGGTTTGCAACCTGACGGGCAAAGCCCATTTCATGCGTCACGCAGATCATCGTCATGCCTTCATCCGCAAGGCTCACCATCGTATCAAGCACTTCCTTCACCATTTCCGGATCAAGCGCTGAAGTTGGCTCATCAAACAGCATCACTTTCGGGTTCATGCAAAGTGCACGGGCAATTGCCACACGCTGCTGCTGACCGCCGGAAAGCTGCCCCGGATATTTATTGGCCTGTTCTGGAATCTTCACGCGCTTCAAATAATGCATGGCGATTTCTTCCGCCTGCTTCTTGGGCATCTTGCGCACCCAGATTGGCGCCAGCGTGCAGTTTTCCAGAATGGTCAGATGCGGAAACAGGTTGAAGTGCTGGAACACCATGCCGACTTCGCGGCGCACTTCATCAATCTTCTTGAGATCGTTGGTCAATTCGATACCGTCCACAATGATCTGGCCCTTCTGGTGTTCTTCCAGACGGTTGATACAGCGGATCATGGTGGATTTGCCGGAACCCGATGGACCAGCAACAACGATGCGTTCGCCACGCATGACCTTCAGATTGATGTCACGCAGAACATGGAATTCACCATACCATTTATGCATGTTCTTAATCTCGATAGCCCCTACAGTCTTCGAGATCGTCATTTGCGGACTATGTTTTTGAAGATCGTCGAAACGTTTGACATTTTCGCCTACCATTCAAGCATCCTTCTGCATTGTTACGGCTTTGCCCATTGGGCTGCACAGTTGATCAATATTCACTGTCTGACTATTTGAGTTCAAAAGCTGCTCAACACCCCGTCACATACCTGTAAAAGCTCATCAGCATCAGAGACAGAAAAAGGCAGTGGTGGTCTGATTTTCAGAACATGGCCAAGCGGTCCAGATGCACTGATCAGCACGCGGCGGCGGCGAAACTCATTGACAAGTTTACCAGCATCTTCTGGTGACGGCCTGCCATTCTTGTCCAAAATATCAACGCCTAGAAATAAGCCCACGCCGCGCACGTCACCTATCGCTGCGTGGCGCTTCGATAGGTCCTCGAAGCCGGTTTTCATATGTGTGCCGACTTTTAAGGCATTTACCAGAAGGTCTTCATCGTGAAGTATGTCCAGGACTGCAGAGGCAGCGGCACAGGCAACGGGGTTGCCGCCGAATGTGTTGAAATATCGGGCTTCGCGAGCAAAACGTTCCAGAACTTCCTCACGTGCGACGACGCCCGCGATTGGGTAGCCGTTGCCCATCGGTTTACCCATGGTGACGAGATCAGGAACGATGCCGTGGCGTTGAAAGCCCCACATGTGTGACCCCAGACGACCGAAGCCCGCCTGCACTTCATCAGCAATGAAAAGGCCACCCGCTTCGCGGATGGCATCAACAGCACCTTTAAGAAAACCGGACGGTTCGGCAAAAACACCATCGCTCGAAAAAATAGTATCGACGAGAAGTCCGGCGGGACGAATGCCATGACGCTGCATATCAATAATAGCGGTTCGAACTTCATTTTCAAAAAAAACTGCGATCTGTTCAGGAGAACCCGAAACGCGTGCATCAGGCGTAGCAATAGTGCGAACGTCAAGCGCCAATGGAACATTCTGGCCGAGCGAAGGCGACATGGACGCTATCGCGTGGCTGATACCGTGATAGGCATTAGCAGTGACGATAAAACCTGTTCCGCCCGTATGGTTACGGGCAATGCGCAGCGCCAGATCGTTGGCTTCGCTTCCTGTACAGGTTAGCATCAACCGATTGGTTTGGGCTGGGAAGTGGCTGAGCAATTTCTCAGCATAGCTGATAATACCCTCATCGAGATAACGCGTGTGAACATTGAGGCGCGCAGCCTGTTCAGCAATCGCTGATACAACACGAGGATGACAATGCCCTACGCAAGGCACATTGTTATAGGCATCAAGATAGGCATTTCCCGCCTCATCATAGAGCCGAACGCCAGATGCGCGTTCAAAATGAACTGGTTCCTCGTAAAACATGCGGTATGGTTGGCCAAGAACACGCTGACGGCGTTCAACAAGGCTGCGTGTGCGCTCGTCAAGGCTTCCGGCGTTCTTTGCATCAAACGCATTGATCATCAAAGGTACGCTCATGGCATGCGCCTTTATTTCTGGAGAATAGTGTTGAATGGGTTTTGCGATAGTGCTGACAGCCGCTTTAATCGCATCCAGGAGGCTGGATTGTTTTTCATGATGTAAGGACGGTTGGCCGGATCAGTATCGGCCAAAAACTCTGTAACAATGACGTTTATGACGCACCGTGCGATCATAAACTCCGGCAAGAGCGTGCACTCCAAATCCGATAAAGGTGCAACACTGTGATAAGCGCTGACGACATCGGCAGCGTTCTCAAAATCATACTTTTCACCGCGAATTTGTAGCAACGCTGCACCAGCAAGATCGACAAGACGAGGAGCGTAGACCAAATCTCCGAAATCAAGGAAGCCAGCCAATTTATCGCCATCAGTAAGGATATTTTGTCCATTCATATCGCTATGAACAGCCTGTGTGGGCAATTGAACAATTTGTGGCAACGCTACCGTTTCAAAACGATCAAGCATGGCCTGAGCGAGCGGACAGCGATCTGTGTCGATCAAATTTAAATGCGCCCGCAGACGGCTTATATTTTTCACATCCCATATAAGATTGCGCTCGCTTGCATAGTCATGATCAAAGGCGGACAGCGCATTATCAAGATTGGCCACTGACCGCCCAATTGTCTGGCGTAATGCTCTTGATGATAAACCTACAGAAGAAAGCGGTGTTCCTTCAAGATAGGTCAATAGCTGCAAATATCTGCCATCATCTAGCGCGATGGGAACAATCATCTCGCCATTGATCGTGGATGTGACACGTGGTGCTGGAATTTCTGGTGCCGCTTGCTCAATATGAAGAAGAGCTGCATTTTCCAACAATACACTGTCGATGCTTTCCTGCGGATCAGAAACCTTGAGCGTGAACGTCGGACCATTGGCTACACGGATGCGGAAATTTTGCGTGCGTTCACCGCCAAGCTCTGTGGCTTGACCATGAATACCAAAATGCTTCCTTGTGAGGGTCTCTGCATCAATCGACGTAAGGCGCTGCATCATTCTTCTGCTTCCTGAAATGAATCAGCCAGAATGCCGAAGCAGTTGATGATATCAGAAACAACAGCTTTTCTAGCGGCTGAAGCATTGTGAGACGCTATGGCGTCAAAAGCTATTTCGTGATCGGGAATTGCGTCAATCAGTTTACCCGGCTCAGCCTTAGCTAGACGGACAGATGGGCCCATTCTCAACCAAAGCGGTTCAATCATGTCACGCAGAATGGGAGAGTTGCTCATGTCTGCAATATGCAGATGAAAGCTGGCATTCGCACGCAGGAAATGACTGGTATCGTTGTTACGTGCCGCTACAATCATGGCTTCGAAATGCACACGTAAACCAGCAAGGCTTTCGGGCGTTGAAGCTCGCGCGGCACGCGCTGCCGAAAGTCCTTCCAATGCCACCCGAATGTCGCGAATTTCCGTGAGTTCAAGCATGGTCAGACGCGGCACTATAAACGTGCGCCCAAGACGCACTGCGCCAAGGCTTTCGAGCTTTTGGAGCGCATCGCGGACCGGAACCACGCTTGTTCCAAGAGCAGAAGCCAGATTTCGAAGGACAAGTCTGTCACCGGGGCGAAACTCTCCGATGATGAGTTTTTCCTTGATCTGCTGATAGATCTGTTCGTTCAATGTATCCTGAATGAGCGTCTTGTATGTCGGCATGGAGCCGTCATCTGACAGCAGGTTTAGCTTGCTGTCCATCTCTAGCGCCTCTCAAGAGCAAATTCACGCTCAAGACGCCGGGAGTGAAGTGATAGAATGAAGCAAAATACGAAAAATGCACCACCGACTACAAGATACGCTTCGCGATAAAAGCCCAGCCACGCACCGTCAGCAATTGCCCCGCGTGCACCGCCAAGTACGTCTATCAGACCAATAATGCTAATCAGCGTTGTGTCTTTGATAGACTCGATGAAGGTGTTGATGATCGCAGGCAGAGCAATCCGAAATGCTTGCGGTAGCACGATTAAACGTGAAATAAGGCCACCGGAAAGCCCCAAGCTCTTTCCTGCTTCTGACTGACCACGAGGCACGGCTTCAAGCCCACCGCGAATTGCTTCGGCAAGATATGCGGCCTGGAACAGAATAAGTGCGACCTGTGCACGCAAGATATTGTCCACCATATTGCCGCCGGGCAGCAGGAAAGGCAGCATCGTTGATGCAATGAACAGGACAGCAATGAGTGGCAGACCGCGCACGATCTCAACATAGAGCGAGCAGAAACGCCGGACGATAGCGGCTTTCGACTGGCGGCCAAGGACAATCAGAACGGATATTGGAAGTGCCAACACAATACCGAAAGCAGACAGGCCAACAGTAAGCGGCAGGCCACCCCAACGGCTCGTTGAGACTGCTGGCAAACCCAAAATGCCACCCCTCATGAGTATAAGGCTGATCACCATGACTGCGATCCATGCAAGCGCAAGTAGTGGTTTCCAGAAACGACGAAAGCCACTAAGAATGAGGATGGAAAGTACCAATACGACAGCGAGCGTAGGACGCCAATACTGATCAATTGGGTAACTGCCGAAAAGAATAATGTGATAGCGCTCATAGAGAAACGCCCAACAGGCTCCAGTCGCAGCCCTGCAAATATCGGGTGACGCCGGACCAAATACGGCGTTCACGAAGGCCCATTGATAGAAGTGCCAGAACAGGTAGAGAAGTCCGCCAGTGATGACTAGTGTCAGCAGGGCGTGGGGCCAAGGATGAAAATAAGGTCGAAGCCAACCCGATACGAAGCCATCGGACGGGCGTTGAAGTGTTGCAGAAGGTTCACTCATGCTTTCACCAATTGTGCGCGTTTCTCCAACCAGCGGATAACCGCAGAGGTTAACAGGCTGAGCGACAGATAGATCAGAAGATAAATGGAGACGGTCTCAATAGCCCGGCCTGTTTGGTTGAGCGCAGTATTACCGACCGAAACCAGATCAGGATAACCAATCAGGACAGCCAGTGTCGTATTCTTAATTGCGTTAAGATATTGATTAGCCAATGGGGGCAACATGAGCCGGAGAGCTTGCGGTGCCAGAACCAGATAGAGTGTTAGCAATGGATTGAGGCCGAGGGAGCTTGCCGCCTCTGTTTGCCCTTTTGGCAAAGCTGCAAGACTTCCGCGCACAATTTCAGCAATAAACCCTGAAGTATAAAACGATAGGCCAATGAGCATTGCTATATATTCGGGTGTAAGGCCCACTCCCCCACGGAAATTAAACCCAGTCAGTGCTGGTTTCTGTATCTCTCCCCAACCAAGTGCAAAAATGATGACACCGAGAATGGCAGCAAGAGAAACGCAAAAGCCAATTGTGGCCCGTCGGGGAAAGTGTCCCGTTTCGTTGCGTCCTTTCACCATGAAGCGCCAGAATACATAGCCACTGATCAGACTTGCAATGAGGACAGTAGCCAGCGCAGGCCCACTATCTCCGAACAGAATTGTTGGTACATGAAGGCCACGGCTTGAGATGAAAACAAAGTCCCCAAGTGCCCATGCCTGACGCGGTGCAGGGAGCACGCGGACAGCAGTTGCGCAGACAACGAGAATGAGCAGCAGCGGTGTGTTGCGCGTGACCTCAATATAGGTCTTTGCTATCGTGCGAAGCTGCGGATGAGCAGCACGTCCTGCAAGACCAATCAGAAGTCCGAGCAAAGTGGACAATACAATAGCAGCAGCAGCCAGCTTAATTGTATTGAGCAAACCGACAAGCAGTGCCTGGAAGTAGCTGTCTCCTGAACTAAAGGTAATCAATGACTCGCCAATCGGAAACGATGTAGCGCTCCACAGGAAGCTATAATCGATACTGATGCCGCGTGCAGCGAGATTTGACGCAAGATTGTGTGACAGCCACGCAAAAACTGCAATGGCTGCCAAAACAAACAGCGCATTTTGAAGGCGCTCGCTACGCATTAGCGCAACGGTGCTGCATACATAAGGCCACCCTTCGTCCAAAGGTCGTTTAGACCACGGTCGAGCTTGAGAGGAGAGGCCTTACCAAGGTTGCGCTCGAAGCTTTCGCCATAATTGCCGACGGCCGAGACAAGTTTAACAACCCAGTCTTCCGGCAGACCGAGATCTTTGCCATTATCCGGTGTGGTGCCGAGTATCTGTTTGATCTCCGGATCAGTCGAGTTTTTGGCAAGATCTTCAACGTTAGCCTGCGTAATGCCAAGTCGCTCAGCTTCGACCAAAGCAAACATGACCCATCGGGCTATGAGAAAAAGTTGCTCATCGCCACTTTTGACAGCAGGTGCATAAGGTTCCAGCGTTATAAAATTGGGGAAGATGATGTAATCGTCGACATTACCATTGCCAGCGCGTGATCCGGCGAGGTTACCATAGTTGCCGCCGAACGCATCACAACGTCCGCCAAAGAAAGCTGCATCCAGCTGCTCCCAGGCACTTAGAACAAGTGGTGTATAGTTGAGGCCGCGAGACTTGAAGAAATTCTCGGTGTTCACTTCGAAAGTTGAGCCCTGCAGGATGCAGACCGTAGCATCTGCCAATTTGTCAGGACTATCGATACCAAGTGACTTTGGTACCATAAACGTATAGCCGTCAAAGTAGTTTGGTGAGGTGAAGCGTGCGCTCTGAGCGCCTTCGCGGTTGAGTGTCGTAGTGGTATCATGAGCCAGAACGTCAATCTCACCCGACGACAGCAATACAAAGCGCTCGGCATAAGATGTCTGGCGATAGTTGACTTTCGACGCGTCGCCAAGAATAGCAGCCGCCATCGCTTTACAATAGTCAATGTCAATGCCAGCCAGCTCGCCATTCGCAGCTGGAGCCGAAAAGCCCGGAACGGCCTGACCAACACCACAGACCAGAGTGCCCTTGGACTTAATTGAATCCAAAGCGGCGCCTGCCTGTGCTGCTCCACTCAGTGCAGTCGCCCCCATTAGCGCAGCTGCACAAGCCATAATTCCCGTTTTCAAAGTGCTCGTGATTTTCACGTTATTCCCCTTTGTTTTTATGCGTTTATATTAACCTCGCGGAGTCGCGCCACTCGGCATTCACGCTGCAGATTGAGTAATGCAGATGTATTTCAGCTCTAGGAATTCTTCGATCCCGTACTTTGAGCCCTCCCGCCCGATGCCAGATTCTTTTACTCCGCCAAATGGTGCGACCTCATTTGAAACCAAGCCTTCATTGACGCCAACAATGCCCGACTCGATCTGTTCAGCAACACGCCACATCCTGTCGAGATCGCGGGTAAAAATATAAGCTGCAAGGCCGGATGTGGTGGCATTGGCGGCTTTGATGACGGCTTTTTCATCGGAGAACCGCTGTATGGGCGCAACTGGTCCGAAAGTTTCTTCACTTTCAAAGAGCATCGTTGCATCAACATCCACAAGCACCGTAGGCTCGTAGAAAGTTTGTCCAAGCCCATGACGTCTGCCACCCGTAACAACTTTGGCGCCCTTGCTAACTGCGTCTGCTACATGACGCTCCACCTTCGTCAGCGCGGCTTCATTGATTAAGGGACCTTGTTGCACGCCCTCGCCAAAGCCCTCGCCCACTTTTAATGCACCGACTGCTGCAGAGAGGCGCTCAATGAAAGTGTCGTGAACGTTTTCATGAACGTAAATGCGGTTCGGGCAAATACAAGTTTGGCCGGTATTACGGAATTTTGCGTTGAGAACGCCTTGAACCGCAACATCAAGATCGGCATCTTCAAACACGATCAGTGGCGCGTTACCGCCAAGTTCCATCGCAACTTTCTTGACCGTATTTGCCGATTGTTCGAGAAGAAGTTTTCCAACGCGGGTCGATCCTGTGAAGCTGATCTTGCGCACGATCTGGCTTGACGTCATTTCGCCGCCGATTGCAGTAGCGTCACCTGTGACAATGTTGAATACCCCTTTCGGAATGCCAGCACGTTCGGCAAGCTCCGCCAGTGCGAGTGCAGAGTAGGGCGTAAATTCAGATGGCTTAACCACGACCGAACAGCCCGCAGCGAAAGCCGGTGCGCACTTCCGGGTAATCATTGCGGCAGGGAAATTCCAAGGTGTGATCGCTGCAACAACACCTATTGGCTGCTTAAGAACCATGATGCGGGAGCGGGCACGAGGAGCCGGGATCAGGTCTCCGTAGGCACGCTTTGCCTCTTCCGCAAACCATTCCGCAAAAGAAGCGGCATAACGGATTTCGGCCTGACTTTCCGCAAGCGGTTTGCCCTGCTCGGCAGTCATGATCGTGGCAAGATCGGAAAGATTGGCGATTATCAGGTCAAACCAACGACGCAATATGATTGCGCGATCCATGGCTGGCAGCGCTGCCCATGCATGACGAGACTCCTCCGCAATTTTAATTGCACGTCGGGTCTCGGCTGCGCCCATATTAGGCACAGAACCTATCGCAAGGTTGGTTGCCGGATCAGTTACAACAACCGTCTCTCCATTGTCAGCAGCTATCCATTCGCCACCGATATATGCCTTGTTCCGCAGGAGTGAAGAATCTTTAAGGCGGTCCTCTAACCGCGGCGTAGCGTGGTGGTGGTTCATATTGTTCCCAGTTCAAGCTCTGCTTTGTTAAGTGTTATAACACACAACAAATCTCAACCTGTCAATATGAATCGTTAGTGTTTTGCAACTCCTACGCCGTAGTTGGTGAAATTTAAAATTAATATTGAACCGCACCGGGTTTGCCGGAGGCCATTTCGTTTAAGTTACGCGGCCACGGCCGGTGCGTCCAGCATCGCGTAATATCGTTCTTCGGCTTCGGCTGGCTGTATGTTGGACTTGCCCTGATTTAATGGAGAGGTTCTGTCACTAATTTCCGGTTCATGGTCTCGAACTGGATCGGGGATTTATACCCGAGTGCAGAATGTCTGCGCACAGGATTATAGAAGCCGTCAATGTATTCTCCAATGAGTTTGATTGCGTCATTTCTGATCTGGAATACACTGTGCCAGATCAGTTCTGATTTGTTGGTCTTGAAGATGGTGTCCACCATTGCATTGTCATATCAATTTCCTTTACCGCTCATGGATGGAAGCATGCTGTGCGCTTTGAGGATTTTGCGATACTCATAACTGGCATATTGGCTGCCCCTGTCCGAATGCTGGATGAGGGTGTTGTCACGTTAAGTTTCTCTGGCCGGAAAGGCCAGGGGCTCGTAGATATTCAGGCGAAGCAGGCCGCAATTTTCCATGCATCGAAAGCTTCGAGGCGATGGTAACGAATTGTGTGTGCGGCTCGGCGACGAGATGGAACAGAGAAACAATTGCGGGTCGCTGAGCGCATGGAGACGAACCGTTGCAACGCTCCAGGTGACCGATGACCTTGCATGGTTCGCTCCCGTTTCCTAAACGGCAGATGGCTATTTTCGGCCCGATTATTGAGGCCCTTGTGCGACCAATGGTCAAGGCCGGGTGCCACTTCTGCCTTTGCTGCACCGTAGGAGCGGAGCTTATCAATGATGATCCGTTTGGGAGCAAAGCCATAGCGCTTCATTAACGCCACGAGCAGTCGCTTTGCCGCCCTTTTATCACGCCGCTTCTGCAAGATTTCTTCGAGAACGGAGCCATGTTGATCCACCGCACGCCAGAGCCAGAATTTCTCTCCAGCGCATTTGACGACCACTTCGTCCAAATACCAAGTATCGCCGGGGCGCGCCTGACGCCGCCGCAAGTTGCGTGTGATCTGGGGTCCGAACTTGGCGATCCAACGACGAACTGTCTCGTATGATACGTCGATTCCACGCTCAAGCAGCATTTCTTCAACTTCACGCAGACTAAGGTTGAACCGCAGATAAAGCCACACCGCATGAGCAATAATCTGTGGCGGAAAACGGTGACGCTTGAAGATGATATCTGATGTCTGCATCACCAAAATTTACGCCCAACCCGTCAGGCAGGCAACTGTAGCCCAGTTAACGTGACAACACCGTCCGGCGTATTAGATAAGTTGTTGACCGCCAAGAAAGTATGATCTTTAATGAGATTCGTCATACTTTCTTGGGGGTTTAAGTGAATAAATTCATTCGTTCGCTCGCGATATCACTCGCTCTGACAATTTCTGTTGGCGGAATAGCTACTGCAGAAAACAAACTTAATTTTGCATGGCCGGTCAATGTCGGCCCACTCAATCCGCATCTTTACACACCCAATCAAATGATGGGGCAGAATATGGTTTACGAGCCTCTCGTTCGTTATATGGGCGACGGATCAGTACAACCATGGCTCGCAGAATCCTGGGACATAGAAGATGGCGGAAAGACCTATGTTTTCAAACTCCGCGAAAATGTAAAATTTTCAAATGGTGAGATTTTTGATGCCGCCGCCGCCAAAGCAAATTTCGATGCTGTTCTTGCCAATAGGGAACGGCACGCCTGGCTTGAACTGGCTAATCAGATCACATCAGCAGAAGCGTTAGAACCATTCAAGCTCAAGTTAACACTTAAAGACGCATATTACCCCATCCTTCAGGAATTGGCACTGCCCCGCCCGTTCAGGTTTATTGCCCCGTCGCAATTTAAAGAAGGTGGTACAAAGGATGGCATTGTTGCACCGATTGGCACAGGCCCCTGGAAACTTGTCGAAACAAGGCTGGGCGAAAAGGATGAGTTCGTTCGTAATGAAGAATACTGGGGCAAAAAGCCGGAATATGAACAGATCACTGTCAAAGTCATTCCCGATCCAAATACCCGCGCCATTGCTTTTGAGACTGGGGAAGTAGACTTCATCTACGGTCTAGACGGCCCGCTTTATCCTGATACTTTTCAGCGGTTTAAAAACATGGGTGTCTATACGACAGAACTGTCCGACCCTATGGAGACTTGGGTTTTTGCGATTAACACAAAGACCGGCGCAACACATGACCTCGCCGTTCGCAAGGCAATCAACCATGCTGTCAACAAAGACAAGATGATAGATAAGGTGCTCTACGGCACGCAAAAGCGAGCAGATACGCTTTTCTCAACCAATGTACCCTACGCAGATATTGGTCTTAAGCCCTACGAATATGATGTTGAGGGTGCCAAACGCCTGTTGGATGAGGCCGGATGGAAAGCAAACAGCGAGGGAGCCATTCGCCAAAAAGATGGTGAAGCACTAACCGTTGAACTTAATTTCATCGGAACCGATGCTATTGCAAAATCGATTGCCGAAGTCGTTCAGGCAGATCTTCGACAGATTGGCATCGATGTAAAGCTTACCGGAGAAGAAGAAAGCAGTGTCTACGCCCGTCAGCGCGACGGGCGATTTGGCCTGATCTTCAATCGCACATGGGGTGCGCCCTTTGATCCACATGCCTTTGTAAGCTCCATGCGTATTCCTTCACATGCTGATTATCAGGCACAGCAAGGACTAACGGACAAGGCGGAAATTGACGCTAAAATTGGCCAGGTGTTCACAACAGGTGACGAAGAAACCAGAAAACGACTTTATAAAGACATCCTGACCCGCTTACATGATGAGGCCGTTTATCTTCCGCTGACATTCGTGACGGCCATCGCTGTTGCAAAGCCAGAAGTTGGTCCGATCCCATTTGGCGCAATGTCGAGTGAAGTGCCTTTTGAACAGCTCAAGCCAAAGGCAGATTAAGTGCCATGCCAGCTTTTATTCTCAGGCGAGTACTTCTTCTCATACCGATGTTGCTCGGTGCATCACTTTTCATATTCTTAACGCTGAGGCTGGGTCCAAGTGACCCAGCAATGGATTATCTCAGACTATCCAAAGTACCGCCGACACCACAAGCATTGGAAAATGCCCGGCAAATGCTTGGGCTCGATCAACCGATATTTGTCCAGTATTTTGAATGGTTGTGGAATGCTCTTCGGTTAGATTTTGGCATATCTTATGCCACGCAACGACCCGTATTGCCCGATATTCTGCATTTCCTCCCAGCCACTTTGCAACTCGCCGGTTTGGCACTTCTTTTAACCATCGGTCTTTCTATTCCACTTGGAATGTGGGCTGCGCGTTATCGCGAGAAATGGCCGGATCAGTTCGTGCGGTTCATTGCTTTTGTCGGTGTGTCAATGCCGAATTTCTGGCTGGGCTTTTTATTGGTACTGGTGTTCTCCGTTCACCTTGGCTGGTTACCCCCCATGGGTAAAGGCGGCATTTCCCATATCATAATGCCGGTAATCGCAATCTCATTCATGTCTCTGGCAATCAACGCGCGGCTTTTGCGCGCCAGCATGCTTGAAGTTAGCGGACAGCGTCATGTGCGATATGCACGTTTACGCGGATTATCAGAAAGGCGTGTTGAACATTCACATATTCTGCGTAACGCCTGGCTCCCGATCATAACAGCAATTGGCATGCATATCGGCGAACTCATTGGTGGCGCACTCATCATTGAAAGCATCTTCGGATGGCCGGGTGTCGGACGATACGCGGTATCCGCAATCCTCAACAGAGATTATCCGGTTATTCAATGCTTCACGCTGCTCATGGTCGTGATTTTTGTTCTGTGTAATCTGATTGTCGACATCATCTACGCCATCGCAGATCCCCGGATCCGCCTATCAGCGGAGGGTGTGCAATAATGATGCAAAATCAAGTCACGGCACAAAGCGTGTCAAAAACCTTAAGCCGCAATTTACTTCTTTGGTTTTCATTTGCAGTCGTCAGCCTCCTTTTGATCGCAGCCATAGCAGGGCCCTGGATATCGCCTCACAACCCTGATTTTGTCGACATTGGCCGAAGAATGCAATCACCTGATGGCACATTCTGGCTAGGAACCGACCATCTGGGACGAGACATATTCTCTCGTTTGATTGCAGGTGCGCGTGTCTCAATCGGAGCTGTCGCGATCACTCTTCTCATCATCCTAACACTCGGCATCAGCATAGGCGGTTTTTCGGGTTTTGTCGGTGGCCGCACTGATCAGATTATTATGCGCATTACCGACGTCTTTCTGACATTTCCCACGCTCGTTCTTGCGCTTTTCATGATTGGTATGCTCGGAACTGGCATCGTTAACGTAATAATAGCCATCGCCTTGTCACACTGGGCCTGGTACGCGCGCATTGTTCGCGGCATTGTTCTTTCGCTCCGACACAGAGAGTTTATTCTCGCTGCACGATTGAGCGGAGCCAGTCGGCTGCGGGTATTCATGAAACATCTGTTCCCAGCAACAATAGCGCAGTTGATGGTGCTGGCAACGTTGGACATTGGTCACATGATGCTTCACGTCTCCGGCCTGTCTTTCCTTGGTTTGGGCGTTGCTGCGCCAACGGCTGAGTGGGGCGTCATGATCAATGATGCACGGCAGTTTGTCTGGACATCACCAATGCTAATCTTTTGGCCCGGCCTCATTTTGTTTTTTAGCGTGATGGCGTTCAATGTCTTAGGCGATGCCCTGAGAGACCGCCTGGATCCTAATCTGAGGGCAGAGACGTGTCATTAAATTCGCAGACCTTGGAAATTCGTAATCTCTCCGTCGGTTACGCGCACGAGAACCACATTCACTTGATTGTTGCTGATCTTTCGCTCACGATCGAACGAGGTAAAATACTCGCTCTTGTTGGTGCCAGTGGCTCGGGAAAGTCAATGACATGCTCCGCAGTCCTTGACGTTTTGCCGCCTGGGGTAAGGACGATTAATGGAGCAATCTGGCTTGACGGCAAACAAATAAGCGCCAAAAAACTGCGCGGCAATCACGTTGCAAGCATCATGCAAAATCCGCGTAGTGCCTTTAATCCGGTACGTACGATGCGGCAGCATATTGCAGAAACGCTTTCAGCACTCGGTCGCAATAATCGTAATGAAAAGGCCGAGATCAAAGAGGCTTTGCTCGCCGTCGAGCTAGATGATCCTGATCGAATACTTGATCTTTATCCATTCGAAATGAGTGGCGGCATGTTGCAGCGCATGATGATTGCAATCGCTTTGCTGAGCAAATCAGAATTTCTTTTTGCTGATGAACCGACGACCGACTTAGACCTCGTAGTTCAGATAAAAATTCTGAATCTTCTCGAAAAACTGGCGCGGGAAAAAGGCTTAGGGGTTCTGTTGATAACGCACGACATGGGCGTCGTTGCAAAAATAGCAGATCAGGTTGCAGTTATCGAAAATGGGATATTGGTTGAGCAAGCGCCGGTCGAAAAGATCTTTAACTCACCCAAAGATCCTGTCACACGAATGCTGGTGTCTGCCCATTTATCGTTATACGGCATGGAGTTGACTGTCTGATGCTCTTACAAGCGAAAAATATCAATAAATCATACCAGACACATTCTCTGATGGGATCTAGCCCTGCGCGCCTCATTCTTGATGATGTATCGTTGAACATTCAAGAAGGTGAGACGATTGCCCTGTTGGGCCGCAGCGGCTGTGGCAAAAGCACACTTGCAAGGCAACTTTGCGGATTGGAACATCCTGAAACAGGTGATGTGCTTTACAAGGACATATCGACCCGAAAGCTAACGCGTGTGCAAACGCGCTCGTTTCACCGCGATGTACAAATGGTCTTTCAGGATTCACCCAGTGCCGTAGATCCACGTATGACGGTCGGGTCCATCATTGAAGAGCCGTTGAGGCACCTTACTGAACTCAATGTAGAGCAGAGGCTCACGCGCATTGTCGACCTTCTCGAAATGGTCGAGTTGCCAAGAGACCTGCTCAATAAACTTTCCTCGCAGATCAGTGGTGGCCAGTTACAACGAGTCTGCATCGCTCGAGCGCTTGCGGCAAATCCTAAGCTCATCATTCTCGACGAGGCTGTCTCAAACCTTGATACGCACCTGCAAGCATCTGCGCTAAAACTGCTGACGAAATTGCAAGACAGCCAGAAGGTTTCATACCTCTTCGTCACGCACGATTTGCGGCTGGTTGAACGATTTGCTGACCGCATTCTCGTGATGGAAGATGGCCGTCTTGTAGAAGAGCAAAATAACGGCGATATACAGATGCTTTCTCACCCCGCATCAGTCGAACTCAAAAACGCAATTCTGCCCGCCCTACCCCAGCGAAAACTGATAATGGAACCCGCTTAAGCGAGCTTGTGATGACTTGCGACATCCCGAAGAAACTACAAAAGACCAGGAAGTCGACTTAATGAGATCGTTGATCTCATTAAGTCGCTCGTAGATTCAGTCCAAGCCTATCTACGAGTTATTCGGCAACGCGATTAAATCTCGCATTTTTTGCAGAGCGACATCGTGGTCTTCCTGATACTTGATTATATCATGAAAGCGGCCTCCCTTTTCTAATAGAAATATGGAGGCCGTGTGGTCCATGGTATAATCACCGTCCTGAAGCGGTATTTTAGCAGCGTAAATTTTGTAACTCTTAATAGCGTCTTCAATGTTTGCTTCGGTGCCGCTTACGCCCGTAATATGCTTGGAAACATTGCTAACATAGGTTCTCATAATCTCCGTTGTGTCACGCCTTGGGTCGACTGTGATGTAGTATACCTTCAACTTGTCCCGATCAGCTCCCAAATCATTCATTAAACCGTCGAGCTCATACAACGTTGTTGGGCAAACCTCCGGACAATGTGTAAAGCCGAAAAATACAGCAGCTGGGGTCGATCTTAAGTCCTGCTGTCCGACATCAACGCCCATGAGACCAAATTGTATTAATTGAGAAGAGAGGGTTTTTGGCTCATCATAGCTTTATCAAAGGACGCAAAGATGAGACAGAAACCCGTTCCC
>NZ_JBDJNL010000030.1:0-18933 GCF_039674445.1 Brucella sp. TWI432 | reverse complement strand
TATCGCGGCATTGCAACACGTTACGACAAAAACCCGGCCAATTTCCTGGCTGCTGTCAAACTCATCGCTGTCCGCATCTGGTGCATCAGTTTATGAGTCTACGCCGTAGTAAATCAATTAGTTGAATGTGAGAGTATCATCTCTAAGTTGCATTGACTGCATGACTCATTGTCGCCCTTCTGATAATGAGCCACGCTTGCGGCAGTGAGCGGTCTTGATACCATTCAGGCAGAACAGTGCACGAAGGAGATTATCGCCGACATAAAAGCGCGCAACTATGCCGGCCCGAGCATAATGAAGGTTTCGCTTTTGCTCACGCCCTGAAGCGAGCGAATTGTTGAAATGACTTCGTTGAGTTCGGATATTGTAGAGACTTCAAGCTCCGCAATCACATCCCAAATTCCGTTGGTGTTGCAAAGACTGGTCAGTCCGGGAACGCGCTTTATTGCAGCGATAGTGGCTTTCAGCGAAGCACCGGACATCTCAATGAGCATGAAAGCCCGGATCTGGTCTTTGCCGATGTCATCGCGAACGCGCACGGTAAAACCTTTGATGTCACCATTGGCGATCAGACGATCGAGGCGTTTTTGTGCCGTTGCGCGTGCCACTCCCAGCAGCTCAGCTAATTGAGGCACAGAGGCCCGGCCATTGATGCGTAACTCTGTGATCAACCGTTTATCCAACTCATCCATTGTTCCCCACTTTCTTTTTCGTAACTTATTATGACTTTTTCGTCAGATTATTATAAAAATAATCACTTTATATTCTTTTTTGTCAATGTGTTTGCAGATAATGATTTCAATCAAGGGGAATTTAAAAGTGGCTTCTAAAATGCTGCAAGCTGGTGGGGAGCTGCACAATTCCCTGTTCAGGCCGGTTACAAGGCTGTGAAATAGCATTAACGGCTCGTTCTAGAGCTTTCGTAGGGAACTTTGATAATGAAAATGGTGAGACTTTTTTCGACTGCGCTTGTGGCTCTTGGTATCTCACTCTCCGCAAATGCAGCCAAGGCTGATGATCTGGAAAAGATTCAGAACACAGGCAAGATGACGATCGCGCTTTCCGGCGTCTTTCCTCCATTCAGTTTTGTCGACGAAAACAATAAAGTTGTCGGCTTTGACGTTGATATCGGCTCTGAAATTGCGCGTCGCCTGAAGGCTGAACCAGAAATCGTCACGACTGCCTGGGATGGCATCATTGCGGGTCTTGTTACGGGACGTTTTGATACGATCGTTGGATCGATGGGTATTACAGAAGAGCGCAAGAAGGCGATTGATTTTGTTGGCCCTTACTATCGTTCCGGTCTTGCGCTGTTTGTACGTAAGGGCGATACGGTCAAGTCGCTGAACGAGCTTGAAGACAAGACTATCGGCGTAACACTTGGTGAAACGTCCGAAAAGTGGGTGCGCGATCAGGGAAAATACGAAGTCCGCACTTATAAAGGCTTGCCGGAAATGCTGCTCGACCTCGGTTCAGGTCGCATTGACGCTGTTGTAGCCGACGACGTTCCAGTTCTCGTAGCGATCAGCAAAAACAATGCACCGATTGATCAGGTCAAAGATGATCAGTTGCCGCGCTATGATATCGGTATTGCTGTGCGTAAAAACAATCCTGAGCTGCGCGACGCTATGCAGAAGGCTCTGGATGACATGATGACAGACGGCACCTACAAGGCGATCTCTGAAAAATGGATTGGAGCGGATATCCGCTGATCCGACAAGTGGTCGGGAGCGGCTGGATGGCCGCTCCACTATTCTCAAGAATGTGGCATCACTGTCGTTGTCGCTTAGCTTCTTTCGCATTCGATTTGACTGACCTTCAGGAAAATTGCGTGTGAAATGCTTTCGTTCCTAAACTTTGTCATATGTGCGCTCTGGCGGACAGCCGGAATGGTCAGGTGTGACAGATGCGTCCTGAGATGGAGCAGAAAGGTTGAAGGATGGATATCGCACTTATTGAGCGGATTTTTCCCTTCATTGTTCAGGCAGCATGGGTCACAGTAGAGCTGACCATCGTGTCATTACTCATCGGTCTCGTTGTTGCGAGTTTTCTGGTGATTGCCAAGTTTTCACGTTATGCGCCGATACGATGGCTCGCAACTGCCTATATCAGTGTGATGCGCGGCACGCCGCTTCTGGTGCAGCTGTTTCTCGTCTTCTTCGGTGGTCCGCAATTTGGCTTCGAGTTTACACCGTTCGTCGCTGGCGTAATCACGATGGGTTTCAACATAGGCGCCTATATGTCCGAAGGCATACGTGGTGCTATCCTGGCGGTCGATAAAGGGCAGAATGAAGCAGCACGTTCGTTGGGCTTTAGCCGTGTCAGAACGATGTGGCTTTTCATTCTGCCGCAGGCTGCCCCCTTGATGATCCGCTCGCTTGGCGTCAATACGGTTATTCTGACAAAGAGCACTGCTCTTGTTTCCACGATTGGTGTGGTTGAGCTGACGTATACTGCCCAGCGTTTTGTGACCTCTACCTATAAGCCGTTTGAGGTTTTTGCGATCGCTGCGGCTGCATATATTGTGATCATTGCCGTCATTTCCCTGATCGTTCGTGGTCTCGAAATCTACTTCAGCGCGGAAAAAAGGGCAGGAGCATGAGTCTCGATTTTACCGTTGTTCCTCTCTATGCAGAGCTGATGCTGATCGGCCTGCTCTGGACTGTACTGATTACGGTACTGGCTGGCTTGATTAGTATTGTCTTGGGAATTGTCATTGCCATTGTCACGCTTCATGCGCCAAAGCTTATCAGTCTTCCGATACGCGGCATTGTATTTCTGTTCATGGGTACGCCGCTGCTCTTGCAGCTCTATCTGCTCTATTATGGCTTGTCGCAGATCGGCATCATGGTCCCAGCCTTTTGGACCGGCGTCTTCGGCCTCGGCATGCATTATGCTGCTTACAATGCCGATATTTTCCGTGCGTCGTTACAGGCCGTTGATAAGGGGCAGATGGAGGCTGCGCGTTCGCTTGGCTTCGGAAATGGAGCAGCGCTGCGCTATTTCATCATTCCTCAGGCGATCCTGACTGCATTGCCGCAGGTCGGTAACAACAGCATTATCCTGCTCAAGGACACCGCCGTTTTGTCGGTGCTGGGCATTGCAGAACTGGTGCTGAGTGCACAACGCGGTATCAGCGAAACCTATCGTCCTTTTGAGTTCTACTTCGTTGCAGCTGTGCTCTATTACCTCGTCAATCTTGTGATGGAATGGGTTTTGAGCAAAGCGGCCAAGAAAGCGGAAGCTATCCGATGAACACACAAACCCCTATGATCCAACTGCGTCAGATCAGAAAATCTTATGGCGATATCGAGGTGCTGAAAGGCATTGACCTCACTGTAGCCAAAGGCAAGATTGTTTCCATTATCGGCCCCAGCGGTTCTGGCAAAAGCACGTTGTTGCGTTCCATTAATATGCTGGAAGAAACGTCTAGCGGTGAAATCTGGTTGGATGGCCATCAGGTTAATCGCCCTCTCAGGGGACGCGCTTTTGAAAAACATATCAACCATATCCGGCAGGAAATGGGGATGGTTTTCCAGCAGTTTAATCTGTTCCCCCATCTGACGGTTCTTCAAAACATAATGGTCGGACCCATGAAGCTGAAAGGCTTGTCAAAGGCAGAGGCGCTGGAACGTGCCAATGGCTTGCTTGCGAAGGTCGGTCTCGTTGATAAAGGCCATGCCTATCCGGCCCGGCTTTCTGGCGGCCAGAAACAGCGTGTTGCAATCGCCCGTGCTCTGGCCATGCAGCCGAAGGTCATGCTTTTTGATGAAGCGACATCCGCTCTTGATCCTGAGCTGGTCGAAGAAGTGAATCAGGTCATGAAACAGCTCGCCAGCGAGCATATGACCATGCTGATCGTTACACATGAAATGCGTTTTGCCGCCGAAGTTTGTGACCACGTTATGTTCATGGATGGTGGTGTGGTCGTTGAACAAGGTTCGCCGGACCAAGTTCTGTCCAACCCAACCGAAGAGCGGACGCGCGCATTCCTGCGCAAGCATCTTTCTCATTAGAGCGCGGTTCGATCCGATTGATTCAGATCGGCGCTCTAACTCTTTCTAAATTAAGCATAATCTTATCGATCCTCGTTTCACTCCGGTCGGATTATGCTCTAAAATTGAAATCTAAGCTTTAGAGGCGTGTTGCATTTCTTAGAAACACGCTCCCATTGACGGAGACTTGATCTATGACTGCGAATGTTTCAAACGGCGCGTCCAACGCCGTAACGATGGCGCATAACCATATTAATGCGCAGCATGTCGAGGAATTGGCACTGCGTCTGGTTGGATGGAACAGTGAAACCGGAACACCCGGTGAAGCCAGCTTTTCCGAACATCTGGTGTCTGTTTTGAAGGAGATTCCTTATTTCCAGCAAAATCCTGATAATATCCGCACGGTTGCAAGTCATGGCGATCCGCTGACGCATAATGTCGTCGCGCTGGTTCGCGGCAAGGGCAAGCGTACACTTGCACTTGCAGGTCATTTCGATACGGTTGCGACAGATAATTATCACGAGTTGAAGTCTCTGGCTTGTGAAAGCCTCAAACTCAAAGATGCCCTGATCAAAGATTTGTCGAAGCGTTCGCGTTCGGCACAGGAAGAGCGCGCACTCGAAGATCTGCTCGGTGGCGATTTTCTTCCGGGCCGTGGCATGCTCGACATGAAGAGTGGCCTTGCGGTTGGAATAGCGTGTGCAGAAAAATTCGCCGAAGACGCAGACCGCAACGGCAATCTCCTGCTTGTCTTTACACCTGATGAAGAACGTGAAAGCCGCGGTATGCGCTCAATGCGTAATGCGTTACCTGCAGTAGCCCGCGACTTTGACATTGAAATCGCTGCTGCGATCAACCTTGACGTGACATCGGATCAGGGCGACGGCAAAGAAGGTCGTGCAGTTTATGCTGGTACGATTGGAAAGCTGTTACCATTTGCGCTGGTCATCGGATTGAGCTCACATGCGAGCTATCCTTACGAAGGCGTGAGCGCGCAGGCAATGGCTGCCTCCATTCTCGCGCGCTTTGAAGGCAATGCAACACTTGCTGACCGGGATGAAAAGGATATCTCCCCACCTCCGATCTGCCTTGAGGCGAAAGACCTGCGTGACGGCTATGAAGTGACGACACCAGAGCGTTTCTGGATCGCGCTTAACTGGCTTTATCATGCCATGACCGCAGAAGAATTGTTTGACCGTTTCAAGAATGAGGTTCTGGTCGGAGCAACCGAGGCTGTCGAACGCTTCGCGGCCCAGTCTGAAGCCTTTGGCCAACTGATTGGAAAGCGTGCAGGCGCAATTCCAGCAGCACCAAAGCTCATCACGTTCGAGCAATTACGAGGTATGGCTGCGCAGGTCGCTGGTGAGGCATTTGAAACGCTTTACAGTGAGCAGGAAAAGCGTCTTTCCCACATAGACAATCCATTATCAGTCAGCCGTCAATTGACTGAGTGGCTTGTTGGTATTGCGCATCTGTCAGGTCCTGCTGTTGTCGTTGGTTTTTCAGGCTTGCATTATCCAGCGAGCCATCTTGATGATAGTCAGGCCAATGATCGTGCATTTAAAAAGGCTATCGACACAACGATGCAAACATTTGCGGCTTTCCCGGACCAGTCGTTGGTCTGGAAACCGTATTTTCAGGGGATCTCTGACATGAGTTTCCTTGGACAGGCGACGTTGGGGCAGGATGTGGTTTCCAACAACACGCCGGTCGCACGGCTTATCGATCATCCCGCTGACGATGCCCTACAGTTTCCGGTGGTTAACATCGGTCCATGGGGCCGTGAGTTCCACCAGAAGCTTGAACGCGTCCATGCGCCTTACGCATTTGAAGTCTTGCCGCAGATTGTCTCAATGATCGCGGAAGAGTTTTTGTCGAAACGCGCCTGAAGTTCAGCGCCAGTTTATCCGATAAAGGATCGCAAATATGACCAATGAAAAGCTGAACATCGTTCCTTTTGTCAGTGTCGATCACATGATGAAGCTTGTTCTGACGGTGGGTGTTGAAACCTTCCTCAAGGAGCTGGCGGAAGTAATTGAAGAAGACTTCCGCCGCTGGGAACAATTCGACAAGACACCACGTATCGCATCCCATTCCGACGAGGGGGTGATTGAGTTGATGCCGACAAGTGACGGCACTCTGTATGGCTTTAAGTATGTTAATGGCCATCCAAAAAATACAAAGGAAGGCCGCCAGACCGTAACCGCTTTCGGCGTCTTGGCTGATGTCGGTAACGGTTATCCGATGTTGTTGACTGAAATGACGATCCTGACGGCATTGCGTACAGCTGCAATGTCGGCAGTCGCTGCCAAGCACCTTGCGCGTCCAGATTCCAAAACGATGACGATCATCGGCAATGGTGCACAAAGCGAGTTTCAAGCGTTGGCTTTCAAAGCCATTGTCGGCGTCGAAAGTCTGCGTCTTTTTGACATTGACCGCTCGGCCAGTGAACGCTGCGCGCGCAATCTAAGTGATAAAGGCTTTTCGATCTCGATCCACACGACGTCGCAGGACGCGGTTGAAGGTGCCGACATCATCACGACGGTCACAGCCGACAAACAATATGCAACGATCTTGAGCGACAACATGGTTGGTCCGGGCGTGCATATCAATGCGGTTGGTGGCGATTGCCCCGGCAAAACCGAACTCAACAAGGATATTCTGCTGCGCTCCGATATTTTTGTCGAATACCCGCCGCAGACACGCATAGAGGGCGAAATCCAGCAGTTGGATGCTGACTATCCGGTTAAAGAACTCTGGGAAGTAATTGCAGGAACGACCGAAGGTCGTTCGTCAGATCGGGCCATCACGCTGTTCGACAGCGTTGGCTTTGCAATCGAAGATTTTTCTGCGCTGCGTTATGTTCGCAGTAAGCTCGAAGAAACAGGCCTCTATGTTGAACTTGACATGCTGGCAGACCCTGATGAGCCGCGTGATCTGTATGGCATGTTGCTGAGATGCGAACAAAATCTCAAAACATCCGCATAAAGCATAATCAGATCGGACTGAAATAAGGATTGATAAGATTATAGGCGTTGGTACACAGATCAATATTACGTGGTCAACGTCTATACCACATTCTACCGCAGTCTCCTGAAGGTAACTATAAAAGCCGGGATAGCGCACATAAGAAAAGGCGGCATAATTGAGCAGCAGAAGTGAAAAATTCACGACATACACCCTCAAGACGCTGCTGCTTTAAAAAGAGAAATGGTGCTGAATTCTGGTACGGAAGCGCTTCGCGTACCAGAATCTGACCTCTTTGATTGTGCGAAACTGACTCGCACACTGAAGGTTGAAGGTTCACCTGACAACCCTGTTGTCGTCGCTTGCGGCTCATTGGTTCAACCTAAACCTGCAATCTTGAACTAATCCTGTTCTGGCACAATCTTGTCAGAGGCCGTTGCATAACGGTTTATGCCAATCATTTTTGTCGCCGCTCGGCGATGAATTTCAGCCATTGTCGCATGAAACGCTGCGTTCAATTTTTCAAGCTCAGCATGTTCCGCAAGATGCGCAGGAACAAGCTCGCGGATTTCAGCAAGGATAGCAGTTTCATCGATTGAATGCATTTTCCCCTGATGAACGACAATTTCTCCAGCGACCATAACTGTCTCAATGGACGACCCATTCTCAGAATAGACAAGATGCTTTGCCACATCATTAAGCGGCGTAAAGCTCAGCGTTGTAAGATCAAGAATGAGCAAATCCGCTGCTTTGCCACTTTCCAGTGATCCAGTGACAGTCTCAAGCATAGCGCTGCGCGCGCCACCTATCGTCGCCATAGTCAGTATCTCATCAGCACTGATCCATTGTTTGTAGTCAGGCCCCGTTGCACTGTGTATCAATCCCGCTACACGCATGACGTCAAAGATACGCGCAGTATCATTTGACGATACCCCGTCCGTTCCAAGAGCAACGCTCACACCTGCATTGATCAGTTGGCGAATTGGAGCGATCCCCGCACCAAGCTTTTGATTGGAGATCGCATTATGCGCAACCGAACATTTGGCTTGTCCCATTAGCTCTATGTCGGACGAACTAACCCAGACAGCATGAGCAATCGTGGTATTGCGCGAAAGAATATCCAGATCGCGCATATAATCTATCAGGCTTTTCCCATAAAGTTCGGACCCGGTGACTGCTTGCGTTTTTGTTTCAAGAACATGAGTATGCAGAGGAACGCCCATTTCAACTGCAAGCGCATGGCAGGCCTGAAGCAGTTCCGGGGTGCAACGCTGTGGCGCTGAGGGTGCAATCATGAAATTGATGCGACCTGCCGTACCGTGTAAGGTCGAGAATGCCGAGCGACAGTAATCCATGTACACATCGGCCGGCATAGGCGGGCCGAAATCAAGCTTATCCTGCAGATGGCGCGGCATGACTTCGCGCGCAAAGGGAAGTGCATCCAGTGTGTGAACATTCATGGCGGCACTGGAAACATTTGCGCGGATACCAGCATCCTGATAGGCTTTAAATACAGTTGAAAGCCGGGAAAGATCATGTGCAGGCGGGTCGAAAAAATCATCACAAAGTGTGGTTACACCGTTGCGTAAAGATTCCATCGCAAGAAGAAGACTGCGTAGATAAAGCAATCTTTCGTTGACGACAGGTCCCATCATCAGTGGATAGGCGTAAAGCAACCAGATTTCCAGCGGCATGCCCTCATAGCGGCCACGGAAGAAAGTTTCGCTCGAATGGGTATGCGCATTGATCAGCCCCGGCATCACGAGGCGGTCTTTTCCATCAATGACAAACGCATCTGGTTGAGCGACAAGATTTTTACCGATAGCCCGTATCTTGCCATCCTCAATCAGAATATCGCCTTCGAAGGGGCGGCTTTGGTGTTGTGCACACATTGTCAGAATGGTGGCACTTCTGATGAATGTTTGTTTCCTGACCTGCATCGTAGGTTTCCTGCAATTACTGATCGCGCAATTCACTAAAGCCATTGGCAGCCTTGGTACCACCACGCAATTGCGTGCTCAGCCAAATGCCAATAACGGTAGCAATGTAAGGCAGAGCAAGCAGCAGATCGTGTGGAACCCGATCACCAAATGCGAGTTGTGCCCTGATGCCAAGTGCACCAACAACTGCAAAGAACACAGCCGCAAGACTGGCCCCGATAGGGTGGCCCGCTCCAAAGATGACGGCAGCAAACCCCATAAACCCGCGGCCTGCGGTCATATTCTGTGCGAAAATCTGCAGACTTCCGGCTGCGAGCTCCGCACCCGCCAACGCACATAAAACACCGCCAACCATCAGTGCTATAAGGCGCATAAGTGCGGGATTAATTCCGACACTGCGTGCTGCGAAGGGATGCTCACCAGCAGCTCCAAGACGCAAGCCAAATCTTGTTCTGCGCAAAACGACCCACATCGCAAACACCACAAACGGCATGAACAACACAAGAATCGAAAGAGAACCATAAGCACCAAAAGCCGGCCCAATCCGCGGAAGTCCAAATGGTGCGCTCACGGCGGCTTGAGTTCCAAAAATAGATTGCACAGCGAGCGCTGTTCCACCAAGGCCCAATCCTGTCAGTCCCAGCCCCGCAATAATCTGGTTGGCTTTTAATTTCTCAACCACAAACCAGAACAGGATTGATCCAACAACACAGACGATAATGGCAATTAGAAGTGCCAGCCATATCGACTGCAACAGCACAATGCCCAGAATGGTTGCACAAGCCCCTGCAATCATCAGACCTTCAAGCCCAAGATGCCACACACCCGTTCGTTGTGCGATTACCCCGGCAAGAGTAACATAAATAAGTGGCGTGCCTGAGCGCAGGATAGCGATTAGGAAGTCTTCCATATCCGTCCTCCAAGTTTTGCTATCCGGTCGATAACGCTGGACTTTGCTGTGATGAAAAGAGCGATTGCTGCATTGATGATGTCGATGGCTGAAGATGGCAAACCAGCCATAATCGGGAGATAAAGAGCCGCAGACGCAAGCCCACCAAAAAACAAAGCGACAAACGCTGTGCCGACAACGGAAAAATTGGCAACAAGTGCAATCAGGATTGCAGTAAAGCCATGGCCCGGCAGAAACCCACCCGTCAGACGACCATTCGGTCCCATAAACTCGATTGTGCCCGCAAGTCCGGCAAGAGCACCGCTAAGCAGGAAGCTGGCAAGGCCGATACGCCATGTTCGTGCACCTTGCCATTGAACCATCGTTGGATTGCGACCGGCAAGCCCCGAAAGAACACCAAACGCGGTCCGATTGACCAGAAACCACATCACCAGTCCGACAAAAACAGCGATTGCAATAATTGTCGGAGAAAGCCCGAGTGAATCACTAATGCGGTACATGCTCGCGAGCGGACGGCTCGACGCCTGCTGTCCCGTTCCTGAAGGGTCCTTGAGTGGTCCAGCAGTAACATAAAGCAGGAAAAGGCCGGCGATGAAGTTACCCATCAGTGTGGTGATGACTTCGTCAGCGCCTGATTTAAGCCGCAAAAGGCCGGGCCATAATGCCCACAGCGCCCCACCCGTCATGCCGGCCAGAACGCACGCGGTTATAAGAACCGGAGCCGGCGCTCCATTCAGCCGTTCAGCCATGAATGCGGCTGCAATGGCCCCCATATAGAATTGCCCTTGCGCGCCGATATTGAAGTAGCCTGCGCGAAAGGAAACAGCGACACCGACCGCTGTAATGAACAGCGGCAGACCCCAGCGCAAAGCCTGTTGCAGCGCGCCGGGCCGCAGGAAGGCGCCCTCGGCAATCGACTGGAACATCAGACCGGTGGAATAGCCAGCAGCCTGAAAGATTGCGCCGCACAGTGCAAGGCCAATGAGAATAAAAATTACCGCGCGGAAAACGGAGACGAGCCGGTCAATCATCAATGAACTCCTGTCATGGCTGCGCCAACCGCTGCAAGGTCATAAGGTGGTCGGAATTCAGCAACGATACGCCCCGACGACATGACGATGACCCGATCGGAAATATCGAAGATTTCATCAAGATCAGATGAGATAAACAGAAGGCCACAACCACGCTCTCGCGCCTGACGCATGGAATCCCAGACAAATGACGTCGCTCCAATATCCAGACCGCGTGTTGGCTGGGCAGCAAGAATGAGACGGGCATTGTGGTCCATTTCTCGCGAGAGAATAACTTTTTGCGCATTTCCGCCCGATAATGAACCTGCTCGCTGGCCTACTTCCGAGTAACGCACATCCCACTGCTTGAGTGCTGCATCACACTGCTTGCGAATAGTTGACGGATTGATGATTGACAAAAGCGGCATTTGAAGAAGATTACGCGCTGACCAATTTTCCCAAAGCGAGCTGGTCAGGCTCAGGCCTTCGACATTGCGTTCAAATGGAATAATCCGCAGTCCGGCTGATCTTCTTGCTGCCAGTGGCGCACTGGTGAGATCCTCATTATTGATGACAATATTGCCCTCGACCACATCAGCCATGGCAGAAATTGCGCGCACCAGCGTGCGTTGTCCATTGCCCTCGACCCCGGCAACGCCGATTATTTCTCCCGAACGAATATCGAGATTAATCTGATTAAGTGCAGGACCTTCGGGATCAGGCCGCGTGGAAACATTGTTCATATGAAGGATTGGTGCAGAGTGTTGCATGGCCAAGTTCTGATCGCCTTGGGCATGTGCAACAATCTTTGTACCCGTCAGGGTTGCTTTGTCGTCTGCATTGAGGTTTTTAGCAGCAGCTGGACCAATGATCAGTTCAGCCAATTGGTCTGCATTTATACTTTCACACGGTAGCGGTCCATCAACCAGTTTACCCCCTCGAAGAACGGTCACCGTGTCGGCGATTGCCAAAACTTCCCGTATCTTGTGCAAAATCAGGATAACCGTGACACCGTGCTCCTTCAAACGCCTGACCCGCTCGAAAAGTTTGTCAGCGCCTTCCGGCGATAAAACCGCCGTCGGCTCATCCAGGATCAAAAGCTTGGCTTCAGAGACGAGCGCTCTTGCGATTTCAACACCTTGCTGCGTTTCAACCGCCAGATCACGGATGCGCTGACTGGCTTTGACTTTGACATCAAGCTTGTCAAGATGGGGTTGCCAGCGCTTCTCAAGTTTGGCTTTGGAGAACAGGCCACCGCCTTTTGCACCGAACTGCATCGCTTCAGCAACAGTGAATGATGGTGGAAGCGCAAAGCTTTGATGGACAAGCTCGACACCAAGGCGCCGCGCATCTTTTACATTGCCGCCCACCAGTGGGCGACCATCAATTTTGAGCTCCCCTGATGCCGGACGAACAAGGCCAGCCAAAACACGGGCAAAGGTTGTTTTCCCTGCGCCATTCTGGCCAACGACAGCGTGGATTTTCCCACGCTCGAAGACGGTTCCAACATCGCAGAGCGCAACGATATGACCGTATTGCACAGTCACATCGTGGCATTCAAATATAGGCTGGCTGGCCTTGGTCATTGCAGTAGATCCGGTTAAAGCGTGGTGTTGAAGGGAACTTTGAGCGATCCATCCAGAATTGCAGCGCGGGCGGCAGCAATTTCCGGTTCAACTTCTTTTGCTTTGGCAACAAGATCCGCCGGTCCTTCCTGAGCGAAAAGCGGCGACACGATAAAATCGATTACACCTGTTCCCAGACCCGTATGTTCGTGCGTGCCACCAGCAAAATCATTCCCCATGGCTTTTTTCACTTCATTATAGAGTGAGGTACCGAAGTCTAGGCCAACGATCGAAATCACATTCTTGGGGCCTTGCGGGAACTGTGCAGGGTCAAGGACGCTGACCAAACGGCCCTCGCCTTCTTTCGCAGCCGCAATAATACCGAAATCGGTCGCAGCAGCATCTGTCTGGATAAAATCGATGCCACTCGAATACATCTGTGTGGCAATTTCCTGCCCCTTTGCAGGATCCTGGAATGAGCCTGCAAATGCCACCGCGACAGATGCGTCCGGGCGCACTGACAGCGCACCTGCCTTAAAAGCATTATAATCGGCATTGATTGGCGGAATGGATACGCCTCCAATAAAACCAAGTTTGCCGGATTTACTCAGACGTGCCGCAAAAATCCCCGAAAGATAGCAACCAAGATAATAGTCATAAGAAACGGTGACGACATTCGGAATTGCAGGCTCAAATGGATCGGCGAAGAGCTGGACCCATTTTGTATTTGGATAAGAAGGGGCAAGCGCCTTAAATGGCTCTGCGACTTCGTTGAATGTGGACACAATCACGGAGGCGCCCGCATCGCCCAGCGTGCGGAAAATAGTTTCATATGTGGCCGGGTCTTGCGCATAGACTGCGCGAGACTGAAAGCCTTGCTCATCTGCAAGCTGCTTGAGCTTGGCGATCATGGAATCCACCGCACTGGCATCACCAGCAGCTTGTGTATGCACAAGCGCAACAAGGCCACCTGCGGCATAAGATGCCGCGGTTAGCAGACCCGAGGTCATGCTGAACGCTGCCAAACCGGCAGACATCCTGAGGAAATTTCGGCGATCAATTGATCCGCCCAGAAGATTAAGCTCGCCTGAGTTTTTGTTTGTCATGTTCCCATTTCCTTGCTCTGGAGTTCGGTATCCGAATTTTTATTGGGGCGGCTTTTATACCGCCCTGGGTTTTACAGATGCATATGCTTGCACCCGCCTGTTTTATGCACCCGGCGAAAACGATGCCGGGTTCATAACCATCACGTCCTGCGTCTGAATTGCATCCAGCGCCCAAACGCTGGCAATAAATGTCTGCCAATCGGGATCCGCATACATGGCCGCACGTCTCGCCTCGCGATCTGCAACACTGTCATAGCGCCACATGAGGACAGTTTTGTGCAAGTGCCCGATTTCGCTGACATAAAGCCCCAAAAATGTGTTGAGGTGCCTTTTCTGAATAGGCAAACCTTCGCTCTCATATTTTTTGAGCCAGCCATCCACCGTACCCGGCCTAAATGTGTATGTGCGATGTTCGACGATCATTACGAGACCTCCTTAAGAATGAATTCAGCGGCGCGTTCACCGATCATGATCGCCGGAGCGTTGGTGTTACCACTGGAAATAATGGGCATGATCGATGCATCGGCTACGCGAAGGCCCTCGATGCCGCGCACTTTCAATTGTGCATCGACCACAGACATTGGGTCCGTCCCCATCTTGCATGTTCCGACAGGATGAAAAGTCGTCATGGCATTGGCACGCAACCACTTGATGAGTTCGTCATCGCTTTCAACGGCCGGACCGGGAGCGAGTTCTTTGCCACGGTATTTATCGAATGCTTTTTGTTTGATCACATCCCGCGTTATGCGGATCGCATTGATCATCGTGCGAATGTCAAACTCGGTTTGCAGATAGTTGGCATTGATCCTTGGGCGTTCCGCTGGATCTGCGGAACGCAATCGGATTTCACCACGGCTCTGCGGATTAACCGGGCCAACCCGCAACGAGAAGCCGTGATTGGCCTCCACGCGCTCTTTCCTGAACGGATTCGGAAAGTGGAGATTTGCTGTCTTTTCCAGTGCAGGCATGAAATGCAACTGGATATCGGGGGCTGCGAGATCGGGGCGCGACTTAACAAATGCGCCCGCCTCGTAGGGGAAGGTCGTGGTGATACCTTCCCCAAACAACATACCCTGAATAACAGACCATGTGAGCTTGTCGGCACGAAGATCAGAATAGAGTGTCACCGGCTCCCGGCATTCATAAGCCATGACGCAATCGACATGGTCCTGAAGGTTTTTGCCGACACCCGGCAGATTATGCACAACCTTGATGCCTTGTTCAGTCAGTTCATCGGCAGAACCGATACCCGAGAGCATGAGAATTTGCGGCGAATTAACCACTCCTGCCGAAAGGACTACTTCACGGTTGGCGTGAACCTGAATGAGGTTCCCCTTATGGCTGAACTCAACCCCGACAGCACGGCCATTCTCAATGAGAATACGGTTTGTGTGGGCACGTGTGATAATGGTGAGATTTGGCCGCGATTTTACTGGACGCAGGAAAGCATAGGCCGCCGAGCACCGCTTTCCTTTTGTAATGGTGAAGTCATAGCGGCCAAAGCCCTCCTGTTCTTCACCGTTGAAATCATCATTGAGCGGATAGCCCGCCTGATGACCGGCTTCGTTAAAAACATTGAGCAATCCGTTCCATCCGCGCGCACGGCACACGGTGAGTTCACCTTCGCTGCTATGAAACGCGTCTTTGCGTTGCACATGGGTTTCAGAACGCAAAAATGCCGGCAACACCTCTTCATAGGACCAGCCAGTGGCGCCCATCTGAGCCCAGCGATCATAGTCGTGACGGTTGCCACGCACATAGATCATACCGTTGATGGTCGACGTTCCGCCGAGCACTTTCCCGCGCGGCCAATAAAGCGAACGACCATTGAGATTGGGTTCAGGCTCCGTATGGTAGTGCCAGTTATAGATGCCGGAATGAAAAAGCTTTCCCATCAGCATTGGAAGACGGAAGAGTGGGTTTAAGTCTCGGCCGCCCGCTTCCAGCAACAACACCTTATTGGCGGGATCAGCCGAAAGACGGTTGGCGAGAACGCAGCCAGCCGAACCCGCGCCGATGATAATGTAATCGAATGTCTTCGTTGCGGTCATATTACCACGCGATGGGTTGAGAGCCCATCTCCTCCAGAAAGTCGTTGCAAAGAATGAATGGATTGGGCTGCGCCAGCACTTCATCGGCGCGTGCGGGGTGATCGCGCAGAACACAGCGCAGATGACCGCCGATCGCCTCGTCAATCCCCGCCATTTTGAGCGCCTGCGCTGCTGCATCGCCAAAGCCAAGGAAAACAAGGGGCTTTCCACGTGCCGCCAGCGAACGCAGTGTTTCAATAATCAGAGGCCGCCAGAGAACGAGATGGCCCTCAGACTGGTGTGGATCTATGTCGACCTGAAAGCGCGTCAGTGTCAGTGAAGCATTGAGAAGAAGCGTCCCCTCGGATACCCAGCGATCAGCAATCCTGGAGGGATGTTCAAGCTCGACTGTTCCGCTCTCGATTGCCTCCAAAGTCTTAGGCCAATCATTAAAGCTTCTCGCATAAGTCAGGTCGCCCGTGCGTGCTGCAACGATCTGCTGAGTGTAAGCGCGGATACTTTTGGAGAACATTTTGTTGAGTTCGCTCCAGGCCGCAAGATTGCCCGCTTCGAACGCCCGTCCCGTTGCAAAGCCTGGTTCTGGATACGGGTCCTGCCCAAGAACGACGCAACGAACATCATCCGGTTTTATGTGGTCAAACGCACGCAGACAGTGCGCACCGGATGGCATTCCGGGAAAGTGCTTTGCGCGACGAACTGGAAAAATTGGCTCCCATATCTCCAACTCAAGCTCAGATGAGATTCCGTCAAAATCGAGAACGACGTTTCCCAAAAGCGCTCGCCATGGCGTGGTGAGATCGGTGGGCCAATCTGACAGGAACGCCTCCATTGCAGCCTTCAGCAGCACAGTCATTCGCACCCTCCCCAAGGTGGCGGCTGTCAGGCGAATTTAAGAACCTGACCATATTGTCAGCTTTTTATGAAAAATAGTTGACCATATTGTCAACTTCTTTTTTATTGTGGGCTGCCAATCCAATGCCTCGTAAAGTTGTATGGACAGGCCTTTGAATGAATGCGCATGACGGTCAAAGATAATTTTCTTTGAAAAACCGATTAAAAATAATGGGATAACCAATGGTAAAGCAAACGAGGTCGGCTGAAATGGAGCCTGTAGGTCAAGCAGTCTCTGAAGAGCCGATCAGAGCGCGAAACATCCTTAAGATTCTCACAGCCGCTGTAGAGATTTTTTCTCGCAAGGGTCTTGATGGAGCGCGTATTGTTGAAATAGCCAAGGCTTCGGGTTTACCGAAGGGGAATGTCTATTATTATTTTTCATCTAAAGAGGATATCTACAACGCAGCCATTGAGCAGCTCATTCACAGTTGGGATGATGCATTCGGGCACATATCGGCAGATCGCGAGCCAGCTGAAGCAATAGAAGCTTATGTTCGAGCCAAGCTTAATCATGCCTGGAAGAACCCCGCTGAAACGCGCCTTTTTGCAAATGAAATTTTACAGGGTGCTGAGCATCTTTCGATGGAAGCGCGCGAACATATGCGACGGGTTACATCGCAAAAGGCGGGCGTAATTGATGCATGGGCGGCTGCGGGCAAGATTACGCAGGTCGATGCGCGTCATCTATTTATCCTGCTCTGGTCAGCAACGCAATTTTATGTTGAGTTTGAAGCTCTGGCTTGCGATGCACTTGATACGATTGAACTTACAGAAGCTGACTATGAGAATGCTGCCAAAACAATTACCCAAACAATTTTGCGTGGGCTGTTAACGACGTAATAAGCATTGAACGCCGTGTTTTCCCAGCCAAGCTCAAACGCTCAAACTGAGGGTGTTGCACAGGTCAGACTGTGGTCGCGCCAACCACTCTTTGTTTAGCCGCAGAATCTGGATCTGTGGCTATTTTTTCATCGCTGGTCCGATGTGCCACAAACAAGATAATCAAGCTAATGGCGATAGGATGTCAACGATGGTGGATTTCAAGGAGCGCAGGTAAAGGGATTGCTGGGCGGGAAAAAATGATCGGCCGCGCGCGTAAACTGTCGGTAGTGTGGCAGGCTGGAGCATTTCCAATGTTTTAATCAAAACAGGAGATACTCTAGCCCCCCAGCTATTCTACCCACTTCCGCCAATCTGGACGTTACGTTCTTCAACCGGATGCGCAACCAGTTATTGCAAGTCTAACTTCTTTACGATCAGCGACCTTGCCACATTGCGATCTTCAAACGTAAGAGGTGCATTTTGATCTGATAAAACAGGCTGCTGTCTAAAACCTCATATTTTAAGCATGATCTTATCGATCCCCGCCCGTATCGGTTGCACTATGCTCGAAGTCTTGGACCACACCGTCCTGAACGAACTGCTCAGAATAACAATCTAAAGCCCTATAGCAGCGCTACATACTGACAGTTTTCATACGAAAGTCCCTTATCGTAGCGACTGAGTTAAAAGGTCCCCTGGGTCTATAGCGGGTCCACGTGGACGAACTCTTCATTTAATACGTACCATTAATACGCACCATTGTAACATACTTCTCAAGATGAGATGTTTTAGAATTCGTACTGACAGAACTCGCCTTAGATCCAAGTAATGGTGATTCTATTTGACCACCTGGAGGAAAAGGATGCACAGATGTACTTCCTATCACACCAGCTGTAGGGCTATGTGTTGGCTGTTCTATTTGGGCAGCAGAATTCAAAGAATGTCTAGATGTAGATGATCTCACACTGCCTTGATTTCTATTTACTGAAAGATCAGTGTTTACACTTGGCACTTGTGTATTAATACTTGGATCGACTATCCTTGTATTTGAAACTATTGCACTTGGCGTCTCTCTCCGAGTAATCATAGAATCACCCCCCCCCTTCGGGGACGGTGAGTCCTTCTTTCGCGACCATTAGTGCATCAATTCCGCTCCACGCCGTCATGGCAATCATTGTAGCGAACAGCCCCCCCGATACTCCAGCGAGCGCTTTGCTTGTTTTTGCGGCTTGATTTTCCTGCGTGACATCGCCATCAAGAGTATGCAGCACTCTCACCTGTGCATTTTGTCCGATGATTAAGGACGCGGTGCCCGTTGCAATTTGCCCGACAGCTGCTGTGGCGCCGGCAACTTTAACGCCGATTCTTACACTTTTCTTAATCTTGCTATCTGTTAGTGCCTTGCGATTTTCTTCTATATCGCCTGCGCCACCAGTGTCACTTGCTCTCACAGTATCAGCAGCCATCGCACTGATATCCGTATAAGCACTATATCCAAGGCCTATCCCGATTATGGCACTAAGAACCATTGCTCCGATCAAAAAGCCTTGGCCAACAGTGACATGCCCTGAAGGGTCTGCGAAGTTTATAGGATCGCCTTGGCAATAAGCGTATGGATTGACACCGCCTTGCCCGAAAGGCGACAGGGAGTCTGGGGCATTGAATCGCATAAG
>NZ_JBDJNL010000029.1:0-20277 GCF_039674445.1 Brucella sp. TWI432 | reverse complement strand
CAGCCGCCGCCAGTTCTTCAAATATCTCGCAGTGCTTGAAATTATTAGCCGACAGGAAGCTTTAGCGGCCCTACAAAGCGGGGCAATCCCCGCACCTCTGCAAGCCATTATTGATCAGCTTCCAACCGAAGATGACCGGTTCCAAGCGCAGATGTTCATTATCGGTGCGCAAAACTTCAATCGCTTGCATCCCTTAAGCGAAACGGTTCGGCTGTCGCTGGACTGGACGATTGAGCAGAAAGACGATTTCTGGCGAGAAGCTTATAAGCTATGATCGTGATAAGGTGTCTTGGCGAACGCCGATCTTCTGCGTAAGATGCCCTCATCTTTCAGGCCATTGGTTTTGCCCGCCCCTGACACTGTCAGGGGCGTTTTGTTTTCGGCTCTGACTATTCTCTCCAAGACGGTTTTAAGCGCCCTTTAGAACGGGTTTTGGAGACACTTAATGGCCATTTCACCTTTCAATCATGGCACCCGCGTTATAGATGCTGGCAGTGAAGCCCGGCCTATGGAAGTCGCGGATGTGTCCACCATTGGCGCGGCTGTCATCGCGCCGGATGCTGATACTGCACTTTTCCCACTCAATGAGCCCGTAGCCTTTTACACGCATGAGGCTGACAAGGTTGCAGCACTTGGCACGAGCGGCAATGCAATCGACATTGTAAATGCCGTCCGCGCCCAAGGTGTTGAGGCACAACTGGTTTTTTCCCGTGTCGAACAGGGCGAGAATAATGAAGCCACCATGGCTAATCTGGTCGGCTCCGCCGCTGCCATGACAGGTGTGCATGCGCTTTCTTATGCCAAGGGCCATGTCGGTGTTGAGCCGGATATCCTGCTTGCACCTGGTTATTCTGCCGGACGTGTTGACAATGCCAAAAATCCGGTTGCGGATGCTCTGCAACAGATCGCGTCCAAGCTTCGTGCTATTGCCGTTCTTGATACAGGTGGACCGACCCGCGAAAAGAGCCTTGAATATCGGGCTGATTTCGCATCGCGCTATGTCTATTTGATCGATCCGTTTGTTCGCGTCGCCAGCGGGACTAATATTGTTGCAAAACCTGCTTCGCCGTTTGCAGCAGGTCTTATCGTCAAGAAAGACAAGGCCAAAGGTGGCCCCTACTGGTCGCCTTCCAATCAGGAAACGCAAGGCATTCTCGGAACCGCGCGTCCAATCACCTATTTCGACGGCGAAATCGATCACGAAGCCAATCTGCTCAATCAAGCTGGCATTGCAACCTTTATTCCGGCGCGGCTGGTACAAAGTTCCGGTGGCCAATTCTCGGCCAATGGCCGTATCCTTTGGGGCAATCGCACGGCTTCAGACGATCCATTGTGGAAGTTCATCAATGTTGTGCGCACCCGCGCCACGATTGAGAAGACGATTATTTCGTCTTTCCGCTGGGCCAATGACGACAATCTCTCCGCGCAGCATGTCATGGCGGTTCTCCGCTCACTTCAGCAGCTTCTGGACGAATTGACGGTTGTCGGGGCCATTCTGGGCGGTCGGGCATTTTGGGACCGGGACAGCAACACCAATGCCAGCCTGCGCGACGGCAAGCTGCGCGTTGAGTTTGATGCCGAGGAAGCACCGCCGCTGGAAGACCTGATTTTCGGATCGCGCCGTAACGAAGCCTATTTCGACAATCTTGCCGCTGAAATCCAGCGCCGCACGACTGTCTCTTTCTCCAACACCATTGGCGATCTGATCGCAGCCTGACAGGAGCAAGGCATATGACCCTTCGAATTGTTCGGGGCTTTACGCTCTATGTGAACGACAACGCCAACTTTGCGCTCGACATTGAGACGATGAAGCTGCCAGCGCTGGAAGAAACGACAGAAACCTTCCAGCCGGGCGGCTCCGACATGGAAGTTGAAATCGCAGGCCTCGGCGTGAAGGCATTCGTCATGCCGTTCAAGCTCAAGAGCCATACGCCCGAAACCATTGGGCTTTTCGGTGGCCCTCCTGGCATTCGGCAGAATTTCACGGGCCGCAAGCTGGTGATCTCTGAGGAGGATGGCAAGGAACACGAACACGCCATCGATGTGCAGGGGCGCTTGAGCAAGATTGAAGGCGAAGAACTGTCGGGCGGCAAAGCCACCGGCTACGATCATGAAATCAAGAGCATCTGGACCTATACCGAGTATTGGGACAACCAGATCATGCATCGTTTCGCCTTCAAGAAGGGCGGCTGGGATATTTGGAATTTCCAGCCCTATAACACGGCGCGCCGCCGCGTTCTGTTCGGATAAAAGGAAACGACATGTCAGACGTTAAGCCAAAGCTCGAAGTTAAAATCAATCTCGATTTCCCGGTGCCGGTTAAAGGTACAGACGGCAAGGAAGCCACCCGCGACAGCGTCACCATGCGCCGCCCGCGAACCGTTCATGTCAAGCGTCTGGCCGTGTTGCTCGGAGCGGATATTCTCAAAGGCATCATTGGTGACCAAGAGCCCTCTGCCGTCAAGATCGATAAAGACAACGTCGATATGGGCAAGCTTGCCGTCGACGTGATCAGCAAGGTTTTTGATTACGGCGTCTTGGACGAGTTGACCAAGATCATCGCCAGCATGTGCGATGAAGAACCCGCATTCATTGATCAAATCGACCCGTTCGACCTGGTGAAGTTTGCTCAGGGTCTTGTCGATTTTTTTCCGGCACTCCGATCTTTCGCGTCTACGAGTTCGGAGCAGACGCAGCAGCCTGCTTCCGCTGGCGACCAGACGACATAGACCGGCTCCCTTGGGCTGAATTGCTTGCCTATCGGGCTGAAATCCCCCGTTTGACAGGCCGTACGCAACCGGAAGAATAATATGGATGTTTCGCTTCTTATCCGGTTGATTGATCAGGTCAGTGGCCCTGCGCAGAAGGTGCGCGGGGCTTTGCAAGGTATTGGCAAAGGCATCGACAGCGCCAAGAATGGTTTTGGCGATGCCATTAAAAAAGGCTTCTCGATAGAGAATATCGACGCCGCCACCAAAAGCGCAGAACAGCGTTTGTCCAAAGCGAGAAGTCGCTTGTGGGGCGCGTTTGGACAGGCGATGACAATCGCCGCTCCTGTCATAAAGGCGGCACAGTTTGACCAGTCCATGAAAGGGCTGGAAAAAGTCCTCAATAATGTTCCGCTTGAACGCGTCAAGCAGCTACGTAAATTCGCGCTAGATACGAGCGCGCTGATACCTATCGCTGCGAAGGACTTGCTTGAGCTGATGTCGGAAGCCGCGCAGGGTGGCGTGCCGCAGCAAGAACTGGAAGCATTTTCCAGCTATGTTGCGAAAGCCTCGGTCGCCTTTGACATGGCGGGTCAAGAAATCGGTGAGCGCTTCGCCAAGCTACGCAACGTCTACCGGCTCAATCAGGAAGGGATCGAAGATCTCGGAGACGCAACCAATCATCTGTCGAATAACATGGCCGCCAAGGCCGAAGAAATTACCAATTTCACAAACCGCGCCGCAAGTGCCGCAGGCATTCTGAAGATAAATGCAGTGGAAGTCGCGGCTTTTGGTACGGCGATGGTCGCGGCTGGCGCTGTGCCTGAAACCGCTGCACGCGGCTTTAATGCTTTCGCAACGCGCGTTCTTGCTGGTGGCAAACGGATCGACGCGGCATTCAAAGGTATTGGGGTTTCGCGTGAGCAGTTGCTCAAGGATATTCAGACGGATGGCACAGGCGCGATCCTGAAGTTTTTCGAATTGCTTGCTTCAAAGGGTGATGAAGGCAAGGCCGCGTTGAAGGACATCGTCGGTCAGGATTATGTCAAAGACTTCGCCAAGCTGATCGATAACCCGCAGCTGCTTGCGCAGGCTCTGAAACTGGTAGCAGAGCAGAGCAATTATGCCGGTTCTGCAACTGAAGAAGCCGAAAAACAGGCTGAAGGCGCGGTCAAGAAGTGGGATTTATTGGTCAATAAGCTCAATCGTGGAGCCATTGTTATCGGCGACGCCTTGTTGCCGACCTTGCTTGAACTTGCCACCCAGGTTGGCGCGATTATCGATCAGTTTGCAGAATGGTCGTCTGCGAATCCCGAACTCACCAAGCAGATTGTTACGGCAATTGCAGCGCTGATGGGACTTTCGATCGCGGGAAAGGTGTTGGGGTTTGCCTTTGCTGGAATGAGAGCAGGCTTTCTTCCGCTGCTCGGCTTCTTCCTGAAGTTCAATAGTGCGGGCCGCAATGTTGCCAAAGGCTGGCTTCTGATGCGCTTAGGCGCTGAAGCTGCCCGACGAGCATTTGGCTTGTTTGCTGGCACTTCGCGCGTTGTCGCGACTGGTATGAGGGGTATCGTTTCAGGCGCACGGCAAGCAGCGCGGGAGATTGGTGCAACGCAAGGCCGGGCGCAAATGATGCGAACTGCTCTGCGTCGGATGGCCGCCGCCACATGGATGATTTCCATGGGCTTCGAAATCTTTGACGACTTTGGCCGCACGCCGGAAGAACGGCTGGATCAGCTGCGTAAGAATGCGGAGCGCTGGAGCAAGATCGAGCAGGACGTAGAGCAAACTTGGTTCGGCGAGATGTGGCAAGGCGTGAAAGATCGCGCCAACACTATGATGGGGCTTGAGCAAGGCGTAGTCCCGGCCGAGGCGCTTGCCGCGTGGGGGAAAGCCAAGGCCAAGCAGTTCTATGATGTCGGCATGAGCTGGATGAATTCGCTATGGGACGGCTTAAAGTCCATTTGGGCGAGCATTGAAGGCTGGTTCAATACAAAAATCGAATGGCTGAAAGGTCTTCTCAATTTCGATCTGAACATTAACTGGCCGACGCCTCCGGCTTGGTTGACCTATCTTATGGAGCTGGCCGGGAAAGGTGTTGCTGCGGCATCAGACGCTGTCAATTCGGGCGCGGCCGGTGCGCTTGTCCCGCGCGGCATCCCCAGCGGTGAAGACCCTATGACCAATCTAATGAACCCGGCCGGGGATGCAAACGTCAAGCAGACGATCGAAGTTTTACAAACTCCAAATGTGACAATACATGCACCGATGACCATCAACGGCACTTCTGATCCGGTTGCAACCGGCAACGCCGCAGGCGCTGCGATCGGTAGAATTGGCGCGCAGTATATGAGCCGCAAATCCGGTGCGCTTCATGGAGGTACGGAATAATGGGAACACCGTTGCTCGCCCTCGGCCCACATATTTTTGAGATTGCGCCTTTGAACTTTCAGCAGCTGGAACGATCGACCGAAGCTCTGTGGCCGTCAATCAGCCGCTTCGGTGGTCGCCCTGGTCGCCAGTTCACAGGCTATGGTGACGACAGTATGACGATCTCAGGTCTGCTGTTCCCTGATGAGGTCGGCGGTAAAGCCGAATTTGAAGCGATCCGCGTCACGCAAGCGGCAGCGCAGCCAGTCACAATGATGGGTTGGGCCATCGGCATGTCCATGGCCGCAAACTTGTTCGGCCGTGTTGTCATTCTGAATGTCCAGGACACGCAATCAGCTATCAACCGTCAGGGCTATGGTCGCAAGATTGAGTTCTCGATCGAGGTCGCTCCCTATCATGGCGACGGCAAACCTGTGGGGCTGTTTGGATGACTGCACGCCTTATCCCCGCAGGCCGCTTTTTAATTGATGCCGAAGACATGACGCTTGATCTGGCATGCTTCCAATATGCCTACCGCTGGCTTGGAAACAGAAAGCAGGCTGGAAAACTTGGCGGCTTTCTCGAAGCAACCTATGAAGCAAACCCCGGTCTTGCAGAGCTCGGTCTGATTTTGCCGCTCGGCACGACGATCAATATGCCGGAATTCACCATTTCGACGGAAGTCAGAACCGTGAGGCTTTGGAGCTAATGGCGCGTTCGCATCCATTTATCGAAGTCAGCATTGCAGGCAAGACCGTTCATGACGCCTTTTACCAGCGTCTAGTTTCCGCAACCATCCGCGATGAACCCGGCCAGAGCGCCGACACATTGGAATTGGTTTTTGATGATGTCGGCAATGAGATCAACATTCCCGAAAAGGGAGCAAAGATTGAAATCCGATTCGGTTTTCGTGGTGTCGGCACATGGAAGATGGGAACATTCGTCTTTGAGCGCGCCAGCTATAATTTCGGTTCTGACGGTGAACGCTTGACGTTATCCTGCAAGTCGGCCGAGTTACGCGCTGATGTAAAAGAACCGGTCTCGGAACATTTCGACGGCGAGACGGTTGGCCAGATCGTAGAGCAGCTGGCCAAGCGCCACAGCTATAAAGCCAAGGTCAGCGACGAAATCGCTAACACCAAGATAGAGTATATTGCCCGTACAGGGCAATCAGCGGCTGACTTCCTCACACGACTTGCTGACCGCACAGGGGCGTTGTTCTCAATCAAGGACAACACCTTTTTGTTTCTCAAGCGCGGTAGCCTTCCGCCGATCACTATCAACAAGGGCGATTGTTCTGAAGGCGAGTTCTCGGTTGAGCCGCGCCCCAAATACGGAAAAGCAGCCGCTGGATGGTACGACAAGCGCCGTAATAAGACGATTTACGAAGAACATTCGACCGGCCTAGAGGGGCCAGAACGCCGCCTTCGCACAGTTTACGCGTCTCAGGCCGAGGCCAAGAAAGCGGCAGAAGCTGAAGGCAGCCGCTTGGCACGCGCGACCGGCCAAGGTTCGCTCACGATCGCGGGCATGCCTGAAATGATGGCAGATACACCAATCAATGCCCAAGGCTTCCGCAAGGAGTTTGACGGCGAATGGCGCGCCGCCAGCGTCGAGCATCGCTTTGATGACACCTACACCACCAGCATTGAGCTTGAAGCGCCAGAGAAAGGAAAGGAGTGATGGACCACTCATTATATATAAGCAGCAGTGCAGTGGTGGCCGTGCATCTGGACGAAGCACGGGGGTTGCTCTCGATCGAACATAACGGCTCGATTACATGGGATGAATTGCAGGCGCTCAAAAATGAACATTTCGGCATCGAAGCTGTAGCCATTGAGGTTTACCCGCCAAACAGCCTTGTCGTGAACAGTCTGCCCATGCGCCACCTTTGGAAGCTTGGAGCTGGTGATTATTGGCCTGATCTGACAGGCCGCAAGCCAATAGGAGATTTGAATTTACGTGATCGCGACCTTCTGGTTCGCGCTCAATATGAAGATTTCAGCCAAGCGCTGAAGTAGGGACGGCCACGTCAATTCGTGGCGGCGGGACCAATCCGGCAAGATGTAACCCGCCCGACAGCAGCTAGAGATAACTGTCGCATCCGTTGCCCTTTCGGGCAGGCGGCTTGTGACTGATTCTCTGGATAATGGAAATGAGGGACGTTCGCTGCGGGAGTTGCCGCGCTTTACTTTTTAAAGCTGGACATGAACCGCTGACAACACCTATCGAAATAAAGTGCCGCCGTTGTGGCACTCTCAATCACTTGAGGCCCATAGAGCCCGAACCTGATCGCTCAAAGCGACAGTATGGAGCCTCGGCCTATAATGCCCAAGAATAGCAAACTCCCCACCTTGCCCGGAAACGCACCCGGAGAAAATGGTTTCAAGTACCGTCCTAAGCACGGCGTGATTCTCGTCTGCGAAGATGAAAAATCTCAGGCTCATTTGTATGATGCCTTGAATGCGCTTCGCACCTGTCAGATTAAGGTCGTAGCGATATGAAACTTAGCATCGTCAATAGCTGTAACAATTATCAATCCTATCGCGCCGCAAGAGTGAAATCTCTATTCAACGTCGAGGATGGCAGCCGGTTTGAGTTAACTGCCGATCTTCCGATTGAAGATATGCCTTGGGGCATCGGCCTCATCGTCGGGCCTTCGGGTTCTGGCAAGACATCGATGGGCCGCGAGATATTCGCGGCCGACCGCTTCGCCAAGTTTGATTGGCCTCATAACGAACCCATAATTGATGCAATTGCCCGCGACGGTGACTTCAACCACGCCACGGCCGCGCTATCGTCAGTTGGTCTCGGTTCGGTGCCGTCTTGGTTGCGGCCTTATCACGTCCTTTCGAATGGTGAGCAGTTTCGAGCTGATCTTGCCCGCGTCGTCTGTGACCGGCCGGAAGAGATTGTCATTGATGAGTTTACCAGCGTTGTGGACCGCCAGATTGCCAAGATCGGGGCGCTGGCCTTCGGGAAAGCTTGGCGGCGCGCTGGCGGCCGCGCTGTCCTGCTTTCTTGCCATTATGACATTATTGATTGGCTCGACCCAGATTGGGTCTTTGACACAGCGACAGGTGAGTTCACCGGGAGGTGTCATCGGCAACGGCCAAAAATCGAAGTGGAAATCCAAGAAACCAATTGGCAATGGTGGCCGTATTTTGAGCCGCATCATTATTTGAAGATGCCCCATATGATCGCGGCGACGTGCTACGTCGCTTTTGTTGACGGCGAACCCGTAGCGCATCTCGGCGTATCGACTCGGCCTGGCTTGGTTGAAGCTCGGGCC
This sequence comes from Brucella sp. TWI432, assembly GCF_039674445.1. Lineage (NCBI taxonomy): Bacteria > Pseudomonadati > Pseudomonadota > Alphaproteobacteria > Hyphomicrobiales > Brucellaceae > Brucella > Brucella sp. TWI432. The sequence continues at coordinate 11,907 of NZ_JBDJNL010000029.1, read as the reverse complement.
TGCCGTCTTGTCGTCATGCCTGAATGGCAAGGCGCTGGCGTTGGTATGCGATTCTTGAACGCCGTTTGTGCGGCATGGCGGCGCGGCGAGAACCGTTATGGCAAGCCCATGCCGACGCTCTTCCACACCTCACATCCGGGCTTGGCGTCTGCTTTACGGCGCGACCCACTATGGACGCAGACATCTGGCGTACTGCATGGCGGCAGTGCACGCCATTTGACAACCAAGAAAGGGCTTTACGGCGGGCATTTCCGTGCAGTCCAAGGATTTCGTTATATTGAGGGGATAGATATCCGAGAATGAGAATAGGAATTATCGGGCAGAAATGGCTTGCTTCCGCCGTCTTCGACGCTCTGGTGAATGATCACGAGATTGCGTATGTCGCGGCCCCATCATCCGACGATCGTCTTTACCGATCGGGAGCTTGCCTCGGTATTGAAGCAATCGCCTATAGTGTTGAAGGCTTGAGCCGTCTGGAATGCTTTAGCCTCGACCTGATCGTCTGCGCGCATGCGCATGTGTTCGTGCCTGCAAGTGTTCGCGACACGGCGTCGTTTTGTATCGGCTACCACCCGTCGCTCCTGCCGCTCCATCGGGGCAAGCGAGCGATTGAAGACACCGTCGCTGCTGGTGATAAAATTGCTGGTGGCTCGATCTATCATCTAAATGATGAATTAGACGCGGGTGCCGTGGCTTTTCAGGAATGGTGCTTTGTTCGTTCAGGAGAGACGGCCGCCGAGCTTTGGCGTCGTGCGCTTGGCCCTTTAGGCGTTGAATTGATTAGCCGTGCGGCAAATCATTTAGAGGCTTACGGCTTTATCCCGGCGAGTGATCAGGAGTGTTTAGAAGCCGTATCGGCTTAGGAGACTTTGAGGCGGCTTTTAGAGTGCCTTTAAAGGCCGCTTAAAAACTTTGATTTGCTGCCAAACCGCGTGACAAAATTGCCAAACCGCGCGACACGCTACAATGAGTTTGTCTAATAACCAGCGTCAAAATATCAGAAACGAGCGACACGCTACAATGACAAATGATAAAAAAGCTGAAAAAAGTCAATGAAATCAATGCTAATGGCGGAGGGGGTGTCAATTAGTTCTTAGCCTTAAATAATTGTTTTATATTAGCTTTATTTATCGTACTGATAGCATCTACACACATAGATACACACAAATTTTTTCAGTTCGAATCCCGTCTGACCGTCGAACTAACAAGGCCAAAAACGCAAAAAAGGCCCCATGCACCATCCTTGAGGACAGCACATGGGGCCGATGTTAGAGATAAATAATTGAATGGCCAAGGGCAAAGGCGAGCGCATGTTCTGCTCTCGCGCCTTTGGAATTCTCCCAACCCGGAAGCATGGCGATGGCATCTGCTTCCTTGCAGATCCACCAGGTATCGTCTGCCAATGCGTCTCGAAGAGAGAAGCCATGTGATTTTGCTGCTTCGTCTTGGCAGCCGGTCTGATTGCCAATGGATATGTCCACGCCGCCATGACGCTCAATATCTTTCTCGGCTGGGCTGAAAACGTAATGCCCATCCTCACGCAGCTTGGCTGTTGCAGCCTTGAAGGCAGGAAAGTTGAATTCCGGAATGCCGGACATCGGCCCCGCCAAATAGATCTTCATTGTGTTGCCCTATCATCCTTGCCTAACCCGCGCTCCTCATACGTGATCAAGAACGCAAGACAGCAGATTGCGTGCCAGAGGTGTGAATAGTTGGTTTCGGTATCCAGATCGCCAAACAGAAAGCTCTTCGTGGTTGGAGCTTTACCGCCCCACCAGGCCCACATGTGCCGCATGAGTGCGCCAAATACCCTTCCCCAAGTCATGCCTTTTTCCCAATTTCGAGCGGCGTACTTAGTCGCTCCAAAAGTGAGTACGGTTGCCAAGGCAAAAATGACTTCAGGAGGAATGAGATCCATACGGACCTTTTCAGAATCGTCTTTGCGGCCTTCCATCACATCACCATCTCAGGAGTTCGAACCTCTTCACCCACCTTCCCGTAATCGGAATGGTATGTGATCACCTTGGCCGACCGGCCCGAGATCCAACCGCCAGCAGCTTCGTATGAGGAAGGCGCTGCCAATGTCTCGTGCCGCTCGACTTTCATTAAATTGGTTGTTTTCAGCTCATCGGAATGAAGGTGGCCGACATGGGCATAGGAATACTTGGTCCGGCCGTAGACTTCACGAAACTTGCCTGCAAAGACGCTGTCGACGTCCTTGACGTTGCGCCGGTGCCCATGGTGGTAGAACAGCGAAACATTACCGAACTCGTGGTAATAGTACGTGGTGGCTGACGTATCTACTTCGATACGCGGCTCTTCATCGTAATGCGCGGACATCCATTCTCGCATCAGAGTGGCCGACACCGGATCATGGTTTGCATCAGCCATTACGACTTTGACGAACTCATGCTTTTCGAGAAGCATCGCGATAATCTTACGGACAACACGAACGGCCACTCTCGCGATCTTCTGGAAACGGCTGTCGCTGTCCAAAACGTGGCCGCTGGTAGGCGTTTTGGCTTCCATGCTGTCGTAGTGCATAAAATCGCCAAGCTGCGCCAGAATAGCGTATTTCGCTGGAGGAGAGCCCTCTATGGAAGCTCTAAACCATTTGAGGATCAGGTCTTCTGCAATCTTCAAATCGTAGTCGGCGCCGGACTCGTCTTTCCAAGACAACAACCCAAGATGCAGATCCGTCACCGTGTATTGGCAAAGCAGTTTGGCGTTCAGGCCAAGAGGAGAAGTCACCGGCTCTGCACGTGGAAGAGCATCAGTAAGCCCAAGAGCCATGGCTCTTAGACGAGCCTGAGCCATTTCAGCATCGACGTCGTGCCTAATCCAGCTCTGAACCTCAATACCGTCCTTAACGTGGGAGGTGATCTTTTTAACCACCCGGCCCTCGCCGACTTCGAACGGCTTTTCCTCCGGTTCGCCCAGCTTCTGAGTAACGGTCTCGCTAAGCGTTGCCCCGTCCTTGTCCGTGGTCTTTTTGACCGAAGACACGTGATAGCCAGGCATAGCGGGATCGGAGAGGAGAAAACCACGCTTGCTGGCAACCCGAAGGCGACTGTCAAATGTGTTCCGGCTGAGCCCAACTGATTTTGCAGCGGCCGAAACGTTTCGGCCTGCTGCTAAGTATGCATCGACGGTAAGACGACAAATTTCATCCGATAGTGGCGGCGTCGGCATTATTCACCATCCTTCGGCTTGCGGCCTGTGCGGCGTGTGAACCAGTCGAAAACCGCATCGGAGATCCACATCGCGCTGGTACCAACAAGGAAAGCCCCAGCATGGATCGCAACGTTCGAACCATCGTCCGGTGGCAAAGGGAAATTGACGGCCCGGAGATAGTGAAGGATTGGAGTGGTGAGATAACCCGCAGCCAGAGCGCCGCAGACTGGTGAAGCCACGATTTCACGTATCGTGTAGCGGCCGCGGGAGAGGGCTCGAATGACGCCCCCAGCGAAGCCAGCCAAAAGAACGGAATCTTTCAGGCCGAGCTGGTCGAGAAGATTGCTCAACGTGGTGCCCCTTAAAGAGTTTTGCGCGCGGGAGGCTTCCAACCGCACAGGGCCGCGCCCTTTTCATTGTGAGCCACGGCAGCGGCTACTTCGCTGTCCGTCATTGCTTTAATCGCGCGCTCACTCAGTGATATCGGCGCCGCAATCGAACAGAACGAACCTGTTACTGAGGTGCAGCCAGCCAGAGAGATGAGTAGAGCGGCAAGGATCATCTTCCCCATTTGCCTAACCTCTTTCGATTTGTTTCAGCATCTTGTGAAGCAACTTTTCTATCTATTTCATTCGAAACATTTTTTGCTTCAGTTTCTGCTTCAGCAGCACGCTCTTTTTCGACCGTTTTTCCATCGGCTTTGCCTTTGAAATAAACGCTAACCGCTCCGATAAGAGCCAAGCCGATATATGTTAGCCAGCCACCGGTTACTGTGTTCAGGAACACTAGAGCTTCAAACATGGCTACGTTCTCCAGCCAAAGCGCTTCGCCATGACGTAAAGGCTCTCGGAGAGCACGGCACCAACGAATGCGAGACATAGGGACACAAGTTGGACAACATCGGGATCTGTCGAGATCCGATGAGCCACATCGTCGGAAAGTAAAAAGATGGCAGCCATTGCGCCGGCACCGTAGCGCAACAGGATTCGCGCCAGAACGGACGAGATCATTTTGACGCCCCTTTCCAACGTTCGAAGAGTTTGGCGAGGGTCGAGGAAATTAGTGCGACCAGGTTAGTTGGCTGAACTTCTGGTGAGGGCTCTGGCTTTGCAGGCTCGTCGGGTTCACGCGTACTGCCTGCGACATAGCCCTTCCACTTGCCTGCCCGCAGCCGGTCGGAAGCTTTCTGCATCTTGAGCGCATATTCACCGCCTAAACCACCGCCATTGTAGACTTCTTCAATCTTAGCAAAGTCTCTAGCTTTGACGGCTGGAATAAGGTTCTTCGATTTCAAGAATGCTGCGAACGCGCTTAGCTGGTTGACTTCGCTGTCAACGAATCGCTCGAACATCAGCTTGGCCGAAGCAAATCCACAGATGGCATGATTGAAGCCCATGATCTGGTATCGGCCGATACTGATGGATTGATAAGCCGCCTCTTCATCATACTTGATAGCCTTGGCGAGCAAATCGTATCGAGCAGCAGGAGTGTTTTGCTCTTTGTAACCGCCCTTCGCAGGAGAGATCCAATCCTTGCGTGCAAGCCCGGCTTTAACCGCCGCAGCTCGCAGCGACGTGGGAATCAACTTGTAAAACCAGTGTTTCTCGAAAAGGATCTTGATGCGCCCATCTGGATACCAGCCAAAGCCGTTACTCTCGACTTCCGAGATTGCTTCGATATCTGCAGGGTGAACTCCGAGCTGATCTGCAAGAGTCGCTATATGTCGATCAGTGATCGCTTCAGCTCTACCGGTGCCAAGCATAGGCGCCTCCATAAAAAAACCGCCTCTAGGGCGGTGGATCAATCAAAAATGTGGAATGTTGCTAGGTCCGGCTGTCTTTCCCAGCGCCACCTTGGGGCTGGCGAACCTGAATTGAGGTGCGGAAGCCTCCGCGCTTCGTCAGCCGGTGGTCGAGATCATGGATACGATAAGTTCCGTCCACGCCGGCACGCACACCAGATACATCGACATTTGCTTCAGGCTCCGCGAGAGCGTTGCCGACAATTTCGATCGAACCTTGTCCCGATTGCCGCATGGATTCTTTCTTCAGCGCTTCGGCACGACTTCGAGCATGCTTCTCGGTTGCAGTCGAAAGGTGCTGCCTAAGAATTGCATCCACATCGGTATCATCGACGTCTGCGTCTACATCAACGCGCTTGCCCTTATCCTTGTCGAAATAGGACACTCGCACTTTGCTGTATTTAGGCTTTGTCGTGATCACCTTGATGCTGGCTGAGATCAGGTTATCGCCCCATGCTGCTGAGATCGAGGTGAGCGGTTTCCCCGATGCAGAGACGCCCTCGTTGCGCGCAACAAAGATCGCCTTTGTTCCCTGCGCTTTGAACGTTGCCCCCATCTCGCGAGCCATTCTCTGGCCCCAAGAAATGAAGCTTTCATTCTGTTGCAGCCAGTAATCACGCTCTTCGTCGCCGATAGAACCAACGGTTTTAACCGTAAAGCCCGCCTTCTGACCAAACTCCGCAGCTGTTTCCGAGAACTTTGCCTTGTCCTTATGGCGGAGGCTTCGCTGTTTCGCTCTGCCACCTTCGTCAACGGAACTTGCGGACAGTTTAACTGTGCGCCCTTCATCTTTCGTGATGTCGCATGTGACGTCGGTTACGAAGCCGTCAAAGATTGCTGTCCCCGAAACTGAGACATGAACCGTGGAACGCTTGTTGGGCAGTGCTATACGGCCGTCAACATCGGCCAGCGTCATATCCAGGTTGTCGGCTGCCTGGCCAGCTGAGCGCTGAACCCGCAACTCTAAAAGGAGAGGATCCAGGATCGAAGTCACATTTCGACCGTCAATAGTGACAACAAAATTATTCTTGATGAAAGCCATGACTTAATCCCAGAGACTGATAACTTCGGCGCTCGCGGTCTCCAGATCGGCAGAAGGGATCGCATCCAATGGAATCCGGACAACGGTACCGACGGGAAGCTGATAGCCTTTGTCAGCCAACTCTGGATTGAATGCGAGAACGGCTTCTACGAAGCCTTTGGGCTGGCGCCGGAGAAGACGCCAAATGATCTGTGCAAGTGTGAAGCCTTCAGCCTTCACAACCTCTTCGAGAACTGCTTGGGTCATAGAAGTAAGCTCACAATTGAGGTCGCCATTGACGTAAGCGGCGTATCAACACGGGTTAACTTCAACGAAAACGTAATTTCTTGGCCAACGCCGCCCGTGGAGATTTCACCGTGTTTTTCATCGATTTCATTGATTGTGTGCCAGCCCAGAGGAACGCCATCGCCTCTAAGCAGCGACAGCGGGATTTGAGCTTGCATCGCAAGGTGTAATGCCTCTAGCCGTCCTAGCCCGCCAAAGTGGAAAGGATGAAGGACACATTCGAGGTTTGCCGTCGCTTCATCCGCTCCCATTGCTTCATACACAGGGGCGGCGCCGATAACGTCATGCTTCGCGTAAGCCATTCGTGCGTTTCGCGACCGGCCAGTGATATTATTCCGTAGATCGAAGATCACGGGGCCAAGTATCATCAGCGCCATCGGATAGCGTCCTTATGGTGTAAGTTGGTGGTCCGCGAAGGACCGGTTCAACTGGTTGTTGAGATCCGCAACAGTGGATGGGATACCAACTTTCAGCTGCTGAAGAGTGGCAACGCATGCCTGCAATTTTGCTTGAAGCGCATTGATTCCAGCCAGGTCGACTGTGGGCCCCACGGTGACATTCAATGCATTGCGGATATCTTCCGCGGTGCTGTGGGCTTGCTGGAGGGCTTGCTCACCATCGACTTGCGGTGTGATCGAACCATCCGATGCAGTGCGATTGCTCGCGAAAGTTCCATCTGTGTCGATTTTAAGCCGGTCGCGAATGCTGGTTGAACCGTCACCGATCCAAAATTCCTTATCCGCAATCCAGCCAAAATATCGCTTAATATCCCTCTGTAGACCTGCCTTGCGCTCACCCTGAATACGGACCTGCTCTTCGAACGTATCCCCTGGACTGTCAGATAATAGCTCTGTCGCGGCGGTGAGACCGCCGCCGACTACAGCTGATTTTCCAGCAGCGGCGAGCGTGGCCATCCATGAAACTTTGTTCTTTGGCTTTGTGTCCGTCGTATCAACACCAGGCACACCACCTGTAGCGCCCAGCTTCGCCGCCGCGGCATCAAGGGCAGCCGCCGAGCCCTTCAAAGCCGTACCGGCAGTGATTAGATCCCACCCTGCTTTGACGAGCATTGCGACCGGCCCGCCTACAACGGCCGTTCCACCAAGAGCTAAACCGCCCCATGCAACAGGGTTGCCATCACGAAGTGACTGCTGGAAGTTATTGATCAAGCCCGCCATGGTGTTCAATCCAGACGAAATCGTATCCATCGGCATGACAGCTGCGGATAAGTTGGACATTGCGTCTTTGAACGCATCGAACGCAGCAAACGGATTTTCTGCCTGAATGGTATCGGCAGCTTTCAGACCGAACGCGTTATCACCACGATTTTCTTTTTGACGCTTGTATTGCTCGAATTGCTCCAAGGCACCAAACAACATATCGCCAGCGAGTCGGTTGCCGACGATGTTGCCGACGTAGGCTGCCATATCGCCGGGGTTGTTTACGTCGATACCCTTTTTAACCAATGCGGGCTTTAGGACACCGTCCATCCACTCAAGCGGGTTGGCATAGAAGCGATCAGCCTCAGTGAGTGTGCCCGGATCGATGATCTTCCCTTTATTGTTACGGACAACGCCCTGACGAAGCCCGAGCTCAACCTGTCGCTCCAGCTGTGCTACAGGAGTGCGGCCCGATGCGAGATTATCAAAAGCTGCTCGGATCTTGCCGCCCGAGTCTGAACCGCCCGTTTCTGCCGCCATGTAAGGAAGCCAGGTGGAGATAAAGTCTTTGCCATATGCCTTACCTGGTGCGCGTGCGAATTTGATCGCCTGTGCATAGCTTTCTGGCGAAATATCACGACCAATAACTTGTTGCGAGCGGATATATCCATCAAGCATATTGGTGTAGAGCTCTGGATCTTGCACACCCATGTTGTCCATGGCTTTGTTGAATGCACGGAGACCATCGATAGCTCCCTCTTTACCAAAGAGGTTTTTCAGTACAAGCATTGCCCTCATCATTGGATCAGCAATGCTCAAGGCTGTATCGGTATCAATGGCGTTGAGAGACGAATCCTTCAAAACCTCCAGAACTTCTGCTTTATTCAAATTGTATTTCGATACGAATTTATCCGCAGACGCATCGATTTTTCCACGCTCTGATTCGCTAAGGCCAGCGTATTTCATTTCGGCTTGCTGGACCCGTTCACGTGATGCCGCGGTCAGAGCAGCCCTCGTACCCGTCGATGCAACATAAAGGCCGGTATAGCCACCACCCATAAGGTAACCGAACTTCTTCAAGTTCTCGAATTGAGTGTGCAGTCTACCAGCAGACTTTTCCGCTTCGTTCAACCGTGTTCGAACGGCAGTCAAATGTGAAACAGTCGCCTGGCGCCAAGCAGCAATGTCATTTTTCCGCATCGCATCAGTGAGATTGCGCGACTGGAATTCTTGATGCAGCTGTTCCCAGCTGCGACGCACGAGATCAAGCTCGCGCGGCGTCGCCTTAAGTTTATCAAGTTGGCGCTGCAAGCCCAGACCCCATGGGGCTGAATTGAGCCTTTTGGAGTCTTGTTCGATCTGCCGAAGCGCGTTACTGACGGTCTGAGCCTCTTTTGTATCAGCTTTAACGCGGAGTAGCAGCTCGCCAATAAGCGTTCGTGCCATACATCACCTTTTGAATTTGGTGCCAGAGATCTTCGCTTGAAACAACATTTCTTCTCGACGGAGACTCAAGGCATCACAATAGAAGGCCAGGATATCCAGCCAATCCATCTCTATGACCGTCGGAAGAGGTGTATTGAAAACGTTCGCGACTAATCCGACGCACTCTCGCCAGTTGGCGGGATAAATCCTTCCGATGCGTCGCGAACAGAACGGGGCAAAAAATCCAAACCTGCCTCATCCAGTGTGTCGGCGTCGTCTGCATCAAGCGCATCATAGACTTCGAATGGGATATCAAACACAGGCGGCGCAAGTTTCTTGCCCGCGCGGGAGTTCGCAACATATTCGCGAATTTCTTTGCCGGTGACGCGGCGAACGCGTACTTCTGCGTAACGCACGCCGTTTACCGTTACCGGCCACTCAAGCGGGATCATCTTTTCGCGTGGCTTGTCGCTGTCGAATTTAATGACATTGCTGTCAACCTGATCTGTTGTGTCGCCATTAATGACGGTAGTTGGAGCATTCATCGTTTTAGTCCCTATCAGGAAAGTCCAATATTAGCCGCGACAGTTGACATTGGCGCTCTACCATCAAAGCGCACGCCGGCCGGACCCGCAAAATAATCGAAGTAGATCTTCTCTTCGTTTTTGATTGTAAGCTCGTAGAAAACGAGCTCATTGACGGCATAGGCAGTCGAGACGCCCTGATCTGGGCTATACTCACCTGGATCAAGCTCCGTCATCTTCCCTTCGATGACACCGATAAGAGGGATATCCTCTTGTGTCTGCGTGTCGTAAAGGTTGGCGCGGAAAGTGTACTTGATGCGCGTATTCGCCATAAACCTCTTCATAAGATGCGGTTGGACGCCTTCCAGACTGAACGTAAGAGCGTCAATTTTAAAGCTGTTCAGTCCCAGCGTCAGACTTGCCGCAGCGCCACCGCCCAAGTGTTCCTTGGTGTTGCGGGTAAGCTTTGGCAGCTTCACAGACTTCATCGAAAGGAATTCCGAGCTGGTCGGATCGTCATCGCCGATGAAAAGGTTTGCAGCATTCAGGTTTGTAATCGTAGCGGACATTTATTGCTCCGTATCTTAAAAGGGCGGCGATCACTGAGAGGTGATCGTGCCGTCCGAACCGATTGCCACTGCGATGCTCGACACAAGCGACTCCAGCGCAGCTTCATAACGGCGCGAACGCAGAGTGAGTTTGCGGAATACCGGTGGTTCTTCAGCTTGGAAAGTGATGTTGAGGAAGCCCAGCCGCAACTGTGATGTCGAGTTGTCCGCTGGGGTGAAGTAGATCTTGTACCCAAGAAGATAATCGCGGTTGCGCATATCTCGAAGCTTGGACTCGATCGTATTCACGACGGCCTGCACGAGAGCCAAGGTGATGTTGTACTTGCCCAGATAGCCTCGGATCGTTTTAACCTGGTAAAGTTCAATAAAATCGCGGAGTCGATTGACGTGAGCGAACTGCCAAGCGCTTTCTCCCGAAAGCGTATCAGTTCCCCAAAACGTGTATCCGCCATCAGTTAGAGAGCCATCCACACCGACCTCACCGCGGAACACGATACCGAAACCGCGACTGATATCCAGCTGGCCCTGATTGGAGGCGTCAGTAATGGAGAACGGAATACGAGGCGATACGCCCGAGATCCCGTAGAGTTGCTGGTTTGCGATCGAGAAAGCCGGAACGCCACCCGCTTCAGCATCTCGACGCGCATAAAGCGCGATTACATATGGCGAAAGCGGCTTCTCCACGATGCTACCCTCGGCATCGACAATTTTTGCAACCTGACGAACAGGGTGCAAGATATGCGCGGACCGTGGGAGGGTTTCTAGCCAGGTCAATGCCTCTTCAGGAGAGCCAGTAGGGCCTTCTGGCAGGAAGCGGGCACGTGTGCGCTCGGCAACGGTAACAATGTTTGAGCAGACAGCGTTCGCCATTACCTCAATTGTGGCTGTAGCTGCCGGCATGACCTTATCCTCTGCTGTGCCGCCGCCGCTAAAGGTGACATTCACTGCGCCAGAGAGATTTTCGCCAAGCTTATCAATTACGATCGATACGACTTTGCCAGCATTTTCGCCAGTGCCAAGCACTGCATGCGCAGTCGGCAAAACTTTTCCCGAACCGCTTCCACCACCGGTAAAGGCGACAGTGGGCGCTTCAGTTAGACCCGATCCCGCATTGGTAATGACCACGTTTGGCCCAGAAATTTGCTGGTGGGTATGTCCTGGAGCGATCAAAAGACGTGCGGTTACGCCGAGCAGTTCCGGCGCATCCAGAAATGCCCAGATGCCGGTTCCGCTTGCTTCACTACCAACGATGTTTGCAATGGTCTCGTTGTCGTCTGCACCCTTTTTAACGCGTACAATGACGACGCTTGCCGCAGCGCTTGAAGCTGCCAGCTGGGACGAAATGCCTACGAGCGCATCTTCTAGCGTGCCGCCCCCAAGCTTGCTACGCTTCGTCGTATCGTTAGTGAACAGATGCACTGGAACATTGAGCGGAAACACTGTTTCGTCCGCATCTGGCGCCGTTCCAATAACACCGATTACGCTCATATCGGCATTCAAAGCAGTCGATGCTTCGATGCCGTCTCGAATATGTTGGATGCCAACTACAAGTTCGGCCATCTTTATTTCTCCATAGGTGAAGCCCAACTGAGGGCAACAAAAAACCCGGCGCAATGGCCGGGCTCAAACACAAAAACCGCCCGAAGACGGTTGTTAGAGTTCGTATGCTTCTCGCCAAAAGTCGTCTTTTTGTTCGACAGACCAGCCCAACGAGAGGCGCACCGTTTCGCTTAAGGGATGCAAGCGATTGAAGTTTTGCGCACCGATAATGAACATCTGCGCTTGGAACCGGTCATCTTCGGTTGGAAGCTGATCAATAATGGCTTGCAGTGGTGCGGGGATAGCGCCGCTTTGTAGGGCCGCTAAAGCTTCCTGTCGGCTAATAATTTCAAGCACTGCGAGATATTGGAAGAACTGGCGGCGGCTT
>NZ_JBDJNL010000028.1:0-32221 GCF_039674445.1 Brucella sp. TWI432 | reverse complement strand
TTTTCAGCCGCAAATGAACGCTCAATCAAACAACAGTTCGAGGCACTCGCTGCATAACTACGTCCAGAGATAGGCCGTGCTCCGTTCAGATTGAATTTTTGCAACAGAGCCGAAGCGGGACCTCGCATTGTTGTCTTACGGCATGGATCAGGTGACAGATCGCTGGGGCTTGCTGGCAAAGGTGTTACGTTTGATACCGGAGGCCTCAATCTTAAGCGGGATCCGCAAGAAATCGGCTACATGAAAAGCGATATGGCAGGGGCAGTCGCAGTCGCCGGGGCACTGTTTGCATCGGTAGAACTGAAACAATCGCAGGATGTTATCGCTGTTCTTCCTTTGGCAGAAAATATGCCGTCTGGTCGAGCCTTACGTCCCGGTGACAAAGTTCGCCACCCAGACAACACCACAACCGAGGTCTTGGATACAGACAGCGAAGGACGGCTCTTGCTGGCCGACGCATTAAGCTGGCTTGCCCGACAGAATGTTCGCACTATGATAGATGTCGGTACGCTTAGCGATGGTGGCGGTGTTGGTCCTGAATTCTGGGGCATGTGGTCAAACTCCACAAATCTTGCGGCTGAGCTGACCATTGCCGGTGAAAATACGAGCGATCCCGGCTGGCGTCTTCCCCTGCGCAAAGAGCGTGGTACGCTCTTACGCTCACGCATCGCAGATCGTAGCAATATAGCAGCAGGAGAACCGGATAGCGGCCAGATTGCCGCTTGTTATCTATCGCAATTTGTCGGCGAGATAGAATGGGCGCATATCGACAACGGCTCAACTGCGTGGCTGTTGCGCGAGACAGGTCCGTGGCCTGAAGGCGCGACCGGTGCGCCGCTTCGCGCGCTCACGCAATTCCTTTGTAACGAGGTATCATGACCAGCCTCGATATTCCCGCCACACTCGCCAAAACCTATGCCGACCTTCCCGGTCAATGGCCTTTCACTGGTGGCATCCTAGGCATTGTTACCAAAGAGGGCGTTACCCATCACCTGCCCTTTGGCCAAGATTTCGATCACAAAGAAATTTCGTCTCGCACTCCCTTTCTAATTGGCTCTATCAGTAAATTTTTTACTGGGCTGATGATCGCCGATCTGGTCGAGAAAGGCGTTTGCGATCCAGATCGACCAGCTTCAGACATTTTGCCTTGGCTGAAAATCGGCTCTGACTATCCTGAGCCGTCTTTGCGCCACTTGCTTCATCACACCGCTGGACTGGTAAAAGGCGCCGATGATCCGCCAGACGAGCTGGCTCAGTGCTGGAGTTTACGTGACAGTCAAACCGCCAGCCAACCAGGAACATTTTTTCACTATTCCAATCTCGGCTACAACATTCTTGGACTGATCATTAGCCGATTGACAGGCAGACACGCCACCGACCACGCACAGGCGACGCTTTTATCCCCTCTTGGTATGACAGATTCCTTCGCAAGGCTTGAAAGCGCTACTCGCGGGTATGTTGCAACTGGCGGTCAGCCAGCACGTGATGATATTCCCTGGCGACCCGGCCTTGCGCTCGCATCCGCCCCATGGATAGAAGCCGAAGGAGGTGATGGAAGTATTGCCGCTTCCAGCGGAGACATGGCCCGGCTTATAACAGCGCTCTTGAATAACGGCCAAATCGACGGAAAACAGGCCATTTCGACAGCTGCATTGCGACGTGCAACGACTGACCTTACCCATGAGGGTGAGGGCAATATTGAGGGTTTCGGCAGTTTACCAGTCACTCAAAGCAGATACGGATATGGTATCAATGTGGAAACAGTGGGCACCCATGCTTGCTTTACGCATGGCGGCGGCATGATCGGTCACTCATCCTTTCTTTTAGTTGATCAAACAGCCGGTTTGGGTATTTGCGTTCTAACCAATGCCAATGGTTGCTATGCAGTCGGAGAAGCTCTTGCCCGTCATACACATGCTAGTTTGATATCTAAGGCGATGCCTGCCGCCCGATTGGATTTAGCATTTGGTACTGATTGTTCTGGTTACGATCCTCGTATGATCGGCTACTTTCAATCTTGCGAAAGCCACGATGCAGGTCCTGCCGAAATACAGATATTTGAAGAAAGTCAGCGGCTTTATCTGCGAGCCAATGGAATAACTGGCAAAATATGGCGCAGCTGGGGTACCCGCATGATGACCGATCATCCGCAAATGGAGCACTTTCATTTGGTTTTTGATGGCAGTGGGAAGTCAAAATGGCTTTTTGGTCCCCGCGTGTATGCGCTCGTAGGCAGTTTGCCAAATAAAATGCCCCCCGCAACGCGAAAGAATGATTATATAGGTTTAACGGGTCGCTACCGTAGTTATTCCCCATGGTGCCCAACCTTTCGAATTGTCATACGTGAGGGCAGACTTTGGTTGATATCACCTGGTGGGGTTGAAGGCCCTGATTGTGATATGGAGCTTGTCAAAATCAGCGACACTGTATTTCGAATTGGTGCTGACCCTCGCTTGCCAGAGCGGCTAATCATAGATCAAATGTTGGAAGGCAGACCTGTTACGGTGTTTCGTGACAGCTGTCGTTACTCGAAAATGTCGTTCAACTGAGGCGTTGTGGCGCGCCGTTGCCTCAGAAAGTATTTGCCAATTCTATCTTTGATAGCAATTAGAGCCAGCACGTTGTAAATACATGGCAGACATAGATAACATTGACAACAATCATGCAAAAAACGGCGAAAGAACCCAAATCCTTAGCATTGCGTGCAGCAGTCGAATAAGTGGGCGAGACGACGTCAACAATTTCCTCTATAGCTGTATTGATTGCCTCCAGCGCAATCAAAATCAGGAATAAAACAAAAAAAGCAATATGCTTTTGAATACTTACGCCTGCTAGAAAGAACAATATAGAAACTAATATGAAGCCCACCATCTCATGCCGTGCCGCCTCTTCTTTAAAGAGACGGCGGGCACCGCCAAGAGAGTAAGTGGTGGCAGCGAAGAGGTGCCCAACACCTTTTTTCTTTGATGGAATAAACTGTTCCATTACGACTTATTACTCCGGCATGATGAGAGGGTATCCAGATCGGGTAGATACACGTCCGTTTCTACATGCATTAGTCCCAGAACGGTATGAAAAAGGTTGTCGTGGCTTTGAGACTTTTTTGTTTCATGTTGAATACACGCATCCTGCTTGCCAGAGAGCGTGTTGTCCCCCAGCCAGAGCAGATAAGGCACATGTGTTTGTTGCGAGGGCGCCATAAAGTAAGGGGCCCCATGAAGATAAATGCCAAACTCTCCAAGTGACTCACCGTGATCCGACATATAAACCAAAGACGTCTCGAGTGCCTCTTGGTGAGGACGAAGCTTCTGTATCAGTGATGCGAGAATATGGTCTGTATATGCAATTGTGTTATCGTAAGAATTGACAATTTCTTGCTTTGTACACTTCGAAAAATCGGAGGTCCGGCAGTCAGGTGTGAAGCGGCGATACTCCTCTGGATATCGCAAATAATACGCAGGCCCATGGCTACCTAATTGATGTAAAACCAGTACGGTATCCTGCTTAACATTATTGAGGTACTCATCTATTTTCTCCAAGAAAATGCCATCCTGGCACTCTCCATTTTTGCAGTACCCCGGATATTCAGAATGTGACATTGACTGACTTCCGGTTCGGTCTGCAACACCCTTATGTCCGGTATTATTTTCCCACCAATCCACTTGAATGCCTGCGTGAACCAAGACGTCAAGGAGGTTCTCCGTCTCAAGTCCTTTTTGATGGGAATAATCAGAACGGGTGTATGAAGAAAACATACATGGAAGGGAAACTGCAGTGATCGTCCCACAACTCGATGTTTTTGAGAAATAAAAGATGTTTTCTCTCTCTAATTCTGCATTTGTGTTTCTGCTGTAACCGTTTAATGAAAAAGACTCTGCTCGCGCTGTTTCGCCTGCCACAACGACGACAAGCCGGGGTTTGCGTGATTCAGATTGATTTTGGGTGACCCTGGCATCCAATCCGATCGGTTGAACGACAATATTTTTGCTCTTGCTAACCCGCAAGGCAAGCTTAACAGCATTTCCAATTGGCATTACAGGATTAAGCTTGGCGATCCATTCACGATGCTCACGCCCCAAAGATGTGAATGTGCCAGCCTGACTTAGAAATACAGCAACTGCCGTCAACAAAGCCCCGAAAATATAGACAGAGTTTTGCCTGATCTTGGCCGCTATTGGTCGATGCTTAATTTTGACCGAAGCCACGAGAAGAGCGGGCAGCAAGCCAAAAAGCGCGAGATGAACAAGAAAACCAAAGCTTATTAGATGTCCAGCTTCGGCCGGAGTAGTATCAGCAATACTCTGCAGCATTTCGACATCGATAATTGTACCAAATCTGTCGACGAACCAAGACGCTGACGCCGAAGTTATAATCAAAAAAATAAATATCGGCTTAGTAATGTACTTCGCGGAGAACGCGACACATAGCGCAAATATCAGAAAGAATAAGAATGCGAATAGAGCTAAAATGTTGTATGTAGAAAGCAATTCGGAAGAGCGAATCCAGAATGCATTATTGTTAAAGACAATAAGATATAAAGTGACGAGAAAACTTAGTGTGATACTATTAACACTTATCCGCCAATTCGTTTTTGGTCGTGAGTTCATAATGCGCTTTTTCTACGTTAATCAGCTTCTAAAACTGGAAAGGCGCTTATCTGGCGGGAATGCTGGCGAGCGCTCAGCGCCCTTCAACACCATGTTCAGCAAGATAAAGTTGAGAAATTATCGAGAAATCATGGAGCGCCTGTTTATATACAGAGCGTGCGTTATGAGACTTAACGAACGTTCACATATCTTCGTTTGGCGCCAATTCATTCGTTAGGAAAAACGAGACAGAACATCAGAACAGGATGAAGGGGAATAATCCTTGATCTAGTCGCGAAGGCCGATGTTTCAGCCGAGCTTATTTTCAATAATGCTAACCGCTTATTGCCGATAAATATGGAGCGGCAGCATTTTGCTGCCGCTCCTGTCGCAAGTCTAAGGACTGGAGGTCAACTTTTTCTTCACGACAATTTCAGATCAGAACGAACGCTGAAAGCGCACCATGCCTTGCCAGGCTGATTTTCCCTTGAGGTCCGAAAGCTTGTCATTCCATTTGGTGTAAGAAACTTCAGGTGTGACAGTGAACCCAGGCACCATTTCATAAGCTACATTTGCAGTAGCAGCGAGTGTCTTCGCATCTTCATAGGCCAGCTGCACATTGAAGTGAGCCTTGTCAGTAGCCTTGAACTTAGCGCCGCCCCAAACTGCCCAGTCTCCGCCCCAAGTGCCGTAGAAGCTGTCACGAAGACGGATTCCGCGATAGAACGAACCATCAGAATTCAGTTCTGTCGCAAGATAACGGTCTTTATTTGACTTATAGCCACCCATCACCCACAAAGACAGTTGATCAGTAACGTTCACGTCAAGACGAACCTTTCCTGCCCATTTCTCATTTTTTGAATCATACGCCGCTACAGTCGAAAGTGCGCCCCAACCTTGTTCGTAACGAAGGCCTGCAACAACGTGCGGCGTGTAATTGTCGATCCGTCCGTCTATCGTATGGCTGCGACCGTTTAACGTATATTTGCCCGCATCTATGTCACCATTGCCACCTTGCTCCAAAGCGACAATAGCTGAGAAGCCATTGCCACCCGTGAAAGTGTAGCTGATCGCGTTTGTGCGATATCCGCCAAACATGATAACATCGTCGTTTATCACGCTTCCAGCATAGCCGGTGAAAGTTGTAAACGCCGATTCATCAAGGCCAACACGCAGACCGCCAAGCTGAATGTAGCCAAACCGCAACGAGCCCGACGAGCTTGAATCTGCGCCATTTTCATACTGAAAGCGAGTTTCGGCATAGGTACGCAAGGTGCCGAGTTCGGTTTCTGAGGCCGTTGAAAAACGCAAGGTGAAGCGGCTCAAAAAGTTGTAGGTATCGCGACTGTTGTTCGTAAAGCCTGGAACGTTGTGGCGCGTGCGTCCATATACATTGTCGCCGCCCTTCAGGTCAGCGCGAACATAGCCGTGAATACGCAGGCAAGTTTCTGTGCCGGGGATATAGAAGTAACCGGCACCATATGCGTCGCAGACCCGGACATACTGGACTGATTCAGGCTCAGGTGAAACAATATAGTCTGCAGCGTATGTAGATGTAACAGATACAAGCGAAGCTACAGATGAGAAAAGGATTATTCTAGCTTTCAATTTTAATCTCCATTTTTGTAAGACAACGCTTAACTGTAAGATTCTCTAAATAAACTCAACTTACTATTTATTGATAATTATTGCTATAATATATTGTGTGTTAATATTGCATCACAGTATTTTAGTCAAATTTATTTATTTACATCATTTTAATGATGTATTTTTATAATATTACAATTATATATGTTTATACCGACCGAAAACATCGGAATTTTTTCGGATGCGCTTTAAAATATAACCGTTTCTTCGCCTCTTCCTTTACAAATCTCCAATAGTTTTATCAGAGCTAACAAGCTTTGATCGAGATTGCGTCGACGAAGATTGGAGAATAGTTGGATGTCAGGAATTTTATCTGCGACAGAATGGAACCATGCAAGTTCACTCAGTTCGCGCCGCCCCAACGTAGGGAGCCTTGTTGGATCTCGTTCGATCAGCGTCTTAAAATCTGCCAATCTGGCAAGAAAATTTCCAACTCAATGACAGAAAGCATGACTTTAATTTGCGCTGGCTTTATTGCAGCGCAAATTAAAGTCGTCAGTACTCGATGGAAAGAAGGCCTATTTTCATTATGAATTTCGCAACAGTTCTGCATAAACTCCGTTTAGAGCCACAAGCGCGTCATGGTTGCCTTGTTCTACGATCCGTCCTGCGTGCATAACCACAATAACATCGGCATGGCGTATAGTGGACAATCGATGAGCAATGGTTATCGTCGTGCGGCCCTTCGACATGCGTGCCAAAGCCGATGACATTGCACGTTCGGTACGGGTATCAAGGGCACTCGTCGCCTCATCGAGCAAGAGCACCGGAGGATTTCGGAGAATGGTTCTGGCTAAAACCAGACGTTGCTTTTCACCACCCGAAAAGCGATAGCCATCTTCCCCTACGATTGTGTCGTAACCATCGGGTAAACCGATGATATGGTCATGGATCTGGGCGGTCTTAGCCGCAGCATAAAGTTCTTCATCCGTTGCTTCAGGTTTCGCGAAACGTAGGTTTTCTGCGACTGTAGCGTGCAGAAGATAGGGCTCTTGAGAAACAACCCCCAGCATTTCTGATAGAGACTGGAAGCTGAGGTCACGCAAATCAACGCCGTCAAATCGGATGGCGCCGCTATCGACGTCATAAAGCCGCGCCAAAAGGTAGCCAAGTGTCGTCTTTCCGGAACCGGTTTGTCCCACAATCGCGACATTGCTGCCCGCTTTAATGGTAAGACTGACCTCGTGCAAAGCAGAACGGCCCTCCTCGCCATAATTAAAGCTGACATGGTCCAGTTCCACCTCTCCCTTCATCGCAGACCGAGGAATAGTTTTCGCATTTGCTCGCTCGGTGATTTCCACTGGCTTGTCTAAATACTCAAATATGCGCGCGAATAATGCCCGTGTCTTGCGCGCATCACGGCCGATTTCGAGTAATTGTTCAAATGGCCAAAGCAATTGCTCTTGAAGAGCGATCATAGCCACAAGTGTCCCTATGGTTGCCGGGTTCTGTGTTTGCATCAACACGCCTCCTGCAAGCAAAGTGAATGCCGGTAAAACAGCAAGAGCGAAGCCGATCAGCGACCACTGCCATTCACCAGCCGTGCGCGATCTCACCTCAAGTTGCGCGAGATCACCTGAGATGCGGTTAAATCGCTGATTTAAATGCGCGGCACGGCCCATTGTGCGAGCGAGGATGATACCGGAGGCAGAAAGTGTTTCTTGCACGGCAACCGACAAATCGGCGGCGCGGCCCTGTTGCTGAAAGGTGATAGCCTCGCGTGCCCGGGCAACACGGCCGCTGATAATAAGTGTTACTGGCACGATAAACAGTACGAGGAGCGCCAATCGCCAGTCGAGAATAATAATGGCGATAGACGTCATAATGACAGAACTGAGCGAGCGCCCGAGCTCATTAGCCGTATCACTGACAAGCGATTGAAGGCCGTCAACGTCATTTGCAATTCTGGACTGCACCTCCCCTACGCGGGTGCCCGTGAAAAACCGAAGTGAAAGATTCTGGAGATGGGCGTATAATCTCACCCTCAGGTCATGCAGAACAGCCTGCCCGATACGTGAACTTAGAACCACCTGCCATGCGCCGATTATGGCTGACACGAGCGCGACAAGGATCATACCTGCCACAAGCAAGCTCAACAGTTTGAGGTCATTTCGGGGCAATGCGTCATCGATAATCGCACGCAAAAGAAAAGGCCCTGCCAATCCGGTTGCCGATGCGATCAACATCAGCACAATAACAGTCGCGATCCTTTTCCGGTAAGGCCTGAAGAGTGCTAACACACGCCGCAATGAGACGTGCTGCGCGGCAAGACTATCATAATCGTCTGGGTTTTGAGGCGTTGGAGACATTGGTTCTCTCAATTCGAAGCCGTGGTTTCTCGGATCGGAATGCGGATTTCGATCCCAAAGCCGGAGTTTTTAAGGGGGAGAATACGGGCGTCCCCTCCATGCGCCTGTGCAATCGCTTTCACAATTGATAGGCCGAGACCGGATCCGCCCCTGCCCCGCCCCCTCGAATCGTCAGCGCGCCAGAAGCGTTCGAAAGCCCGTAATCGGCTTTCCTCGGAGAGGCCTGGCCCCGTGTCGCTACAGCGGAAAAAAACGTGTTCGCCTGCGACGCCGGTCTCGACGGACACGGTGCTTTGCGGTGCGTAACGGCAACAATTCTCAAGCAAGGCTATGAAAGCCTGCCGCACACGCCAACGGTCAGCAACTGTAACTGCATGGCCAAGCGCGGACACCGTTTTGATCCCAGATTTTTCGAACTGATCTTCCAGCGATGCAAGAACGCTCTCAGCCTCTGTCGCTAAGTCAAATTGGGTGCACTGCAGGTCAAGTTTGCCAGCGTTACCGAGTGCGAGTGTGCGCAATTCCTCGACAATTGCCGACAGGTCGTCGACATGCCCGATAAGGCGTGCATAGGATTCACTACTGGGTGAAAAGGCTCCATCCAGCAGACCTTGCAGGCGGCCGCGAAGTATCGTCAGCGGTGTCCGCAACTCATGCGCGATCGCTGAATTGGAATATTGCAACTCAGCCTCAGCACGCTGCAATCGCTCCGCCATTTGGTTGAAGTCATTAACCAAATCCCTTGCCTCGCCGAAGTTTTCGTGTCGTAAACTGGCGCGTGCAGAGAAATCACCATTTGCAATCTTGCGCGCCGCATTCGCAACCGACTTCAACGGGTCGACAATCCGCTTTGCAAGAACCCACCCAAGCACTGAAGCTGTCGATATACCCACTCCTAAGAGAAGACCCAGAGTTATGATATCGCCCGTCCGAAGCACGTCATCATTGGTGAAATCGGGATAAAGCCATTCATAAATGAAAAAAAAGTAAGCCGTCAGCCCGAAGTAAACCACAGCGAACGCCAACAGCGTAAGCATTATCATCGCACGCACAATCAATGAGTTTAAGTTTTTACCCATTTGTATTGTCCAAGCGGTATCCAACGCCGCGCACTCCAGTAAGCAATCCATCAGCTCCGGCGGCCGCTAACTTGCGGCGCAAATTGCTCACATGGCTATCCACAGTCCGGTCGAGCGCTTCACCTTCGGGCAGACACGCATCAACCAACTCCGAGCGCTCAAAAACCTTCCCCAGACTCGCAGCCATATGGGATAGAATACGGAACTCTGTCTTTGTTAACTCAAGCGTGAGAGGACCTGTGTCCCTTTCAACCGTGACACGATACGCCTGTAAGTCCACGGTTACCGGTCCCACGCGCAACAAACGTTCAGTCGGCACGCCCATACTTCTTCGCAGAACGGCTTTCACACGCGCTACGACCTCAAGCGGATTAAAAGGCTTAACAACGTAGTCATCGGCTCCGATACGTAAAGCTTGCAGCTTATCCAAGTCTTCGGCCAAAGCGGTCACCATAATGACTGGCGTATTGCCGCGGCGGCGGATTGCAGCCAAAACCTCATAGCCGTCCTGTCCTGGCAATTTAATATCGAGGACCACGAGATCAGGGCGAAGACGAAGATGATGCCCTAACCCGACAGTTCCGTCACCTGCCGTGACAACGCGAAACCCCTCGCGAGACAGATACGTCTCGATGATTTCAGCAATTTCGGGCTCATCCTCAACAATAAGAATTAAAGCATTGTTCATGGCTATCTACCATCTCTGAAACGTTTTCGACGGATGTTCATTTAAGGCACCGACTGGGTTCGGCGGACGGGTGTTATTTTCTTACTCTGATTAGTCGGCTGATTGTTACATATAACAAGGGTACAAAGAAAACAGCCAGGACGGTTGCGGATAACATTCCTCCAAAAACCCCCGTTCCTATTGCATTCTGAATTTCAGAACCGGCCCCGCGCGCGATCATGAGTGGCACGACCCCCAAGATAAAGGCCAGTGAAGTCATCAGAATTGGCCGGAATCTCAATCGTGATGCCTTAAGCACTGCTCTGTTGAGGCTTTGCCCCTCGTTGCGCAGATGGCGAGCATATTCAATCAACAAAATGGCGTTCTTTGCAGAAAGTCCGATTATCGTAATGACGCCAACCTTGAAAAACACATCATTTTCCATGCCCCGCGCCAGCACAGCCAGCACAGCCCCGAGCACGCCAAGCGGCACAACCAACATAACGGCCAGCGGGATTGTCCAGCTTTCGTAAAGTGCGGCCAAGACCAGAAATACCACGAGCATCGATGCGGCTAAAAGAATTGGCGTCTGGGTTGCGGATTGTCTTTCCTGTAACGATTGCCCCGTCCACGCAACCGCAAATCCTGACGGTAACTGTTTTGCCAATCGCTCCATCTGGGACATTGCCACTCCACTCGAAACGCCCGGCGCAGCGGAACCTGAAAGACGAGCAGCAGGGTAGCCGTTATAGCGCGCCAATTGAAGCGGCGTCGTTTGCCAGACAGGCTGGACAAACTCCGACAGGGGAACCATTGCGCCATCAATATTGCGCACTTCAAGGCGAAGCACATCATCAATATGCATACGATGCTGTGCATCGGCTTGCACGACTACCTGTTGAAGGCGGCCGTCTTTCGGAAAATCGTTGACATAAGTTGACCCGATTGCTGTCGAAATCATGTCGCTCACGGTTGAAAAAGAAACACCAAGAGCCAGCGCCTTCTGGCGATCAATATTCAACGCAATACTCTGCCCATCTGGAAGCCCATCCGTCATCACGCCCGTGAGCAATTTGCTCTTGGAGGCGAGCCTTATCAACTCGCTCTCGGCCGCTTTCAGTGCTGTTGGCCCGGCATTACCCCGATCCTCCAAGCGAAGGGAGAAACCAGATGTTGTTCCCAGCGATTCAATGGCCGGTGGTTTCATTATCATCGCAGTTCCCTCCGGAATATCCGCCATCGCCGCTTGCGCCGCCGCGATCTCGTCGTTTACCGTTGTCTTACGATCACTCCAATCCTTAAGACTGGTAAACGCCTGACCAGCATTCGGACCAGAGCCGGAAAATCCGAAACCTTGAATAACGATGCTCTCCGTAATATCTGCACGCGATGCCGTGTGTTTTTCATATTTTGCAATAATCTCCCGCGTGCGCTCTGCTGTGGCACCAGCCGGCAGCTCGAACATTGCCATGAAATTTCCCTGATCTTCTTCAGGCACGAACGACGTCGGCAGTTGAGAGTAACCAACGCCCAGTACTCCCAAGAGCAAAATGTAAACCAACAATATCCGAACACCACGCCGTAAAATCCAGCCGATAGCGCCGGTATAGCGTGCACTTAAACGGTCAAACTTGGTATTAAACCACGAAAAGAAACGCACTTCTGCGTGGGGGCCGACAGGTTTGAGGATAGTGGCGCACAAAGCAGGCGTAAGGGTAAGTGCGAGGAAGGCTGAAAACAGGATCGACACTGCCATCGACATTGTGAATTGGCGGTAGATTGCTCCCACAGAACCATCGGACAATCCCATAGGGATAAAGACGGCGACCAAAACCAATGTGATCCCGACGATAGCGCCCGAAATTTCGCGCATTGCTTTGCGAGTGGCCTCCTTCGGCGAGAGCCCCTCCCTTGCCATGATCCGTTCTACGTTTTCAACGACGACAATCGCGTCGTCAACAATGATACCGATTGCCAAAACCATGCCAAACATGGTCAAAACATTGATCGTGTAACCGGCAACCAGCATCACCGCGAATGTGCCAAGCAGCGCGATCGGCGCGACAATTGTTGGGATCAATGTGTACCGCAACTTCTGCAGAAACAGCAGTATCACGAGGAACACCAGAACCATCGCCTCTACAAGTGTCTGCACCACCTTCAAAATCGACACTTTCACGAAGGGCGCGGTATTGTAGGAAATTGAGACTGAGAGATCACTCGGCATTGTAGCCTGCAGTTCACCTAACCGCTTTTCGATCGCCGCCGCAGTGCTGACGGCATTGGCACCCGGCGACATTTGTATCGCCGCTGCTGCAGCAGGCTTGCTGTTACTGCTGACGCTGAAGGCAAAAGTCTGTGCGCCAAGTTCCACACGTGCAACATCGGACAACAGCAGCCGCGCGCCATCTGTCTGGGTTTTCAAAGGTATTGCTGCAAACGCCTCGGGTGAGTTCAACTGTCCATGCACAATCAGTGGCGTTGAAACTTTGGTCCCCGGAACGGTCGGTTCGTCCCCAACCCTGCCCGGCGAAACTTGAGCGTTTTCGCGGGCAATCGCGCTCGTCACGTCGGACATGCTCAGGTTATAGGCAGCCAGTTTCGTCGGGTTAACCCAAACACGCATTGCACGTTCGGAACCAAATTGTTGGGTACGTCCAACGCCGGGAACGCGTTTGAGCTCCTCGGCGATGTTACGCGTCAGATAGTCACCAAGGCTCAGCTCGTCTGTCTCACCGCTGCGTGACTTGAGCGCAATGACCATAAGGAAGCCCGACTCTGACGCTTCCACATTTATTCCGTTACGGCGAACGACTTCTGGAAGACGAGGCTCGGCATTTTTCAACCTGTTTTGAACATCCACTTGCGCGAGTTCGGGGTCCGTTCCAGGTTTGAACGTCACCGTGATATTCGCAGCACCTGTCGAGTCGACAGTCGATTCATAATATAAAACGTTTTTGACGCTTGAGAGTTCCTTTTCGATAGGAGCAACAACACTATCATTGACCGTTTGAACAGAAGCTCCAGTATATGTTGTGAAAATACTGATACTCGGCGGTGCGATAACAGGATAACGTGAAACCGGCAGTTGTGGGATCGCAACAACACCAGCCAATGCAATGAATATGGCAATCACCCAGGCAAACACCGGGCGATTGATGAAGAATTGTGGCATGGTGATCTGGCCTTTAAATCTTGTCTTTCACACTCGTCGCGTTTGGTGAGTGATCGGCGTTTACGAGCATCCCATCCTGCAAACGGTCCTGACCGCGAATTACGATGGTTTCACCCGGTTGAAGCCCTGACTTGACCACCACACGGCGACCGATGGCCTCTCCAAGCGTTATTTTGCGCCTTTTTGCGCGCCCGTCGGGATCAACGACCATAAGACTGGCGTCGTCTCCTCCTGTCCGAACGAGAGCATATTCAGGAACAAGTATTACATCGGAGAGCAATCCGCTTGGCACTTGGGCACGAACAAACATGCCAGGCAAAAGCTGCAATTCAGGATTCTCAACGAGCACTCGGATCGTTGCATTGCCCGTCACGGTGTCAACCGTAACATCTGAAAGTACCAGCTTCGCCGGATAGGAATATGGCTTGCCATCGGCTCGTAGTATCTCAATCTGGCCTATTTTCTCTTCTGCCGCAAATTGCACGGCATCGAGTTTTGTCGCAGGCAGGCGTAAATCCACATAAACACGTTCCAGCTGCTGAACGACTGCGAGTTCGGTCTGCCCCGAAATTGATGCGAGAGAGCCTTCGTCCGCGACGGTTCGCCCGACGTAGCCATCAATCGGCGATCTTATGGTGGCGAAGTCAAGATCAAGCTGACGACGGTGAAAAACAGCACGTGCCTCGGCCAGATTTGCCTGCGCCGTCGTCAGATTATTGCGCGCGTCTTCATAATTTTTGAGACTTGCCGCTTTACTCGCGAGCAAAGCTTCAGCGCGCTGAAAGCCCGAGCGAGCATGCTCCAGCGCACTTTCTGCACGCGTCAATGCGGCCCGTGCAGTTTCCAGATCCGCCAAAAATAAAGCGGGTTCAATCTCGAAAAGGATCTGACCAGCGCTGACACGGGAGCCGGCCTCAACAACTTTCTTTTTAATGATCCCACTGACTTGCGGCCTGATTTCAACTTTCTTAAAAGCCGCAACTCGCCCCGGCAGTTCATCCGTAAGAAGAACGCGTTCGCGACCGACTTTAACAGTTTCGGCGCGCACTGGGACTGCTGATGAGGCAACCTCGGCTTCCGGAGCTGAACTGCTCCGACCTTGCAAAGCAAGCATGGCAGCGATGAAACATCCGCCTGCAACTATAGCGAAAATGGAGAAGCGGCGGTGAGACATTATGTGGTCCAGATTGAATCTATTACCCGCTTGTTGCGCCGCTGCGTTCAGATAATATTGAGGGAATGTGCAGATCACGTGGAGGCAGTGCTATTGCTTGCAGAAAATTTTCTCGTAAGCAGTGATATACGAAGAAGACAACGCCCCTTACTACAAAGCCTCAAGCGAATGCGGGTTAAGAACCACAGCAAAACGCAATAATTTAACGAGCGTAGTGGAAGGAAGCGTCTGGCAATTGCAGATGTGTTTCTTGCGTCGTATTAACAAGATACGCCATTAAAAAGGCGAACAAAAACAATATAATGCAGACGATCGAAAAATTGCGTATGAGCACAATGTTCCTCTTTGCGTTCATGTAACAGACACTCCGTGCAAGCCAATCTGACGTCAAATCAATTCGACGGGCATTACTCGTATGTGCCTAAGGACTGGAAAAGTTAGCAGTTTGCCAATGATTGGATGCGGCCCACTATATTTAGTCCGCCAATCGTCCGATACCAAAGAAGTGCTATTGCGATCTAAGTCGCTTTTTTAATCTCTCTCACCACACGTACCAGAGAGCGTATTTCTTAAAGCGGAAAGATAACCCCAACCATCTTCCATTGCGGTGAGAGCTGCACGAATCCACATCGCGACCTTATCATCAGATATCGGGCCAACTAGCTCCCAAAGCTTACCATCGATGTCTTCCGCTTTGATGAAAAACTTATCATCTACCAAGTCCACAAGCGGAGGAAAAAAAACAATTACTGAAGTTTTATCAGTCATTCGATTTCCCTAGAATGAAAGCTCTCGGCCGACTCGGGAGGAGCAACCTTGCTTATTGAGATTGATCGTTCGTATTGGCCCTCTCAGAGAGGCGGGCCATCGCTGCAGCATGTCGATATCAAGCCTGTGTGGAATTATGGTGCAGATTCACTGCAAGCTTTATGAAGCACTTAAGCGACGTTGGTGCATGGACATTCCCTCCAGTTTACTGAACTTACAAAGCTCGGATGGGGACCTGATCAAACAATTGTCTTTATTGAGTGTTTTTATTGATTTTTAGGTTTTGACAGTAGGGAGGCTTATTATGAGCGATCTTTTCTGGCTTTCAGATGCTGCATGGAATGTAATCGAACCCACATTTACCCAAGAACCGACCCGGAGCTCGACGTGTCGATGATCGGCGTGTCATTTCTGGTATCTTGCATGTTCTCAAGGTCGGTTGTCGCTGGCGTGATGTTGGGGCCGAATATGGTCCTGCAAAAACCGTCTACAACCGATATCACCGCTGGGCACAACGGCGTATTTGGCATCGTATATTTGAGGCGATGGCAGCCAGCGGTCCGGTTCCACAGGAGCTTTCCATAGATAGCACACACGTCAAAGCGCACCGTTCGGCACAAGGCTCAAAAGGGGGGCGTGGACGCAAGCGATTGGCACGTCGCGCGGTGGAAGAACAAGCAAAATCCATTGCTTGGCCGATGATTGCGGCAGACCGGTCGTGTTCAGCTTAGCACCGGGAAACATTGCCGGCATAAAATGGCAATCCCATTATTAGAGGTCGCTCGCCCTAGCGGGCGTCTGTTAGCCGACAAGGCATATGACGCTGATAGTCTTCGAGACTAGCTTAATAATGCCCGCATCAAGGCTGTCATTCCCTCTTCGCTAGCACGAAAGAAACCCTATCCTTTAGATTATAGCGCATACAAGCGTAGAAATGTCATCGAACGGCTTTTCTGCAGGCTCAAAAACTGGCGACGCATTGCAACGAGATATGATCGCCTCGCAATAAACTATCTCGCCGCAATTGCTCTTGTTTCTACAATCATCGCATGGGTGTAATTGAGTCCCCATCCTAAACAGAGGGCGAGGCGCACTGTAAGTCTCATCAAGGTTCCATTTGCGTGTAACCTGACGCTTCTTCCGATTAAAATGTTTAAGCAGTTTGGGGCTGAAGCAAATGACCCAACGATGCACCGTGGAATGATCCAGATCGATACCGCGTTCCGCCATCATTTCCTTCAGATTGCGAAGGCTTAGATTATAAGCAAGGTACCACCGAACACACAGAAGGAAAACGGATTTATCAAAATGGCGGCCTTTGAATATCTAAAATACTCAGCTGCTTAAAAGTCAAAAAGATATCACAGCCATCCTTGATGAAGAGTTTGCAACAGGTCCAGTTTTCTTCCGTACCCCTGCCCATCAGTTCTTAGTATTAATCAACATCAATATGTAAGGCTGCCATAACTCTCCTCCCTAATGACCAAAAGTCTACTCAAGTAGGCAGAAGCCAACCGTGCCAGTACAAGAGCGAGAGGATTAAAATGTGAATCTTGTATCCATTATTTAATTAACTAAATATAAATGGATGATTTGATGGGTCAAAAGAATGTATTTGATTTTTCATTAATATTATTAAATTATATAATTATAATGTATGCATAATATGGGGGGATGTATGCTAAATTCGTTAGAAAATTTGGTTTCATTTCATAATATAAATTCCGTCGACGCTATTGAAATTACAAAGACAAGTTCTGGGAATGGATGGGATAATCTGCATATTTTTACCGTGAAAGTGCAGCCATTCAGTGCTTCGTTTGACGCTGTTGATTCGCTTCTTGTTTCAATGGTTCTTAAGGGGCATGCACGAGGCACGTGGAACGTAGATGGATTGGAAACCGAAACATTACTTCAGCCTGGTGCAATAATTATCCTGCCTCCAGATTGTGGTGTCGCAGTTGATATCAAGGACCCAGTCGAATTTATAAATATTTATGTATCAAAAAAGCTTTTCAGTGACATTATTATAGAGTTTTCATCGGCCGGTAGTAGCCTCCTACGGCTCGATCACAGCCTATGTATATTCGACGAATTGCTTGAGCAGACAATTAGCTCTCTCAAAGATTTAATACACATCGGGGGTCGGTTTTCAGCGATTGAAGTTCAGTATATTGCACGTGTAATTGTCGCTCGCCTTGTATCTAAATACTCAACAAACACAACCAGAGAATTGAACACTGACGTTGGTTTGTCAGTCCACGTCCTTCAAAAGACGTTTAACTTAATTGATCAAAACCTACATCGGCGGATTGGTATTGAACGCTTGGCTGAGGCGGCTGGTATTGGTGCAGCGCAGTTTGCCAGACTGTTCAAACGAGCCACAAGCGTGACGCTTCATCAGTATATTATCAGACGAAGAGTTGAGCGGGCTAAAGAGCTGTTGATAGACACGCATATGCCGATTGCCGAGATAGCGCATGATTGTGGATTTGCAGATCAAGTTCATCTAACGCGCTTTTTTGGGCGTATTACTGGAACAAGTCCGGCATCCTTTAGGAAAAAAAGGCGTCGATCATAATAAATCTAGGCTAACTTAATTAGAGGTGTTGTAACTATCAGACAAACCTAGTCGTTATCTGCATATACAAAACGCCGGTAATAAATAAGTTTTGTGTAGGGTATCGTCTTGGAGGGATCGGCTCAGCATTTGTTTTGGAATGAAGATTGCTGACTTTTTTGTAGAGAATATTACGTGATATGAATAGGAACTTAGGATTTTTGTAGAACTATAATGTGTCAGTGATCTTTATTTATAACGGCCTGAACTTGCTGTTTTGCCCTCGAAGCTATTAGCGAATTGAGGAGAGCGTCATGGTTGCAGTTGTTACGAATAAGGCGAGTGGTAGTTCGCGAACAGTAGCTGGAAATGATATTATTCTTTCAGCACCCAGCGTTGTCAAAATTTCGTTAAATCCAAAGTCTATTTCCGAATACCAAAGAATTGGGGATGATCTTCTCATTCGATTGAATAACGGTGACACAATTCGCATCGTTAATTATTACACACATTACAGCAACGGCCAGGACAATGACCTTGTCCTGCAAGATGAAGACGGTCAGCTCTGGGCTGGGAATCACAGCGATGGGCTGGCTGATTTTAACTTTTCGGAAATTCAGGGAGTCGATCAACTTGCTGGAGGCAAAGACAGTTTCGCCCCAATTTTGCTTGGCCTAGCCGGTTTGGGAGCTATTGGTGCTGTCGCTGCAAGTTCTTCGGGTGGTGGCAATAAAGACACTGTGGATCCGGGCACAGGCGGTGGGGATGGAGATGGTGACAATGAAGCTCCGGATGCACCAACGGTTACAGTCGGCTCTGACGGTGTGACGCTGACGATCACCGGTGAGCCGGGTGGGACAGCGACGATCTACAATGCTGATGGCAGCGTGCTTGACACGGTTGATCTTGGCGAGACTGGCACTGCGACTTATGTTGCTGCTGCGAGCAATGGCCAGGACATCACGGTGACGCAAAGGGATGCCGCTGGCAATGAATCGGAAGCGGCCTCTGCGACACTCCCTGATACGCTTGATCCGGATGCACCAACGGTTACAGTCGGCTCTGACGGTGTGACGCTGACGATCACCGGGGAGCCGGGTGGGACAGCGACGATCTACAATGCTGATGGCAGCGTGCTTGACACGGTTGATCTTGGCGAGAGTGGCACTGCGACTTATGTTGCTGCTGCGAGCAATGGCCAGGACATCACGGTGACGCAAAGCGATGCTGCTGGCAATGAATCGGAAGCGGCCTCTGCGACACTCCCCGATACGCTTGATCCGGATGCACCAACGGTTACAGTCGGCTCTGACGGTGTGACGCTGACGATCACCGGGGAGCCGGGTGGGACAGCAACGATCTACAATGCTGATGGCAGCGTGCTTGACACGGTTGATCTTGGCGAGAGTGGCACTGCGACTTATGTTGCTGCTGCGAGCAATGGCCAGGACATCACGGTGACGCAAAGCGATGCTGCTGGCAATGAATCGGAAGCGGCTTCTGCGACACTCCCCGATACGCTTGATCCGGATGCACCGACGGTTACAGTCGGCTCTGACGGTGTGACGCTGACGATCACCGGTGAGCCGGGTGGGACAGCGACGATCTACAATGCTGATGGCAGCATTATTGCAACGGTTCCGCTGGGAGTGGGAGGTTCTGCAACATATGAACTTGCGCAAAGCAATGGTCATAATTTGCTGGTTACCCAGACGGATGAGGCGGGCAATCAGTCGGAAGCAAGCGCTGCAACAGTGCCGGATACGCTGGCGCCCGCCGCACCTACAGACCTGAGCGTCAGCCCAGACGGTAATAGCATCAGTGGTAAGGGCGAGCCGGAGACAAAAGTTGTTATTCGTGATGCCGATGATAATATTGTCGGCGAGGGCAATGTTGACAGCGACGGCAATTTCCAGATTGCCCTCAACCCGCCGCAACGCGGCGGTGGTCAGCTATCGGCGACGCTTGAGGATGCGGCGGAAAACGTCTCTGAATCTGCCTCTGCAACTGCTCCATTGATTGATCCAGCCAGCACGGCTCCGATCGTGGACAATGTGACCGCAGAAGTGAGCATTTTGCCGACCGAAACCGATGTTACCCATCCGAATGCAAGTTATGTCCTACTGGTTGGGCTGCTTGGTGCGGATGTAACGGTGTTGAATGTTCCATCCAGCAACTTTGTGGTTGCACAAGGTCATCAACAGAATCTGCAGTTCAGCTACTCCCAGCTGATAGGTGTGGACGTCGCTTCAAACACGACAATTGTTGTTCAGAAGCTGATGCCGGATGGCACGTGGACATCCGTTGATGGTAATGGTGATGCGACACTGCTGAACCTGACACTGCTTGGTAACACTGCACAAGCGAGTGCGCTTTTGGGCGAGGGTACCTATCGTGCCTTTGCCGCTTCACAAAGTTTGTTGAGTGTTGGGCTCGTTGGCAATCTTCAGGTTTCAGGAACGGATCTCGATTATCTTGAGCCTTCCGGTGTTCAGGTTGAAGACGTTGAGGGCAATGTCCTTGCTAACGATGGAGCAGCTATAAGCTCAGGCCATATTGTAACCAGTGTTACTGTTGGCGGTGTGCCATATGAGGTTGCAGCCGGAGCGCAAGGAACACCAATTGTGGGTCAGCATGGCAATCTGGTAATCCATCAGGACGGTTCTTACACGTACACGCCGAATGGAACATTGGAGAGCATCGGCAAAGTCGACCAGTTCACCTACACCAAATATGATCCGCTGACGGATACGAACACCACAGCAGAGTTGAACATCAGAATTGATAGCGATGGTCAGGGTCTGGTTTGGGATAACAATAACTTCGAAGACGATGCGACATATAGTTTCGCCGCAACTGACGATACCGATACGGCTGGCATAATCTGGGCCAATGTAGTGGATAACGCTTTCGTTAATCAGACCCAGCCTTTGATAGCCATTCTTGGTGGAAATGCTGAGACTAACAGCGATGAGTTCATTATCGGAAGCAACATGGATGCTACCGGAACTGTGACCGTCAATATGACAACAGCTGCCGTCGCGAACGGTACGGTTGCCATTCAGCGCCTGGAAAATGGTAACTGGGTAGACGTGAATATCGATAAAAGCTACTCAATTTTCGTTGGTCTTTTGGGGCCTGCGAAAGTTATTGACATTGGCAGCCTTGATCTAATCCCCGGAACTTATCGGGTCCATGCTACGTTGAGCGGCTTAGCGGGTGCTGTCAGTGTTATTACTGATGTCAATGTTACCTATACCGATCAATTCATACAACAGAGCAACTCTGGCACGACTGGCAATCTGTTCGACAATGATGGT
This sequence comes from Brucella sp. TWI432, assembly GCF_039674445.1. Taxonomy (NCBI): domain Bacteria; kingdom Pseudomonadati; phylum Pseudomonadota; class Alphaproteobacteria; order Hyphomicrobiales; family Brucellaceae; genus Brucella; species Brucella sp. TWI432. Next base: position 10,936 of record NZ_JBDJNL010000028.1, on the reverse strand, counting down.
GCTCTGCCAGTCACTGCAAAATTGCAGGTTCAGGATTCTACGGGATTCATAAATGTTCTTGCAACCGGAACGGTTGTTACCGGGACATACGGTGATCTGACGATCTACAGTAATGGTTCTTATAATTATCAACCACACTCAAATCTGAGCTATGCCGATCGTGAAGCGTCGGAAAGTTTTACTTATAAGATCGTGCTGCCAAACGGTCACGAAACGACAGCAGACCTTACTGTCGAGATCCAAGAATGGAACGACATATCAGTTGCTCGCTTTGCAGAAGACGCTGTGTATGACGACATCGTAGCTGCGGTTGAACAGAACGCTGATACCGATAGACAGACGGACGACAATCTGCTGGCTGCTTATACTGTACCCAATGATGGAAGTGGTGACGCAGACGGAGCAGATCACACTGAGAGTGATGTCGTTCCGATTGGTGATTTTGCTGAAGTCAAAGAGGTCGGTTCCTCTGATGAAAATACTACTGAAAACAATCTGACGGAAAGTGTATTGTTTGATGACGGTAGCGGTGATCTCACATTACTATTCGGGGAAGACCAAACCTTTGATCAAGACAGTTTTGTTTCAGCTTCCACGACGAATGGTAACAGCGCTGATGTGGGCGAAAATCCAGATACATTCGAAGATCCGCTCAGTCATCTTGTGCCCGATCCGCTTGCCCTTGAGGATGATCTCCACCTGACACACGCGGTCTGATCCGCCGAGATTTCCCTTCGCCGTCGAGGCTACGGCGGCGAGGGTCATCATGAAATATCGGCCTGTGCCGGTCATAACGGATACTCGATGCGAAAACTCCAGATTTTAAGACGTTTCGCGACAATATCATTGATTTCATGCCTTTTGGCTGCGTGCCAAATGTCTGCAAACAATCTTGCTTTGAGCAATGACAACCTTGCTCAGTCAAAGAAGACTGAAGTTCCGTGGCTCCTGTCAAGTGCTGGTTCTGCCCCCGTACCAGCCGTTGACAGGAGTGTTGTTACGAATACCGCCTCTCCCAAGTCTGCGCCCAAGTTGCCGGATGGTGGTTCCCTCACGATGGAAACCGCTGTTCGGCGGGCGCTTGGCTGGCACCCTGCCGTTGATGAAGCGTCTGGAAGAATTTTGGCGGCGGATGAACGCGTACGCGCAGCACTGGCGGGTTATTATCCTAAGCTACAAGCAGGGGTGAATTCCGGCTATCAGAGTAGCAACTCAAATGGATGGCGGCCGCAGTTTAATGTTGGTGCGTCGCAGATGCTTTATGATTTTGGCAAAGTATCGAGTGCGGTCGAGACGGAGCGTGCGGGCAAGGCCATCAACCATGCGCGTTTACTTCTCACGGTTGACAATCTTGCACGCGATACCGCTAATGCAATCGTTGAAGTGCAGCGATACCGTACTCTATCGTCCTATGCACAGGCACAGGTCGATGGCGTTAAAAAAATTGCGGGTCTTGTGAAAGAACGGACCGATAAAGGCGCGAGTACCATGTCTGATAAGGTACAGGCAGACGCGCGTGTTGAATCGGCGCTCGCAACTCAACTCCAATATCAATCGGAGTTGAGCCGCTGGCAGGTCGCACTTTCCGCACTCATTGGTGGTGGGTCACCCCACCCGGTGTCATCCGTGCCGTCATGGCTGGAAAATTCCTGTAGCATAACCGCTCCTGATTGGGAGCAGGTGCCAGCGATGCTTGAGGCACAAGCTGCACGTGAGGAAGCCAAAGCGCAGCTTGCAGCGAGCCGAGCCGATGGCTTGCCGACAGTTTCGCTGGAGGCAACGACCGGCTATGATCTCAACGCCTCGCGCGATGATACACGTAGCAACGACCGGCAGCCTGAATACTCAGTCGGCGTGAATGTATCCTCTAGCCTCTACAACGGCGGGCAGACAGGCGCACGCAAACGCGCAGCCGCTTATGCCTTGCAATCGGCTGAGGCGGCAATCAGCACAGTGCGCTTCGATGTTCAGCGCAATCTTATGGAGTCGCGCAGCCAGATCGGCACGTTGAGCCGGCTTATGGGTTCGCTCCAATCACGTGCCGACATGATGGTGAAAACCCGAGATCTTTATCGGGAGCAATATGTAGAGCTTGGCACAAGAACGCTGCTTGATCTGCTGAATGCCGAACAGGAACTGCATGAAGCACGGTTCCAGACAGCCAACACGGTTCATGACATCCGCCGTCTGGATATCAATTGTCTCTACAGTTCCGGAAAGATGCGCCAGAGTTTTGGTCTTAATGCATCCATGTTGCGGACAGGCGGAGGTAGTCTATGAGGCATGACGAAAATCCTCCGGGCTTTGATAGTCCTGTTTTGAATGAACCCACTGAACATTTGAAGAAGCCGGCGGAAAACTTTGATGCAGATGAGTGGCTTGAAGCGCTTGGCCGTGTCGCTCAGCATTATCGCATTCCCATATCGGAGCAGGGCGCTAAGATTGCGGCAGCTGCAAGCATCAGCACAGATGAAAATTCAAAGATCAGCTCTATTGCGCGACATGTAGGCTTGGGAATAAGGTTTGTCGATCCGGCGACGATCTCACTCTCGACGTGGCACTTGCCCTTTGTTCTTAAGCTTATTGACGGGCAACTCGCTGTCGTAGACACCCTTTCGAAAGATCGGGAAGCCAGTGTCTGGATGATTGGCGAGCAAGGTTTGCAGCAGCCTTTCAAGCTTGATGTGCTTCTGGCTGAGACCGAAAAGATTATTCTCGCGCGCCCCTCCAAAACTGTTCCTGATGCGCGTGTCGATGCCTATATAAAACCTTTTGAAGAGAACTGGCTGCGACGCATTCTGTTTCGCGATATGGGGTCTTACGGCCATGTGCTGGTGGCATCGCTGATCGCCAATGCTCTTGGGCTTGCGGGTATTCTCTTTTCCATGCAGGTTTATGATCGCGTTGTACCTGCACAATCTTTCAATACGCTTTACGTTCTGTTCAGTGGTGTTTTGCTGGCCCTTCTGTTTGATTTTCTTATGCGGCGTGCACGTATGGGCATCATCGATGTGCTGGGCAAGCAGTCTGATTTGCAAATGTCAGATGTGGTTTTTGGTCATGCACTGCGCGTTAAAAATCGCGCGAGACCAACATCAACCGGCTCTTTCATCGCCCAGCTTCGTGATACGGAGCAAGTGCGTGAACTGCTGACGTCAACAACTGTTTCAGCCCTTGCCGATCTGCCTTTTTTCTTCATGTTTCTGGTCATTTACTGGTTCCTTGCTGGCTGGATGGTTGTCATTCCGCTGGGTGCTTTGATTGCGCTGATTATACCGGGACTTTTTTTGCAGCGGCGTCTGCGGGTTTATGCCAACCAGGCCATGCGCGAAGCCTCGCTGCGCAATGCCATGCTGGTGGAAGCCGTGCAGGGGATCGAAGATATAAAAGGTCTTCAGGCGGAGGATCGTTTTCAGCAGCAGTGGAACTACTTTAACGCCGTAACAGGCGAAGCGCAGATCAGATTGCGTGCGCTCACAAACAGTCTCAGCGTCTGGACACAGAATCTGCAAGGCGGTGTTTATGCTTTGACGGTCTTTGCCGGTGCTCCGCTGATTATTGCAGGCGACATGACCACTGGCGCACTGGTTGGTGCATCGATTCTCGGTTCACGGATGCTTGCACCTATGGGGCAGCTCTCGCAAATTCTTGGCCGCTTGCAACATGCCCGTATCGCCAAAAAAGGCCTTGATCAACTCATGCAGATGCCAGTTGATCATCCTGACACCGAGACCCGGATTCATTGCCCAAAAATCAACGGGGCTTACCAGTTTAAAGGTGCGCTGTTTCGTTACGGTGATGAGAGTTCGCCGCCAGTGTTGCTGGTCAAAGACCTTCGAGTTGAGCAGGGCGAATGCATTGCTGTTCTTGGTCGCAACGGCACCGGAAAATCAACGCTTCTGATGGCGTTGTCGGGATTGCTCGATGCATCTGACGGCGAGGTTTTACTGGATGATTTTTCTCTGCCGCAAATTGATCCCGCAGATGTTAGACGTGATGTTGGGTTGCTGACGCAGAACTCGCGGCTGTTCTTTGGATCGCTGCGTGAAAACATCACCATGGGCGCACCGGGTGCATCGGATGCTGAAATTCAGCGCGTGTTGGCTATGGTCGGTGCTGATAGTTTTGTGCGTAAGCTGCCGAAGGGGCTGGAACACTTGGTGCATGAAGGGGGCGGCGGTCTTTCCGGTGGCCAGAAGCAAGCAATTCTTCTGGCGCGGCTTCTTATCCGTGACCCATCGGTGGTCCTGCTTGATGAACCCACATCGACAATGGACGAGGCTACAGAACGCCACTTTATCGAGCAGTTTGCCAAGTGGAGAGCTAGACGCACGGTGATTATCGCAACACACCGCATGCGTGTTCTTGAATTGGTGCAGCGTCTCATTGTGATTGAGAATGGTCAGGTTGTCTTGGACGACAGCAAGGAACGTGGGCTTCAAACCCTGCGTGGCATGAGCAAGGTGGAACCAACAAAGACATTATAACCCGGAGAGAATTAAATGGCGGCCGTGGGCGGAGACTTTGGTGCCTGGGTTAATGGAAGCGAACAGGGACAGCAGCTTAAGCGGTCGAAACGCTTCGTGCGGCTGGTCTTCATCTTTTTTGCAGTACTTATCGGTTGGTCCTATGTGGCTTTGCTGGACGAGGTTTCAACAGGAACCGGCAAGGTCGTGCCGGCATCTCAGGAACAGGTTATTCAGTCGCTGGAAGGTGGTGTAGTTGCCAAGCTGATGGTGCGCCAAGACGATGTGGTCGAGCCGGGGCAGATACTGGCCCAGCTTGATCCAACAGTGACAGAGTCGAGCGTGCAGGAAAGTTCGGCAAAATACCGCGCTGCACTTGCAAGCTCGGCACGCCTCAACGCCGAAGTCAGTCAGACGGAGCTACAGTTTTCACCGGAACTGGAGATGTTTCCCGCGCTTGTCGCCTCGGAAACAAGGCTTTTTGAAGCGCGCAAGCAAAGCTTGAAAGAGGCGCTGCAATGGATCGCTGAATCAAAAGAACTGGTGCAGGATGAGCTGAATATCAGTCAGTCGTTGACTAAAATGGGTGCGGCGAGCAATGTTGAAGTGATCCGCCTGAAACGGCAACTGGTTGAGCTTCAGCTCAAAGAAACTGAGATAAAATCTGATTATATCGTCCGAGCACGTGAGGAACTCGCCAAGGCAAACGCCGAAGTAGATTCGCTTTCATCTGTTATCCGCGGCCGTTCCGATTCACTAGCACGTATGACGCTACGCTCGCCTGTGCGGGGTATTGTCAAGAATATTGAAGTCGCAACCATTGGCGGTGTTGTGCCGCCAAATGGCAAGCTGATGGTGATCGTTCCACTTGATGAACAATTGCTAATCGAAACGCGGGTTCTGCCGCGCGATATTGCGTATATTCACCCGGATCAGCGGGCGACTGTAAAAATCACGGCTTATGATTATGCCATCTATGGAGCGTTGGAAGGCAAGGTCGTTAGTATTTCTGCCGATACTATTCAGGACGAAATCAAGCCTGAGGAATATTACTATCGTGTGTTTATCAAGACTGAGACCGATGCGCTCATAAACAAGAATGAACAGCGTTTTCCAATCGTCCCGGGTATGATTGCCACGGTTGATATTCATACCGGCGCTAAGACTGTCTTCGAATATCTGATCAAGCCTTTTAATAGAGCGAGTGAATCGCTTCGTGAAAGGTAGTTATTTCTATTTATATTATATTTAAATAAAATGATTTCATAGATACATGAGGAAATAGTTTTTATATTTTATTGGAAATTGAAAAACGACATTTTCTAGATTCAACGACATAAAAAGATAATTTTCAAGATAATATTTATATTTTATATACTATCTTAAATTTTATGGGGCTCGAAAATAAATTGAAAATCACAAATCACTATATAACTACTTTAGTTATTTTAATTTTCCATAATTGAGTTTCGAATTTTTGTATTAGAAAGATAGCCGTTCAGTATATTAATAATCATAAGTTAATTTAATACTTATGATATTTATCAGTGATTTTTATGAAAAATATTGACATTTTGTTATTGTTGTATAATTTTATTAGCATGCTGGTCTAATAGAATTTTTATTAGAGGAGGTGGATAATTTCGTGCAAAAAAGTGCAATTTTATGCAAAGTTGGTCTTGGCGCGGTGTTAATATGTTTTCCTTTATATCCCGCAGCCGTAATAGCTCAAACTAATATCAATGGTAATCTAAGTGTTGAAATAACCATTCAAAATGAATGCTCACTAGATACTATTGCTGGGGTAAATTTTGGAACAACAGGTTTGCTTGCGACAGAAAAAACGCAAGCAGGCGAAATTACTGTAACGTGTACAAAGGGCGCTAATTTTGCGCTTGCTTTGGATGAAGGTTTGGGGACGGGCGCCACTGAAGCAATGCGTCTTATGACCAAGTCGGGTGGTACTGAAACAGTAGAATATTCACTTTATCGCGATGCGCAACATACTTTGCTCTGGGGATCGGCGACGAATGGTTATTCAGGGACGGGAACTGGGGCGTCACAAACGTTGAATGTTTATGGGCGTGTTCCGGCTCAGGATACACCTTCAGCCGGTGTTTATCAGGATACGGTTCAAGTCACATTGACTTATTGAGGCGCCGCACCCTGTATTGAGTTTGGCGCATTTAGTGGTTGTCTTTGATAACGCGGTTTTCAATCTTCGGAGCGTCATTGCGTCGAATACGCATGTATTAACGGAAGCATATTATGAATATGAAATGGCTTATTCATGCGCTCGTCGTGGCGCTGCTCTCCTCTGTTGTCTGCATTCAAGTTAGTTTTGCAACTAACCTACATGTCACTCCGGTTGGACTGAGTTTAACAGCGCCGGCCGGGGCTGGTCTTGTAACTATTCGTAATGATGGCAGGGCGCCAATTAATGTTCAGTTGCGCGTCTTTAAATGGGACCAGAGGGGTGGAGAAGATGTATATCTGCCAACCAAAGAAGTTGTTGCAAGCCCGCCGATGGTGAAATTGGCGCCGGGTGCACAGCAATCAGTCAGGGTTGTGCGGATAGCAAAGGCAATATCTGGGCAAGAGACCTACAGATTGTTGGTAGATGAGCTTCCAACAGCTACGAACGCAACGCGAAGTGGTGTTCGTTTTCTCGTCAGGCAGTCACTTCCGGTCTTTTTTAACGATACATCAGTATCAGGTGCGAAAGTAAAATGGACCGCATCATCTAACGGGCGGCAATTGATATTGTCAGCTCAGAATACTGGTGCTGACCGTCTCAAAGTTAGTCAGCTTCTTCTGAAAGATCATAATGGAAAAGGAGTCGCGCGCATTGACGGCCTAGCTGGCTATGTTTTGGGTGGCCGCACAAAAAAATGGGTCTTCGCTATTCCTGCCGGTCTTGCCGTTCAGGGGCGTAAATTCACTTTGACAGCAGAAGATGACAAGGGACCAATCCGTGCCAGCGTCTCGATTAGTTCGGGTGGCTAGTTTCATTTTCTTGTTTAATTCACTCTGGACTTGGCCTGTTGTATCGGCGTCCCCAGAGATAACTCAAGGCGATGCTAGCGCCGAGATTTCAACTCAAGATCTCTATCTTGAAGTTTATGTTAATGGTGCTTCCACTGAAATGGTCGCAGTCGTTCGTAAATCTTTGGATGGGACTTTTTCTATGCCTGCCGATCAGCTGAACGGTGTTGGGCTTCAGGCCGGGGAAGTTATCAAACAATCAGATAAGTATGTTGCGCTGGATGATTTAAAAGACGTTACCTACCGCGTGGACCATGCTACCCAATCTATCTATTTCGATGCGACAGATGATGCGCGTGTTCCACGAAAAATTGGTGATACTTCGCAGAATGTCGAAGCGTTAAAACTTACGCGCGATCTTGGTGGGCTCCTCAATTATTCAGTCTTTGGCAATTTCTCTGGCGATAATAAGTTTGGTTCGCCCCAATATCAGGGCCTTTCGGCCTCTTTTGATGCCCGGGCGTTCTCCGCGTTTGGTCTTGTAGAAAGTGGCTTTATTGTTACGTCAGCTCCCAATGAGACCTATGCTTCTAGACGGTTGGCCTCAAGCTGGAGTTATTCTGATCCTGAGCGCTTAATGACGTATGCAGCGGGAGATGTCATTACTGGCGGTTTGTCATGGACACGCCCAGTACGGCTCGGCGGCGTGCAGATCCGCAGAAGTTTTAATCTTCGTCCCGACCTAGTCACTATGCCGATGCCGGAGTTGACCGGCAGTGCAGCAGTCCCATCAACGGTCGAAGTCTATGCAAACAATCTGCGACGTTTTACTGGGGAAGTTAGTACTGGCCCGTTTCAGGTGACAGGAGTCCCATTTGTCAGTGGACCTGGCACCGTACAGGTCATTGTTACAGATCAGTTTGGCCGTGAAACAATTAAAGAAATGCCTTTCTACGTTTCGTCGCGCATGTTGACGAAAGGCCTGTTCGACTTCAGCTTTGAGGGTGGTTTTGCGCGCCGCGATTTTGGATTGAGAACAGACAAGTATGATGATCGTTTTGTCGGTTCTGGCAGCATACGTTATGGGCTTACGCAACGCCTGACGCTGGAAGCCCATGCAGAAGGCGGTGCCGGGCTGATTTCAGGTGGGGCCGCTGCGCTTTTTAATGTTGGCTCATTTGGCATCGTATCGATGAATGCCGCTGCAAGCCATGCCGATGGTGTTATCGGATACCGTGTTGGCGGTTCATTGGAAGCGTCATTTTATGACTGGCGATTTTTCGCCAGTACCCAAAAAACCATAGGCGATTACAACGATATTGCTTCTATCACATCGAGGACCAAGAACCTTTCTGAGTTAACCACCATTCAAAATCCCCGCTCTATCGATCAGGTAACGCTATCACCACCAATGTTTCGCGACGGCTCTACGCTTAATCTGAACTTTGCTTATCTCAAGGATTTTGACGGGCAAAGTTCAAGTATCCTAGGTCTATCGTATAGCCGCCCGTTTGTCGGGAAAAGTACGCTTTATGCGAATGGCTACATGGATGTAGCCCAATCTGGTTCATTTGGAATGTTTGTCGGCCTTTCAATGCCGCTAGGCGGTGGCTCTGTCTCCTCGGGTGTAGAAACGACAGATCAGGGCACTCGCCTTTTAACTGATTATAGTTATCCGCTTGGGCGAGATCCATGGAGCGTTGGATGGCGCCTTCAGAGCTCAGAAGGATACTTCAATGAGAGGCAGGCGGGCGTCACAGTACGAACCCCGGTTGCACGGCTGGAAGCGACAGGTCGTCAATACGATGCCGGGAGCGGCGGCACTTTAGAAGTCTCAGGAGCTATCGCTTCTGCCGGAGGTGGCGTATTTCTATCAGATCGTATTTTCGATGCCTTTGCCGTCGTAGATGCCGGTGCACCAGATGTGCCCGTAACGGTTCACAACCGATCAGCCGGCAGGACAGGTCGAAACGGTAAGCTCCTTGTGCCTGATCTGCTGTCATTGCAAAAAAATCTTATTGAGATCGATCCAAGCAACCTGCCAGTCGATGTTGATATCCCCGCCACACGAACGGAGGTAACACCCGCAGAAAAAGCTGGGGTTGTCGTTCGTTTTGGAATTCAGCCCGACAAGGCTACAGCTCTGGTGACGTTTGTCCGTTCAGATGGTGCGGCTATACCCGTCGGGGCTAAGGGTCGACTTGTGGCATCAGACGAGTCGTTTGTTGTGGGCTATGATGGGCAAAGCTACGTCCGCGGACTAACTGCCAGCAATAGTGTTGAAATCGAACTTCCAAATAGCGTTGACGGTAATGCGACTTGTCGCGCAGATTTTTCGTTTCATGCAGTCAAAGGCCATCAGGTCACTTTGGAGAACGTGGTATGCCAATGAAACTTTTTGTGAAAATCTGCATGATTGTTCTGCTCGGAATATCATGGTCGACGTTCTCTGCCAGCCACTCGGAAGCTTTGAGCTGCACAGCGACAATATCAAGTCCTATTAATTTTGGTACAGTTGATACTTTGGGAAGTACGGCAACAACTACACAAGGGTTGTTGACCATGACTTGCTCGGTGACCGCGCTCGACTTAGGAAACCTGCTTCTCGGTATAGCCGTTTGTCCCGGTGTGGGTGATGGGTCAGGTGGTGCAACAACTGGCACGCGCCTGCTTACAGGCCCAGGCGGTAGCCTTCAATATCAGATATACTCTGACGCCAATAGGCAGGTGCCGTGGGGAGGTTATACAGGCGGTCTTCTGTTTGGTGATGCCCCCTTATTTCGTATGACGGCACAAGTGGGTACTGTGACACAAAGCTGGCCCATTTATGCATCTGTTCCAGGTCAACAAAATCTGACACCTGGTCAATATATCAGTGCCTTTAGCGGAGCTGCGGGTACCCAAATACGCTATGGTTCTTTGGGAAGTTTGCTTGGTTGCAGCTCACTTGGTGCTACATTGTCTACGAGTGCCAACTTTACTGTTCAAGCGACTGTCAGCCCGAAGTGCAATATTCTGGCACCAAATAATATTAATTTTGGTACGCATGGCCTTCTGAAAGATAATGTCGTTGCGCAGGGAGCAGTTCATCTTTCCTGCACACAAACTACGAATTATTCTGTCGCTTTAGAAACAGGTGGCGTTTCACCTACCGCACGACTTATGAAAAATGGAAACAACAGTGTGGTTTACGGCTTGTATAAAGACAGCCAGCATCTTCAGCCATGGGGAGATGCAAGTGGGCAAACCCATAGTGCGGCTGGCACAGGAACTTCGACGCTAATACCCGTTTACGGGCGTGTTTTACCGCAGGCGACGCCACCAGCTGGCGTCTACACGGATACTGTCATTATTCGCATAACCTACTAGGCCGCGCACTCATAAATAGTCTAGCTATTTGAATGGATTAGTGATTCAAAGGTCTCGGATTTGGAGGTCTTTGATGTCACGTCGCCGCTATGAACTTACAGAACGCGAATGGTCGA
>NZ_JBDJNL010000027.1:0-33076 GCF_039674445.1 Brucella sp. TWI432 | reverse complement strand
CCGGCGCATAAATATAAAAACCCGTGAATTAATTTATTGACGTCGCTGACTGTGTTCGATTCAAGCATTGGGATGAATCGAGCAGGCCAACCCACCGTCGCAGATCTGATGACGCAGATAGTTGCGTTGCAGGCGGAAAATCAGCAACTGAACGAGCGTGTCTTCAAGCTTGAGGAAGAGCTGGCGTTGGCGCGGCTGCATCGTTTTGCACCGCACAGCGAAAAGCGTGTTGATCGTGTCTTCAACGAAGCTGAGCAGACTACCCTTGAGGCAGATACAGACGAAGAGCTCGCTGATACCATTGAATTACCCGACACGGGATTGCCGGAGACGGAAGCGCGGCAAGGTAAAAAGCGCGGTCGCAAACCACTGCCTTCCACTCTGCCGCGCGAACGTGTGGAATATGACCTTCCCGACGATCAAAAGATTTGTCCGTGCTGCAGTCATCCGATGCATCGCATGGGTGAACTGGTCACCGAGCAGCTTCACATCGAGGTGAAGGCCAAGGTTCTGCAAAATGCCCGGGCCAAATATGCGTGCCGCAACTGTGATCGCACCGGCATCAAAACCCCGATTGTGATCGCACCGATGCCTGCACAGCCCTTGCCGGGCAGCATCGCCACAGCATCGACGCTGGCTTTCGCGCTTGTTCACAAATATGTCGACGGCACGCCGCTCTATCGTCTGGCAAAAGCCTTCGAGCGTGCTGGCGTTCCTGTCAGCCGTGGCGCTCTTGGTCATTGGGTGATCGGTTCGAGCGAAAGACATCTTTCCCGCATCTATGATGCGCTGAAACTCCGGCTCAGATCGCAGACACTCATTCATGGTGATGAGACCACGGTTCAGGTGCTGAAGGAACAGGACAAGGCTGCCACCAGCACGTCCTACATGTGGGCATACCGGAGCGGCGAAGACAGTGCTGAACCGATCGTGCTGCTCGATTATCAGCCCGGTCGCGGGCAGCAATATCCGCAGGCCTTTCTTGGCGACTATCGCGGCATATTGGTGAGCGACGGCTATACGGCATGGCGCACATTGAAAGGCGCCAGACATATAGGTTGCATGGCCCATTCACGGCGGCGCTTTGTCGAAGCCCTCAAGGCAAGGAAGAACGGCGGCGGACCACCAGAGCAGGCGCTGAAGTTCTTCGAGCAGCTTTACCGAATTGAAAAACAGGCTCGCGATGAAAAACCGGGTGACGGTGAAACGCAGGCTGATCGCATTCGCCGCTTTCGCCAGCAACACAGCATTCCGGTCCTGAATGCCCTCAAGGCATGGCTCGACAAGATAGCTCCGAAGGTTTTGCCGGAAAGCAAGCTTGAGGACGCGGTCTCCTATACGGTCAATCAATGGCAATATCTGACCCGTTACACCGAAGACGGCAACATGCCGATCGACAACAATTTGCTGGAACGTGATATCAGAATTTTTGCTACTGGAAGAAAATCGTGGCTCTTCAGCGATACTGTAGACGGAGCCAAAGCCAGCGCTGTCGTCTACAGTCTCATGCTGACTTGTCGCGCATGTGGCGTTGAGCCGTTCGCTTGGCTCAAGCACGTCCTCACCGAACTTCCGCAGCGATCCCAAGACGCTAATATCGAGGATCTATTACCTTGGAACTACATAAGTGCCTAACGGTGACCACTAAGAGACACGCTAGTCCTAAGCTGCCACAGCGTATCAATCTGCACGAACAATACGAACCTGAAAGCAGTTGTTCCGCGCTGATCTAACATCGACGAAGCTGATGTTGTCGTGATCCAAAAGTTCGGATGCGTAGGCTACAATGTCGTTCTTAGCTACAATCCTTCCAGTGCCGTATCGGATGCGTTGATCCGCTGTGTAGCCTTTGAGCAGATAGTCTGGGCTGCTTAGTATTGGAGGAACTTCTATCCCTGACCACGGCGCGCACTCGTCGGCACACAAGAAGATGGGCCCTGTTTCTGCATAGGGCTGGGCATGGTCAAATGGTCGATAAGCCAATATCATCATCCCGGAACCTTTGGGAATGAAATTAAGACAATGACGGCAAGGGTTACCTGCTCCATCAGATAATACGTGCTCGGGTGCACAATCGTATGCATCGCGTGCACCTTTGCGCAAACCACTCACGTTGTCAGTTGGAAGCGGAAGAAACTTGATCTGTGCCATTCGGACCTCCTGAAAACCAGCTTCTAAACTTCCAGCAAGTCGAAGTTACAACAATCCGTTTCGTGCTCTTAAATTTTTTTGGAGCCCAAGCTGCCCCACGGGCGCTGTGCGGATCTACTTGTTCCGAATACCAGATAGAACGACTCGACGGGTTAAATCCCGCTGCAAGCAGGATGGGAATGTGCCGAGAAATTCGCGCTTACAGCCAGCGTGAACAGCAACCAGCAGAGAACGCCAATCGCCGCGATGCCGGAGAGGATGCCGATGAAGACCATGGTGGTGTTCTCCGTGAGATAAAGGTCTGACGGTCGCGCCTCCACCACCACCATGGCGCATTGATAGTATAGCCGAAGAGAAGGCAGGGCAGGAGCGGAAATCCCATGGGACTTCCGCTTGCGGCTCTGTCGCCTTGCCCGCGGTCAGCGGGCGAAGGGATCGATCTCGCGAACGATGGCGGCGAGTTCGCCGTCATATTCGCCGGCGGGCATGACGCCCATGGTGCCGTCGCCGGCCTGGAAGATGACGATCGAGACCATGAGGGTGGAGGCGAGGCTGAAGGCGAAGGCGTGAGCTTGATTGAGGGACATCGGACCGGCTCCTGTCTTGGAGGCGAGAGACCATCTCCCGCGCGACAGGCGCCCGATGTGTCCGGCCGATGGCCGCAATCACCGCGCAGGCAAAGCTGGAGCGGCGGCACGCTTTGCGTAGTCCGACCCTTTACGGGTTGATGGCGTCAGGCCAGCGGCTGGACCAAGGATTAGCGCAATGGAAGCGGGGGATGGTTTCTCGCTTCGACCGAGTGCTAGGATAGCCCCACAGCAATTCACTGCGTTGCATCCGACCGTGTCCTGGTCGTCCGCGTCGAAAGGCAGGATAATGCGAGTAAACGATTGCAGCCGGTTTTCATATGCGAGGCGGGTAATGACGCGCTGCGGGATGATCTGCCGGCAGTGGTCGGGCTGATCGAACGGAGTTTGACTGTACTTGGAGCATCTCTCATGCTGACGGTGATTAGACCCCTGGCGAACGCTGAAGCGGTGGCGGATTGGGCGCGTTCGGCTGGCTTCGACGACATCGTCCCCGCCAACTGGCATGTCACCATCGCGAAGACGCACGATACGGTCGACGTCGCCAACCTGACCCTGGACGCGTCGGTGCTTGTCGTTCCGACGTCCCCCCGTCGGCTTGTCGCGCGCATGGGAGGGATCATCGCCTTGAGGTTCAGGTCCGTTCCAATAGCTACTCGCCACCGCGAGTTCAGGATCGCTGGTGCTGGCTGGGAACATCGGGATTTTCGCTCCCACGTCACCATCGCCGTTGACGACAGGCGAGAGCTCGATGGTGTGGTGCCATTCGCTGGCGACCTCGTCTTCAGTGGCGAGATATGGTCGCCATGATTGAGGACGGCGCTTATGCGCCGCCTCCCTTAGGGCGGAAATCGTACAGCGGGATGCCGAGCTTCTTCGCCTTGTCGGCAAGATTGTCCTGAATGCCTGTGCCGGGGAAGACGATGACGCCGATCGGCAGAACGTCGAGCATCTGATCGTTGCGCTTGAATGGTGCCGCCTTGGCGTGTTTCGTCCAGTCAGGGGCGAAACCGACCTGTGGCACCTTGCGGGTGTCGGCCCATTTGGCCGCGATCTTCTCGGCGCCCTTCGGCGACTTGCCGTGCAGCAGCACCATGTCGGGGTGTTTAGCGTGGACCTGATCGAGCTTGCCCCAGATCAGGTGGTGATCGTTGAAGTCGAGCCCGCCGGTGAAGGCGATCTTCGGACCGGCGGGGAGCAGCACCTCGTTGTCGGCGCGCTTCCTGGCGGCGAGGAATTCCCGGCTGTCGATCATCGCCGAGGTCAGGTTGCGATGGTTGACCATCGATCCGCTGCGCGGTCGCCAAAGCGATCCGGTGTGGCGCTCGTAGTGTTCTGCGGCCTGGTCGCGCATCAGCTCGAAGGCGTTGCGGCGTTCGATCATGGTCTGGCCCTCGGCCGTCAGGCGCTCCAGCTCGACGGCCTTCACTTCGCTGCCGTCCTGTTCGCGCTGGCCGCGGCGCTGCGCCTGCTCGTTGTCGTCCAGCTCGCGCTCGATCCGTTCGTTGGCCCGGTGGAAGACATTGACGGTTGACCAGAGGAGATCGTCGAGGTCGGGCTCCAGGCGGGTGTCCTCCAGCGTGACAATCAGTGCGTCGAAGATATCGGCGATGGCGCCGGCGACATGGTCGCCCTCCGGAAGCGGTCGGGGATCGGGTTCATCCGTAAATGGACGGTAGCCGTAAAGCTGGAGTTCGCGAAGGACATGGTCGGTGGGAGAAGAGGCTTGGGTAGCGTCGTAGTCGTCGTGCTCGCTCATCGGAATGCTCCGTTGGTTCGACCGCGACCCTCGCGGCCTTCATGGCGACGAAAGCCGGCGGGCGGGCCGGACCTGCATCCGCAGCGAAGCGGAGGGCCGGAGCACAGCGGAGGATGACGAAGGCGGGCTATTTTGCCTCGCGATGGAAAGCGGCACTCGGCCGCGCCGGAAAATAGTCCGCCGCAGGCATTGCGGGTCCGGGCCGTTTGCTGGCCGATCGCCCTCTCGAAGGCCGGGGCGCGGTTCTCTCCGACCTGGTGATCATCCGAGCGATGCCGACGACGGCGCTCCTGCTGCCGACCTTCTCCTCTCGGCCTTATGTCGCAGGCTGCATGAAGCGTGCGACGTCCTGGGGCGCGATCTGAGTCCGAGTGGCTGCCCGAAGGCTGTCCAGGCCCTCCAGGCGGAGATCGTCGTTGAAGTCGCCCAGGCTCGGAGACACCACGACCGCCCCGATCCCGGCCGCGTTCGCCCGTTCGATCAACGTCGCCATCGAACCGTCGCCGGCCGGATCATTGTCGCGGGCAATGTAAAGTCGTCGCAGCGTGGCGGGGAACAGGATGGCCGAGAGATGTGCCGCCGAAAGCGCCGCCGCCATCGGCATGGTAGGGAATGCCATCCTGAGCGACAGCATCGTCTCGATGCCTTCGCCCGCCGCCATTACGTCGCCAGCCACACCGAAGCGAACGGCATGTCCGAGGAGGTCGCCCATCGCCCGTCTCGGCGTGTCGATCGGAGCCTTGTCCGAGCCGTCTGCAGCGAGCCAGGTGCGATGCGCGCCGGTCTGACGCCCGGTGAGGTCGGTGACCGATGCGATCATCGCCGGCCAGGTCTCTGTCGGGGAATGTTCGTCAGGCCGGTAGTAGCAGCGCGGATGGAAGCGCAGGCTTCCGGTTCCGTGCAAATCCGTAATGCCGCGTGTACGGAGATATGTCTTTACGAGTGTGCCCGAAATCGGCTGTGCCATCGCAAAGAGCCGCCGTGCCGCTTCGGGTGAGCCGGTCGGCGCCGGTGACTTGCGCTCGCCGTCATATCGACGGTCCGGTTCGGGATGGGGCATCGACAGGAAGGTGCGCGCCTCTTCGGCGACATCCTTGAAATCGACCAGGCCGCAACTCTCGCGGATGACGTCCAGCAGATCTCCATGCTCGCCGGTGGCGGCGTCGGTCCATTTGCCGGCGGCGCCTTTGCCGGTTTCGCCACCCTTCAGCCGCACGAACATCGAGCGGCCGGGGGTGTTGCGGACATCGCCGACCAGCCAGTAGCGCCCCTCGCGATGGCCGGAGGTGAGGTAGTGGCGGCACACCGCCTCGGCTTGCCGGCCGAGACGGATCGCCAGATCGGAGGCGTCATGCCGTGCCATCACGCCGCCTCCCGCTCGCTGACGCGCTCGACGGGATAGCGCTCCAGCACCTTGGCCAGGATAGCGGCGCCGGTCGTATCGGTCGGCACGAACATCCGCAGCTTCCACGAGATGATCTCGTGAAACAGCCCATAGGCCCGCAGGCGATCGCGCATGGCGTCGGTGAAGCCCGACAGCTCGATGCGGTTGGCGCCCATGACCCGGACGCGACGGAGCTGAAGACTCTCGGTCAGATCGAGGATGGTCTTGCCATCCATCAGCGCCATGAAGGCGTCGTCCGTTGTCAGGGTCGATGTGCCGGTGGCGAGCGCGCCGGCTACCCAGACGGCGGAGACACGGCGGCCAACGATGCGCTCGCCGTCGTCGGTCTGGAGTCGATACACCCGCGTCGACTCGCTCGGGAGGCGTTTCCAGATCGGCAGCAATAGGCCGCTGACGACATAGATGGTGCTTTCGGCATACTCCGGCACCTCGGCTACCTCGGCGTTCCATGCCGCGGTGAAGCCCGCCCGGTCCGCGTCGACCCAATGGGTCTCATCCATCATCCTGATGGGGATGTTGTGCGCCTCCATCGGTCGGATCAACCGCACGCGCCGTTCGATCTCGCCATCGTCCAGCATGGTGCTGGTGGTCGGGATCTGCACGGCGGCGCGGCCCGAACGCTCGTTGACCAGCAGCTTCGCGCCCGCATCATCGAGATGGTCGAGCGCCTCGGCCAGCGTCACGGGACGGTTTCGCTGGCGCTGGGTGATGGTCAGCAGCCGAGCCTCGGCCCCGGTGCCAGGATGGACGTGGATCGTTCGGCGGTCGGTTACGATGAAGCTCTCGGCCTGCAGTGTCTCTAGCCCGACGTCATAGCTGCCCGAGGCGATGGCGCCTTCGATCTTGGCGTTCAACAGCCGCTCGAACGCGGTGAACAGGACACCCTGAAGGTCGATGGTCAGTGCCAACAGCCTGTTCAGGAAGGTGGTGATCGGCGGCAGTTCGTCCTTGATGCCGGTGGAATCCATCAGCGAGAGGCCGGTGGCGTCCTCGAACATCTGGAGCGAGCAGCCGTCGACCTTGCCGCGCACCAACAGCAGGTAGAGCTGCCGCAGGGCGTCGCGGGCGTAGTGCGATTCCAGATTATCCTCGGGCCGGAACAGGCCCTGGCCGCCAGTCTGGCGCTGGCCGCGCGTGATTGCGCCGAGTGTGTCGAGGCGGCGGGCGATGGTCGACAGGAAGCGCTTTTCGGCCTTCACGTCGGTCGAGATCGGCCGGAACAGCGGCGGCTGCGCCTGGTTGGTCCGGTTGGTGCGGCCCAGGCCCTGAATGGCGGCGTCGGCTCTCCACCCCGGCTCCAGCAGATAGTGGATGCGCAGCCGCTGGTTCCGCGCCGACAGATCGGCGTGGTAGCTGCGCCCGGTGCCGCCGGCGTCGGAGAAGATCAGGATACGCTTCTGATCATCCATGAAGGCTTGAGTCTCGGCGAGATTGGCCGATCCGGCGCGGTTCTCCACGGCAAGGCGGTCGATGCCGCCGGGGCTGGTCTTGCGGACGATGCGGCGCGCGCGCCCTGTCACCTCAGCCACGACATCGGTTCCGAAGCGCTGGACGATCTGATCGAGAGCGCCGGGAACCGGGGGCAGCGAAGCGAGCCTCTCGATCAGGCGGTCACGACGGGCAACGGCGTCGCGGCTCTCGACCGGCTGGCCGTCGCGAAACACCGGCCGCGACGACAGGTTGCCCTCGCTGTCGGTGAAGGGCTCGTAGAGCTGCACCGGGAAGGAATGGGCGAGATAATCCAGAACGTATTCGCGCGGGGTGATGTCCACCCGGACGTCGTTCCATTCTTCCGTCGGGATCTCCGCGAGCCGGCGTTCCATCAATGCCTCGCCGGTCGAGACGATCTGGATCACCGCGGCATGGCCGTCGGCCAGGTCCTGCTCGATCGAGCGGATCAGGGTCGGCGTCTTCATCGAGGTCAGCAGATGGCCGAAGAAGCGCTGCTTGGCGGATTCGAAGGCCGAGCGGGCAGCGGACTTGGCCTGGCGGTTCAGAGTGCCGGAATCGCCGGTGATATTGGCGGCCTGCATCGCCGCGTCGAGATTATTGTGGATGACGGCGAAGGCCCCGGCGTAGGCGTCGTAGATGCCGGTCTGCTCGGGGGTGAGCTGGTGCTCGACCAGTTCGTATTCGACGCCGTCATAAGACAGTGAGCGGGCGGTGTAGAGGCCGAGCGAGCGCAGGTCGCGGGCCAGCACTTCCATCGCCGCCACGCCGCCGTCTTCTATCGCTTCGACGAATTCGGCGCGGGTCGAGAACGGGAAGTCCTTGCCGCCCCAGAGACCGAGGCGCTGGGCATAGGCGAGGTTTTGGACGGTGGTCGCGCCGGTTGCCGAGACATAGACGATGCGCGCATTCGGCAGGGCGTGCTGGAGCCGAAGGCCCGCACGGCCCTGCTGGGAGGCGGCGACATCGCCGCGTTCGCCCTTTCCACCAGCGGCGTTCTGCATGGCGTGGCTCTCGTCGAAAATGATCACTCCATCGAAGTCGGAACCCAACCATTCGACGATCTGCTTGACGCGGGAAAGCTTCTCGCCGCGATCGTCGGACCGTAGCGTGGCATAGGTGGTGAATAGGACGGCTTCCGAGAGTGTGATGTCCTTGCCCTGCGGAAAGCGCGACAGCGGCGTGACCAGCAGGCGCTCCATGCCGAGCGCCGACCAGTCGCGCTGGGCATCCTCCAGCAGCTTGTCGGATTTGGAGATCCACACCGCCTTGCGGCGGCCCTGCATCCAGTTGTCGAGGATGATGCCGGCTGACTGGCGGCCCTTGCCGGCGCCGGTCCCGTCGCCGAGCATGAAGCCGCGGCGGAAGCGCACTGAGTTCGGCGCGTCGTCGGGCGCTGACGAGACGACGTCGAAAGTCTCGTCGAGCGTCCACGAACCAGCGAGGAAGTCGGCATGCGCCTCGCCAGCGTAGATAACGGTTTCGAGCTGGGCGTCAGAGAGCAGGCCATCCGAGACGATGTTTGCAGGCAGCCGGGGCTTGTAGCTCGGCCTGGGCGGCGCGACCGAGGCCATCGCGACGGATTGCACAAGCTTGGTAGGGTGGGCCTGCGCCCCGGGAATACGGATCGCCTGCAATCCATATTCTTCATAGATCGCGTCGGTGATCCGGCCGTCTTCGGCGGGCGTCCAGTCCACGGTTTCATAGGGGAGTTCGACGCCTTCCGGCTCGATAGACGCGGGCGTGGCGGGCGCGGCAGTGGTACGGGCGCGGTATCCGCGAATGGTGCGGGGCGACGCGGCGGACGCCGAGGTTTTCACTGGCGGCAGGGTTGCAGTCGGACGCGGCGGAACCTGTGTCGCGATCCAGCCGAGCAGCGTACCGACGTCGGGCGCGATGCCTGGCGAAGGGGGAAACGCAGAACGATCGTCGGCCGACAGCTTGTCAATGACCGTTAGACGCGTGTCGAGGGTCGTGCCGTGCTTGGCATAGGCCGAGCCGTCCACGGCCGCGGTGAAGACGACGCGGCCACGCTCCTGAAGCCGGACGAAGGCCGCTGTCCAAGTCGGATGCTCGGGGCTGAAGTTGGCGCCGGTGATCGCGACCAGCCGCCCGCCATCGGCGAGCCGGGCCAGTGCCGAAGCAACATGGCGATAGGCGGCGTCGGCCACGCGGCCGGAGACGTTCGCCATGACGGAGAATGGCGGGTTCATCAGCACGACTGAGGGGGTGGCGTACGGCGCGAGATGATCGTCGATCTGGGCTGCGTCGAAGCGCGTGACGGCGACAGCCGTAAACAGCGCAGTGAGCAGATCGGCGCGGGTCTCGGCCAACTCGTTGAGGAGGAGCGTTCCGCCTGATATCTCGGCCAGGATGGCGAGCAGGCCGGTGCCAGCCGACGGCTCCAGCACGATGTCGCCAGCAGCAATGGAGGCGGCCGCCACGGCGGCAAGGCCGAGTGGCACCGGCGTCGAGAACTGCTGGAGCGCCTGCGATTCTTCCGAGCGCCGGGTATGCGTCGGCAGGAGCCCGGCGATCTTTGAAAGAGCGGAGAGACGTGCAGCCGGAGATGCGGCTTTGCGGAAAAGCGCCTTTCCGTATTTACGCAGGAAGAGGACTGTCGCGACCTCGCAGGCCTCATAGGCCGCCTTCCAGTCCCAGGCGCCGCTGGTGTCGGATGCGCCGAAGGCTGTTTCCATCGCTGCACGAAGGATCGCGGCATCGAGGCGCTGGCCGCGTTCGAGATGTTTGAGAAGCTGTTGCGCCACGGCGAGGGTCTGGGACGCACGGGTGACGGGCGCGGCCGCAAGGGCCACGGGAGACAGAATGTTCATGGAAGGAACCTTGGGAGAGCGGAAGAGACAAGCTCGGTTGGCGCTCTCTCTCGACCGCCCGAACTCGACCCGCCCCGGCCGTCCTCTTCCTCTTGTCCGCTGACATAAAAAAAGCGCGCGACCGTGAGGCCGGGCGCGCGCATGGTCGGGAATCATCGCACACCGCCCTCCGCTAGCCACCGGCCGGTGCTGATCCACTCGATCGTGCGGCCGGTGGAGAGATCGAGCAGATGGGCGCCGCCGGAGAAACCATCGACGACAGGGTCCGAGGCAATGCCGGCCCACTGAAACCCCCAGGTGCCGGTGAGTGCGAATGTCTCCGCGCAGCGGGTGACGAAGGTGACCAGCAATTGCGGATCGGCGGTTCCGGGGTCGCAAAGCCAAAGGCGCGTCGCGCCGTGCTCGGGTGTCAGGGAGAGCAGGAAGGGTTCGGCGGGCGGGTCCTCGCGACCATTCTCGGCCATCAGCGCGGTGTAGATGTCGAAGGCCCGCGCAACATTGGCAACCGAGCCGACGTCGAGCAAGCAGGAGAAGCGGGTGAGATATTCGGCCATATCAGGCTCCTGAAACGAAAAGAGCCCGGCGCTGGGCCGGGCTCTGAGTGGATGGGATTGGAAGGTGCGGAGCGGCCAAAACTGCCCCGCGAGGCGATCATTCGGCGGCGATGAGGTGACGTTCGTCGTCCTCGCCATCGGCCGGCGGTTCCGACTCGTCGTCGGCGCTGAGGAAGTCGGGCAGCGCGGCGTCCTCGGTTTTGCCATCGCCGTCCGCGTCCGGTGCCGGATCGCCATCGACACCGGCAAGTCGAAGCGGTTCGGGCAGCCAGCCGCTGTCGGCCAGGAGACGCTCGGCCTCCTTGGCCATGTCGCCCTTTTTCAGATGACCGATAAGCTCGGCCGCCCGTTCGCCGGCGCCTTCGCGGACGGCTTCGAGGATGCGCGGCTTGGTGACACGGTTGAGGTAGTTGCCGAAGGTCGGACGCCAGCCGGCTTCGACCAAGTCGAGCCCGGTCGCCCGCGTCAGCCGGTCGGCCTGCGCGAGCCTCATATCGAGCGTATGCTGCGACACGCCGCCCGCGCTGTGCGGGTTCGGCCGCTCATAGAGCGCGTTGACCCCATAGCTGACGCAATGCGCCAGCAGCGCCATGCGGCTGGCATCGTCGAGACCAGCGAGCCAATCCCACAGGGCGTCGTCGTCCTTCGGGATGTCGGCGGCCCAGGCGTCGTGACGCTCCTGCACAGCCCGCGCGGAGGGGCTGTCCTTCAGCGTCTCGTCCTGAACGGGGAAGAAGATGTGTTTCACCCCCGTTTCCATGGCGCCCGTGTACATGCGGGTCATGAAGCTGTCCGAGACCAGCTTGTGGAGAAGCGCCGTCATGGCGATGTGCGGGTTTTCCGCCACCGCGTTGCGCAACGCGAGGGTGCGGTAGGCGGTCAGCTCGACGACGAGGCGTTCGGGCAACGGCTTGATGCTGTCGTCCTCATCGTCCTCCGGTTCGACAGGCTGGCCGCCGATGGTGATGACGGCGCGCTGCACCGACGGGCTCGCGGTGCCATCGGATTCGATGTCCTTCTCCGATCCTTCCTCACCATCGGTCCGGACCTGAGGCACATCCTCGGGCCGAACGAAGCCGCGATCGACCGAAAGCGACCCGTTGGCGTTGATGCTGACGAACACGCCAGCGATGGCGATGTCGGCCGGATCGAAGTGCTCCGAGCGGTCGTCGAACGCCGCCAGTGCCGTCTCGATCTCGCCCATACGCTCGTCGACCTCGTCGGGCAGTTCGTCGGCGTCCTGATATTCCGCTTCGAGCCTGACCTGCTCGGCGGTGAGCGCCTTGATGGTCGCCTGTTCCTCCGCCGATAGATCGATCGGCGTGCCGGAGACCTCGTGGAGGCCGCGAACGGCGTCGTAGGGGAAGCTGACCGCGACCTCGATCCACTTCCAGCCCTCGGCGGCGATCACCTCAGCCTCGGCCTTGAGCTTGTCGGCGACGAGGCGATCGAGAA
The DNA here is from genome assembly GCF_039674445.1 of Brucella sp. TWI432. Classification (NCBI taxonomy): domain Bacteria; kingdom Pseudomonadati; phylum Pseudomonadota; class Alphaproteobacteria; order Hyphomicrobiales; family Brucellaceae; genus Brucella; species Brucella sp. TWI432. Next base: position 20,882 of record NZ_JBDJNL010000027.1, on the reverse strand, counting down.
GCCCCACGTCCTGCAGCCAGCCGCCATCATCGGCCTGGAAGAGGTCGCGCATGACGGTGCCGCCAGCCGCCTCATAGGCTTCGATGCCGAGGAAGAAGGCACGCTTGTCGGACGCGCGCACCGTGGTCTCGGTCAGCATGCGCCGGATCTGATAGGGCTCCTTCGACCAGGCGTCCTTGATCGCGTCCCAGACCTGGGTCTGACGCTCGTGGTCTTCGGAGACCGTGAACGCCATGAGCTGCTCCAGCGTCATGCCGTCGTCGGCATAGACGTCGTGGAGGACCGGCGAGACGGTCGCGAGGCGCAGCCGCTGCTTGACCACGTTGACGGGCACGAAGAACGCCGCGGCGATCTCCTCCTCGGTCATGCCCTTGATCAGCATGTCGTGGAAGGCGCGAAACTGATCGAGCGGATGGAGCGCGGCGCGCTCGATGTTCTCGGCGAGCGACACTTCCTCGGGGAGGATGGCGCCGTCGCGATCGCGGACCACGCAGGGGACGGGCGCGACTTTGGCGAGACGCTTCTGCTTCACCAGCAGTTCGAGCGCGCGAAAGCGCCGGCCGCCGGCGGGCACCTCGAACATGCCGGTCTCGTTGCCTTCGGCGTCAACGACGGGGAAGACGCTGAGGCTCTGGATCAGGCCGCGACGAGCGATCGAGGCCGCGAGGTCTTCGATCGAGACGCCGGCCTTCACGCGCCGGACGTTGGACTGGCTGAGCACCAGCTTGTTGAAGGGGATGTCGCGCGAGGACGACAGGATGATCTTCTGAACGGCAGTAGCCATCGGGATTTACTCCGTGACGGGCGGCCGAGAGACTCTCTCTCAACCTCCAACCCGTCACGAAGCGAAGCGCCGCCCTCTTCCTCTAAAGGGGGGCAGCGCCACGAACCGGCAAACCTGAAAGGCACGGAAGCGCAAAGCCGGAGACGCGGAAAACCGCATCCCCGGCTTTGCGGAAATCAGGAAGCTCGATCGAGCAGCTTCTTGGCTTTGCCTTCCATGTCGAGGCGGGCGTCCTGGTGCGGCTTGTCCCGGGCGACGGCGGTGATGCCCTGCACGAAATCGAAGATGGACTCAGGCGGGCGACCTTCCTCGGCCAGCACCGTGTCGATGATCTTGCCGGTCTCGGCCTTGGAGAAGCCGCGACGGCGCAGGAAGTCAGTGCGGTCTTCGTCCGTCCTGGCGACAATCCGCTCGCGAGCCGCCCTGATGCCGTTGACGAACGGCAGGGGCGAGGAGTTCGCGAAGTTCAGCAGCGCCGGGGCTGCCTCGTGCGCGAAGCGATTGGCGGCATATTTGGAGTGGCGGATGGTGATTTCCTCGAAATCCTCCACGCCCCACAAATTGCGATTCTGGCAGACCGCGCGCAGATAGAAGCTCGCCATGCCGAGCGTCTTGGCGCCAACCTCGGAATTCCAGCAATAGAAGCCCCGGAAATAGAGATCCGGCGAGCCATCTGGAAGGCGGCCGGCCTCAATCGGGTTCAGGTCGTCGACCAGGAACAGGAAGACATCGCGATCGGAGGCATAGAGCGTCGTCGTGTCCTTGGTGATGTCGACGCGCGGATTGTAAATCCCGGTCGACCAGTCGAGCACGCCCGGGACCTTCCAGCGGGTATCGCCCGTGCCATTGCCGGCGATGCGTTGGACGGCCTCGACCAGCTCGTGGTCGTAGATGCGGCCATAGTCCGGGCCAGTGACGGCGCGCAGTTCGACACGGCCAGTATCGGTTTCGAGCGTCTTGATCTGCTCGGCCCGATTGGAGGTCAGGCCGTATTGCAGGTTGATGCCAGCAAGGGCGGCGGGGAGCTGCCGCAAATAGGCAGCGGGGGCACCAACCAGGCTGGCGAGCTGGCCGAAGGACCAGTGTGTCGGCGCGATTGCCGCATCGGTGCCCGGCAGGATCAGCGCTAACCGTTCCGGGTCGTTGCGGTTCGCCTCGACGTGGATGAGCGCACTCTCCACCATCCGCGTCCGGCTGCGATCGGCGCGGTCGCGCACCGATCGCGCCAACTCGGACAGCGACAGGTAGCGCTCGTCGGCTGGGCGCGAGAACCATTCGGACGAGACGCGGCCGACCCGCTCGCCCCGGCCAACATCGACCTTGTAACCGCCGCTGGTGTCACGGCGCGCATCGAGGACCTGCATATTCATGGGACCATTCTCCATGACGGGCGCCGGAGACCTCTTCTCCAACCTTCAAACCGTCACGGGAAACAAGTCCACTCTCTCACTTTCAGCGGGGCGTTGCGGGGCAGCCGCCCCGCAGAAGGGGTCGGGCGAGACCAAGGCTCGTACGCAGGGGAAGGCTTTCCCCTCCCGGTGCGGATGTACAAGGTGACCCGGTGAGCCGTCGTCGCTGTTGGCTCAGGGGGCCGTTTGAGGCGAACGCGTTTCGTAAAACGGCAGGCTCTTCTACCTGGCACCTTTCCTCGCCATGCGGAAATGATACAAATCCTCGAACAGTAAGTCCTGTGTTCCGAGTTTTCGTATCGTGCCATCATCATGTCCCAACGCCAGATCGCCCATACCGTGCTGACCGCGCGCGGAATTTCGCGTCTGGCAGAGCTGCGCGAGGCGGGCGTAACAGCCGCCACCATGAGCCGCATGGAACGCGACGGCGAGGTGCTTCGGCTCGCGCGAGGACTTTATCAACTTTCCGACGCGCCCCTCGACGTTCACCATAGTCTCGCAGAGACGGCCAAACGGGTTCCGAAGGGCGTCGTTTGCCTCGTGTCCGCCCGGCGTTCCACGGGCTGACCGATCAGCTGCCAAGGAAAGTTTGGCTCGCCGTGGGTCAGAAGGACTGGACCCCGAGACCCGAAGGCACGCCCATTCGGCTGGTATGTTTCACAGATCGTCTCCTGACCGAGGGGGTTGAGACCCACCCTGTCGAGAGGGTGCCCGTGAAGGTTTTCGGCGTCGCAAAGACGATTGCCGATTGCTTCCGATATCGGAACAAGATTGGCCTGTCCGTGGCGATCGAAGGCCTTCAGGAAGCGCTGCGCCATCGCAAGACGACGCCGAGCGAGATTGCCAGCCAGGCTGAGCGAGGAACGGTCGCCACGGTCATTCGGCCCTATCTCGAGGCACTGACCGCCAATCGCTAAGGAGATCGAGAATATCGGCGCCTCAGTTCACACCCGCCTGTCGCCGGTCGCCAAAACGAGGCGACGGTGACCCAGGTGGGCGCCGACTGGAATTCTTGACTTTCGATTTAAATCATCATATATGAGTAGTTGTAAACAAAATTGTGTCATATATGGACGATTTAGATGGGTTCCCCTAAGGCGAAACCAGCACTGGAACGACTGGGCCAGGATATCCGCAACGCGCGTCTGCGGCGTGGCATCGCCGTGGCGGATCTCGCCGTGCGTGCGGGAACCTCGCCGAGTTCCATCGCCCGCCTTGAACGGGGCGATCCGGGCGTTGCCATCGGAACGCTTGCCGACGTTCTCGTTGTGCTCGGCCTCCTGGAGCGGCTCGCTGACCTGGTCGATATCCGCAAGGACGATCTGGGGCTGGCGCTGGCAGCGGAGCACGGACCGCGCAGGGGCCGCTCCTTTGCGGCAAGGCTGAAAAAGCAGAAGGCTCAGACGGAGGAGACGCAGGATCGGCAGGACGTTGTGGACCCTGACGGGGCTTCCTTCTGATGGCCGATTTCGTCGCCCATGTCGCGCTTGGCGAAGGCCGCGCATCGGTGGGCCAGTTGCGTTTCACCCATGCCGGGCCACGCCAATTCTCGACCTTCGCCTATGACGCCGAATGGATCGAAAACCCGCGCGCCTTCGCCATACAGCCCGATTTTCCTCTTGAGGCCGGCCCATTTCACACCTCGGGTCAGCCCGGCAACATGCGCGACGCCTTGGCGGGCGTTTTCGCGGATGCGGCTCCAGACAGTTGGGGACGCAGGCTGCTCGAACGCGCCTATGGTAATGGTCTCAACGAATTCGAGTATCTGACGCTTTCCGACGATACCTGCCGGCAGGGCGCGTTGCGCTTTCTGGATCACAAGGGCGAGGTCATTCGCGGCAAGGCAGCGGACGCCGTTCCGCGTCTGGTCGATCTCGAAACCATCACGGCGATCGCGCGCGCCTATGAGCAGGGCAAGGAAATCTCACCCGAGGAGATGCAGGCGCTGGCCGGCGCCGGCGGCTCTGGCGGCGCTCGTCCCAAAGCCAATGTCAGGGACGGCGACGCGCTGTGGCTGGCGAAGTTCACCTCCGTCCAAGATCAGCAGCCGATCGAGCGCGTCGAGGTCGCGACGCTGCGCTTGGCGGCAGCCTGCGGTATCCGCACGCCCGAGACACGGTTGGAGTTGGCCGACACGCCGTTCCCGGTAGCGCTGATCCAGCGGTTCGACCGGCGCGGGGCCGCACGGATTCCCTACATCTCCGCGCGCACCGCACTCGGCAAGACAGGAGCGGAACTGGGCTCCTATACCGAGATCGTCGATTTCATGCGGGCTTACTCACCCGATCCTTCTGACGATTTCCGTGAACTTTACCGGCGTCTGATCTTCACGATCCTCGTCTCCAACAAGGACGACCACCTGAAGAATCACGGCTTCCTCTATGTGGGGGCGGGCCATTGGCGCTTGTCGCCGGTGTTCGACGTGAACCCGGCGCCAGACCGCAACCCACACCTCGAGACGGCGATCCTTGAGGGCGGGGCCCATGATCGGTCGATCATCCTCGCACTGGAAGCCTGCGAATTTTTCGAGATTGCCGAGGCCGAGGCACGGGAGATCATCCGAACCATGGCGCAGCGCATTTCGGACGGATGGCGGGAAGCCTTCAGACAGGTTGGCGTTTCTGGCGCGCTGGCGCGTGACTATGAGGCTGCTTTCGTTGGCAATGAGATGGAAGCGGCGCACGGTCTTTAAGTCATATTTGATAATAAATCGGCAATTATTCTTCAGATATGATTTTTTCGACCGGCCGCTTGCCTCATGGTTATAATTCGATCTGCGTCCTTAACGGTCGGCTTTCTTCCAAACGAGCTCCGCCGAAAGCACGTCGTCTACCGCAACGCCTCTTCCAACTGAGCTTTACGTTTCTCCCAGTCCGGCATGGTCGTTTCCAGCAGAGTTCGCCACCCATCACCGTGATTGGGGAAGAAAGCATGGGCCAATTCATGACAAATTACATAATCAATCAATCGTGGACTGGCACGCACTAGATCCACATTAAGCACCACTCGCCCGCCAGGGGTGAAACTCCCCCACCGCTTTGACATCGACCGAATCACAAGAGGAGGCCGCTTCAGGCCTTTGCGAACGAATGGCTCTGCCACAACCTCGAACCGTTGCCGAAATACTGCTCGGGCAGTCAAGGTATAGAATGCCTGAAGGAGCCGCCTGCAATGGGGCTGATCGTCGGCCGAACGGGCACTAATCACGAGGCGCCCGCCTTCAAGTCGGACGTGCGGATCGTCCGACTGCTCGATTGATAGCCGGTATTGTCGTCCGAGCAGGAGATGCGTCTCTCCAGAAATGAACCTACGTTTCGGTGTGACTTTCGGCCTCTGGGCAATCCTGTCGATCTGAGCGAATATCCAGGCGCCCTTTCGGTGCGCTCGGTTCTGAATTTCGTCGATTTCCTCGCCTGCGGGTGCAAAAATGGCAACTTCGCCCGTGGGTCGGACGTCGATCCGCAGAGCACGCCTTTCCGTGCGACAGAGTTCCGCGATGATGCGGCGCTCACCCCAGCATATTTCGATCTGTTCGCTCGCCGGACGACCCGCCAAGATCGTCCTCATTGCGCTAGCCGCACGCGAGCTGATGCCAGAACATCATCGACAATTCCATCAAGAATGGCAGGATCAATCAAGATGTCACGCTGGCCGCGCAATTCCTCGAAGAAGAAATCGTCGATGTCGTTTCGAATAACGTTCTCGACGTCACGATCGTATTGCCAGCCGACTTTGCGGCGCTTTTGCACAATCCGACTAATCTCCAGCGCGATATCGGCGGCCAATTCGGTGTCACCTGCACCAGCCTTTTCCAGATTACGCTTCGCCAAGCCCCAGAACGCCTGCGCATGACCATCCTCGCGAAGACGCACGGGGGTCGGATCGGCTTCATCCTGCCGAGATTGAACCTTGTCGCGCAACTCCTTGACCGTTGAAAGATAAGTTAGATCGCTGATGCGTCCTTTGTGGAAATCGGCGATGGTGTCGCGAACGAGTTTGGAGAATTTTTCGAAGAAAATTGGGTCTTCATCCCATTTTTCCTCGATCGAACGGGTCAACTGATGGGCAATCGTGTCAGCAACCGACGCATCGCTTTCCGTCTTTTCCAGTTGGCGTTTCTCAATCGCTATATCATCGAAGATATTCAGAGGCTCGACCAGCGTGACTACATCGCGCGCAATGACGTGTCGGTCCAGCAACTGGCGGATACGTTTCTCATAATCACGCCAGTCTACTCGCTCTGCGTAGCGAAGGCTGACCGCGGCGCGCAGCGAAACGAACCGGCCAAGATCGTTCTTCCACCGCTTGAGCATCTCCGGTTTGGTCGTCTCGACAAATTCCGGAGAAGCAAGCGCCACGGTGAAGGCGCGGGAAAACGTTGAGAGGCGAGCGTAAAACTCGGCCCTAATCTCCACGTCTGCCAATAGGCGAGCATAGGCCTCGGCGTCGAAACTGTTGGACACAGATTTGAACACGTCCAGCAATGCGGCATGGGCGCCTGGCACCCTGTTTGCCTCGTCTCGGATGGCAATCACACTGTTGGCGATATCCTCCTGAGTAAAGCCCTGTAACGCGTCGTAACTGGCAAGTGCCGCGCCTAGATCCTTGAGGACGCCCGTATAGTCGATAATGAAGCCGAAGGGCTTATCTGGCGCGCCATCTTCGTCGAAGACGCGGTTGACCCTTGCGATAGCTTGAAGCAGGCCGTGCTCCTTCAAGCGGCGAGCAATATAGAGTACCGTGTTGCGGGGCGCATCGAAGCCGGTGAGCAACTTGTCGACGACAATAATGATGTCGGGTTCGTCTGGGCCTTTGAACTGCTCGACAATTGTACGATTATAGGCATCCTCGCCACCGTAGCGCTCCATCATTTTGCGCCAGAACGTGCGCACAAGATCGTCGTCGGCCTCGTCAACCTCGTCTTCGCTCTCGCGCATTTCCGGAGCGGAGATCACAACCTCGGTGGCAACGACACCGAATTCGTCGAAGAGCTTCTTGAGGAGAATGGCCGCTCTCTTCGATGATGCCGCGAGCTGCCCCTTAAGCCCTGTTCCTTTGAAGTTCGTCGAGAAATGTTGGCCAACATCGAACGCGATCGACTGAAGCCTGGAATCGACTCCCTCGATTTCACGTGCACGGCTCATTTTGCGTTTCAGGTCGGCGCGCTGGTCGTCTGAGAGACCTCGCGTGTGGACCTCAAACCAGCGGTCGATTTGCGCATCGTCGACGTCGGTGATGACTTCCCGCCCCTCGTAGAGCAGCGGCACGACAGCTTTGTCGGCGACAGCATCACGCATGGAATAAGAGGGCTGAACAAGATCGCCAAATTTCGCGAAAGTGCTCTTTTCCTTCTTGGCGATCGGAGTGCCGGTAAAAGCGATGAAACAGGCGTTGGGCAACACCTCGCGCATGCGGGCGTGCAGGCTGTCGAGGTTACCGTATTGGCTGCGATGACTCTCGTCGACCAGGACGAAAATATCGGACGAGCTATCGACGACCCGTCGTTTGTTCAAACCTGCCCGAAACTTGTGGATGAGCGTGGTGACAATCGGCGTCATTTCCTCGATCAGGGTTAGCAGATGCTCACCTGTCGCTGCCCGCTTTGGTTCCTGACCCGTCGCGCGGAAAGTCTTGGTAATCTGTTCATCGAGATCAGTCCGATCCGTCACGATGACGATGCGCGCCTGTGGGTGTACCATGACGATGGACTTAGCCAGCATGACCATGGTTAGGCTTTTGCCAGACCCTTGTGTGTGCCAGACGACGCCCCCCTCACGTCGCCCGGCAGCGTCGCGTTCCTCCATCCGTTTCAGCAGGGTCTCGACTGTCGTCACTTGTTGATAGCGCGCGACCTTCTTATGGGGGCCGTCGAACAGCATGTAGCGGCGGACGAGCCGCATGAACCGTTCAGGACGGCAAAGCCCCACAATCGTTTCGTCCAGCGGCGTGACTAAGCGATAATTCTCCATCAACCCGTTGTGACGGTTCATGTATGAGGCAAAATCCAGAGCCACCCGCTTGCCCTCAACTGTGTCGAGGGGCCGATTCACGACTTGTACGGCGAAATCGGCAGGGTCTTCCCGCTCTTTCCAGACGCTCCATAGCTTGCGCGGCGTGCCGACAGTGCCATAGCGCGGGTCATGGCTGTTCGCCGAGAGCAGCAACTGTGCCGAGTAGAAGAGCGTTGGCACGCCTTCTCCTGCCTTCTGGTTGCGAATCTGCTGGCCCACACCCTGATCGGAGGAGACGTGAGAGGCTTTGACCTCGATCACGCCAAGCGGGATGCCATTGACGAACAGTACAAGGTCAACGCGGATCGTCGGCCCACCCGGCTCGCTGACCGTATACTCGGCGGCGACCTGAAATGTGTTAGTGCGCCAGTCGGACCAGTCGATGAACTTGAAGGGCCACTCGCGGGATGTCGCTCCAATGGATTGCGGCAGGGCGACACCGAGAAACAGGTCATCGGTCATACGCTCATTAGCGCGGACGACGCCTTCGGGAATCCTCTCGCTCAAGCGGCGAATGGCAGCATCGATATTGGCTTCTGAAAACGAGTGCGCCCGACCATCAAGCTGAATACGATTGATGCGCGCCAGATCAGCTCGCGTCTGCGTTTCCAGGAACGGTAGAGTTCGCCGGCCGTCACGCCACTGGTCGGTCTCAGCCTTTGTGACATAGCGCCAGCCACAATTGATCAGCGTGTTCAGTGCCTGAAGCTGCGCGCCACCCGCCTCGGATGTTGTGAACTCGGGGGACCGACTCATGTTCTACCCCCAGACCCTAGCTGAAGCCGCGTCAAAATAATCGACCTTCAGTGCGGGATAAGCCCGCGGTCGCAGCCCGACGATGTGATCGACATTTGCACGGATCTTCTGGTTGGTCTTGCTTGCCGGATCGCCGTAGAGACTGACAAACAGGTGAGCGATCTTTCCATAGCCAATCATGTTCAGGACGTGTGCGTCATTCTTCGCGAATGAGTGGCCATAGACAAAAAGAGCCGTGCCTTCCCTAGACTTCGTCTGACACACGCCAGCGAAGCTTTTGAAATTGTGGTGCAGGTAGGCACTGTGCTGAATCTTGGTCAGCTTGCTCTTGCTGTCGCCTTCCGCCACAAACACAGGGAATAGGTTTTTCTTGAGAGCTTCATTCGCTTGATCAACCAGCGCTTTGCCGGTGTTCACCCACGTGTACTTCTGAAGCTGGTGACCGGCATCAAACAGGTGAAGCGCACCGTGCAAATAGTGGATGTTTTGGCCATGTGCTGCTCCTTCGCCCTGCCATTCGACATAAGGCGCGTCGTAGTCCTCCAGATCCTTTCGGAAGCCGTCATCATGGGTCAACGCAATGCGCGCCAACACATCCTCTTCTTCGTGCATCAGCGCCCAATAGAGCAGCAGGTCGTAGTTCATCGTGTAGATTTTGCCGTTCGCTCTCTCGCCCACAAAGTTTGAGAGAAATGTCCGGCAAGCGGCATAGCGCTCATCGGAGATGTCGTTTGGCCGGGCCGGATGACGGCCGGCAACCGCCTGGATAAGATCGGTCTTGAGCTTCTCGGCATCGGCCAACAGTAGGGCCTTCGTCGTTACGAATTTAGGCCTATAGACACTGACGATCGCAGCGGCGTGCTGAAGCGCACGAATGACCTCCTCGAAGTCCTGAGTGCCCATCGCTGCAAATATGGCAATTAACTCCTTGGACATAGTCTTCTTCGCCTCTTCAAAGAGAGACCCATAGGCAAAGATGTCCGGTTTGCAGGCGATGCTAAAGCCGTTGCCAAGCAGGAGGTGCTTTTTGCCATAGGTGTCGGCCTTGTGCAGTGCCTGATCAAAACCGAGGAGTTTAACAGTCATGCTGCCACTGCTTTCTTCGGCTTACGCTTCGCCTTGGTGGTAGTCGGTGCGGGCTTGGCGATCCAAGCAAACGCGCATTTGTAGCCAAGCGCGCGCAATTCATTCGCAGCTTGCCGGAAAGTCACAAGGCTAAAGAATGGCAACCGGTTTGCGCCTGTACCTGTACCGCTGCACAATACCGCATAGACGACGAGATGTGCTGTTTCGCTATACGGGGCAGCAGAGCCGACAACGAGGGTCTGATAGCCTGTCAGCCCAAGGGCGGTCTCTTGCGCGGCGATTTGCGCTCGCAGCAAGTCGCGAAATGCGCCATCCATTTTCATGACGCGGGCCGAAACTGTACCCTGATTGAAAAGATGGCTGAGACGCGATGATGAAGTCTGATCCTTCACATGTATCATCGCCCCGGCATTGCTGAGAAAATCGCACGCCTCGATAGCGTATGACGCACCTGTTGGCTTCACTAGCTTCCGGTCGAGGCACAGCATGTCATGCCCGCCTGTCGCGACGCGATTATTGTATTTCTCCTCGTTGTCATCGGCCTGTGCCGCTGGCATGACGTGCGAGGCCACAGCAGCAAAGAAGTTCGTGACCTCGGTCGCTAGGTTCTTGTCGATCCGATACCAGCGGTCCGCCGAGAGAACGTACTTCTCGCCGCTGAAATCGGTCTCGAAAACGAGGCATTCCTTAATGCGCCAGCTCTGCCCATCGTCTTTACCGAGATCGTTGCATTCATGGACCTTGTGTCCAGACAGATGCTCGAGGAGGTAGGCTGGAACGGCTTTTTCCTTCAGGTCCGAAACATAGCCCCCGATTTCAAGGTCGGTGTGGACGTTAGTGCTGCTAAACCCCTTGTAGCGGATATGCCGCGCTTTTTCGGGATCGTAGATCACGGGATATGCGAGATGCAGCGTGTCCGGAATCGCACCCGTTAGGCAAGCGTTCAAAGCAGCGACCAACGCGGTGTCGAGCTGGTCGATGGTTGCCTTGTCGCGGACATGCTTGATCTGGTCGATCCAAGCGAAATTGGTTTTGTAGTCTGTCTTGCCGAAGGCCGCGAAGGCATCGGCGCACACCTTCGGCAAGTCGGCAACGTCCATTTCTTTGGTCAGCGTCAAGCCATCGCTTCCGGCTACACGCGAGGCGAAGGCTGCATCCTTGGGCTCGCCGGCCAGACCGCGCACGATGTCGCGTTCGATGTCGATGCTGAAAGCGGTCTGGTCAGACCGGCGTGCAGTTTGGGTGCGGCGCGATGTCGTGTTCTCGTCCGGCGTCCGAATATCTGCGCTGCGCAGCTTGTCGGGATCGACCGTGTTCAGGACCACCCGTAGACCAAAGTCCTGCTCAAAGGCATCTGGATCCAACTTCACATGCCCAAGTCCGAAGGACACGGCAAACCAGCGACCTGATGCCTGGACGAAGACGAGGCCGTAAGCAGTGGAGTTGTTGAGTTTGGTTTTTTCCACGTCGGTCAGATCAAGAAACTTCGCCCATTTCGGCGAGCCCCCGCCGATAGTGTCGAGCGCGATTTGAGCGCCCTCGAGCTTGTTCCACGCCGAAAGATCGACTCCCGCGCGAACACTATCAGCTGGCTGCTTGCCGTGCCGCAGCAAACGAATAGAGATCGTGTGGGTTTTCTTGCTCATGAGATACCCCCTGCGGCAGTTAGAACTAACGGAGCCAAGCCGTCGAACCGCTCATCCAGTTGCCGTTCGCCGGTCAAAAGTTTCTGCATCAGTCCGCGCTTTTGGGTGCGCAGTGTTTTCGCGTATTGGGCGTACAACGTATGTTGCCGTTCGATCTCGGACAGCTCTCCGGCGATCAGTGTCTGAGCGTGCATATCCGGCAGTGGGATCTGGACCTCTGCTAGGTCATTTTCACTGATTGCGGGGTATCCTGAGCCAGTCAGTCGGGCATAAATCTGCCTCTCAACCAAGCTGCTGACCAAAATATGCTTCAGGTATGAGACAGAGCATATTTCGTTAGGTTCAAGGATTGAATAGCCCGTCGAATACACTGCATCTGGTCGTTTACTCGCGACGAACAACCTCCGCAACAAAGGTCGCACGGTAGAGTAGACCACACCTTCCTTTAGCACCTGCCTTCTTGCGCGTGAGGGCGCCGACTTGAATACCGTCCGACCAGATACCTCTTCATCGATGCCATCTTCCGCTGCAGCAATGTCGAAATAATCAAACTCAAAATCGGGGTTAGTTCTCGCTGTCAGAGACAGCAAGTTAGAACGGGACACGTGATCAAGCCGCCGATTCGGGGCGTTGGTTGAATTGGCAAATCCGTTTAGCTTACTGTGGTAAGCTAGTTTGGTTAGCGAGATCAGGCGCTCGGCACTTTTGATTGCCTGATCCCAGCCATCAAGGGTGGCGGCAATTCGCAACTGCTGTCCAAGCGGAGGCGGCGCAACCGGAATTTCACAGAAGGCGTCAAAATAGAGCCTCAAGCGATCTTCCGTCAGGCCGTGCGAATAGGCCCAAAAAAGATGGATCATGCGCGCCGACTTGAACCAGTGATAGGCAAATCGGCTGTCGATGCCGGGCTTTGGCGCGAGCACAACGTAGGCTGGACTAACAACGCCATCTGCCTCTGCGAGACCGCAGGCTCCCTGCCACATCCGCATCATGTTGTAGGCGATGTCCCCCTTGCGGACGAGCAAATGCTGATCAGGCCGGAGCGCAGATTCAGTTCGCCGATCCAGGTCCTCCCGGAGCACAAGGCTGTCGTTCATAGTGACCGACATAACCGGCAAACCCGGTCTGCCCGGCTCCTGACGATTGTGGAAGTAATCTCCAAGATGCGGGCCACTCATACCGCGCCCTCTGCGCCAATGCGTTGCTTACGCCACTCGCCATAGGTTTGGCCGGTCGTCGCATGCTTCCAGTACCGAGGACCGCTCACGTTGCCGCCGTAAACGACACGGGCAGCGCCCGAAGGCGTGTCGAATGGCGTATCGGCGGTGAAACGCAGGAACCGCTCATCGTCACCCGGCACAAGCACGCCTTCTGCAATGAGCTGTTGTCTGCGGCGCTTCAGGCCATCATCGCAACTTGGTACCTCTTGCCGTTTTGCGATGGACCCGGCCAAAACGACAAACTCGTCGCCTGCCTCACGCGCCTTCGCCGCTGCTCCCGCTTCGGAGAATGTGAACAGTGCGTCATTATCTGCCCGGGGGGCATATTGGGTAGTTGCCGTCGTGGGGGTTCTGTCCTGTGCGCCTGCCTCATGGCCCGCCGGGCGCAAGACGTCGAAACCTAGTACCGGCAACAGGATCTCGATCTCGTCGAGCACCCGTTCCATGTCGGCGATTTCCGGCTCGGGCAGTCCGCGAAACGGCGGCTCCGTGCCGTTGACAAGTTTTGCTCGACCCGCATTGCGAATGGCGGCGATGATCCGGCTTTCCAGATATCGACCATGCGCCTTCGTGAGGTTTTCGTCTTTCGAGACAATCAGCACCGTGCGGGTAAAGAACTCCTTCCCCTCGTCGGCATCGTGATAGGCAAGGCGCGTGCGCACCTGATCGCCTTCGCCGACATAGACAAGCTGGCGGCCCGGCAAATCCGGGTCCGGCCCCACGAGCAAGTAGACGCCTGTGCGGGTCGCTTCTTCTCTGCGGATAAGTTCGGGTAGCGCCGTACGGGAGGCCACAGCCGCCCGCACCGACGAAACGCCAAGTTCCGCGGTGATCACGCCCGATGGCGTGCCATCAACGAGATAGAGCTTGAGCGTGCGGCCTCGGCGAGCAGCGGAACGTGAGGGAGCCTCAGACATCGATGCCAAGCTCCTTGAGGTAGAAGTTCATTTTCTCACGCGTCTGCGCGAGCTGCTGTTCAAGATCGCGGATTTCGTTCTGAACGGCCTGGAGGTCAACTTCAGGCTCAGGTTCGAACGTATCGACGTAGCGAGGAATGTTGAGGTTGAAGCCGTTTTCTTCTATTTCCTCAAACGAGGCCTTGTGGGAATACCGCTCGCGCTCAGTGCGAGCGCGGTAGGTGTCGATGATCTTGGACACATCCTCGTCACGCAGACGGTTCTGTTTCTTGCCCTCCCCGAAGTCGCGGCTCGCATCGATGAAAAGAATGTCGCGCTCGTGCGCCCGCAAGCCATTCGCCTCGCGCGACCGGTCGAAGACCATGATGCAAACGGGGATGCCCGTTGTCGGGAACAGTTGGCCAGGAAGGCCAATGACAGCATCAAGGCTGTTGTCACGGATCAGCTTTTCGCGGATTTTCCCCTCAGTACCAGAGCGGAACAGAACGCCATGCGGCGCGACCACAGCCATGCGGCCGACATCGGGACGCGTGATAGCCAACATGTGGAGAATGAAGGCGTAGTCGCCCCGACTCTTGGGCGGCATATGCGGCGTGAACCGCTTATAGGAGTCCGGTAGTGGCTTGCCTTCGGAGTCATTGTTGCCCCACCACTTGTCGAGGCTGAAGGGCGGATTGGCGACCACTACGTCAAAACGCATCAGGTGGTCGCTCTCGATTAGGGTCGGTGAATTGAGCGTATCACACCAGTCAATCCGCGCGCCGTCTTGCTTGTGCAGCAGCATGTTCAACCGGGCCAAAGAGCGCGTTTGACCATTCGATTCCTGACCGAAAAGTTGAAAATTGCCGTCGCCGACCTCCTCGCCAGCCCGCAGCAGTAGTGAGCCAGAACCGCAAGCCGGATCGCAGATGCGTTCACCGGATTTGGGGTTAGCGAGCTTGGCGACCACTTCGGAAACCTTACGCGGTGTGAAGAACTCGCCTGCCTTCTTGCCAGCGTCCGACGCGAAGCGTTCGATCAGGAAAATATAAGCATCGCCGAGAATGTCTTCGGAGGTATCGGAAAGATCGAGACCGGGCTTCGCGAAGTCTTCCAGGAGCGTTTTCAGCCTGCGGTTACGATCTTTCGTCTGGCCAAGGTTTGTTTCGGAATTGAAGTCAATAGCCCGAAAGAGCCCGCCGAGTTTTCCTTCGTTGGCCTTCTCCATCGCGTCGAGGACGATGTTGATCAGCTCTCCGATGTTGTCGCGGGTGCGCCGCTCATAAAGGCTGTAAAAATCGCCTAGGAAGCTCTCCTCAACTTCGTTCGTCTTGGTGTTTTTCAGCTCCACGGTGGGCAGCTTGAAGCGCTCGCGATCAAGGCGGCGCTGAATGCGAAGCTCGTCACCGCCGTATTCGCGACGAAACTCTTCCACATGCTTCCGGCGCACGTCGCTGATGTACTTCAGGAACAAGGCAGTAAGGATATAGTCCTTGTAGCCGGACGCATCGATTGCACCGCGAAAGGTATCGCAGGCACGCCATACCGCTGCGAGAATGTCGTCTTGTTGAAGAGTGGTCATAGAATCTCCTGTGAATGCGGGCTCGTGGCAGCAGCGCGAATGGCACGCGCGAGGGACTCACGACCAAGGATGGAATTGAGAGTGGCAAGCCGCTGCAGCAGCTCCGCTTCGTCGCGAAAAGACTGAGCTAACTCGGCGATTGATCGCTGCGCAGGCATTGGCGGGAGCGGAACGACAAGCTTGTCGAGCGCTTCTTTAGGAAGCCGAGCAAGACCGCTGCCCTGCTTGCCTCCAGCTAACGCAGCTTGCGTTCCAGGAAGGTCAAGAAAAGCCAAGAGGTATCCTGGGTCGACCTTCGATGTGTTGGGGCGCACCAAGTAAAGGTCGAGCGAAATAAAAGCGCCAAAGAGAGAGTAATTGGCTAAGCACACATCCGTTGCCGAGCCGCGCGCGCCGACAATCAAGTCGCCGTTTGCTATCGGCAGTGCTCGTGCAACTGCGGGCGCTTCTCCAGCGGCGAGTTGGAGCGGCCGGCCGGACCTCAGATCCGACAGGTCGGATAGGCGCACGAAGCGGGCGGACCCGTCGCCCTCCTGAACCGCCATGCCGGAATAGATATCTGCGATGTCTTTGAGTTCGAGCATTCCTCAAACTACATAAATGCCCTGCAGCTTGCAATCAAAATATGAATGCGTCTCTAACTAAAATTCGTGTAGGGCGGTAGGTCTTCGGAGGCGCGCACCGATCCTGGCTGCCTTCATTGCGTCGCTCTCGCGAAGACAGCGACGCGCTAGTCCAGAATCGCGAGTAGGGGATAGACTTTGGCGCTTTTGACGGTACTTTCTTGTGAGGATAGATGAGGTGCCCATCGTGCAAGGCAGCCACGAAATGGCCGATAGATCCCGATAGTTCACAGAATTTTTTCTGCGCTAAAACTCCAAGAAAAGACAACAAAATCAAAAGGATAACTTTTTGACGGCCCGAGTCTCGGTTTTGGGCGCCGGAATGAAGATTTTCTGCAGGAAAATCAATTATTTATCGCGGGAAAAATATTAGAGTGGGAATGATTCAGGCCCATCCGAACGTCGCCGATTTTGCGCTGAAATACGATCTAACCAACTGAAAATAAAAATAAATTCCTTCTATGCCTATCGACATCTATCGGTGGGCATAGATCGTATTCGGCCACCTCGCTGACAGGCCTCGGGTCCCATTGATCGATGCAGCACTGTCTTGAGCGGGGCGGCGATTTATGCTGCGATCGCAAAATGCCTGCGTACGGGATTTGAGATACATTTAACGTATTCTCCAATGTTTTTGATCACATCATGTCTGGTCTCGAATACCTTGGGCCAGATTAGTTCCGAATTGATCGTGTTGAAGACGGTTTCCACCATCAAATTATCGCAAAAGTTTACTTTTCCGCTCATGGATGGAAGTGTTTTTGTGGACGTTGAGAATTCTGTGTGTACTCATAACACGCATTTTGGCTTGCCCTGTGCGAATGCTGTATCAGCTCGGGCTTTGGCTACCGGATTGCAATAGCCTTCTTCAAAGTGCAGATAGCCTGATCTTTCTTCATCCGAGCCGATAATGCGACAAGAATAAAGATCGGCAAAGATTGCCAGATCAAGCCAGCCTTCTACCGTCCATATGTCGCTAATGTCGACATACCATTTGTAATCCGATTTGTCACAAGGGAAGTCCTCATCCAGAAGACTGGGAGCGATAGGCGCGCCATAATTGCTGTCGGTTGTGCGCTTGATAGCCAAGTCTTCTGCCGCGCCTTCAAGCCAATTTCACGCATCAGTCGCGCCGTGCGGCGCGTCCTGTGTGAATACCTTTTTTATTCAGTTCGCCATGCATGCAAAGGCAGCCATAGGTTTCACGCGACGGTACAAACTGATTGCGAATGCGGGGCAGGATGATCATAGCGTAGAGCCGCCGACGATTGGGCAGATATCATAACTGTTTATGCTAACAGCCGAAAACGCACACAAACGTGGCAGAGACATGTAGGCCTTTTCAGTCTCGATAACAGCACATCTTATTGACTTGTCTCTGAGCGAAGAAGGCCGTCGCGTTGCATGGAGAAAACGATCAATGGATCGTTTTCTTATCGTCCTTAAATTCTAAGTATCCCAAATCCGTTCCGAGTGGAAGCCTATTAAAAGATCATGCCTGGACTAGCCAAAATATATCTAATCATTTCACTCTAATGTCCACCTAAATTGAGTGTAGATTGATTTATAGGTACTTACAAATACAGCGTAAATGGTTTTTACACCATTTAAAGTGATATATCCGGCATATAACGACTTTCCATTATCTTTGGACAATATAATGAAGTTGTCGTTTTCCCATATAGGGTAGAAAAACCAAGTTGGCTTTTCATTGATTTTATACACGGCAGGATTTTTGGTGTCATAATAATTAATATAACCATAATTACTGTTGTTTATATAGTAACTACGTTTACTGGCGCCTTGATTGCTATCTTCGAATATTAATTTGTCTCCGTTGTTTAAATATACTTCTTTATAGTCGCTGAAGGACTGTGTATCATCGTGACCTATTCGCATCCTATTGGGTGAATAGAAATTTGTTGAAATGTATCCATCTGTTGCCCCCTCCGTACTGGATTGTTGGGGGTCTACATGCCCATCCTTCAAGAAACTCCAATTCGCAAGCTGACTTGAATCATACTTCAGTGGAAGCTTTGATCCATCGATGCAGAAAAGGCCGGAATTTCCGTACTGGTCGAATATTTCCATATTAATGGGCGTATAAGAGGATGCGCCAATATCAATTTTTCCGAAAGTGCTAAATAGAGACATTTGTATAGCGCCATTTATGTCCTTAATATTACTCACCGAAATATTTCGAACGTCATACGTATCAACTATATATAGCGGGCGCGATGGTATTATAATTCCATTCTTATTTTTTATATTGTTTGGCCATAGATATAATTTATAATCATAAATATTTCTCCTGATTTCCGCTACAGCAAAATCAGGGGGGAGTAGAGCGCGGTCGGAAAGAATGCAGTCAAATATATAGCTACTATACGCAGTCGATCCAATTTGAATTATATAATCCCATTGCCTCCAGTAATTGTCAGGATAAAGAGATATGTTACTATTTTGAGAATCAGCAGGTCCTGCGTAGCTATTTATGCCTAATGAAGATATGTTACTTGTATTATATACAATAGGATCTAATAAATTTATGGTAACTCTATCTGTAGGTGAAATTTTTATTCCGTTATTTGTGAACATAAGAGGGGCTGTTGGTGCGTTGGCCCCAATATTATAACCATAGGCGCCTTTATTTTGAGTTGAAATAACCTGTGGCCCAGTTGGCGTTATAATTACCCCAGAAGAATAGGTAAAATATTTACAATTGGTATAATCATTGCATGTAATATAGTAGTTTTTAGACTGTACGCCGATTGTACTGGCTGCGATCTGTTCCAGTTGGCCGCTGGCTGCGATAGGCGCATTGAACCGTGAGCTGGATGGATTTGTCGTGTATTGCCAGTTGGCAAAGTCCGCAACGCCCAGTTCACAGCCACTCATATAATCAACTATCTTAGCCGTCTGGAATGGCCAACTGGGTAATAAACCATTTATAAGGTCGCCACTTGGCCCCGCAGCCTGAATGGATACCGCGATCCCTGTTTGATGGCGTCCATTCGCGTAAATTAAACGCGTTCGTTCTGTCGCGTTCGGAAAGTCAAATCGAACATTCGATACAGTCGTCCAGGGGTCATTGAAGTAACATGCATGTACTTGGCTTTTTATGTGACCGCCATCAGGTTTGAGTTCCTTCGGAGGAGTGCTCGCATTAGCTGAGCAAAGCCCCTGAGCGTCACTAACGACAGAAACAGTTTGAGTCCTGCCGTCCGATTGTGTTGTTAAGAGCGCCGTCTTTCTATCGCCCGATAACTGTACGCCGTCTGGTTGTTGCAGTGCGAAAACTCCCACGCCAGTCAGGTCAATTTGGAATGGAATATTTGTGTAAGCCGTGCCACTTTCATCTTTAAGATCGACGAATAAATCTTGCTGCGTGACCCCGTCGGCCGCAGCCATATTAAATTCGACCCATTCTTTACTACTATCAGTCGTTTCTACGAGGCTGACTAGGTTGATTTTCAGAGTAGAGGGTACATCGAAAAAGAAGTATTTTTGGTCGTAATCAATATTTTGATCAGCTAAGCTAGCGTTTATTAATCCTGTTTCCCAAATCTTGTCAGAAAAACGAACAGACAGCGTACCGCTTTTGTCTGTATAACCAGTAGCCGACTTGCCATTATTCCCAACTGTGATTCCATTTTCTGGCACGAAGCATGCGCTACAATCGTTTGGGATGATTTCAAGATACATGCGTTTTCCGGCGGCTGGTGCAGCGTTAACAAAAGCCGTTGCCATTGCAGTAATCATTTGTTTGCCGCCAGCTTCAGC
Organism: Brucella sp. TWI432; assembly: GCF_039674445.1. Classification (NCBI taxonomy): domain Bacteria; kingdom Pseudomonadati; phylum Pseudomonadota; class Alphaproteobacteria; order Hyphomicrobiales; family Brucellaceae; genus Brucella; species Brucella sp. TWI432. The sequence continues at coordinate 1,086 of NZ_JBDJNL010000027.1, read as the reverse complement.
CCCATTATTATTTAAAGCGAGTTTGCAAAAGGTGGAGGAGATGGCATCAAAGCTAAATTGCTGCGTCGCGCCTTTGAGAAACTGCATATCTTGAGTCGTGCCTGATACTTGTACCATACCGGACTCGGCACTTGAGTCTGCAATCCCAACCTCAATAGTTTGCCCACCGGCGACGTTAGTTGTATAAACCCGAGGGCGGGCTGCAGGATTTGTCCTGTCTACAAACCAGGCGGTTTCTGAGCCATCAATCTGAAAAGTAAGGGTTGCCTGAACGCTCGGATCAAGTTCTTGTACTGTAGTTACCGCATAAATAATTGAACTTTCATTAGGAATTGTATTAATGTCATTCCAAACATTTGCATAATCATTACTTATTGAGAGATCGATATATGCTTCAGGAGTAAATGTAAAATTTTTAGTGTCGTTAATGTTATGATTATTTGACATTTGAGCTATAATATTACCACTTTCCGGCCTGGTGTCTGTAAAAGATACTTTTACAGATCCCAATATATCGGTAAGCTTTGTAATTTTTGACATTTTATTTTCAGTAAAAACTGCTGATCCGTCAAGAATGAGATCTATAGGCTCGTTGGGTGGGTATGTTCCATTTATATTTAACTGTGCTATCGCTATTATTTCATTAGATCCGTTAGCTATCTGGCTCATTGGTTCTATGTTAAGTGTTATTGTTTGCATTATAATTTCGTCTTCCTGTTTAATAATTGTTTCTAATTTAAGTTAATAAAGTTAAATTATAAAAAGTATTTTTATTTTTGTTGCAATTTGTAATTTTTTTTAAATTTATTAATATTAAATTGTAGTGTAGCGTCTATAGTGATTAATAGTACTTTTTGTAGATAATCTCGTATATTCGTAATCCTTATTTTTAATATGTGTATAGGTCCCTTCTGTATTTTCTTCCCTCTCAAAAAAATATAGTGGTATTTCTCTTCCGTCGATATGAGGGGGAGGAGAATGTCTAGATGTAGATGATCTCACACTGCCTTGATTTCTATTTACTGAAAGATCAGTGTTTACACTTGGCACTTGTGTATTAATACTTGGATCGACTATCCTTGTATT
>NZ_JBDJNL010000026.1:0-37635 GCF_039674445.1 Brucella sp. TWI432 | reverse complement strand
AATAATATCATGACCCGAATAGTTCAAAAAATAGCGCGGGGTGGAGCAGCCCGGTAGCTCGTCAGGCTCATAACCTGAAGGCCGCAGGTTCAAATCCTGCCCCCGCAACCAACGAAACTTGTAACAGCTTCCAGTCAGCCTCCGCATCGGCGAGAACGGCACGGAAACGTTCAAGATGTGCCAGCTTCTCCGACTGACTACTGAACTCACCCGCCCTGACCCGGCGGGCGAACTCGTTTCTATGTCGCTCTGTCAAACCGGCATTATATTCCTGGAACGCCTGCATCGACGCGAGAACGGCGGCCAGATGGCCGTGAATGGTCAGGTCGGCCGATTTGCCGTCCGCCGATGGCGCGATGACCACCTTCTGAATGAAACGCTCTTCTCGTCACTGCCCCATGCACGATCAGCGCTTTTACACTGGCCCAGCGATTACAACGATCATCGATCACACTCTGGACTCGGCTGGATGACGCCCGCCGAGTTCGCTCAGACAATCAACCCGCGACGTGGTGCGGTGCTGCGCAGCCGGAACGGCTCCGCACCGCAACCCGCCGCTACCGCCCCGAATACAGCAACCCAAAACCGCTGGAGCGAACTCAAAACTGGATAAAACTTGGGGGCAACGTCACGCAAAATCGGGTGTCAATCAACTGACACTTTATCCGGCGTTACTGCAGATTGCATTGTAAAGCGTGATTATCCGAGATCATCCTATGAATGAAGATATAAAATACGCTCTCTCGCTCGGGCGTGAAAGCAGCCGAGCGAGTTCAGAGACGTAGCAATGAAAAGCCTTCGTTTAATAATCTCAACTAAAACTGCGGTCAAAGGTCTGCTGGTTTGGGTTGTATGTACTTGAGTGGCAAGAAGCCCAAAACAACGACAATGATGCCTCCAATTCCAGTATCGATCAGCCGCTGCATTCCATAATCTATATCGCGCGTTCCGGGAACAATGATGTCAACAAGTATCAAAATTAATGGTGTGAGAAAAATTGCCTGCAAAACGTAAGAGCGTTGCATCGCCCAAGGCAATATTCCGGCGAGCAGAGACATCAGGATAATCAAAGCCAAGCCCTTCGGGGTGAGCGCAAGCGCCAGAGCGCCGATCAGCACACCTACCAAAGTACCAATAATTCTCTGAACTGCGCGATCTCTGATAGAGCCAAAATCAGGCTTCATTACGAGACCGACCGTCAGTGGCACCCAAAACCAGTGTGCTTCGTGATTGAACCAATGAATCGAGTATGCTGCACCAAGGCAAACAGCGAAGGCGAAAGCGGTAGGCAAAGAAGTTGTGTTGGATGCATGTGATGCAGTGCTGGGCGCCGTTTTCGTTGGCTCATCATGTGCATGCCAGCCCCGGATCAGGACTTCAACGCCGAGTACCAAGGCGTAAAATAAAGCGCCCACCAGATAGAGAAGTGCAGGTTCCCAAAAGGGAGAAATTGCAGGAACACCAAGGGCAATTGAAGCGAGAAGCAGGGTTTGCAACGTACCAATGGATAGCGCTCTACTCTTAGTACTTAACAAAACAGATGCAAATCCAACAACCATCATCAAGACAACCACCGCACCCCACGGCAAGGATCCAAGGTAGCCCAACAGATAGCCGAGTGCGCCCAAAGGTGCGGAAATGAGTATCTTTGCAAATATGGAGCGATAGCTGCCTGAACTCTCCCCCGTGATCATCATCAGGCACCCCATGGCAATCCACATGCCAGTCATGATGTCACCAAGAATTAAGCCCAGTGTAAAGGGTGCGCCAATACAAACAAAAGATCGTATTGCTCTGCTCCACTGCCATTTAGCAGGATTCAATCTTAGTAATGCGAATGTCGGATCGCTGCTGCTGGCCACCTGATCTTTACCCTTTTCTTTAAATATTTAGTTTTTCAGAACGTCATAATTATAATTATTCGGGCCGAATTCAAGCATATTTCCGATAGATTAATCACAAGCATAATCAATTATTTCTATGCCCCACGGGCGGTCGATAAACCGCCTTTGATAACCTCTAAATTTATCTATGTGAGGGGCGCGAAGAAGTGTTGTTGCATTTACCTTGCGCCGGTGGGTATGGGGAGTTCTTTGGCTGCGAGTGTGGCTCTATACTTTGACTGGAATATTCCAAATTTTTCCGATGAGCGCCTGTTATACCAGCCTATGATTATTCTGTTTTATGACTATCTTTTGCTGCCATCACTTCAATCCATTCGTCGATGAATCTTCTTCGCTGTGCGGCGTCCTGCGTTGCAAGTAGCGCTGGACTGATGCGCACAAGGCGACCAACGCCGCTTTCGATCAGCGATGAAGGGCCATCAACCCCTGAAGGCAGAGCGCCATCTCGCGAAAAGAAGAATGCTTTTTCTCGGGCGACCCGCCTGCCGCGCTCGGATAGAAGATAATCGATAAAACGTGCTGCAAGTTCAGGATGTTTCGCTTTCTGAGGGATGAGTGCAGCACGGCTCAACACGAGCGTGTAATCGCGTGGCAATACGATTTTCAGCTTTGGATTGCGTAGGCTCGCGGCATATGCGTAAGACCCTATGATATTGTAACCTATATATATTTTTCGATCTTCGATGTCGGATAAGATCGAATTGTTGCAACAGCGAAGTTGCGTATCAACCCGGCTCATGCTCTCCAGCAGCCGCCCATAAGCCGTGGAGTTTTGCTCTGCGTCGAGGAAGGCGAGAAGATAGCCAACTCCCGATTGCCGTAAATCATATGTTGCAACATGTCCTCTATAATATTCCTGCTTACGCCGCAGAAGGTCGGCAAGCTCGCCACGTGTGTGCGGAACGTCCTGCGGCAAGACGTAATCGCTGTGATACACGATGACAGATGGTTCGAAGGTGAAACCATAAACCTCATCACGCCAATTGTTGGTGTGGTTTTCCATTGCTCGTGTTTGCGCAGAAATATGTGGCTGCGCACATCCGTCATTGGCAAGCTTCACCATCTGATCCAAAGAGGAGGATATCAGCAGATCACCAAAATTCTGACCTTCACGACATGCTTCATCTGCTTCTAGATAGAGATCATTGGTCACGAAGTCTGTGTAGTCGACTGCAATATGTGGCTCTTCTTCCTGAAAATCGCGTATCAATGGCTTTAAGGCCGAGGTGTCAGCCGCACCCTTGATCACAAGCCGACCTGTTTCTTTGCCGAATGCCGGAAAATGGGTCGTTGTACCCTCATCTGATTGAGCGTGTGCTGTAGTGATCGCTATGGTTATGAGCAGGGCAGTTAGAAAATAGGTTTTCAAGCTGGGTTCTCCGATGCGCTTGGCAGGTCGAGTATCACCGTAAAGCCCGCCGAGCCTTTTTCCCGGAATCGGATCAGGCCGTTGTGTGCAAGCGCAACTTCAGCGGCTATAGCGAAACCAAGTCCCGATGCAGAAGCCGCGTTGGACGAAGCAGCATTAAAACGGCGCGACATCTGATCCCATTTCTCTGGCGGAATGCCGGGGCCATCGTCTTCGACTTCCACGCAAATGCGCTTGCCAAACTTCATGACGCGCACATCAAGACGCGAAATGGCGCCATGGCGCAGTGCATTGCTGATGATATTGGCAATGGCTTCCCGTAAGCTGACCGGGTCGCCCTTAACAATTAAATCCGGTCGCCCTGCCTCAAAAGAAATGACCATGTCCGGGTCAACGGTTAGCGGGATCGTGTGGTTGAATGCCACGCGCGCCACTTCAACAAGGTTCACGTTCTCAAGTTTGATGATGCCGGAACGATGGATAACCATGGCGTGGCTAAGCAATTGATTGGTCAATCGAGCCAATTCACTGGTGCGTGTTTTAATCCGTTGAGTGCGCTCGCGATCACTCTGGCTCATTCGATCTTCGTCGAGCATATCGACTTGCGCGGAAAGAGCCGTTAACGGCGTGCGTATCTGGTGGGCAGCATCTGCAATAAACTGTTGAAGGCGTACAACACGCTGGTCCAGCCGTGTCATGAAATGATTGATTGCACCCACAAAAGGCTGCAATTCTTGCGGTGCAGGCGTCTGCATTGGAGTCAAATCTTCCGGGTTACGCAGGCGAAGTGCATGGGCGAGGTTGGTTACAGGTTTCAGTGCATAACGCACCGCCAGAAAGGTCCCGCCCAGCCCAAGCAAAATCATAATGCCAACAATAAACATCGCCCTTTGCGTTATCTCACCCGCAAGCGCTCGGCGCGCTTCAGTCGTCTGGGCCAAAACCACATAGACCCATCCACTTTGCGCTTGATCGGCAAGTGCGCGCGCGACAGTGATGACGCGAACTTCCGCACCGCGATAGTGTTCAGTCTCCAATTTCGGATTGCGGCGCGCAGCAATGAGATCGTCCTTAATATTGAGATCAGGATAACCGCTGACCAAGGCTCCATCCGGTCCTACAATGCGATAGAAAATACGGTCTCTTTCTGCAAAGCCAAGAAGTTCAAACGCTGAAGACGGCAAGTTGACGATCAGCTTGCCATCAGTCTGGGTAATGCCGTCAGCGATCTGAAGGGCTGCGCCCCGCAATAACTGATCATAGGTCTTATTGGCGGCTGTCCGACCATAATACCAGGCAGCGGTGATCAGGATGCTCGCGCCAATGAGCAAAACCACGCCAACACGAACGATAAGGCGTGAAAAAAGCGATGGTTCACGCGTTCTCATCAATCACCAGCTGATAGCCAATACCGCGCTGCGTAACAATCGAAACGCCGGATCCTTCGATTTTTTTGCGTATTCTGGAGATGTAAAGTTCGACCGCATTGTGATTGACGCCCTCGTCGAAGCCAAACAGAGCATCCATCAGTTCATCCTTGCTGAACAGTCGGCCCGGGCGGGTCGCAAAAACTTCCAGTATCGCAATTTCGCGTCGTTTCAGCTGAACCTCACGATTGCCTATGTGTACGTTACGGCTTTGCCGATCAAGCTGCAGATTGCCACAAGAAATGATGTTGGTTGTTTCGCCACTGTTGCGGCGTAACAAAACACGCACCCGTGCTTCGAGCTCGCGAAAATCAAAAGGCTTAACCAGATAGTCGTCTGCGCCAAGATCGAGCGCGCTGACCCGGTCTTCGATCTCGGAGCGTGCTGTTAGTATCAGAACCGGAACGACTTTTTTCGCCGCGCGGACGCGACGCAATATCTCAAAGCCATCAAGCCCAGGCAGCATGACGTCAAGAATGATCAGATCATAATCGGTAAAGTCGAGAATTTCAGCTGCGGCTAGCCCGTCTGTTTCCCAATCAACCGAGTGTCCCACTCGCTCCAGCCGTTGATTGATTGCCTCCCCGACATCCCGGGTGTCTTCAACCAATAGGATGCGCATGATTTATAGATGACATGAAAAATTACCGATAGCAATAAAATCCTGCCCGGTTTTGACAGGTTGCTGACAGTTTCGGCAGTCAATCTATGTATTGAGGTGATCCGCTCGTGGGAGCGAATGGGTTTCCTATGTTGTTGGGAGGATGTCGATTTTATAAAAACTTTAGTCTGCTTCGAGAGAAGCGGAAGTGCTATCGTTTTTTCAGTAAAATCGAAGCGAAAACTGCTTTTTTATAAATATAAAGCGTTTCAAATCGTGCGATGTCTCTCCCCTCGAAATTGAGAACTAATTTTGGGAGGACTATGAACGTGAAAAAATCTTTCTCTTATGCGTTGATAATGTGCGCTGCGACATTGGCTTTTGCTATGCCAGCGCTGGCTGCGAGCGATGACCTCGTTGAGGCGGCTCGCAAAGAAGGTTCAGTCACCATTTATTCGGCTACCGATCAGGCGCAAGCGCAGGCAGCGCTTGATGCGTTTGCAAAAAAGTATCCGGATATCCGCGTTGATTATAACGATATTGGTACAAACGGCGTTTATAATCGTGTGATTTCGGAAGCTGCTGCAAAGCAAGTGGGTGGCGACGTGTTCTGGACCTCGGCAATGGATCAGGGCGTAAAACTTGCTGTCGATGGCTATCTGGAAGCATTTAAATCAGCGGAAAGTCCCTCACTGCCGAGCTGGGCAGTTTATAAAGATATCGTTTATGCGACATCGATCGAGCCGATTGGCATGATCTATAACAAGACAGCGCTGCCGGAAGACAAAGTTCCGCAAACGCGCGAAGACCTGATTAACTTCATTTCCAGCGGTGACTATAACGGTCGTATCGCGACTTTTGATCCCGAGAAATCCGGCGTTGGTTTTCTCATTCAGACCAACGATATGAACAATACCGACACCTTTTGGGATATGACCAAAGCGCTTGGCAAGGCTAAGGGAAAGTCCTACTCCTCGACTGGCTCGATGCGTGAGACTGTGGTTTCGGGTGAGAATGTCCTTGCTTACAATCTGATCGGTTCGTATGCGCTGGATTGGGTAAAGAGTGCGCCAAATCTCGGTGTGGCCTTCGGCAAGGATTATACGCCAGCCTTCTCACGCGTTACCGGTGTTCTGAAAGATGCGCCGCATCCGAACGCTGGAAAGCTCTTTGTCGATTTCCTGCTCTCGCAGGAAGGCCAGACAGCCCTTGCTTCCAAGGGAATGCCTGCGCTGCGTAAGGATGCGACAGAAGGTTATAATATCGATACGCTCAATGAGATGGTTGGTGGCAACCTCAAGCCGATCGCGCTTGATGAAACCCTTCTGCAATTCATGGACCCTATGAAGCGAATGAAATTTCTCAATGCATGGCGCGCAGCGCTGAAGGGTTGATCATTATCCAAGCCCTGTCGGTTTAAACCGGCTCCTCCCGGAGCCGGGCCAGTGCATCGCGTCTTTCCCCCGTGAAGACACGGATGCCTGCCCGGTTCACGGAGCACCATTGCCGTCAGGCAGTTCCATTTTGAAAATCGCTTGTTTCCCGGAGGTTGCAATCCATGCCGGCGGATATCTATACCCAAAAGCTGACCCGCGAAGTGCCTCGCCAGGTGCGTCTGAAGACACCGCGCGCACCCGGTGAAGCGCTGTTGTTCAGGCGGCTTGTGATCGGGTTGCTGACACTGTGTGTCCTCACACCGATTTGTCTGATCATTTATCAGAGCTTTCTCGATGGGCCGTTTTTCAGTGCGAATGCTCAATTGGGGCTCAGTGCCTATGAATATATCCTCGTTGATCCGATGTTTTATGACTCCTTGTGGAACACGATCATCATGGCTGTGGGCATGGTGCTGATTGCCGTTCCTCTTGGCGCGGCACTTTCTTTCTTGCTCACGCGTACCGATGTCCGGTTTCGCAAGGTGCTTGAAGTCATCGTGCTGGTTCCGATGTTTATTTCCGCACTGGTTCTGGCGTTTGGATATACGGTCGCTATCGGGCCATCTGGATTTGTGTCAATTCTTGCGCGTGATATTTTCGGTTTCGTACCCTGGAATATCTATTCGCTGAGCGGCATTGTACTGGTTACCGGCCTTGCGCATGTTCCGCATGTTTACCTGTATGTATCGGCAGCAATGCGCAACCTGCCCTCTGATCTGGAAGAAGCTGCACGTATCACCGGAGCACCCGTCTGGCGCGTGTGCTGGGATGTTACGGTTCCGATGGTTTTGCCTGCACTCATCTTCGCAACAGCCCTTAACCTGCTGATCGGCTTTGAGATGTTTGGTGTTCCTCTGGTTCTGGGCGATCCAAGCGGCATTAATGTTCTGACCACCTATATCTATAAGCTTACCACGCTTTTTGGTGTGCCAACCTATCAGCTGATGGCCGTTGTGGTTGTGTTGCTGGTGCTCCTCACCTTGCCGTTGGTGTGGTATCAGCGTCGGCTGTTGCGTCATAGCCGTCGATATGCGGCCCTTGGCGGTAAAGGTTCGCGCACCACTGTTATGCGCCTTGGTAAGGCAGGGCAAATCATTGCGCTTTCTATTATCGGCTTCTGGCTCTTCCTGTCAGTTATCTTGCCAATTGGCGGTATCATATTGCGCGCTTTCGTTGATGCCTGGGGGCAGGGCGTCAATCCTTTCGCCCATCTCACCGTCAAGCATTTCAATGCCCTTATTGAAGTTCCAAGCCTTTATCGAGGCGTTCTCAATACGGTCATCCTTGCAGTCGTGGGCGGCGCTGCGGCGGTCGCCATTTACCTCGTGGTCGGTCTTGCAGGCCATCGTAATCGTGATGTGTCCAATACGGTGCTTGACTATATGGTTTTGCTGCCGCGTTCGATGCCAAGCCTGATCATTGGTCTCGCCTTCTTCTGGCTCTTCCTGTTCATTCCGTTTCTCGTGCCACTTCGAACGACATTGATAAGCCTGTTCATTGCTTATCTGATTGTTGGTCTTTCCTATGGGCTTCGGCTTCTGCAAGGCACACTCATTCAGGTTAGCCCGGAACTGGAAGAAGCAGCGCGCACAACAGGTGCAACCATTGGCCAAACATGGCGCGATATCGTCATTCCGATTGTGCGCCCTGGTCTTGTCGGTGCATGGGCACTGATCATGATTGTTTTTCTGCGCGACTACGCAACCGGCATTTATCTCATGAGCGCTGGAACCGAAGTTATCGGTTCTCTGATGGTTTCGATGATCCAGTCCGGCGCAATGGACACGATCGCAGCACTCGCTTTTGTCAGTATCGTTCTTACCGGCGCAGGCCTTGGTCTCGCCCTTCGTCTGGGAGCAAAAATCCATGACTGAACTCGTTGTACGTGATGTTCACAAATATCTTGGCGGCCTTCATATTCTTCAAGGCGCATCGTTTACGGCTGAACGCGGTTCAATTGTCTCGCTGCTTGGTGCATCGGGCAGCGGAAAGACGACCTTGTTGCGCTGCATCGCCGGCCTTGAGCAGCCTGAAGAAGGTTTGATCAGCATTGGCGGCAAGCCGATGTTGGATGGTCGTAAGGGGCTCACTGTTGCGCCGGAAAACCGTAATATTGGCCTTGTGTTTCAATCCTATGCGCTTTGGCCTCATCGCACGGTGATGGAGAACGTTGCCTATGGCCTGAAATTGCGCGGCGTCAATAAGGTTGAAGCAGGCAAGCGTGTGCAAGCAACGCTGGAAAAGATTGGCCTTGGTCACCTTGCAGAGCGTTATCCGGATCAGCTTTCCGGCGGTCAGCAGCAACGCGTCGCCATTTGCCGTGCGCTGGTTTATGAACCGCGTGTGCTTCTCATGGATGAGCCACTTTCTAATCTTGATGCGAAGTTGCGCGAGGAAGCACGGTACTGGATCCGCAAACTGATCCTGGATCTCGAAATCTGCGGAGTACTTGTCACCCATGACCAATCGGAAGCGCTTGCTGCTTCTGACAACATCCTGCTGCTGCGCAATGGCGCTATCGTTCAGGAAGGAACGCCACAAGACATCTACACCAAGCCGAAAACTTTCTACGCAGCCGATTTTCTGGGCGCAAATAATATAGCCAATGGCGAGATCCGTCGAACAGGTGAAGCGGCCAGTATTCATGGAACCAACTGGCATTTGGATGGGGTTATCGTTGGCAAAAGCGAGGAAAAGGATGACAAAGCCGTGATCCGGGTCGAACAGATTGCAGTGCACGATGCACCCGGTCAACAACGCAGGGAAATGCATCTTGATGCCTGCTTGTATCTTGGTGATCGCTGGGAATACCGTTTGCGCGCCGGAGATTTCTCCGCAAAAGCTTTTGGTCCCAAGGCGCTGCCAGAAGGTCCGGTCTGGGTCGATATCCCACGTGAGAGTGTCTGGCTTTTCTCTCGTAGTGGGTAAACAGGCGGATTAGAGTGCGCTTGGATCGGCTTCAATCTGATCGGCACTCTAATCAATTGCTTAAACGCGCATCTTACTCGAAAGCCGGTTCACAGTTTTCAGAATGCGCTTTAGCAGTCTGCCCCGGACCTTGGCCTTTGCCCTGATCCAGCCGAACACCTCTTCAAGGCGCTGCGGGCGCGAGCTCTCCACAGAGGCTTCGAGATTATAGGCCCGGTCGGCGGCGAGGGTAATGCGTTGGCCTTTTGCCTTCGGTGATGGTCGTTATACCTGCTATGATTGCTTGAATAAAACGGATACTCTAGTGAGCCCCCCGTTTTGTCTATTCGCTAAGGTTCATTGACGGAATGCCGGTTACCGTTATCGTCACCATGGCCCGGAAGAATGATCGACACCGATGCGCCGCCGACAGATCTATTTTGCAGGTCCAGCTTTCCGCCATGAGCGATCACGATCGCCTGAACCACTGAAAGCCCCAGCCCTGTTCCGCCAGTGGCTCGCGATCGCGATATTTCCCCGCGCCAAAATGGTTTCACTTCAACGCCACACATATCCTTTGGAAAGCCGGGACCACGATCCAGGATTCGAATTGCGACAAAACCATCATCCAGCTTGTCTATTTCGCATCGCAGGCTCGCGCCCGTTTCTGCATATCTGCAAGCATTCTCAAGAAGCGCCAAGATTGCTTGTCGGATACGCTGAGAATCTCCCGATACAACAACCGGCTGCAGCGCCGTTTCAACCGCAATATGACTTGTATCAAACATTGGCTTTGCAGAATGCAGAACACCTTCAATCAGTCCGGAAAGTTCTATCCGCTCGGTGTGGATGACAAGTTTCTGGCCGATTGCAAGGGATAATGTTCGAAGGTCTTCGACAATTCGCGACAATCCTTCAGCTTGCAAAAGAAGATTTTCCAAAGCCTTCTTTTCCATCGGAAAAACGCCATCAACCATGCCCTGCATTGTGCCGCGCAAAATCGTGAGCGGCGTGCGCAACTCGTGTGCAACGGCCATGTTATTGAATTGCAGTCTGTTTTCCATATCCTGAAGGCTTGTTGCAAGTGCATTAAAGCTATCAATAAGGCTCGACACTTCTATGGTGCTCTTATGAGAGCCCGTCATTCGGACCGAAAAATCGCCCGACTTCAAAGCTTCAGCAACCACTGTTAACTGTTCAAGTGGCTGCGCAATTCTTCTCGCCAAATAGATCCCTATCGCACTGCAGATCAGTGCTGAAAGCAGGCCGGATACCAGAACTGAAACGTAAAGATGCCAATCTAAAGGTTCGGAAAGCCCATTGAGTGATTCAAATAGCTCTTTGAGGCCCGCTGTGTCAGGCAATACACCCGCATTCAAGTCCCGGTAGGCATTCGCCGCACCGCTTGGCAGTGTCTGTAACAGACTTTCCTCAAGATAGGACGAATACCAATTAACACCTACGTAAGCCAATCCGACACTGAGCAGCAGCATCGCAGCAATAATGACGGCTGTCTGTGTAGCGAGTGAAAGAGCAGGAAGCTTCATTTTGGATCACAAAAGCGGTAACCGATGCCCCGCACCGCCGAAAAAAAGCCAGTCTGGCCCAGCTCTTCAAGCTTCCGCCTCAGATTTGAAATATGGGTGTCGACCGTCCGCTCAAGCGCTTCACTTTCCGGCAAGCAGGCGTCCAGAATATCGGCTCGTTCAAAAGCATGCGTCGGCCTGCGGATCATGTAAGCGAGAATACGAAACTCGCTCAGGGTGAGCTGTAAGGGGACACGCCTTTCATCTGTGTGTACAAAAGCCGAATATGCCTTGAAGTCGACTTCGAAATTGCCGAAACGGCGCACCGTCTCTGATAAGGCTGCGTTGGTTCTGCGAAGCACCGCTTTAACGCGTGCAACAACCTCCTGCGGATTGAACGGTTTCACAATATAATCATCCGCTCCCAAGCGCAGCCCACTGAGCCGATCCAGATCCTCTGCCAGTGCAGTTATCATAATAACGGGTGTGTTTTCAGCCTGACGTAAACGGCCAAGCACGGTAAAGCCATCCATTTTGGGGAGCCGCACATCGAGTAAAACGAGATCTGGCGAGAGAAGTGTATGATGTTGCAATGCTGTTTCACCATCAGCTGCGCGAACCGTCCGATATCCCTCCCGTTCCAGATAAGCACATAGAATTTGCGCGATTTCCGGCTCATCCTCGACGACCAGAATGAGGCTGTTTTCCACCTTGGGCTCCGAACTTCTATTATAGTCTATGTTTCAGGACGCGTTATGCCGGAGAAAAGATCAACAAGCAATTTCCAAACAACAGATATGCAGACCTGCTGTTGTGCTTTGACAGGAGACAGATGTGTCCTCCATCATTTCTTGACAATCGGGGTACAAGTCGTGGCCATGTTAATTTTGCAAGGCTATCGAAATGCACAATCTTGTTTCCAGCGGCAGCGATATTTCTTATCGGGCGGATGTTGCCCAGCACAGATGGCTGTCCGCTTACACGACGCGTGCTATCGGCTTTCTCCTGGCATCCAGTCTCATTTTTATTATGTTTCCTGCGTTTGATTTGGCAGTTACACGCTTTTTCGCAACTGGCCACACCTTTCCGCTGTCGGAAAATTCAATCCTGCTGGCAATACGCAACGCCAACCGCCGCGCGATGATCTACCTGCTCGTTCTGATGTGTGTGCTCATATTTCTTTACGCTCTTAAGCCGCGAAAGTTTAAGCTCTTTCCCCCCCACAAGGCTTTTTTCGTCATTTTGACGTTTCTTATGGGGCCATTTCTTACAGTGCAGATTCTCAAAAATTTCATGGGACGTGCGCGGCCACGCAGCTTGGTTGAATTTGGCGGCTCGTTTGAGTTTACGCCTGTTTGGCAATATGCGGCTCAATGCGGTCGTAATTGTTCATTCCCTTCAGGGGAAGCGGCGACTGCGGCTGCAACACTTGCAATAATCGTATTGATACCGGCAAAATGGCGCGCGACAAGCGTGGCTATTCTCACACCCATTCTATTATTTGCATCGTTTAATCGTGTCATGTTTGGAGCCCATTTTCTTTCAGATGTTATCATCGCGTGGGGGCTCATGTGCTGCCTGATGGTTTGGCTTTGGAAGCGAATTGCAAACAATGCCCACAACATCGATTATCTGATTGAGAATTTCGGACGAAGAGCGCTGAAATGACCACACAAGTCTGGTCATCAACCTGTGGACCCGCACCTCATGGGCGAAAGCGCGTGTTTTGAGCTATCAACATCTTCAAGGAGATGTTTCAAACAACCCCTACAGCACGATTCCCCGAACCGTGCTTATGGTTTTGCATATAGTGGCCGTGATCCTGCCTGATCCAGGCTTCCTCTTTGGCCATGAGAAGGCCATTTATAACGAACGTAGAAAGGTCGTTCCATGAACTTCATCCTTATCGAGAAATATGTTGACGGCATCTGCGTGGAACAATTCAAACTACCCGCTGCCCCCTTGAAATTCCTGTCCCGACTATTGCCAAACCGCGCACTGCGTGAACTCCAGCATCGCGGGCTCGACATCATAGCACTGCTCAATGACACAGACCAAAATGCCGCTGTGCAATGGATGGAGGTTGGAGAGGGTAAAACCGTCAAACGCATCCGCATCTCACGTGTGACGTCCAGTCATACCATGGTTGATGGGAGCATAATCCGACCTGAGCGGGGTGAGGATGTCGGTCAGGCTTTGGGACACATCGAAAAGCTTAAAGCGCCGTCTGATTGAATGAGATCGGCGCTCTAAATATCTGTTTTAACGCATTATGCCCCGCAAAACCGCTTCGCACTTTTGCTGGAAATGCTCTTAAGAACCAAATGGCGAACCATGTCGATTAATGGTTGTGCCGAGGAGGCGTCTTCGAGAGCTGGCGGAATTTTTCCGCATCTCGGATTGTTGCGCCATCGGCGAGTTGGGTTACGGTCTGCCGATAGATCATCTGCCATGGTGTGGCATCCGCCGGTGTTTTTGGAATGCCGTCTGCTTTTCGGCGTGCAATCTCGGCATCATCCACCAACATATCGCACCGGCCTTCATTGAAGTCGATGCGAATGATATCGCCATTGCGCACCCAAGCCAGACCGCCGCCGGCAGCACTTTCCGGTGAAGCGTTGAGAATGGACGGACTGTCCGCTGTTCCCGATTGGCGACCGTCCCCGATCGTTGGCAGGCTCGTAATGCCACGTTTTAACAAGTGATCCGGTGGCTGCATATTGACGACTTCGGCAGAACCCGGCCAGCCGAGTGGACCAGCGCCCCGGATGACCAGAATGCAGCGCTCATCAATATCGAGCGCAGGATCATTGATGCGCTGATGATAATCCTCTGATCCGTCAAAAACGATGGCACGACCGTCGAAAACACCCTCGCGGCCCGGTTCAGACAAATAACGTTCGCGAAATTCCGGTGAGACAACGCTCATTTTCATGATGGCAAAATCAAACAGATTGCCCTTCATGACAAGGAAGCCCGCACGCTCCTTGAGCGGCTGTGCATAAGGGTAAATCACATCGCGATCGGAAGCTTGTCGACCTTCGAGATTTTCGGCAATCGTCTTTCCGGTAACACTTGCGCAGGACCCGTCAAGCTTTCCCGCCGAGAGCAATTCCCACATGATTGCCGGAACACCGCCCGCCCGGTGGAATTTCTCACCCAGATATTCACCCGCTGGCTGGATATTGGCAAGCAGCGGGATGTCAAACCCCTCATCCTGCCAGTCTTCTGGCCTCAGTTCCACACCGGCATGTTTTGCCATCGCCATCAGATGTGGCTGCGCATTGGTTGAACCGCCAATCGCCGAATTGACCTTGATCGCATTGATGAATGATGCGCGCGTCAGAATACTGGATGGACGGATGTCTTCCAGCACCAGTTCGACCGCGCGGCGGCCTGTGCGGTACGCCATCTGGCCGCGCTCACGATAGGCCGCCGGAATGGCAGCGCAACCTGTAAGCGACATGCCAAGCGCCTCTGCCATGGCATTCATCGTCGATGCCGTTCCCATCGTATTGCAGTGGCCGACGGACGGCGCAGAACTCAGCGCTGCTTCAAGAAATTCTTCTTTGGTAATTTCACCCGCTGCATATTTGCGCCGCGACTGCCATATCACCGTGCCGGAACCTACGAGCTTGCCCTCATGCCAGCCATCAAGCATAGGTCCGCCCGAAAATACGATTGCTGGAATATCGACAGTCGAAGCGGCCATCAAAGCGGATGGGGTGGTCTTGTCGCAACCCGTTGTCAGCACAACGCCATCAAGCGGATATCCATAGAGGATTTCAACCAGCGTCATATAGGCCAGATTTCGATCCAGCGCTGCCGTCGGGCGCTTGCAGTTTTCAAACAGCGGATGACTTGGAAACTCAATGACAATGCCGCCCGCGTCCCGGATACCGTCCCGGATACGCTTTGCAAGATCAAGATGATGTCGATTGCAGGGATTGAGATCGCTGCCAGACTGGGCAATACCAATGATTGGCTTGCCCGAACGCAATTCTTCAGGCGTGGTGCCATAATTCATGAAGCGCTCAAGATAGAGCGCTGTCAGATCCAGATGATCGGGATTATCGAACCAATCCTGAGAGCGTAGCCGACGCGGCGTGTTTCGATCATCATTCATTGGTCTTCCTCCCGCTCACGATTGTTGAGCCTCTCCAAATACAGCAACAAGCCTGAGTGGTCCTTTTCCCCATGGCCGGATTCTACAAATGCGCGGAATTCATCACGAACTCCCTCGGTCAGCGGCAACTCAAGGGACAGAGTTTCAGCCATTGCTGCGACTGCATCCAGATCTTTCAATTGTAACCGTGAAGGTCCACCCGGCTCAAAACTGCGCTCTACCATGCGTTTGCCATGCAGTTCCAGAATGCGGCTTTCCGCAAAGCCACCGCGAATGGCATCGCGAAACTTGCCGCGATCCGCACCACCGGCTTCCACCAGCATCATGGCTTCAGCAACGGCACCGATGGTGATTGCAACAATCTGCTGGTTGGCAAGCTTGCATATCTGCCCCGCACCCGAAGGCCCGACATGCGTAACACGGCCAAGAGCTGCAAACACATCCGCCAGTTCTTCAACAAGTGCCCCATCACCACCAGCCATGAGTGCAAGGGTTCCTGCCTCTGCTCCGACAGTCCCGCCGGAAACAGGGCAATCAATATGCCGGATACCCATTGCATTCAAATGCTGCGCATGTTCCCGCGCAATCGGTGGAGCGATAGACGAAGTATCAATGACAACGGCACCCGCCTTAAGCGCGGCTGCAACGCCCCCATCAAACAGCACCGCGCCGACCGCTTTGCCATCGGAGAGCATTGTAAAAACCAGATCGGCGTCTTTGACTGCTTCAACAGCGCTTGTGGCGACAATCGCACCCTTTTGGGCCAAGGGCTCGGCCTTTGTGTTGTCGCGATTCCATGCAGAAACGCTATAACCAGCACCAAGCAGGCGTCGAACCATTGGCGCGCCCATAAGGCCTGTGCCAAGGAAAGCAATCTTGCGCGTCAAAGCGAACCTCCAAGCTCATCCTCAATATGAGCATGAATAATCTGGTCAAATGAGGTTTCTGCCTCAAAGCCCAACGCACGCGCGCGCTTGGCTTCAAAACCCGGCGCCCATCCCGCACACATCTTTATGATCATCTCATCCGGCTCGCGACGAATAAGCGCGACCGCTTTTTCACCGGCGATACGGCGTAATGCTTCGATCTGTTCTCCGACGGTGACGGAAAGACCCGGCATAAACAAATTGCGGCGCGCTCCAACGCGCTGAAGATCCATCGTCGCCCCATGAATGAGAAAGCCAACGGCAGAGCGCGGCGAAGCATGCCAATGACGAACGTCTTCGGATACGGGCAACACGGCTTCCTGCCCGATCAAGGGCTCACGCAAGATATTCGAGAAGAAGCCTGATGCGGCGGCATTGGGCTTGCCCGGACGAATGCAAATCGTCGGCAAGCGGATACCAATGCCATCGAAAAAGCCGCGCCGCGTATAATCCGACAACAGCAACTCGCAGATTGCCTTCTGCGTGCCATAACTGGTTAGTGGCGTCAGGTGAAACTCATCGGGAATAGGAAACGGCAGCGGCGCGCCGACAACTGCAATCGAAGACGTGAAAACAATGCGCGGAAAATAACCGTCTTCCATGTGCGCGTGGCGAACGGCATCAAACAGAAGGCGCGTGCCATCGAGATTGATCCGGTATCCCTTATCAAAATCAAGCTCTGCTTCACCCGAAACAATGGCCGCCAGATGAAAAATGATATCTGGGCGTGTTTCGATCAGCTTCTCAGCGGTGCCGGGTACAGAAAAATCGCCACTTTCAAGCCTGACCTTGCCTGTAAAACCTACAGGCGATTCCGGTTTTACGGCATCGACCAGCGTCAGTGTTTCGATTGACTTGCCATCAAGGCCGCCATCTTTAACCAATCGCTGCGACAGCTTGCGGCCGACCATACCTGCCGCGCCTATAATCATAATATGCATTGTCTTCTCCTCCACGACAGATCTTATTCGATTCTGTGTGCTCCAACACCACAAGCCCGAAAAAGTATTTGTAAGGTTGTCTGATAACCTTATATCATGCGCTTGAAAACCAAAATAATGAATTTGCCCTCTGCATCATCGAACAAGGCAGGCAGGCGGCTGGAGGAATCATGCAACTGGAAATCAGACCCACGAGCGCCGCTGACATCGCATCAGATCATGTGCAGGCGCTGGTCGCTCAATTGGGAGCAGACCTTGTTCTGTCCGGCGACGATATGGATCGCTATTGCCGGGATTGGCACGACGATGTGATTAGCAGTGCTCTTGCGGTGCTGCGTCCGCGCTCCACACAAGATGTGTCCGCATGCGTAAAAGCGGTGAGCGCGCGTGGACTTTCCATTGTCCCGCAAGGCGGCAATACCGGTCTTGTGCTTGGAGCAATACCCGATTCCCCAGCAACGCAGGTTGTTCTAAGCCTTGAGCGCATGACAACCGTGCGCAGCATTGATGCCGATGATTTTTCGGCAGTCGTCGAGGCTGGCTGCATTCTGTTGGAATTCAAGGACAGGGTTGAAGCGGCTGGAATGTTCTTTCCACTTGCGCTGGGCGCACAGGGGTCTTGTCGCATTGGCGGCAATGTGTCCACCAATGCAGGTGGCATTAATGTGCTGCGCTATGGCATGACGCGTGAACTCGTCCTCGGTCTGGAAGTTGTGCTACCGGATGGCTCCATCTTCGATGGCCTTTCAACGCTGCGCAAAGATAACCGCGGTATAGACCTGAAGCAGCTGTTCATTGGCGCTGAGGGCACTTTGGGCATCATTACAGCCGTTGCCGTCAAGCTTATGCCGCATCCTGAACAGGTCACGACCGCGCTGCTCGGACTGAATTCTCTTGATGATGCGATCGCGCTCTATCGCCGCGCACGATATGATTGTTGCGACTTGATGTCGGCATTCGAGTTCATGCCACCTCTTGCCTTCACTCTGGCACGCGAAGCAATGCCGGATTTGGCCATGCCGATGGATGGAAATTACCCGGCCTATGTGCTGATGGAAATTTCCGGCTCCGGCCTGATCGATATTGAAGACCTCATGCAGCGCTTTCTTGAAAACGTCATGCAGGATGGTCTTGTTGTGGACGGGGTTATTGCAACTTCGCATGACCAATCCCGTAAACTGTGGCTGTTCCGCGAAGGAATGAATGAAGGTCAGGCCAAGCGTGGGCCACATCTGCGGACAGACGTTTCTGTGCCATTGTCGCGCCTCGCAGATTTTGTCCGTGACGCAGAAGCTGCCGTTTATGCTTCTCTTCCAGAGTGCATTTGCGTGTCTTACGGTCATGTTGGCGATGGCAATGTTCACCTCAATGTTCTGCCGCCCATGATGCTTGATCGCAAAGAGATTGATGCCTGCATTTATGCAGCCAAAAACATCATCAATGATGTGCTCGAACGTTACGAAGGCTCAATCAGCGCAGAACATGGGATTGGCCGTCTGAAGCGTCCAGATTTTGAAAAACGCCTGCCTGATATTCGCAGGCAGTTGCTGAGCAAGATCAAGACTGCAATTGATCCGGCTCACGTGATGAATCCGGGCTGCCAATTGAGCTTTCCTGTGAACTCTCAAGCAAGCGCCTGAAGAATATACACAGGCGCGCTGCATGCGGGCGGACTTTGCACGCATAATATGTGGGGAACCTTTGCCTGCATGCGTTGCTGCGAAGCGCGGAGCGACGGTCAATCTCTATCGATGTTTTTTGCGGGCCCGCTGATAACGCAGACAACCGTTTAAGTTAAGCTTTAACAGACGATCACTGAACACGTAATTTCAGTTCTGGACAGGGAAACAAACTCCAACTAAAACAGTTGGCACAGTTGTCAGACATCCTGACAATAAGGCAGCATCGGTTTTGGAGGCCGCTGTCTTATAAAATGAGCATAGCCTTGTTCCATGTGGAGGAGAAGGCCAGCAAGCGACCTGTTTGTCGCTAAATGTTGAGTCGTATGTTTCCCTGTGCCGGAGACAGGAAACAAATAATTGTAGCTTCCATTGGAGGGAGGCTATCGGGAGGAGGGTCGCTTGAATTCAAAGCATTCGCTGAGTGCACTCAGAATTTTGCCTGCCAATGTGCAAAATGCTATTTTGTTCGACCGCGTCCCTGCGCCGAATACAAAAGGCATGATGTCATGATCAAGAAGCTAACTGATCTGTTTTTCCGATTTCTGGCGCTGCTTATGATTTTGGCGCTGGCAAGCATGGCACTGATGGTTTTCATCAATGTTGTCCTTCGCTATGGCATGAATTCAGGCATTGCCATTTCCGATGAAATGTCCCGATACTTTTTTGTCTGGCTGACCTTTATTGGTGCCGTCGTTGCACACCGTGAAAACCTGCATATGGGTGTGGAAACGGTCGTTTCACGCTTTGGGCGAACCGGCAGAATTGTTCTCATGGGCTTTTCCAACCTGATCATTCTGGGCGTTTCGGCAGTCCTGTTTTGGGGAACCTGGCAGCAACTACCAATCAACGCCTCCATGGTCGCGCCTGTAAGCGGTCTTTCCATGGGCTGGGTTTACGGCATCGGATTGTTCACGGGCGCTGGCATTTTCCTGATTTCACTTGAAAGACTGTTCCGCATTGTAACGGGCCGCATCACCGAAGACGAAATTTCTGCCTTCGCGGGTGAACATACTAGCATTGAAAAACTCTCGGAGCGTGCCTGATGACTCTTCTCGTATTCATTGGATCGCTCGTCGGCGCCATGGCCATCGGCGTACCGGTCGCTTTTGCACTTATGCTCTGTGGTGTCGCGCTGATGTGGCACATGGACATGTTCAATACGCAGATCATTGCGCAGAACATGATTGCAGGTGCTGATACATTCACACTGCTGGCGATCCCTTTCTTCATTCTCGCTGGTGAGTTGATGAACTCAGGTGGCCTGTCCCGCCGGATCATTGACTTTGCAATTGCCTGCGTTGGTCATATTCGCGGTGGATTGGGCATCGTCGCCATTTTCGCGGCCATCATCATGGCGTCGATTTCCGGCTCTGCGGCTGCCGACACTGCAGCACTTGCTGCCATTCTCATTCCGATGATGGCCAAGGCGGGTTATAATGTTCCTCGCTCTGCCGGCCTTATTGCTGCAGGCGGCATTATTGCGCCGGTCATTCCACCTTCAATGGCCTTCATTGTCTTCGGTGTCGCCGCCAATGTCTCCATCACCAAACTTTTCATGGCAGGCATCTTCCCCGGCATCTTGATGGGAATCTGTCTCATCATCACCTGGCTGTTGGTTGTCCGGAAGGACAAAGTCGAAACTCTTCCTCGCGTTTCAGGCAAAGAGCGCCTGAAAGCCAGTGGTCGCGCTGCATGGGCACTTGGCATGCCTGTCATCATTCTGGGTGGCATCCGGGCCGGAATTGTAACGCCCACTGAGGCGGCGGTCGTTGCGGCCATGTACGCCCTCTTTGTGGGCATGTTCATTTACCGCGAACTCAAGATTACCGATCTTGGTCACGTGTTTCTTCGAGCCGCGAAAACAACGTCTGTTGTTATGTTCCTTGTCTGCGCGGCTCTCGTGTCTGCATGGCTTATTACAGCAGCGAATATTCCGGCTGAGATCAGCAATTATATCGAACCACTGATCGACCGTCCGACCTTGTTGCTCTTCGTGATCATGCTTCTGGTTCTGGTTGTGGGTACAGCACTTGATCTGACTCCCACGATTCTGATCTTAACGCCGGTTCTGATGCCGATTATCCAAAAAGCAGGTATTGACCCTGTTTATTTCGGCGTTCTCTTTATCATGAACACATCTATCGGCCTTCTCACACCACCGGTTGGTGTTGTGCTGAACGTCGTCTCCGGCGTTGGCCGTGTGCCGCTCGGTCGTGTCATAACAGGCGTTTTTCCGTTCTTGATTGCCGAGATTTGCGTATTGCTCCTTCTGGTTCTGTTCCCAAGTCTCGTTCTTGTTCCTGCCAGCTGGCTCTATTGAGCCACTGGTTTCTTCTACTTTCTATAACTCTGGGAGGATACTTATGAGAAAATTCCTAATCGCAACAACCGCACTGGTTTCTGCCGTTGCAACTTTTGCCATTGCACCAGCGCAGGCTGAATTCAAGAGCCGCAACATCCGCGTCTCCAATGGCATCAATGCTGATCACCCGGTTGGCGACGGCATCAAGGCAATGCAGGCATGTCTTGATGAAAAATCGGATGGAAAGCTGAAGCTGACCGCATTCTGGGGTGGCGCTTTAGGCGGTGATCTTCAGGCAACGCAGGCTCTGCGTTCTGGCGTTCAGGAAGCCGTTGTCACGTCCTCTTCGCCTCTGGTTGGCATTGTTCCAGCACTCGGCGTCTTCGATCTTCCGTTCCTGTTCGTCAACGCTGAAGAAGCCTATACCGTCATGGATGGTGAATTCGGCGATCTTCTGAATGAAAAGCTCGATGCGGCAGGTCTGGTTAATCTGGGTTATTGGGAGAACGGCTTCCGCAACCTGTCCAACTCCAAGCGCCCAGTCAACAAATGGGAAGATCTTGAAGGTATGAAAGTTCGCGTTATGCAGAACAATATCTTCCTCGATACATTCAAAAATTTTGGCGCCAATGCCACTCCAATGGCCTTTGGTGAAGTTTTCTCCGCGCTGGAAACAAAGGCGATTGATGCACAGGAAAATCCCTATGTGACAATCGACACCTCTAAATTTTATGAAGTGCAGGAATATGTTTCCGAAACAAAACACGCTTACACACCATTTCTTTTCTTGTTCTCCAAGCCCATCTTCAACACCTATTCTCCTGAAGAACAGGCTGCTCTGAAGGAATGTGCCAGCGTTGGTCGCGATGTCGAACGCAGCGTGATTGCCGAACTGAACAAGAAGTCGCTGGCAAAAATCGAAGCGGCTGGCGTTAAATTCAACACGATCACGCCCGAAGAACATGCCCGCATCCTTGAAAAGTCTCAGGTGATCTACGAAAAGCATAAGGCTGACATCGGCCCGGATATCGTTGACCGCGTTCAGAGCATCCTCGCTGATCTGCGCAAGTAAATCTAAGCACCAATGCAAAAAGAAAGCCCGCGGTGTTCATTCACCGCGGGCTTTTTTCATTGAGAAGTTTTTGAAAGATAAAGAATACGCTTTCAGGCTTCCCGCTTTACCCGTTGTTCACGGAAGAAGATGAACAACCCTGATCCCACGATGAGCACTGCGCCGATGATCATGCTTGTTCTCGGAACATCTCCAAAGAACATCCAGCCAAACAGCACAGCCCATAACAAAAGCGTATATTGCAACGGAGCGACTGTTGCCGCATCGGATATTTTCAATGCGCGATTAACGAGCATATGCGCAGCCATCGCAACGATTCCCAAAAGCAGCATGAGTGCAAGATCGGTAGACGTTTCCATCGGCCGCCAGTCAAACGGCGCAAAAATGAAGCCCGCGATCAGCGCACCCATTAATTGAAAGAAAACCAGCGTCTTGTCCGGTGTGGCGCGTAGGCTGCGGCCTGAGACCATCATGAAAGCAAAGGCAATCGTACCGAGAATTGAAATAATTGCGGGCGCGGTAAACATGGCACTGGAAGGATTAAGCGCAATAATCACCCCCACGAAACCGATACCAATGGCTGTCCAGCGACGCCAGCCAACTTTTTCGCCAAGCAGAAAAGGCGAAGCCGCCGCCACATAGATCGGTGCGGCCAACCAATATGTCATAACATCAGCCAGTGGCAGATACATGACCGCATAGTAGAACGCAAAGACCTCCAAGGTCGAAAAGAAAACACGTGCTGCTTGCAGCAAAGGTTTTTCTGCTCTCACAATGGGTTGAAGCCCAGCCCGCCAAAGAAAGGGCGCCAAAATTATAAGCGCCGCAACGCTGCGAATGAGAATAACCTGACCAACGCTGTAACTGGCGACAAGCCATTTACCCATTGCATCGTTTAATGAAAACATCAGCATGCCGATAAGCATAATAGCCGGTCCGGCGATTGCTGGCATGGCACTACCGCCGTGGTGTGGTTGCGTGGTGGCAGACATGGAGCCTCCGATCATGACTGTAAGTTAAATTGCTCGACCTTATATCGAGGCTGTATCTGAAACCCGGCGGCTTACCGTGAATGCTTTGTCCAGCTCCGGGTTTAATGCCATACCAAGACCCGGGCCGGGCGGCACCGTAATCATGCCGTTCTTCACCTCTGGCAAAGCCGTGACAAGATCGCGATACCAGGTCCGATAAAAGGCACGGACACTTTCCTGCACCAGTGCGTTCGGCGCATTGAGCGAAAGATGGGTCGAAGCACACAACACCACCGGACCAGTACAGTCATGGGGGGCAACAGGCAGATGCCACGCTTCAGCCATGGACGCAATTTTTCGCGCTTCCGACAATCCGCCGCACCAGGAAATATCCAGCATGACAATGCCCGCAACGCCGGTTTCAAGATAATCGCGAAAGCCCCATCGCGAGGCCAGCGTTTCAGATGCGGAAATGGGCGCAGGAGAAACGTCTGCATAGCGTTTGAGACTGGAGAGACTGTCCATCTTGATGGGGTCTTCATGCCAGAAAGTGCCATAAGGCGTCAGCGCTTTTGCGATCTGCATCGCGGGCAAAAGCTGCCACATGGAGTGGAATTCCACCATAATATCGATGCGATCGCCAACGGCCTTGCGGATTTTTTCAAAAGGCTCAAGCGCTGCTTTCATATCCGACGATGCGATATATTGACCGCGCGTTTTTTCCGCAGCAGCATCAAAAGGCCAGATTTTCATAGCCGTGATGCCCTCTTCAAGAAGAGAGTGGGCCAATTCATCTGCCCTATGCAGAAAGCCATTCAGATCATCATAATCACGACCGGTTGAAAGGCCATAATTGCCCGTGGTCTGACCCGTCGCTTTCTTGATATATTCCGTGCCTGCACAGGTGTTGTATGTTCGGATTTCGCGGCGGGTGAACCCACCCAAAAGCTGCGCGATTGGCTGGTTTGTCGCTTTGCCGAAGATATCCCATAAGGCGATATCAAAGGCCGAGTTGCCGCGCACTTCCGCTCCAGATGAGCGAAAGCCGACATAGCCCACAAGGTCAGATGCCAGACGGTCTATTTCGAGTGGATCGCGGCCAATAACCCGTGGTGCAACATATTCATGGATGTAAGCTTCAACAGTTTCCGCACCGAAAAATGTTTCGCCAAGCCCGGTGATCCCCTCATCCGTATGAACAAGAACCCACAGCAGATTGGCGCGCTCTGCCACACGCACGGTTTCCAGTGCGATAATCTTCATCAGTTCCTCCTCTTGCTCCCAAGGTCCTCCTTACATGGCCTTGCTATCCGGCTCAAGCCGACTGATCAAACTATTCATTTAATTGGCATTTTGAGCATCAGACTTTTAAAGCGCAACTGAACTTTCATGGACCGGGTGCGATGCCCCTGCAATCTCGAAAGCCTTAAGCATATTTTCATGCGGAAAAATGGAAAAAACCGCATATCGATTTTTTAAAACGCCGTTTTGGGGTTCTCCCGCTGTTCAACTTTGTGTCTGTTATCGATAGCATTTAAGCAAGAATATGCGTACCAAAGACCATTCATGCGTCTGAATATCTGGGAGAAACTTATGACATTTCCGCTGTTCAACCTGTCGGGAAAACTGGCGCTGATAACGGGGTCAAGTCAGGGCATTGGCTTCGCGCTCGCACAAGGTCTGGCGGAACATGGCGCGGAGGTCGTCATCAACGGCCGCAATCAGGCCAAAGTCGAAACTGCGGTGAAGATCCTGCAAGATGCAGGTCATAAAGCGCATATCTCCACCTTCGATGTGACTAATCGTGAAGCCGTCAAAGCAGGCGTCGATGCTATCGAGCGCGACATCGGCGCAATTGAGATTCTGATCAACAATGCGGGAATGCAGCATCGTGCACCGCTTGAGGATTTCCCGGAAGACAAATGGCTGCAACTGCTGGAAACCAATGTTTCAGGTGTCTTCTATGTCGGCAAGGCTGTTGGGCGTCATATGATCGGTCGCAAACGCGGCAAGATCATCAATATCGCGTCCGTGCAAAGCGAACTCGCCCGCCCGTCAATCGCGCCCTATACCGCAACCAAAGGTGCCGTGCGCAACCTGACACGCGGCATGGCAACCGACTGGGCCAAGCACGGGCTCCAGATCAATGCAATTGCACCGGGCTACTTCAAAACACCACTCAATCAGGCGTTGGTCGATAATCCTGACTTCACCGGCTGGCTGGAAAAGCGGACACCGGCAGGCCGCTGGGGGAATGTCGAAGAACTGGTCGGCGCTGCGGTCTATCTTAGCGGCAGCGCCTCTTCCTTCGTCAATGGCCAGGTGCTTCATGTTGATGGCGGCATGACCGCAAGCGTTTGACGCCTAGAACATTTCCTGTTTTGATTGAATCATTGGAAATGCTCTATCGGTTTGTTTCCACGCATTATCCCACGCAAAACCGCTTCGCGCTTTTGCTGGAAATGCGCGAGTAGAGCGGGTGGGGCTGTGTTCGATCTTGACGTTATAGCAGTTTGAAGCGGCCAGCGCCTGATTGAGAGCGTCAGTGGCGTCCTCGACTTTCACGCTGGTATATAGTTCCAGGTGATGACGTATCGCGAGCAGTTATCCAAAATGGTGGAGAGATAGAACCATCCTAATCCTAACAATCTTCATATAGTGAAGACTGTGTGCCCATCTCATTTGGTCGGATGGCTTAGCCTTAAATTCATCGTCGACCTTAATGGCAATATAGGCAGGTGACGGAATCCGATTCCGCGCTTTCAGCAAGCGTTTTTCCGGCGGGGCGTCAGCGAGGGCTTCTGTCAGGCCATGACTTTCACGGCGTTGCAGCTATCTTGATGACATATTCAGCCAATGCTTTCTGCCGCATCTCCGCTCCCTTTCATGGTGCTAAGATGATCTGAAAAACCTCTCTTCCCAATGAGCGCAGTTGTGTCTCAAAGGCATTGATCCTGGATATGATCACTCCTTGCTGTGGGCTTATCCTTTTCAGGCAATGGCGCTCCAGATGGACAGAGCGCTCGCCGAGAGGACTTTTTTTGTAGAGTAGGGTAAGGCTGAAAGCTGAAACAACATACCGCTGTATTCGGCGCACTTCAGAGAGGGCCCACTGAGCATCATGGCGAGCCGTTCTGGCAGGATCAGATGGGCGCTTTGAATATGTTACCGCCAAGTTGACGCTCGATTTCGCTGATGGCCATTTGTGCCCGCACGGAATTGCCAGCCTCATCAAGCGGCGGCGAAAATGCAGCAACGGCCAATTTACCGGGAATGACCGCGACCAAACCGCCGCCGACACCACTTTTTGCAGGCAAACCAACGGAATATGCCCAGTCACCGGAAGATGTATATAGGCCTTCCATCATCATTTCTGCGAGCAATGGCGCGACATGCTCTTGCTGAACGACACGCTTTCTGGTGATTGGATTGATGCCGCCAGCGGCAAGCGTCGCGCCCATGGTTGCGAGATCAACACAACTGACAAGCGTTGAGCATTGCCTCGTATAGACATCCACGGCGCGCATAGGATCGCTATAGCACGTTCCTGCGCTGTAAAGCAGCCAGGCAATAGCCCGGTTGTGAAAATTCGTCTCCTGCTCCGATTGATTAACCTCATCGCTCAGATGAATGTCGCGCCCGGCGAATTGGCTTTGCATGTCGAGAATATTTGTCCAGCATTGTTCGGCATCATCACCGGGAACAAGACTCGCAGCAGCGATCGCGCCGGCATTGACCAGTGGTGACAATGGCTTTCCTTCATGCATTTCGAGTGCCTGCACCGAATTGAAAGGCATACCGGTGGGGCTGTCGCCAAGCTTTTCTTTAACGGCCTTTGCGCCGATGTTTTCCATTACCAGAGCGAGTGTAAAAACCTTGGAAATGGATTCCAGTGCGAACTGATAATCGGCATCTCCATGTTTGAATACATGGCCATCAGAAGTTACGATGGCGATGCCAAACAGTTCACTGGGAACCTTAGCCAGAAAAGGAATGTAATCGGCATTTTTCCCACCAGATGTTTGCTTTGCATTTTCATAAGCGGAAACAATATTATCTTGAAGATTTGACGACAAAATGAACCCCCTGAAAACAATATTTTCATATGGCAATAGTAATTTACGCACAGGAAATCTTATGTGACAATAGCTAATATAACAATTTTCTCATCAAATTAACTAATTTATTATTATTGTATAATTTATGTTGACAGATTGCTTGTCCATAAGCAACGAATTGAGCGGTAATATATCTTGGTATTATCCGTAGATGGAGGGCGAGGCATGTCTAAGAAATCTATTTCCGCAAAATACAACAGCTTGGACGATGTATACGCGTCATTAGAATTATCTGCTTCTTTGCCTAAGACGAAATTTCCCAACGAAGAGCGTGATCCGCGGAATGTGTTTGCCGCCGTTCGCGATGAATTGATGCTGGATGGCAATTCACGTCAGAATCTTGCAACCTTTTGTCAGACATGGGTTGACGAGGAAATTCGCCAGCTTATGGATTTGTCGATCGATAAGAACATGATCGACAAGGATGAGTATCCGCAGACAGCCGAGATCGAAGCGCGTTGCGTGCACATGATCGCTGACTTGTGGAATTCGCCAGACGCAGAAAATACGCTTGGTTGCTCGACGACTGGCTCATCGGAAGCTGCAATGCTGGGTGGACTTGCGCTTAAATGGCAATGGCGCAAGAAGCGTGCAGCCGAGGGTAAGTCGACGGATAAGCCAAACATGATTTGTGGTCCGGTGCAGATTTGCTGGCATAAATTTGCCCGGTATTTTGATGTCGAGTTGCGCGAGATTCCGCTTGAAGGTGATCGTCTGATCATGAGCCCGGAAGAAGTGCTCAAGCGCGTCGACGAGAATACGATTGGCGTTGTGCCGACCATGGGTGTCACGTTTACTTGCCAGTATGAACCAGTGAAGGCTGTCCATGATGCGCTGGATCAGCTTCAGAACGAAACTGGGCTGGATATTCCAATCCATGTGGATGGTGCCAGCGGTGGTTTCCTTGCACCATTCTGTGCGCCGGATATCGAATGGGACTTCCGCCTTCCGCGTGTAAAATCGATCAATACGTCAGGTCACAAATTTGGTCTGGCTCCGCTTGGTGCAGGCTGGGTTGTATGGCGTGAGGCTTCTGATCTGCCGGAAGAGCTGATCTTTAATGTCAATTATCTTGGTGGCAATATGCCAACATTCGCATTGAACTTCTCTCGCCCCGGCGGACAGATTATTGCGCAATATTATAATTTCCTGCGTCTGGGGCGCGAAGGCTATGCGAAAATTCACGACGCTTGCTATGAAACAGCGCAATATCTGGCAGCTGAGATCGCAAAGATCGGCCCGTTTGAAATGATCTTTGATGGCGACAGCCAACAGGGCATTCCGGCGTTGGCATGGAAGTTGAAAGAAGGCCAGGCAATCGGTGGTTATACTCTTTATGATGTTGCCGACCGTTTGCGCAGCCGTGGCTGGCAGGTGCCAGCTTATTCGATGCCTGCACACCGCGAAGATCTCGTGGTTCAGCGTATTCTGGTGCGCCATGGCGTGAGCCGTGACTTGGGAGGTCTCTTGATCGAAGATCTCAAGCGCAGCCTTGAATATTTTGAAAAGCACCCGGTCAGTAACCCGCTATCGGCGGAAGAAGCGGGCGGCTTTAATCATAGCTAAAGCACATCCTGAAAAGTGGGAACCAGCTTTCGATACAGGGTGTGCGCTCGTACAAAATGATAAAGCGCTCGATGACAGCATCAGACTGCCGAACACAGGGAGCAGCGCGTGGCCTATACGCGCTGTTCTGAGGGAGTGAAGGCGGAGCTGCACACGAGTTTCACTGTGTGCTCCACGTTCATTTGAATATTCGCAACTTGTTCGTGAGATTGATGTGCGATCAGTCTCATGAGCGTCTCTACACTCAGGAGAATTGTCATGGCGAATACAAAGGCCGCAATCCCGGCTAAACAATTATCAATGATCGGTTTTTTTGCTATTACCGCCTCAATGGTGATGGCAGTATATGAGTATCCAACATTTGCGACGTCTGGTTTTAGTCTTGTCTTCTTCCTGCTGCTTGGTGGCATCTTATGGTTCATTCCCGTTGGTCTTTGTGCTGCTGAAATGGCGACCGTCGAGGGTTGGGAGGAGGGGGGTGTCTTTGCTTGGGTTTCCAACACGCTCGGTGAGCGATGGGGCTTTGCAGCAATCTCATTCTGCTATCTTGAAATTGCAATCGGCTTTATCCCGATGCTTTATTTTGTGCTGGGCGCGCTGTCTTATATTTTGAGTTGGCCTGCACTCAATTCCGACCCGGTTACAAAAACCATCGCCGCCCTGATTATTCTCTGGGCGCTTGCTTTCACACAATTGGGTGGCACAAAATACACTGCGATCATCGCCAAAGTCGGTTTTTTCGCTGGTATTTTGCTGCCAGCATTCATCCTCACGGCTTTGGCCATTGCTTATCTAGCCAGCGGCGCGCCGTTGCAGATTGAAATGTCCGCCCAGACATTCTTCCCAGACTTTACGAAGATCGGTACGCTTGTCGTCTTTGTGGCATTTATTTTGAGCTATATGGGTGTTGAAGCATCCGCGACGCACGTCAATGAAATGAAGAATCCGGGTCGTGATTATCCGATGGCCATGTTCCTGCTTATGGCGGCTGCAATCATTCTCAGTTCTATCGGAGGGCTATCTGTTGCGGCAACTATTCCATCCAATGACATTAATCTTTCATCGGGTGTGGTGCAAACTTTCAGTGCGCTGGTCGCGCATTTCGGTCCCGGATTTGAGTGGACTGTGCGTATCATAGCTGCATTGCTTCTGCTTGGTGTTCTGGCTGAAATCGCCGCCTGGATTGTCGGGCCGTCGCGTGGCATGTATGTCACCGCACAAAAGGGCATTTTGCCGACCGCCTTCGCCAAGGTGAACAAGAACGGTGTTCCCGTCGCGCTCGTTGTGGCTCAACTCGTCCTGACATCTGTTGCAATCATTGTGCTCACCAATACAGGTGGCGGCAGCAATATGTCATTCCTGATCGCGCTTGCACTGACTGTGGTCATTTATTTGTGTACCTATTTTCTGCTGTTCCTTGGTTATATGCAGCTGATTTTGAAGCAGCCCGAACTCAAGCGCACCTATCGTATACCCGGCAGCAATGGTTTCAAAATCGCTGTCGCCTCTGTTGGGTTTCTCGTGTCGTTGCTCGCCTTCTTCGTGTCGTTTTATCCACCGACTTCTATCGGCGGGGAGAGTGCAGATGAAACATATGTTATGTTACTTGTGATCAGCTTTCTTGTTGTGCTGGTTATTCCGTTCATTGTTTATGCACTCCATGACAAGCGCGGGAAATCGACGGGGATGAAGATGGTGCATATCAAGTTGCATAATGCGCCGGATGGGCATTTCTTCATGCATCCACGTGCGCGGCCAACGCACCATATCGTTCCAGATATGGATGTAGCAAAAAGCCAGAAATAGTATCGCAAAGCTTTTGGGCTCATTCCAATACTATGACGGTCCGTGAAAAAGCATCCCGAAAACTGGAAACTGTTTTCGGGATGCGAATTAATCAAGTTTTTCATTGCCGGATTTTTTTCCCGATAATTCATTGATAGTTATAGCTCTGGCGGTTATTCCTTTCATGAAGGTTTCTGCGAAGCAGAACATTAAAAATCAGCGTCTAAGGGGAGTAAAAAGTGTCTTTTATCTCAACAGTCGTTCCATTTCTTTCGGACGTGTCAACCTATCAGATCCCCCACGATGTATGGTTTGCATGTACGGCTCTTTTGTTCCGCGATGCTGGTGGTGGTGCCTATGCAGGACGTACGATGGAACTGTCGATGGAGCTGCCATACGTGGTCGCCAGTATCCCGAAAGGTCACCAGTTCTCATCAGTGGTTGATGGTCACGATCCTTTGGAGTTTCAGAGCAAATACGGGATTTTTGCGATTGCTGTTCCAAATGGAAGCATCGCTGATCTCAAAATTGTCGAGGGTCTGAATGAAGCCGGTCTGACTTTCAGCGTGCTTGCTTTCGCAGGTGCATCAGGGCCTGCCGATAATGCGGCCAAGACAAAAGCAATGCTTGCGGCAATTGATCTTGGCGCATGGACTCTGGGGCAGTTCGCGACAGCCGCTGAAGTAAAAGCAGCATTGACTGAAAACACAGTGATTTTGACGTCACTCGTGCCATTACACGGTGCAAAAACGCCTTTCCATTTTGTCGTGCATGATCGCACTGGCAAATCGATCGTCATTGAGTTTTCGAGTGATCGTCAGAATGTGTATGACAACCCTGTCGGGGTGATGACCAACGGGCCCGAGTTCACATGGCATTTGACCAATCTTAACAATTATACGTTCCTGAATAATCTTGATCAGTCGACAGGCAAGTTTGGGGACTTGCAGGTTTCGCAGCCGGATTCAGGGATTGCAACGGCTGGATTGCCGGCTTCCAATACATCCGTGGGACGTTTTGTGCGCGCTGCTTATTATTCAACCTTTGCAGAAAAAACTGCGCCAGAAAAAGCAATCCGTGCGCTTGGCCATATCATGAATAACTTTGATCGTCCGCGCGGCATCACCATTGATCCTCCGCAGTCGGGTGGACTGGATATTGAAGGTTTCTCAGCGACAGGTGGTCAGGAATACAAAACCGAATATACGTCATGGACGGTGCTAGGCGATCTGACCAACAATGACTTCTATGTGCGCACATATGATGCAATCAATTTTATCAAGTTTGATCTGAATCGGCTTTTTGCGCAGGGGGACCTTAAGGTTGCGCCACTGGATAAAATCTCATCAATAGACACGCTTGATGCAACGGATATGCTGCTCAAGTAGCAGTATCAATCAGATTACCGATTAATCATCGGCATTAATCGGTAGCGCAAACAATAGAGCGCCGTTCCGGCTCAATCCGCTTGGCGCTCTTGGAGCATTTTCTGCTTTGATTGAATCATTGGAAATGCTCTATCTTTTTGTTTTCACGCATTATCCCGCGCAAACCGCTTCGCGCTTTTGCTGGAAATGCTCTCAATCCGCTCTACGACGATTAAAACGAAGTGTTGTAATTCATGGCATATCAACCGGCGCAATGGTTACGCAATCTGGCTCAGATTTCGCCCGCGCCTTATTGGCCGTGGCGACATTCGCTGCGATTGACTTTGCTAACCACTGTGCCGATGAGCATCGGCTTTTTGACTGGGCATGTTGTGCCGGCAATGCTCGTTTGTCTGGGTGGCCTGCTTACGGGCATAAGTGAAAAGAACGATCCTTATCTTGCCCGGTTTCGCCGCATGCTTATCACGACCCCAATGGGGATGAGCGGTTATCTCATGGGTTCGCTGATCGGCGGTCACGGTATTGCGACAATTGCAGGTGTTGTGGTGGTTGCGTTGCTGTCGGGCTTGATCAGTGGCTATGGCGCAGCGGTTTCGGCTGGTGCTCTTCAAATGCTCGTTATGACCATTGTGGCGGCACATGTTCATTCGACAGCGTCAGTCTGGCTGATGCCATCGCTTTTTGCCAGCGGCGCAGCCTTTGCCGCCACTTTGCTTGCAGTCGAAGCACTTGTGAGTCCCAAGAGACCGGAGCGTGAGATCGTATCAGGCCTGCTTGACGCACTGGCTAATCTTGCACGGACCCTCATCCAGGCAAGGCCAGGTGACACCAGTGTTGAAACGGCTATTCGCGATGTCCATAATGCGCAGTCAAAAGCATATGCAGCCCTGATGCATAATCAGCTTCAGGCGGATGGGCGTTCGGTTGCCAGAGACTGGAGCGCGAATATTCTTTCCATAACGGATCGGATAGCCGCTCTTTTAAGTGCATCCTCCGACAATACCACTCTATTGAAATACGTTGCGGATCGATTGGAATTTCTGGCGAAAGCGATCATGTATAAGGCCGCGCCGAACCCGATGCAGATTGATAGTCAGAACAATAATCCGCTGATGTATAATGTCTCGCAGTTATCCGACATTATATGGTCCCCTAAGCAATCTGCCCAATCACTTTCTCTGCTGCATTTATTTTCGCTTGATCGCTCTAAGCCGGGTTTCAGTTTTTCCCGATTGAAGGCTCGATTGCTGCTGGGGCCTGAAGTTGTGGGTGCTGCGATTCGGCTTGCAATCTGCATGTTGATCGCCATGGTGGCTGAGTTTACAGCGCCCGGTTATCGTTCTTATTGGATACCGCTTTCCGTGGCCGTTATTCTAAAGCCGGATTTTGGATCGGTTTTTGTGCGGGCGGTGCAGCGAAGTGCAGGGACATTTATTGGCGTATTGATTGCGACGGCGATCTTTATGATCTTGCCGAAGGATTTTTATCTGGTTTTTGTGATCGCAATTCTGAGCGCTGTTATGCCATGGGCGGCGCTTAAAGGGTATGCTTTGCAATGCACTTTCCTGACACCGCTGATACTTATCCTGATGGATTTGATCGTGGCGGGCCCGACTGTCAATTATGGGGTCCAGCGTCTTACTGATACAGTGCTTGGCGCGGGCATAGTTCTGATTTTTGGTTATCTCATTTGGCCAAAATCGATAGATAAATCAATTAAGTCCAACTTCTCCAAAGCTCTTGTGATGATTGCAGATTATCTGCGCAGTACCGCTTTGAATTCAACGGATACAGCTGATGCCGCGCCTCAAATTTTTGATCAAAGCGCGATAAAACGGCATGCCGCTTACAGCGCATTGTCCAATTTGCGCGTTCAACTTCAGCGTTCAACCTCAGAGCCTCCGCCTGCGAGTACGGAAGCGCTGGCATGGTTGCCGGCAATTGCCACTGCCGACAGAATATGCGAGTGCGTTACCAATTACGCTCTTGTCAGTGACAGTGGCGATAGAACATCAGATTCTGAAATCGCCAGTGAGTTAGCAGATATGCTGGTGGGGATTGCCAATCCAATGGATGACGAGGTCAGTCAATGGGATGAGCTTGATAAGCTTCATCAACGTATACATGACGGTGGTGTAGATAAATCTTTGGTAGACCTGTATGAAAATTTACTGAAAATAAAAGGCATATAGGGACGCCAGAAGAGTTTGATCAATCTTTAAGGCTAAAATGCCGTGAGCATTGAGTGCAGACCCAGTGGGTGCGGATAAAACCTGTACCAGTTTTATGGCGCAAGGCCATGGCTGTTCCGGTATTGGGTTGGGCTGGAAGAGCGAAGTGATATCTTGATGTCCTCCGCGTGGCGGTGCCTCAAGAGGTTGTCTCGGTTCAGGCCAAGACGACTGATTGGTTTTTTGATTTTGGACTGCCACATGGGCGATGCCAATTGTGTGTGGTTCCAGACTGGAAGATGGCTTTCTTGGTGATCTGACGTTTCATATGCGTGGGCATAGACCCATTCGCGCAAAGCGGTTTTGATGAAGCGCTCGGCCTTCGTTTTTCTTTGCGGGGCCCTGGCAATGCTGCCTTTAGGAAGGCGGTGGCGGTCTCAGTCATCTCTTCTCGACGCAAAGACGTCAGTCGGACACTCATTGTGAATGTTCATTCGGAGTGAACCTGGAAAACTGAGGTCTGGTAACTCCGGTTTCCTAAATCTGCTCTGAATGGACGACCTCCTGAAAACTCACAGCTAGGCGCATTTTTGTGGTCGGGGCGTTTGGGCAGAGGCTGACGGGACTTATCAGATCTGGTAGGTGACTAGCAGCCAGTTCAAGCTAAACTTACAGTAAAAGCGCCGACTTTAGATGCCGAATCCATGGGAATCCTTAAACCGATTCCCCATCCAATGGACGCGCTTTGCATTTTTTGCGCGAAACATAATCTTATTGACCGTTTCTGAATCCGGCAGAACGATTTTTGGGCTAAATAGCATTCTTTTAAGAATAAAATAACAATAAATCTGATTTATTCTGTCGACCTAAATTATATTTTAATAATAAATATCCTAATTTTTTGCCATATATTGACATTGAAAGTCCGTGTTATACACTTCTGTACTGAGAATATGCTATATTTACTTATATTGTATTTAATGACGATGGCCAGCTAAAGGGGCGATAATCTGCGTTAACAGGCTTTGAACTGCTCACCCATCTCTCTGGTGGCGCATTGCCTGTTTTGATGACTCTCGACTGGTTTCAAGCTGAATGACTATTTATGCCCGTGGGTTGCCTGGCGGGTGGGAGACTTATTTGATGACGAAGTCCGATTTTTATCACCAGCCCGTGCGTGCAATGTTGCTCTCCAGTGTCGCCGTCGGAGCTTTGCTGTTTGCAATTCCGGTAAACGCTGCAGATCGCTGTGAGGCAGGCAGCTTTTATTGCGAGGTCAGCAGAGCTTCCGCCAGCGCCACCATTGTTACAGACACATGGAATGGCACGACCGACACTGACTGGTTCACGGGATCAAATTGGACTTCAGGAAATGTGCCAACAGCCGGGAGGGCGATAATCAGCGGAACCACGGCCGCCACAGCCCCAATCATTGAAGGAAAAACCGCAACATCTGACTATTTGACCATTGGCAGCGGTGAGGGCACAACTCTCAAGACAGGGAGCCTGACCATAAAAAATGGCGGGCAACTGAAGCTGAATGGCGATGGCGACAATAACACTTACAGTTACGTATCAGGCGATAATCCGGCTTTAACCGTAACAGGCAAGAGTTCGAAACTGACATCCGACAACGCCACTTTGGTAATCGGCAGTGATACTGACCCACTTACAGGTAATGGCACTATCAATGTCCTTGATAGCGCTGCCGTCGACCTTGCTGGTCTTTCAGGTGGTTCTGACAGCAGCGGCTCGTCGAAGCCTTCAAATGTAAATGTGAACGATGCTACGCTTATTTTAAATAATTTAAATTTTGGATACGGAAATATAACTTCAAATATTGATGTAACCAATCACGGAGTACTCGTTGTAACAAAAAGTGGAAAAATATTAAATACTTCAGTTACTGTAAGTGGGAGCGGATCACAGATAAGTTTTATGGGCGGTGTTTTTGAACAAATATCAACCGATCAAAACGCAACAATAAATGTTCTTGAAGGAGCTATATTTAAAATCAACAATACGGAGCATGACTATATTGTCGGAGGAACAACAACTGTTGACGGCAAAGAATCTGAATTCAAAAATCTGTCCAATCTTCACAAAATTATTTTTGGGAACTCCGGAAACTCATCCAACAGCGTTTTAACTGTTTCCAACTACGGCACATTTCATACAGAAGCCCCTCTGCAATTAGGCAACCCCGCTGGCCGGAAGATCTCCACATCAAATGGGACGCTGAACGTTGGAGCCGCAGCAGACGCTCAAGCCACTGCGCCAGGTATTGTGAAGGCGACTAACGGTATAATAATGACCGCTGGCGCGACCATCAATTTCAATCATACCGATACAAGCTACGAGTTCGGCTCTGCAATGCGCGATGCCGACCCACAGTTTACCGGCGTTATCAATCAGATATCCGGCACGACCATATTGACAGCCGACAGCAGTTTTACAGGTGCAGTCAACATTACGGGAGGGGTTCTGCAATTCGGTGCTAATAGTAAAGCAGGCAGTCTGGCAAGCAACAATATCAGCACAGGCATCGACGGTGCACAAAAAGGGACATTGGCTTTCAGTCGATCAGACGTCTATACATATGAGGGGATCATTTCCGGCACTGGAAATGTCAAGAGTGTCGGCTCAGGCACAACAGTTTTGTTCAAAGATAACAAGTATTCCGGTGGGACCGTATTCTCGAGTGGTACACTTTCGGTGAATTCTGAGAATAAGTTGGGCGATGCGTCCGGCAAACTTACGTTTGACGGCGGCATATTGCAGATCACCGGGACATATATGAACACTACAAGCCGCAACATTGAATGGGACGCAGGTGGCGGCGGATTTGACATCGACGAAACGCCCAACACGTTCACGCTCAATCAGAACTTGGGAGCAGGCGGTGCGCTGACAAAGCTCGGTGATGGCACACTGGTTTTGTCTGGCACCAACCTCTATAAGGGTGGCACCAACCTCAATGCGGGTACATTGTCGGTTTCGTCAGACAGCAATCTTGGCGATGCGTCTGGTGCATTGCGTTTCGATGGTGGCACGCTGCTGGTTACTGCCGATATGACTTCTGCACGTGCGGTGACACTGACCTCTGCCGGTGGCACGGTTTCGGTTGGTGATACCAAGACTGTTACGCTCACACATTTTATTGGGAATGCCGGTCTTGCCAAAGGCGCTTTCACCAAAGCGGGTAATGGTACGCTGATCACAACGGCTTCCAATAGCTATACGGGCGGCACAACGGTTTCCGGCGGCATTCTGCAGCTGGGTGACGGCACCACGGATGGTTCAATTATGGGCGATATTGCGCTTGATGGTGGCAATCTCGTGGTCGACAATACGGGGGCGACCCCGCTTTCCGGCGCCATCACCGGCACGGGCAGTGTCACACAGAACGGAGCTGGT
>NZ_JBDJNL010000025.1:0-41085 GCF_039674445.1 Brucella sp. TWI432 | reverse complement strand
TTATTCGCAGCCACGTGCTTTGTTCAATCTGTTTGATGATGGGCAGAAGCAACGCCTGTTCTCGAACATTGCAGCAGCCATGGGCGGTGTGCCGGGCTTTATCGTCGAACGCCAGTTGGCGCACTTCAAGCTTGTACATCCTGATTATGAAGCCGGTGTGCGTGCGGCGCTCAAGACGGCGCACGGGTATCAGGCAAATACAATTGCAGTTAATGAGGAAGTGGATGCCGCGGAATAACCTCCGTAAGCTTCTTCATTTCGTGAAAAGCCGGATGCCCCCGCTCCGGCTTTTTGCTTTCAAAGAGCCGATCTGATTGAAACAGATTGGCGTTTTACGTGGGTTGGCTTATGTTCTAAGCGCTTTCTAAAATCGGTTCGTTTTAATTGTTGATTGCCTTTTCCCCTCAATGAAGGCTATGCCCGACACAACAAATGTGAAGGAGCTGAAATGCGGCTTGGCGGACGCCTTCAGGCGGCAATCGAGGTTTTGAATGATATTGAAGCAAACAAGCGCCCGGCTTCCGATGCGCTGAAGGATTGGGGTGCGTCGCACCGCTTTGCCGGCGCGGGTGATCGTGCGGTCATTGGCAATATTGTTTATGACGCGTTGCGGCGCAAACTATCCATCGCGTGGCGCATGGATGCTGATGATGCGCGCGCGCTTGCTTATGGCGCGCTGGTTTCAGAAGGCGGCATGGATTTTGATGCAATTGACGCAACGCTCAATGGCGATAAATTTGCCCCAGAACCTCTGGAATCTGCTCCCCGCGAAGCATGGGCAACGCGAGCCGTCACTGACGCCCCTGCTTATATCCGGGCCGATGTACCTGAATGGTGCGTGCCTTCGCTGGAAGAGTTGTTTGGTGAGCGCTGGGTAGAAGAAGCGGCTGCGCTTTCCATGCGTCCGCCGGTTGATCTTCGGGTCAATCTGCTGAAAACAACGTCCGAAGCCGTTCTTGAAGCACTGGAAAAAGCGGGGGCTGCCAAAGCGCCATTGCTTCAGCAGGCTTTGCGCATTCCTCCGATTGAGGCTTTGGGCCGTCATCCCAATGTGCAGACGGATCAGACATTTCTGGATGGCTGGTTCGAGGTACAGGATCTGGGTTCGCAGCTTGCGGCGCTTTTTGCTGGTGCAAAGCCGGGCGAACAGGTGCTGGATTATTGCGCAGGTGCAGGTGGCAAGACGCTGGCGCTGGCTTCGGCCATGCGCAACAGTGGCCAGGTCCATGCCTATGATGCCGAACGCGCGCGTCTTTCGCCCATGCATGACCGTTTGCAGCGGGCAGGGGTTCGCAACACACAGGTGCATGGCAATCTCGATGCGCTCGCTCCGCTTATTGAGCGCATGGACCTTGTGCTGACAGATGCGCCATGCACAGGTTCGGGCACATGGCGGCGCAGGCCGGATGCAAAATGGCGTCTCAATGATCAGCAGCTGGAGCGGCGTGTGCAGGATCAGCGCGAGGTGCTTGAGGCGGCGAAACATTACGTGAAGCCCGGCGGCAGGCTGGTTTACGTGACCTGTTCGCTCTTTGCCGAAGAGAATACGCGTCAGGTCGAGCGCTTCCTTGCTGAAAACAGCAACTTTACGGAAAAATCTCCCAAGGCAGTCTGGAAAGCCGTTACAGGAGATGCAGCCGGGGTAGAGCCGGTTTTTCCTGCGCATGGCGCCGTATTTTCTCCGCTTTCCATTGACACGGACGGATTTTATGTAAGTGTCTTGGAAAAGCACAATTAAGCTTGGGGGAGCTTAATGCCAGCGCATCGAATTGCGGAACCGGATTTCAAACAGCGTGTTGAGGAGAGTTTTGACCGTCAGGCAGCGATGAAGCTCATCGGTGCACAGCTGACACGTTGTGAACCGGGCATTGTCGAGGTCGAAATGCCGTTTCGCGAAGAGCTGACGCAGCAACACGGCATTCTTCATGCCGGTATAATTTCTGCAGCACTCGACACTGCCTGCGGATATGCAGCGCTTAGCCTTATGCCAACGGATGCTGCGGTTCTGACCATCGAATTTAAGGTTAATCTGCTTGCCCCCGGCAGAGGGGATCGTTTCCTGTTTCGTGGCGAGGTGACCAAGCCTGGGCGCACGATTATGGTCAGCGATGGACAGGCTTTTGCAGTCACAGATACGGAAGTGCGGCTTATTGCAACCATGACGGGCACGATGATGGTTGTTCAGGACCGCGAGGGGCTAAAGGGATGATCAAAACCCTTGCAGGCAAACGGCTTCTGTATGTGATGGCGACCGAGGCGGAATATGGCCCGCATCTCAGTTCGCTTTTTTTGCCGCTGATGATCGGCGTGGGTCCGGTCGAGGCGTCCGTCAATCTGACACGTATTCTGACTGTGCTTGAACAGCAGGGTGAATTGCCTGATCTGGTCGTCTGTGTCGGCTCCGCCGGATCGGCGAGGCTTCCCCAAACAGAGGTGTTTCAGGTTTCATCGGTCGCTTATCGCGATATGGATGCTTCGCCTATCGGATTTGAAAAAGGCCGCACACCCTTTCTTGATTTACCTGCAATGATTGATCTGCCTTGCCTTGTTCCGGGGCTGCCAGATGCGTCGCTGTCAACGGGCGCAAACATTGTTTCGGGCAAAGCCTATGAGACAATCGCAACCGACATGGTCGATATGGAGACCTATGCCTGTTTGCGCGCCTGTCAGGCCTTTGGCGTTGCCCTGATAGGGTTGCGTGGCATTTCCGATGGTACCCGTGAATTGCAGCATGTCGGCGACTGGACAGAGTATCTGCATGTCATTGATCAGAAGCTTGCGGGCGCTGTGGAGGATCTGGAAAGCGCTATTCTGAATGGTGCCGTGACACTTCCTGACAAGGATATGTCAGGATAGGCAAGTTTTCTTGGTTTGATTGTTGAAACGCGGCACTTCGACCATTGCATTTTTGCGGCTTTTTATCTAGATGCTCGGCATGAGCACCACAGCACATCCTGACACTATCCTTATCATCGACTTTGGCAGCCAGGTCACGCAGCTGATTGCACGCCGCGTGCGCGAGGCCGGAGTTTATTCCGAAATCGTTCCGTTCCAGTCTGCGGAAGATGCCTATAAGCGCATCAACCCGAAGGCTGTGATCCTGTCGGGGAGTCCACACTCGACAACGGACATTGGCAGCCCGCGCGCGCCACAGGCAATTTTCGAGGCTGGAATTCCAGTTCTCGGTATCTGCTATGGCGAGCAGACCATGTGCGCGCAGCTGGGTGGTAAGGTCGAAAGCGGCCACGACCGTGAATTCGGTCGCGCGTTTCTTGAAGTTCAGGAAGACAGCGCATTGTTCGCTGGCATCTGGGCCAAGGGCACCCGTCACCAAGTCTGGATGAGCCATGGCGACCGTGTCACCGCACTGCCTGAAGGTTTCAGGGTTATCGGGACATCGCCCAATGCGCCTTTCGCGGCCATTTCGGACGAAAAACGCAAATATTTTGCTGTGCAGTTCCACCCGGAAGTTGTGCACACACCTGATGGCGCAAAGCTGATCCAGAATTTCGTTCACAACATTGTTGGTATCAAGCCAGACTGGACCATGTCTGCTTACCGTGAACAGGCTGTAGAGGCCATTCGCAAGCAGGTGGGCAAGGGTAAGGTTATCTGCGCGCTCTCCGGCGGCGTTGACTCGTCCGTTGCAGCCCTTCTGATTCATGAAGCCGTTGGCGACCAGCTGACCTGTATCCTCGTTGATCATGGTTTGATGCGTAAGAACGAGGCTGCCGATGTGGTTGCGATGTTCAGGGAGCATTATAATCTGCCGCTGATCTTGGTGGATGCGCAGGACCGATTCATTGACGCTCTTGAAGGTGAGAACGATCCGGAAAAGAAGCGGAAGACCATTGGTCGTCTGTTTATTGAAGTTTTTGAAGAGGAAGCGAAAAAGCTTGGCGGCGCAGATTTCCTCGCACAGGGCACGTTGTATCCTGACGTTATTGAAAGCGTTTCATTTACGGGCGGGCCTTCGGTCACAATCAAGTCGCACCACAATGTTGGCGGCTTGCCAGAACGCATGAACATGCAGCTTGTCGAGCCTCTGCGCGAACTTTTCAAAGATGAAGTGCGTGTGCTGGGCAAGGAACTCGGCCTTCCTGACAGCTTTATCGGGCGGCATCCATTCCCTGGTCCAGGTCTTGCGATCCGCTGCCCCGGTGGTATCACGCGCGAAAAGCTTGAAATTCTGCGCGAAGCCGATGCGATTTATCTTGATGAAATCCGCAAGGCTGGCCTTTATGATGTCATCTGGCAGGCATTTGCCGTTCTGCTTCCGGTTCAGACCGTTGGCGTTATGGGTGATGGCCGGACTTATGAATTCGTCTGCGCGCTGCGTGCTGTGACTTCGGTCGACGGTATGACGGCGGACTTCTACCACTACGACATGAACTTCCTTGGCAATGCGGCCACCCGTATCATCAATGAAGTCCGTGGCATCAACCGCGTGGTCTATGACGTGACCTCGAAGCCTCCGGGCACAATCGAGTGGGAATAATTCAGACCCCTCCGAACGCCGCCGAATTTACGCCGAAGTACGATCCAACCAACTGAAAACAAAAATAAATTCCCCCTATTCCTATCGATATCTATCGGTGGGCATAGATCGCATTCGGCGGCCTCGCTGACGGGCCTCGCCCCCATTGATCAACCGGAAAAACGAAAGTACCGTCAGGAGCAATGAGGCTCATGACGGTACTTCTTTCGATATAAAGCGCTGAAGTATAAGCGTTT
This sequence comes from Brucella sp. TWI432, assembly GCF_039674445.1. Taxonomy (NCBI): domain Bacteria; kingdom Pseudomonadati; phylum Pseudomonadota; class Alphaproteobacteria; order Hyphomicrobiales; family Brucellaceae; genus Brucella; species Brucella sp. TWI432. The sequence continues at coordinate 36,351 of NZ_JBDJNL010000025.1, read as the reverse complement.
TCTACGCCATCGGCCTCCAAAAACTGCGTGACGGTACTTTTCCGCAAGGAGGCCCTAAATGTTGACCGATGCAGCACTCAAGTGCTTGAAACCAAAAGCAAAAATGTACAAGGTGTCTGATCGTGACGGCATGTATGTGCGCGTTGCACCGTCGGGCGCCATCTCGTTCAGGCTCGACTATCGGCTGAACGGCAGGCGGGAGACCGTCTACCTCGGTAGGTATGCCCGTGACGGGATATCGCTTGCCAGGGCTCGCGAGTTATGCATCGACGCGCGGCGCGCGATCGCCGAAGGGCGGTCTCCCGCCATCGAGAAGCAGCGGGAGAAGCGCCGGATCAAGGAAGCAAAGAGCTTCGGCCAGTTCGGCGAGAAATGGCTGACCAATGCGACCATGGCCGACAGCACGCGTGCGATGCGTCGCTCTATCTTCGAGCGCGAGCTCATGCCCGTCTGGCGGAATCGTCTCCTGACAGAGATCACTCCCGATGATCTGCGCGCTCACTGTGGCAAGATCGTCGAACGGGGAGCGCCAGCGACCGCTATCCACGTGAGGGATATCCTGAAGCAAATCTACGGCTTCGCCATTCTCCACGGTGAGAAGGTCGCCAACCCGGCCGATGACGTCGGCCCGGCGTCGATCGCCACTTTTACGCCGAAGGACCGCGCACTCTCGCCCGCCGAGATCCGCATTTTGTTCAAACAGCTCGAGCATGTCGCGACGTTGCCAACGATCCGCCTCGGTATGAAGCTCTATCTCCTCACCATGGTCCGGAAGAGCGAGTTGCAGGATGCAGTGTGGGACGAGATCGATTTCGACAATGCTGTCTGGACAATCCCGAAGGAGCGCATGAAGCGATCAAAGCCGCACAACGTCTACCTGTGCCGGCAGACGTTGGACATCATGATTGCGCTCAAGACCTGCTCCGGCAACTCCCGATATCTGTTGCCATCCCGGTACGACGCGGACGCTCCGATGTCGCGCGCGACCTTCAATCGGGTCACCTATGCCGTCGTCGAACAGGCCAAGAAGGAGGGGCTGCCGCTGGAGCCTTTCACGGTCCACGATCTGCGGCGGACGGGCTCGACGCTGCTAAATGAGCTGGGCTTCAACAGCGACTGGATCGAAAAGTGCCTGGCGCACGAGGACGGGCGCTCATCGCGCGGCGTTTACAACAAGGCCGAGTATGAGGTGCAGCGCCGGCATATGATGCAGCAGTGGGCGGATACCGTGGATGCCTGGATCGACGGTCGGAAGCACGCCCCAACGCTTCTGCCGACAGCTATGCCTGTGATGGAGCTTGATCCCGCCCTTTGACCGGTCGGGTCTTGCGCTTGGTGACGTCAGGGTGCTGTGCTCGACGGATCGGGGCAGCCCGCCGTGCCATCAGCCAAGCCTCGACCTCGGCCAGATCCCAAACGATACAACGTGGCGAGAGCGCGAACCGACGGGGAAACTCGCCACGTTGTTCCATTTCATAAATAGTGCTGTCAGCCATCGGCACCATCTCCCGCAACTGCTGCCGCCGGATTGTTCTCCGAATTTGCGTAGTTTCGATCTTTGCCATGCTCAATCTCCTGCGTTGCTGAGGCGATTGAGACTGATAGATGCTGATACTGGAAGCCCCTTCGAAATTCCGTGCGGTATTTTCGGGCTATAGCGTACACATCGGCGGGTTCTCCTTGACTGCTAGGTGCAGCATAAGGGCAGATAGGCGCTGATGGACAAGCCCGAAACTTGCGGCACCCGCTACGAGGAGGCGCATTCAGTAAATGCGACTCCCGAGCAGCCCCGACTTGTTGTAGAATAGATCTTCAACCTCTGCCGGGCTCATGCGAAACTGGGACTGAAGATACAGTGCAACGCCGGGATCAATGCTGCCTCAGCGTGTGCCCATGCAGATAAAGCTTCGTTGGTTCGATAGAAGTTTGACGGTTGGCTTAGGATAACGCGGGGCGCGCTGTGATGAGCGCGGGCGTTGACGCGCCTCTCCATTTCGCATCAAGCGATAACGAGAGTTCTGGGTTGATTTGAGCCTTGGCGTTGGTGGGCGGCAAGATGCGGGTGCGCGGAGCTATCAGGCCTGCGCAGTGCGCCAGCCGGAAAAGGGCTCGTTGAGCAGTTCGTCACGCAGCCGGCCGTTGAAGCTCATTGATCGGCAGCTTGGTCGTGAGGTGACCGGGATCGTCAAGGAGGGATCGGTGTCGTAGCAATTGGGCCGGCAGAAGAAGCTTGGAATGTGCTGGGTTCAAATGTCGCCTTCACGGCGTTGGTTTTGACGGTTGCACCTCCTCGAGAACCCAATTTGCGAAAGCCTGTATTGGACCGTCGCTCAGCCGGATCGGCTCCGGCAGGACGAGGCAGAAGGTCTTGGAGATCGAATTCCCATCGGGCCAAGGCGCGGCCAAGCGACCTTCCGCCAACTCGGCTTCGATATAGAGGCGCGGCACCAGCGCAACGCCGAGGCCGGCGAGCGCGGCTTCGATTTGCATGGAATGAAGATCGTAACGGGCACCAACCGCAGGATTGGTCAGCACGATCCCGGTTTCCTGCGCATAGCGTTGCCAGGCGTCCGGGTTCTGGCGTCGATGAAGGCGAGGCAGTTCATCCAGGGATAGCGCTCCTTCACCTTTATCGAGAAACGTCGGATGGCACACCGGGACCAGCGTCTCGTGTAGCAGCCTGTGCGTTCTCATTCCCGTCCATGCGGGATGCTCGAAATGGATCGCGGCATCGAAACCGCTTCCGACAAGCACAAAAGGCTCCATACGTTCGGCAAGATGGACGATGATGTTCGGGTGCATTTCACGAAAGCGTCCCAGCCGCGGAATGAGCCAGCGTGTGGCAAAGGTCGGGATGGTGGCGATGTCGAGGCTCGCACCATCGCTGGGCTGCCCCATCAGATATTGGCTGTCACGCTCCAGCCGGTCGAGTGACTCGCGGACTTGCGCGGCATAACGCTCTCCATTCGGCAAAAGCCGGACGCGATTGCCGACTCTCTCGAACAGCGTGACGCCGAGGAAGGCTTCCAGCCGGCCGATCTGGCGGCTGATCGCTCCTTCGGTCAGGGCCAGTTCGTCGGCCGCGCGAGCGAAGCTCCCATGACGAGCCGATGCTTCGAACGCCATGAGTGCGGAATTGCTGGGAATCTTGCGGCGCATGACGGTTCCTGACGAGATGGTTCGGCCTTCAACCCGCCGCCACCTTGATATTAGGTCACTGAAGCATGATCCATTGTCGATATGTGGGCATGAATCGGCAGTCTATCATGAGAAAATATCAACGAAAGGCAAGACCGGAAGGACAACCTTCCGGTCGAAGGTGGAATAATGATCTATACGGTGGAATGCAGCTTTGCCGATCCGGGCAGCGAAGCGGAATGGAACGACTTTTACAGCCTGGACAAGCTGCCAGCCCTCATTTCGGTGAGCGGCTTCCACACTTCGCAACGTTTCAAGACGCTGAGCCGTGGCTGCCCCGTCTATCTCGCTCTACACTCGATCGACGGCCTCGACATCCTGACGGGTGAGGAATACCGCCAGAAGGGCGGCGGCAATTTCGCCCGCTGGCAACAGCACATCACCGACTGGCACCGGAACCTCTATGGCGGCATCAAGCGAGCGCCGGCCATTGGTGAGGGCGAATATCTGGCGTTGAGCGCCACAGGCCCCGAACCTCTGATCCGGCTTGGCCTCACCCCATATGCGATGCAGGCGGTCGCTATGGAGAAGTTCCCGGAACACCGCTGGCTCGCCAAGGTAGATCGCGGCAATGTGCCTGACATCGAGCATCTACCTGAAGGCGTCCATGTCTACGCGCCGATGACGGCGCAGTTGACGAATGACGTCGACGCCGCTTTCGGGAAGGCGCGGTAGGCCCCATGCCGAATGTCACGATCTACATTCCGGCAGACAAGATGCCGCCGGACGAAGCGCTCGCAGACCTCACGGAACAATGCACCGAACTCTGCACGGGCATTCTTCGGGCCGCATTGGCGAATGTGCATATTGTCTATGTCGCTGTTCGGCACGGCCGGGGGCACCCGGCCTTTGCGGAAATCCAATATCGCCTTGAACCATTTCGGACGCCGCCGGTCATGGAACGGTTCATGGAAGGACTGGACGACGCCATAAAGGGCAACATCGGCCTCACCGCGCGCATCCGTTGCTTTGGCTATGCGGCGTCGAGCATTCACGCGCGAAATTGAGCCGACGCTTGGAGAAGAACCATGTCTAGTCTTGCATTTCCCACACAACAGGTCGGTGATTTAACAATCACCGCCGTCAGCGATGGCTATCTTCACGCCGGTTTCGATTTCCTCGCGAATATCGACCCGGCCGATGCCTCCCGTATGCAGGAAAATGCGGGGATAAAGGATCACACCTCGATCCATATCAACTGCTACCTTGTGCGTGGAGGGGGTCGCACGGTCCTGATCGACGCAGGAGCAGGTGGTTTCAAGCAGTGGGGCGGTCGATTGAAAACCAATCTGCTGCTCGCGGGCATCCAGCCTTCGGAGATCGACGCGGTCCTGCTGACGCATGCTCATCCCGATCATGTCGGGGGGCTGATGGACGCTTCCGGAGAAGCCGTCTTCCCGAAAGCCGAACTTATTGCCCACCATCGGGAGGTCGCGTTCTGGCAGGATGATGGCAATCTAGGCCGCGCGCCCGAGCGTGCCCGTGGCAACTTCCTCGTGGCGCGTCAGGCGTTCGACAGCTACCGCGACAGGCTGCGCACTTTTGAGGGCGGCGAGCTGCTGCCCGGCATCACGGCGATGTCTCTGCCGGGACATACAGCCGGGCATACCGGCTATCGGCTCGATTCAGATGGCAAGGGCATGCTGGTCTGGGGCGACATCGTTCATTTCCCGCAAATCCAGATTCCCCGGCCCGATGTGTCGATCGCATTCGATCAGGATGCGCATCTTGCCGCCGAAACACGAGCGAGGCTGCTGGACTGCGTGACCGCAGAGCGACTGCTGATCGCTGGTATGCACCTAGGCGAACCCGGCTTCGCGCGGATCAAGCGAAATAAGTTGGCCTACGGTGTCGCATATGAGGAATGAGCGAGTGCCGCTGTCGGCGCGATCTGCGTTCGAAACTACAGAGCATCCGCAGCGGCGTGCTGGCCCTCGGCCCTCCACTGCTGTCGAGGGCTATGATGGAAGCGGCACACGTTCATCCACGTTTACGCCCTCAAACCGCACGCAGAAGAAAATCTCTGACATGCACGACACGAGGATGGCGGAGTGCAGTCTTGTTCCAGACGAGATAGAGCGTGTTGTCCGGCCCCGGCCGCGTCGTCGGCAGTTCAACGAGTTGCCCGCTCGCCAGCGCTTCAGCGCATAGATAGTCCGGCAACACTGTCCATCCCGTTCCGGCCTGGGCCATGCTGATCAGGATACGCAGGTCCGGCGCCGTCACCACGGCCTGCATGTCGGGGGCCTTGCCGAAGACGTGCTCGAAGAACGGGCGCAGCAACGGAAGGGTCTCATCATAGGCGATGCAGGGCAGCCCACACAGGAATTCTGCCGTCACGGTGCGCGCCTTGGTCCGCTCTGCAATGGCCGGCGCCACGACCAGCACCAGGCGCTCCCGGCCCAGTTCAGCAAAGCCGTGGACGCTTCCGTCCGGCGGCGACGCGGTAACGGCAAGATCGGCATGGCCCTCGTCGAGCGCCGCATAGATACGCTCGCGATTGCCAGTCTGGATGCGTAGCCGCAGACCTTCCCCGATGAGTGGCGCCAGGGCGGGGCCGATGCGTGCGGAAAGATATTCCGCCGGGCCGACCAGATGGACGGTGCCGCTCAAATGGCTGGAGCGCGCTTGGGCCGCACCCATGGTCGCCTCGATCCCGTCGAGTTGGGAGGCGATCGAACGGGCGAGATCGTCGGCAGCGGCCGTCGGGGCAACCCCGCGCGCCTGCCGGATGAAGAGCGGCTTGCCCAGCATCTCCTCCAGCGAGGCGATGTGCGCGGACGCTGCCGGCTGGGTAATGCCGAGACGCCCGGCCGCGCGGGTCAGCGAGCCGGCGCGGTAAGTGTCAAGGAAGGTGCGCAGATAGATGAGGTAGTTCATGATCGCCGAGCCATAGTTATTTCTATGGCTGATAGCATAAGGAATGATTTTTGTCGCGTACTGGCGTGAGGCATGTTCCGGGCAACAACCGGAGTGCCTCAATGCCTACCAAGCTCAAGATTCTGATGATCCTTACGTCCAGCGCCACGATGGGCGAGCCCGACAAACCCACCGGCCTGTGGTTCGAGGAACTGGCGACACCTTACTACGCCTTCGTCGATGCCGGCGCGTCGGTGACGCTGGCCTCCATTCAAGGTGGCCCGGCGCCGATCGATCCCCGGTCTGTAAAGGCGAGGGGCGAGAACGAGGCCAGCGTGGACCGCTTCCTCGGCGACGAAGCTGCATCGAAGGTGCTGACCGAGACCCTACCGCTCTCCGCCATCGACATCTCGCAATATGACGCGGTGTTCCTGCCCGGTGGCCACGGAACCATGTGGGACTTGCCAGAGAGCGCCGAGCTGGCCGCGCTGCTGGGCAAGGCATGGGCACAGGGCAAGATCGTCGCCGCCGTCTGCCACGGCCCGGCCGGACTGGTGAACGTCAAGGACGAAACCGGCACTCCGCTGGTGAGCGGTCGTCGCGTCACCGGCTTCTCCGACAGCGAGGAGCGCGCCGCCGGGCTGGACGAGGCCGTGCCCTTCCTGCTGGAAACTCGCCTGCGCGAGCTGGGCGGCCGTTACGAGAGCGTCGCCGACTTCCAGCCCTTTGCCATTGCCGATGGTCGCCTCGTTACCGGCCAGAACCCGGCGTCCTCGGCCCTGACCGCCAAGCTAACGCTGGAGGCGCTGAATGGCGGGGAAGCGCGATGAGGAACGTCCCGACCATGGAAGAACGGGACGATTCCGCGTCGCAGGCCGGCCGTATCCCGCTGGTCATCTACGTCTTCGCGCTCTCGGCCTTTGCCTTGGGCTTCACCGAGTTCGTCACCATCGGCCTGGTGTCGGACATAGCCGCCGACCTGAAGGTCGATGTCGGGCAAGTGGGTGCCGCCGTCGCCGCCTATGCCATCGGCGCGACCATCGGCGCACCGATCCTGACGGCGCTTGCCGCGAGCTGGAGCCGCAAGCATCTGCTGCTCGCGGCTATGATCGTATTCACAGTCGGCAATTTCCTCGTCGGCCTGTCCGGCGATCTAATGTCCTTGCTGGCGGCGCGGTTCGGGTCGGGGCTGGGCCATGGCGTCTTCCTCGCTGTCGCGTCCAGCGCCGCGACACGCCTCGTCGCGCCGGAGCGTGCGGGCAGCGCCGTCGCTGTGGTCTTCGGCGGCTTGACGCTGGCGCTCGCCTTCGGCGTGCCGATCGGCACCTTCCTCGGCGGCGTCTGGAGCTGGCAGACCATCTTCATGGGCGTGTCGATCTGCGGCGCGATCGGCGTGGCCGGTCTGGCGCTGCTGATGCCGAACGCCAGGGATGGTGGCGAAGCGAAGGATGCCCTGCACAATCTGATCGCGCTGATCGACCGGCGCCTGCTTGGTGCGGCCTTCATCACCGTGCTGGCGTACACCGGCTCCTTCTGCCTGTTTTCCTATATCTCGCCACTGCTGATCGACGTCACCGGAATGGAGTCCTCCTGGGTTAGCACGATGATGCTGATCTATGGCGTCGCTGCCGCCATCGGCAACGTCGTCGGCGGTCGCATGACCGATAGGCTCGGCCCTGACAAGGCGGTGATGATCGTCCTGACCGGTCTGGCGATCGTGCTGGCGGCGATGTGGCCGGCGGTGCATTCCGTCCCGGCCATGGCCGTGCTGATCGCGGCGCTGGGCGCGCTGACCTATGCGGCGGTCCCCGCCATGCAGGCCCGCGTCATCGGCATCGCCGAGCGCCATGCGCCAAAGGCTCTGGCGGCGGCGGCCGGCCTCAACATCGCCGGGTTCAATTCCGGTATCGCGCTTGGTTCGCTGATCGGGGGCGGCGTGATCGGCGCGTTCGGACTGACCGCGATCGCCATCGTCGGCGCGGGGGCCGCCCTTGCTGGCATCGCGGTCCTGGCGCTCCAACGGAGTTCAGCAAATCCATGAGGGATGAAGGACTACACCGATCCGCCCTCTTGTTGGATAGCGCTGGCCAACCATGCCACGAACGCTCGGGTCTTCGCAGGGACGAGCGTTGCAGAGGGGTGAACGATGTAGATCCCTTCCGGGGTCGCGACCGGATAGGCTTGAAGCACCGGCACGAGCCGGCCGCTCTTGAGTTCCGGTCCAGCCAGCCAGTCGGAGACCATCGCGATACCGGCTCCGGCCACGGCAGCATCAATCAAGCTGGTGGCATCGTCCGTGACGAGCGGGCCAGAGATGCGGACGGCAAGCGTCTTGCCTTCGTCGCCAAGATGCCAGACCGGATGCGAGGCGAGCCGCGAGAACCCGATGCAGTGGTGATTGGCAAGGTCGGAAGGATGCGCCGGCATACCGCGCTCGGTCAGATAGTCAGGCGAAGCGCACAGCAGGCGTTTGGCAGGGGCCAGCGTCCGGGCGATCAGGCGGCTGTCGGCGAGATCGCCGATCCGAACGGCAACGTCGAAGCCTTCCGCGACGAGATCGACGTAGCGATCCTCGTAGCGCGCCTCGACCGTGAGGCCGGGATGCTGCCGCAGAAATGCCGGCAGGATCGGTGCGATCCACATCCGCCCGAAGGTGGCGGGAAGCGACAAGCGCAGCGTGCCGCGCACCGTGCCCGACGCCTCGGCCGCTTCCGCGTCGATCTCGGTCATAACCAGCACCGCCGCGCGCATTCGCTGATAGTAAGTCTCGCCGGCTTCGGTCAGCGCGACACGCCGCGTGGTGCGCTCCAGAAGCCGAACGCCCAAGCGCTTTTCGAGCGCCGTGACGCGGCGCGACATGAGCGACCCGTCGCGGTTCAGCACCGCCCCGGCCGCCGTGAAACCGGCATGCTCGACCGTGGCGAGAAAAGCCGCGACCTGATCGAAGTAGGAACCATCCATTGCTGCACCACATGCAGAAGCAATCTGCAAAAACGCCATATTATCCTATTCGGTAGCAGAAATTACGATTGCGGAAAACAGTCCGCGTTTTTGGAACCGCCGTTTCGCCGGGCGCTCCTGCGCGGCGCAACGGAGTTCCCGATGGACGCTACACAAGGGCTGGCCACCACCGACGGCCGAAACAAGATTCTCGCCGCCATCTGCTTATCGGCAGTCATCATCCCGTTGGTCTTCACCGGTCCGGCGATCTCCACACCGGCTGTGGGGCGCGATCTCGGCGGCGATCAGGCAAGCTTGAGCTGGATCGTCAACGCATACGCCATCGCCTTCGGCGGCTGCGTCATGGCGGCCGGCGCGCTCGGCGACCAGATCGGCCGCAAGCGCTGCTTCGTCGTCGGCCTGGCGATCTTCACCGCCACCTCCATTCTGATAGGCCTCACCCCCATCCTTCTGCTGCTCAATCTGCTGCGGGCCGTGGAGGGCATCGGCGGAGCGCTTGTCCTGACGTCGGCGACATCGCTCCTCGCGCAGGAGTTCGAGGAGGCGGAACGGCCCCGAGCCTTCAGCTTTCTCGGCACCGCCTTCGGCGTCGGTCTCGCTTTCGGGCCGATGGCATCAGGCTACATCATCGAGCACTGGGGCTGGCGCGCGCTCTACTTCGGCATTGCCGCCGTCTCGCTGCTCATCCTGCTATTCGGAACGCCGAGCATCAGGGAGTCGCGTGACCCGGAAGCGAAGGACATCGACTGGCCGGGCACGATCCTGTTTACGGCGGCGCTGGTCAGCTTCACCTTTGCGGTTGTTCAGGGGCCGCAGCACGGTTGGGCGAGCTTGCGCGTCATCGGCCTGTTCACGGGCTCGGTAGCTTTGCTCGCCTCATTCGTGGCGGTCGAACTTCGACAGGCCCGGCCCATGCTGGACCTGTCGCTGTTCAAATATCCGCGCTTCATCGGCGTGCAACTCCTGCCGGTTGCGACAGGGTTCAGCTTCGTAGCGCTGATCGTCTATCTGCCGATCTGGTTCATCGCCATTCAAGGCCGAGACGAGTTTACCGCTGGCCTCGCAATCCTTCCGCTGACGGCACCGATGCTGATCGTGCCACTTCTGGCAGGTATGCTTGCGAAGTGGATCGCGCCGGGCATTCTCTCGGGGGTCGGCTTCCTGATTTCCGCCATCGGCGCGTTGCTCCTCATGCGGCTTTCGCCCGAGGGAAGTGTCGGGCCGATGATCCTGCCGATGTTGCTGATCGGCATCGGCAACGGCCTGCCGTGGGGATTGATGGACGCGCTCTCGGTCAGCGTGGTCCCCAAGGAACGTGCCGGCATGGCCTCCGGCATCTTCACGACCAGCCGCGTTGCAGGTGAGGCCATTGCCATCGCCGCCATCGGGGCGGCGCTGATCGGACTGACAGCCCATAACCTCGGAGTGGCCGCATCCGAAAAAGGCATCACGCTGCCACTCGGAGCCGCCGAGATGGCGGCGTGCATCGGCTCAGGCGCACACGGCGCTGCCGTTTCATCGACCGCAACCAACGACGTGCTGCTCTCTGCGCTCGTCCATGCAGCCTACACAGACGCCTTCGTGACGATTCTCGTCGTCCTGGCGCTGCTTGCGACGATAACGGCAGCCTTCTGCCTGTTCACCCTTCGCAGAGATGCAGCAAAGGAGGCGAAGTGAAGAAATCCGCGACTGCTTCACGCTTCCCAGGGAGGATTGCGCCAGAGCTGAGCCAGGAAATCGCCGAAGGCGCTGATGCGTTTCGGCACCGGTTCGCGTTTGGCGCGAACGAAGCTGATCGGGCTAGCTTCCTCTTCCCAGTCCGGAAGGATGTGGACCAGTCGCCCCGCCTTCAATTCGTCCGAGACATCCCAAAGCTCGCGCAGGGAAATGCCAAGCCCCGCCACGCACCATGTCCGCAAGGTGATGCCACTGTCCGTTGCAAGGTCGCTCGACACAGACATTTCCGCCGTCATTCCACCGTTGTGCAGCGTCCAGATGTTTCGCAGCCCAGGATAAGCGATGAGCAGGCAGGTGTGGCCGGCAAGGTCTTGCGGGTGTTCCGGCATGCCCCGTCGAGCGAGATAGTCTGGCGCGGCGACCATAATGCGGCGATTGTCGGCAAGACGGCGGGCGATCAGGCGGGAGTCAGAGAGCTTCCCAACCCGAATCGCGACGTCGATCTCACCTGCATAGAGATCGACGATCCGATCTGTCAGATGCAACTCGAACCCTACCTTGGGATGGAGCTTGCGGAAGTCCGCCGTCGCCGCAGCGACGTAGCGGCTTCCGAAAGGCACGGGCGCGGTGATGCGGATCGTGCCCGAAAGGTCGGCGGAACCGGCGCGCGCGATCTCGGCAGCTTCATCGAGCAAGGCGAGCGCAGCGCGTGCCCGCTCGGCCACGGCCCGGCCTTCCTCGGTGATCTTCAATCGGCGGGTGTTGCGCTCGAACAATGTCGCGCCGAGCTGCCGTTCCAGCCGGGCGATCTGCTTGCTGACCGTGGTGGGCGCGAGGTCCATCGCGCGGGCGGCGGCCGAAAAGCCGCCACATTCGGCCACGCGGACAAACACCGCCAGATCGTCGAGGTTGCGAACCATTTCTTCCAGGAAGTCGTAAGTGTTCTCCCATTATGCACCTTTCTGACTATTCGTGCAAAGCGCAGTTTGCCGGAGAAGCAATTGCGCCTGCCGGTATCCGATGTCCCGCAAGGAGAGGGCGGGCTTGTCTGGAAAGGTCGGCCTATGCCTCCCGTCATCTATATCTTCTCGTTCTGCGCCTTCGCTGTCGGCTTCACCGAGTTCATCACCATCGGCCTCGTCTCGGCGATGGCCGACGACCTGCAGGTCGATGTCACCCGCATCGGGCTGACCGTCACGACCTATGCGGCCGGTGTGGTGATCGGCGCTCCGCTCCTGACCGCGCTCGCCGCCCGCTGGTCGCGCAAGCACCTGATCCTCGCCGCGATGCTGGTGTTCAGCGCCGGCAACGTGATCGCGGGCCTCTCCGACAGCCTGACGCCGCTGCTCTTGGCCCGCCTGCTCTCGGGCCTAGCGCATGGCGTCTTCTTCGCTGTCGCCTCCAGCGTGGCGACGCGGCTGGTCGCGCCCGAACGTGCGGGCGCGGCGCTGGCCCTGGTCTTCGGCGGCGTTACGGTAGCGATGTCGCTCGGCGTGCCGATCGGCACCTGGCTCGGGTCCATCCTGCACTGGCAGGTCATCTTCCTCGTCATCGCCGCGTGCGGCCTGATCGGCAGCCTCGGCATCGCCGCGCTGATGCCGGCCGGATCGGGCGAGGCCGAGACGAAGGGTGCGGGCCTGCGCGACCTTGGCGTGCTGTTCGACCGCCGGCTGCTCGCCGGCGCGAGCATCCCGATGCTCTCCTATACCGGCTCCTTCGCCCTCTACACCTTCGTTTCGCCGATCCTGCTGCAAGTCACCAATGTCTGCGTGGAGACTGCGAGCCTCACGCTGCTGGCCTACGGCCTTGGCGCGGCGGCGGGAAATGTGCTCGGCGGCCGTCTGACCGACAGGCAGGGCATGGACCGCGCTTCGGTCCTCCTGCTCGTCGGCATTGTCCTGTCGCTCGTGCTGATCTCCTTCGCTCTCCGCCAGCCTGTCGCGATGATTGGGCTGGTCGCTCTGCTAGGCCTCACCACCTATGGCGCGATCCCGCCGCTCCAATCGCGCATCCTGATGCTGGCCGCTCGCCACCGGCCACAGGCCATGGACGTGGCGTCGGGGATGAACATCGCCGCCTTCAACTCCGGCGTGGTAGTCGGTTCAGGGATCGGAGGCGCTGCCATCAGCGCCTGGGGTCTGCCGTCACTTGCGCCGATCGGCGCGGTCATCGCAGCGGTCGCAGTTATCGCGCTTCTCTGGCAGATCGCCTTGCCGTCGATGAAGGCGTCCCGGCGCGATGTCTCGCCGGCCGCAGCGTCGGGAGGGCATTGATATGGCCCTCCATCCTCGGACCTCTACGCCCCTAGCCGCCGAAAACGCGAGCGCTGCCGCAATCTACTACAAGACCATGACGGCGGCCGGCGCGAGCATCTCGTCGCGGTGCGGGCCCAGCGACGGGTTGCCTGGCCCGACCTTAAGGCGGAGTATTTCGTCGTCAGCCAGAGTGAACCCCTGCTTCGCCTGGGCGGTGCTGTGAGGCATGCTATTCGGCAACTTCACTATCTCACCGTCGCCGCCCAGGCAGGCAGCTTTAGGCGTGCCGCAGAGCTGTGCGATGTTGACCAGTCGAACGTCAGCCGGGCCCTCAAGCAGCTCGAGGATCATCTTGGCGTGTCGCTGTTCGAGCGGAGCCGCTGCGGTGTGCGGCTAACCCCGGCGGGAGAGCAGTTCCTGGCCGAGATTGCGCCGGCGCTAGAACAATTTGAGTCGGCAAGGCGCTCGGCTCGTGCGATGCGCCGCGCTGAAACGGGCCTGGTGCGCATCGGCATTCTGACCTCGCTGGCTGGAGGATTTCTGCGCCAACTGGTCCAAGCCTATACCGAGCAGCACCCGCGGGTCAGGCTCGATCTGCGCGACGGCGGCCGGCGCGAGCACATCGCGGCGGTCCGCGCTCAACGATTGGATGCCGCCATCATTACCGGTTCAGATCCCGTTCCAGGATGCGAAATGCGCGAGCTCTGGCGCGAACGCGTCCATGTCGCGCTTTGGGAAGACCACCCGCTTGCAGGAAGGCCGAAGCTCGACTGGTCTGATCTCAAGGGGGAGCACTTCATCGTCAGCCGGAACGAGCCTGGGCCAGAAGTGCATGACTATATCGTCCGTCGGTCGGCCGATTACAGCACCTATCCCGACATCGAAGACAAGCTGGCCCTGCAAGACACGCTGATGAACCTCGTCAGCATTGGTCAGGGAATCACGCTGGTTTCGGCGGCGTGGACGGCCGTCAATGTTCCAGGCCTGGTGTTACGACCGCTCACCGACCAAGCCGATATCGTGCCGTTCAGCGTCGTCTGGTCGGCAGCGAATGACAATCCAGCCTTCCTTAGCTTGCTGAAGACAGCCCAACTGCTCGCAACCAGCAGATGCGGATCGTCGCAGAACGAGACGATCCTGGAGATCTAGAGCCACGCCTATGACTCCGAGGGGGCTATCTTTTGCGCCCCTTGACCCCTGCGGGCCTTGGCGAACCCGCGATCAGTCTGGATGAATCGCGCCAGCATCGGCGCGATCAGCTTCGACGGATCGCTGATGTCCTGTCTGTTCTGGCGAGCGAGGACTTCTGCGTAGGCCACGAGATCGCGATGAAGCGCCGCTGGCAGTTCGATCGTCACCTTCACAGGCTTCTCGTCGATAAGCGGTCCGAGCTTGAGTTTCGCCATCAAGATCCTCCGTAGGGTTCGAGCACCAGATCGCGGGTTACGATTACCCTCACGGGAAAGCCCGGTCGGATCGTCAGCGTTGGTGCGATGTTGAGCTGACGCCTGACGATCTGCTGGCCGGCGTCATTGATGGTGTCCTGGCCACCGTTGCGGATCGCCTGGATAAGACGGTCATCATTGTCCACGGCGAGTTCGGCGCCAACGCCGAGCAGCGTCGAAAGCCCGGCAGCTTTAGCAAGATCCCACCAATGGTAATCGACGCCATCCTGCAGGCCGGCATAGCCCTCGGCATCGGCGCCAGGCTGACGCTCGAGAACGATTGAGCGGCCATTCGGGAAGATCAGTCTGTTCCAGACGAGCAGAACGCGGCTCTGCCCGAACTGCACGTTGTTGTCGTACTGGCCGATGACACGCGTGCCCTGCGGCACGAGGAGGATGCGGCCGGTCGGGCTATCATAGATGTTCTCGGTGACCTGCGCGGTGATCTGGCCTGGAAGATCGGACCGGATGCCGGTGATCAGCGCAGCGGAAATCACGGCTCCCGCCTGAAGGATGTTGGGCGAGGCTGGTGCCGCAACCCTGTCGGGCGCAACGGTCCTGCGATCGGCGGCCGCATTGAGGAAGGCGTTCTGACGGTCCTGCGCAGAAGGTGTCGCCGGAGGAGGCGTTAAACTGAGGCTGGTCAGGTCGGGCACCGGCGGAGGTGCGATAGCCGATGCTGGTGTTCCCGCTCCGGCGCGTGTCTCGGTTCCGGAAAAGAGTCTGCTCGTCCGCGCCGTTTCGATTTCCTGAAGGCGGCGCTGTTCCTCCGGACTAATGCCGGAATTCGGGGCGGCGACATTCGGCGTCGGCACCGGCTGTCCACGGTCCTGGGCGCTGACGATGGGGCGACCGAGATCGCCTGGCAGCGGCGGACCCAAGCGCGGCACACCGCTGTAGTCGCGCGGAAGACCGGCGAGGCCATCGGCGGTCGAGCGGTTTTCCGTCGAATAGAGTTCCTCGTTAGGGCGCCCGCCGTCGCGGGTCTGGAGCGCGTAGATGAGCGCGCCGCCAAGTCCGACGCTGGCGACCAAACCGACGCCGGCGAGAACCTTCCGCGACAAGCGGGTCACGCGCGGCGGTTCTGCGCGCAGCCGCATCGGCGCGGCGCTGGCCGGCTCGCCGGTCAGCGGCTGCGCATCGTCGTCCGTCACTTCCTCATTCCGGGGCGGGTTCTCGCTCACGACGACGGCCTCCCATCGGTGCGGGTGATCCGGACGCGCCGCTGGCGATCACCGGAACCGAAGCGCAGCTCGGCGGCGGCGAAGAGCCGATCGACGATCATGTGGTGCCCGCGCACGCGGTAGTTCACCAGTTCGGAGGTGTTGCCCTCGGGGCCAACCACGAAGAGCGGCGGCATCTCGCCCTGGCCTATGGCGCGCGGGAATTCGATGAAGACCTGACGGCCATCGTCGAAGGCGCGCAGCGGCCGCCACGGCGCGCGGTCACCGTCGATCGCGTAGCGGAAGTTGACATTCGCGAGGTCGACGCCGGATGCGACCGGCTGCGCGGCCTGCGCCTCAGCGTTCTGGCGACGCAGCGCGATAAGCTGGTCCTGCGGATACTGCCAGGACACCGAGGCCATATAGGTCCGCTCGGTGGAGCGAAGCTCCATGTGGTAGGTGCGCAGATTAGTGTTGATGACTAGGTTCGTCATCAGGTCGGGCCGCGTTGGCTTCACCAGGATATGGATCTGCCGCGTCGCCCCCGATCCGCTCTCGGTGTCGCCGATGATCCAGCGGACCGTGTCGCCGGCGGCGACCGGTCCGGCGCCGACGAGCTGCTCACCGGGCTGCAACGCGATGTCAGTGATCTGCCCGACGGCGGTGTAGACCTGATAGAGCGCCCCTTGCGTGAAAGGGTAAACCTGCATCGAATTGATGAAACCGTCGCGCACGGGCTGGATGCGCGCAGCGGCATTGGCCTGGTTCACTCGCGCAGTCGGATCTGTCGGCTCGGGCGCGCGCCGCGAAGCCTCGACGCGTTGCAACTGGCCGGGCAGCGGCAGCGGGCGCGGCAGCTCGACCACGGTGACCGGCGCAGGCGGATCGACGGTCTGCACGGCGGGAGCCGCGTTGTCGTAGGAGATCTCGGGCGGCGGGTTGGTGGTGGCGCAGCCGGCGAGCGCTGTTGTCGCCAGCAGGACCATCGGGATTGCGGCTCTGCGGAGAGCCAGGAATACGAGTATGCGTGAAGCCGGGTTTCCGGCTTTACGGAAAGACGGCTTCATTGCCCAAGCTCCCGTGACCAGTTGATGGCGTTGACGTAGATGCCGAGCGGGTTCGCCCTCAACCGATCGGCGTTGCGGGGGACCTGCACGACGATCGTCAGGATCGCGGTCCAGCGCGTGGTCTCGGCGAGTTGGCCGTTCTCGTAGCGGCGCTCGACCCAGGCGACGCGGAAACTGTCCGGAGAGGCGCGGATGACGCTGGAGACGTCGACGGCGACCTGCTGGCGGCCAACCTTCGCGAACGGGTCGTTCGAGCGGGCATAGTCGTTCAGCGCCATCGCGCCGCGGTCGGTCGTGAAGTCGTAGGCGCGAAGCCAGTTCTGACGAACGATGATCGCGTCGGCCGGAATGCTGCGGACCTGCTCGATGAAGCGCGCCAAGTGGAAAGCGATCTGCGGATCGGTCGGACGGTAGTTCGCCTCGGCCGGCGCAACCGCTTGCGCCTGACCGAGCCGATCGACCTGCACCACCCACGGCACGATGGTTCCGCGCGCCGACTGCACCACGAGCGCGGTGGCGAACCCGCCCGAGATGATCAGGGAGCCGAACGCCACGAGACGCCAGTTCCGGGCCTGCACGCGTGAGGCGCCGATGCGCTCGTCCCAGACCTGGGTGGCGCGTTGATACGGCGTTTCCGGCTCGGGGGCTTTGCCGTAGTGGGTGGAGGGTCGTTTGAACATTAGCGATCGCCTTCGGACAGGTTGACGGAAGAGCCGCCGCCGTGGGCGTCGCCGGAGCGGACGGCATGTGCCGTAGCCTGGACGGCATGGGTCATGCGTTGGGAGCGCCGCATCCGCTGCGCCCAGGCGGGCGGGCCGCCGGCGCTTGCAGGCGCCGCGCCGTCGGCAGCGGCGTCGCCAGCGGTCGAGCCCATGGTGGATGAGCCGCCTGTGGCCTCGAATGCGGCCTTGCCGCCAGCATTGAAGCTGGAGCGCATGCTTTCGGCGGCACGCGACGCAGCGCGGCGGAGCGGCGAGACAGCGGCACTGCCGCCTGCGCGGGCGACACCGCCGAGGCCGGAAGCAACCCCGGCCGCGCCGGATTGGCCGGCTGCGCCGAGGCTGTAGGCGGTGGATGCACCTCCCGCGACGGCTGCGCCGCCGCGAGCGGCTGCGGCCGCACCGCCGGCCAGGGCTGCGCCGCCGGATGCGGCGGCGCCGACGAGGCCAGCCCCTGCCGCGACCATGCCGCCAGCGGCGAGCCCCGTTCCGACCGCGGCGCCCGCGCTGAGCTGCGGGCCGCCGGAGACAATGCCACTGGCGATGCCAGGACCAAAAATGCCGAGGCCGAGCAGCGAGAGTGCGGCGAGCACGATCGCCATAGCCTCGTCGATTGTGGGCGTCGCGCCGCCGAAGCCAGAGGTGAACTCGGAGAAGAGCGTCGAGCCGATGCCGATGATGACGGCGAGCACCAGCACCTTGATGCCGGACGAGATGACGTTGCCGAGCACGCGCTCCGCCATGAAGGCGGACTTGCCGAAAAGGCCGAAGGGGATCAGCACGAAGCCGGCGAGCGTCGTCAGCTTGAACTCGATAAGTGTGACGAAGAGCTGGATGGCGAGGATGAAGAAGGCGAGCAGGACCAGCGCCCAGGCGAGGAACATGCAGGCGATCTGGATGAAGTTCTCGAAGAACGACCAATAGCCCATCAGGTTGGAGATGGAATCGAGCAGCGGCCGGCCGGCGTCGAGGCCCGTCTGCGCGACCTTTCCTGGGCGCATGAGATCAGCGGTCGAGAAGCCGGTGCCGCTCGCCTTCAGGCCGAGGCCGGCGAAGCTCTCGAAGACGATCCGGGCGAGGTTGTTCCAGTTGCCGATGATGTAGGCGAAGACGCCGACGAACAGGGTCTTCTTGACCAGCCGCGCCATGATGTCGTCGTCGGCGCCCCAGCTCCAGAACAGCGCCGCGAGCGTCACGTCGATGACGATCAGCGTCGTGGCGATGAAGGCGACCTCGCCGCTGAGCAGGCCGAAGCCGCTGTCGATGTAGCGGGTGAAGACCTCGAGGAAGTGGTCGATGACGCCGGTGCCGCCCATGATGTTATCGCGCCTCGTCGAGCTGCGGAGTGTTCGGCGCGGCGGGTGTCGCGGTCGGCGCGTCGGTCCGCTGCGATGGAGCGGTGAGGCCATCGCGCGGTGCGGGCGGCATGTCCGGCAACCGCTCGGCGGGACGGGCGCCGGGCGCGAGGAAGCGCTGGCGGTTCTCCGCCCAGGCACGGCGGCATTCCGGATCGCGCGGCCCCTCTTCGCCGAGCGCCTGGCAGCGGATCAATGCCTCCCGCAGGGGATCGGCCGGCGCCTCTGCGGCGCGGCCGGACGGCCAGGTCTCGGGCGGCTCCTCTTTCCGGGTCATCTCGATCGCGGTCGCGGTGATCGCGACCGCGACGAACACGACAGCGCCCAGGCGCGCGAGCATCTTCCCGTCCATCGCCGTGCACTCAGTTGCCGTTCGGGAACATGCGGGCGTTGCCGGGTTGGTAGCCGCTGCCCGGTGTGAGGAAGCGGCGGCGCTGTTCGCGCCCTTGCTCGGCCGCGGCAGCCCGCTCGGCCTCGGAGAGGCTCTGGGCGCGGCCATTGGCGGCGACGACGGCGGTCAGATCGGCGAGCTGCTGCGCCTGGAGCGCCAGGAGCTGATTGCCGGCCTGCGTCGCCTGCAACGCGCCCGTCGCACCCTGGCTCTGGCCGACCAGCGCCGACATCTCGCTGCGATTGGTGTCGATATTGCCGACGACGCCGGCCTGGACACGCATGGCGTCCTGCAAGCCGCCGACGGTGTTCTGCCAGCGCTCGCGCGCCTGCGTGACGAGCGCCTGATCGGAGGCGGACATGGAGGCGTTGCCGTAGGTGGTCTGGAACGCACGGTCGATCTGCTGGACGTTGAGGGCGATGCCCTGCGCCTGTTGCAGAAGCTGCTGCGTGCGCTGGACGGACTGCTGGAGCTGCTGAAGCGAGGAGTATGGCAAGCTCGCCAGGTTGCGGGCCTGATTGATCAGCATGGTCGCTTCATTCTGAAGCTGGGTGATCTGCTGATTGACCTGCTGGAGCGTGCGCGCCGCCGTCAGCACGTTTTGCGCATAGTTGGTCGGGTCGTAGACGATCCACTGCGCGGCGGCCGGCGGCGTGAGGACAGGAGACAGAGCAAGAGCGGCCGCAAGAATTGCGGCCGTCATGCGCAGCGTGCGTGCGCGGCTTTGAAGGGAACGGGTCATGGGCGTACCTCCGGTTGGTTTTGGGGGATGACATTGGTGAGGCCGGCGATGAGGTCGGCAGCCCAGTCGAGCCGGTTCGCCGCGAGCCACTCGCGCAGGAACCCGTCCGTGCCGCTGCGGGCATGAACGTCGGCGATCATCGCCTGATGCTGTTTGGATGAGGCCGCACACAGCGCCAGGGCCACGTCCGACAGGCCCAGCTCGAACAGGCGATTGCCCCGCCGCGACTGGCAGTAATAGTCGCGCTTGGGCATGGCCCGCGCGAGGATCTCGATCTGGCGGTCATTGAGACCGAAGCGGCGGTAGATGGCGGTGATCTGCGGCTCGATCGCGCGCTCGTTGGGGAGCAGGATGCGCGTCTGGCAGCTCTCGATGATGGCCGGCGCGATCGCCGAGCCGTCTATGTCGGACAGCGATTGGGTGGCGAAGATGACGCTCGCGTTCTTCTTGCGCAGCGTCTTAAGCCATTCGCGGAGCTGGCCGGCAAACCCTTCGTCGTCGAGGGCGAGCCAGCCTTCATCGACGATCAGGAGCGTCGGCCGGCCGTCGAGGCGGTCCTCGATGCGATGGAAGAGATAAGCGAGCACGGCGGCGGCCGCGCCGGTGCCGATGAGCCCCTCGGTCTCGAAGGCCTGGACGTTCGCCTCGCCGAGATGTTCGGACTCCGCGTCGAGCAGCCGGCCATAGGGACCGCCGACGCAATAGGGTCGCAGCGCCTGCTTCAGGTCGTTGGACTGGAGCAGCACGGACAGGCCGGTCAGCGTGCGCTCCGCGACGGGCGCGGATGCCAGCGAGGTCAGGGCCGACCAGAGATGCTCCTTGACCTCGGGCGTGACCGGCACGCTCTCGCGGGAGAGGATTGCGATCAGCCAGTCGGAGGCCCAGGCGCGCTCGGCGACGTCGTCGATGCGGGCGAGCGGCTGGAGCGACACGCTGTCGTCGGCGCCTTCCGTCAATCCGCCACCGAGATCATGCCAGTCGCCGCGCATGGCCAGCGCCGCGGCGCGGATCGATCCGCCGAAGTCGAAGGCGAAGACCTGGGATTGCGGATAGCGCCGGAACTGAAGCGCCATCAGCGCCAGCAGCACGGATTTGCCGGCGCCGGTCGGCCCCACGATCAGCGTATGGCCGACGTCGCCGACGTGGATGGAAAGCCGGAACGGGGTCGAGCCCTCTGTTCTGCCGTAAAGCAGTGGGGGTGCATCGAAGTGCTCGTCCCGTTCCGGTCCCGCCCACACCGCCGACAGCGGGATCATGTGAGCGAGATTCAATGTGCTGATGGGCGGCTGGCGGACATTGGCGTAGACGTGGCCGGGCAGCGAGCCCAGCCAGGCGTCCACGGCATTGATGGTCTCGGCCATCGCCGTGAAGTCGCGGCCCTGGATGACCTTCTCCACCAGCCGCAGCTTCTCGGCGGCAATGCGGGGGTCATTATCCCAGACCGTGATCGTCGCCGTCACATAGGCCTGGCCGGCATAGTCAGCGCCCAGCTCCTGCAGCGCCATGTCGGCGTCGGCCGCCTTGTTGGCCGCGTCGGTGTCGACGAGCGCCGAAGCCTCGTTGGTCATGATCTCCTTGAGGATGGAGGCGATAGACTTGCGCTTGGCGAACCACTGCCGCCGGATCTTGGTCACCAGCTTGGTGGCGTCGGTCTTGTCGAGCAGGATGGCGCGCGTCGACCAGCGATAGGGAAAGGCGAGCCGGTTCAGTTCGTCGAGGACGCCGGGCGTGGTCGCGGACGGGAAACCGACGATGGTAAGGATGCGCAGGTTCGTGTCGCCCAGACGCGGCTCGAGCCCGCCGGTGAGTGGTTGATCGGCGAGCAGCGCGTCGAGATACATCGGCGTCTCGGGAACGCGGACGCGGTGCCGCTTCGTCGAGATGGTCGAGTGCAGATAGGTGAGCGTCTCGGCGTCATCGAGCCAGGCGCATTCCGGCATGAAGGCGTCGATGAGGTTGAGAATGCGGTCGGTGCGATCGATGAAGCCGCGCAGGATCTCATGCGCATCGACGCCGGTGTGATCGCGGCCCTCGTAGAGCCAGGTCTCGGCACGCGCCGCGTCCTCGGCCGGCGGCAGGTACAGGAAGGTGAGGAAGTAGCTGGATTCGAAATGCGCGCCGGCTTCCTCGAAGTCGGCTTTGCGTTCGGCGTCGACCAGCGCGGAAGCGCTGTCGGCGAACATGCTAGTCGGATAGGTCGCGGCGCCATGGCGCTGCGCCTCGACGAAGATCGCCCAGCCTGAGCCGAGGCGACGGAAGGCATTGTTCAGCCGGCCGGCGACGGCGACCAGCTCGGCCGGCACGGCGCTGTCGAGATCTGGGCCACGGAAGCGCGTGGTGCGCTGCAAGCTGCCATCCTTGTTGAGGACGACGCCTTCGCCGGCGAGCGCGGCCCATGGCAGGAAGTCGGCAAGCCGGGTGTTGCGGTTGCGATACTCGGCAAGGTTCATCATCGCCCCGCTCCTCAGACCGACAGGTGACCGGGGATGCGCAGATGCTTGCGCACGACGTCGACGAACTGCGGATCGCGCTTGGCTGCCCAGACGGCGGCGAAGTGGCCGAGAGCCCAAAGGCCCAGGCCGACCAGCCAGAGGCGAAGGCCGAGGCCGAGCGCTGCGGCCAGTGTCCCGTTGAGAATGGCGATCGAGCGCGGGGCGCCGCCGAGCAGGATGTGCTCGGTCAGCGCCCGGTGGACGGGCACGGAAAAGCCCGGAACCTCGCCGCCATGATCCGCGCCGTCGGTCATCAGACGAGCGCCCCCCCGCCGAACGAGAAGAACGACAGGAAGAAGCTCGACGCGGCGAAGGCGATCGACAGGCCGAACACGATCTGGATCAGGCGGCGTGCGCCGCCTGACGTATCGCCGAAGGCGAGCGTCAGGCCGGTGATGATGATGATCATCACGGCAATGATCTTGGCGACCGGCCCCTCGATGGATTCGAGGATCGACTGAAGCGGCGCTTCCCAGGGCATCGACGAGCCGGACGCATGGGCGGCTGGTGCGAGGGCGAGCGTCAGGAAGGTGACGGACACCGCCGTGGCGATGTGGCGGCGAATGCGCAAAGCATGCTTGATCATGACGGGTCTCCTGTGAGGGGCTGGCTTGCGAGGGTGACGCGGTAGTCGCCGTCGGGGCCGAGGCCCTCGATGCGGGCGAGTTCGGCGAGGCGGCGCGAGGCGCCGCGGCCGGAGAGCACTGCGACCAGATCGATTGTCTCGGCGATCAGCGCGCGCGGGACGGTGACGACAGCTTCCTGGATGAGCTGCTCCATGCGGCGCAATGCGCCGATCGCGGTGCCGGCGTGGATGGTGCCGACGCCGCCAGGGTGGCCGGTGCCCCAGGCCTTGAGCAGGTCGAGCGCCTCGGCGCCGCGCACCTCGCCGATCGGAATGCGGTCGGGGCGCAGGCGCAGCGATGACCGGACGAGATCGGAGAGCGAGGCGACGCCGTCCTTGGTCCGCATGGCGACGAGATTGGGCGCCGCGCATTGCAGCTCGCGGGTGTCCTCGATCAGGACGACGCGATCCGAGGTCTTGGAGACTTCGGCCAGCAGCGCGTTGGTGAGGGTGGTCTTGCCGGTAGAGGTGCCGCCGGCGACGAGAATGTTGCGCCGATCGGCGACGGCCTGACGTAGGATCTCGGCCTGCTCGGCCGACATGACGCCCGTCCAGACGTAGTCGTCGAGCGTAAAGACGGCGACGGCAGGCTTGCGGATGGCGAAGGCCGGGGCGGACACGACGGGGGGCAACAGCCCCTCGAACCGCTCCCCCGTTTCGGGCAGCTCGGCCGAGACGCGTGGGGCGCCGGGATGGACCTCGGCGCCGACATGGTGCGCGACGAGGCGGATGATCCGCTCACCATCGGCTGGCGACATTAGCTCACCGGTATCGGAAAGCCCTTCGGAGAGACGGTCGACCCAGAGCCGCCCATCGGGGTTGAGCATCACCTCGACGATCGCGGCGTCGTCCAGAAACCGGGCGATGGCGGGGCCGAGCGCGGTGCGCAGCATGCGCGCGCCGCGAAGATTCGCCTCGGATTTCTGGTGAGTTGACGCCACGTCGTCCCCGTTCTCTTGCGGGTCCGCGAAGTGCGGCCCTGGATCGGGGATGAGTAGAAGAGACAGAAATTATGGTCTGACAACAACCATCATGTGGTCGTCGTACCGTGGCGTACAAAGACAGGGAAACGGCGGAACGCGGGAATACTTGCGCCTTACGCCGTCGTGATTAATCCGCGTCGCGCGCGGGCGCGATGTCTTCCGAAATCTCCTGCCTGAGCTTTGGTCCCTGCGCGAGTCGGCGGCCGAGCGCGGTCACGAAGGCCTCGTAGCGCTCCCCCGCCTTGGCGCGTGCTGCGATCTGGGCCGGTTCCGGCAGCGGCGGGTTGGAGGTCAGCCAGAAGCGGATGAACACGGCGAGCGTTTCGACCGATATGCCAAGGTCGCGCTCCATGCGTGCCATGCGGCGGTCGAGCTGATCGAGCCGCTTTGTCGTCGCCGCTTCCTGCCGTTCCGCGGCGTCTGGCGAGAGGAAAGACGCGATACCGGCCTCGGCAACTAGCGACAGCGAGAGATCGCGTCGCGCTGCATGGGCGGCGAGCGCCTTCATGACGTCCGGGTCGACGTAGACCGACAGCCTTTGCTTCTTGGGAGGTTTCGTCACCGGCTCCTCCTACAATTCGATGCCGTCGCCCGGATCGAGCGAGGCTTGGCGCGCGACCTGGCGCATCGTCTGCGTCATGCGGCTGAGGCGGGCGGCATCTTCGTCGACGTCATCACGGGAATCGATCTCGAATTCGTTTTCGATGACGGGCTTTCGCTCGACGGTCTTGGTGCGGCTCAGCTCGGGCTGATGGCGGCGCTCGGAATCCGTCGGATCGTCATCGGCCGCATCATCCACGGCGACAGGCGTGTTCAGCACCGGCCGTTCGGGCAAAGCCAGCGTGCTCCAATCGTCTGCCCTGGCGCTCGCCGGTTTGGTCAGGCCGGGCGGCGTCAGGATGCGCTCCTGAAATCTCCGATCCTCATAGTAGCGGGCCTTCTTCGCGCGTATCGGCGGAATGCCGGCAACCATGACGATCTCGTCGGAGGGCGGGAGCTGCATGATCTCGCCGGGCGTCAGCAATTGCCGGGCGGTCTCCGAGCGCGACACCATCAAGTGGCCGAGCCAGGGAGAGAGGCGGTGACCGGCATAGTTCTTCATCGCCTTCATCTCGGTGGCGGTGCCGAGCGCATCCGAAACGCGTTTGGCGGTCCGCTCGTCATTGGTCGCGAAGCTGACCCGGACGTGGCAGTTGTCGAGGATCGAGTTGTTCGGCCCGTAAGCCTTTTCGATCTGGTTCAGCGATTGCGCGATGAGGAATGCTTTCAGGCCGTAACCCGCCATGAACGCCAGGGCGCTCTCGAAGAAGTCGAGGCGGCCGAGCGCGGGAAACTCGTCGAGCATGAGCAGCAGCCGATAGCGGTTTCCCTTCGCCTGCAGGTCCTCGGTCAACCGCCGGCCGACCTGATTGAGGATCAGGCGGATCAGCGGCTTGGTCCGGTTGATGTCGGAGGGCGGCACAACGAGG
The DNA here is from genome assembly GCF_039674445.1 of Brucella sp. TWI432. Taxonomy (NCBI): domain Bacteria; kingdom Pseudomonadati; phylum Pseudomonadota; class Alphaproteobacteria; order Hyphomicrobiales; family Brucellaceae; genus Brucella; species Brucella sp. TWI432. The sequence continues at coordinate 10,950 of NZ_JBDJNL010000025.1, read as the reverse complement.
TAGAGGGTGGTCGGATGCTTGCCACCGACCATGTCGGCGATGCGCAAGTCGCAGCGGCGCGTCACCTCGGCGACGACGGGATCGCGATACAGACCGAGAAACGACATCGCGGTGGACAGCACGCCGGACCGCTCGTTGTCCGATTTGTTGAGCAACTCGCGGGCCGCGCTGGCGATTACCGGGTGCGGACCGGCCTCGCCGAGATGTGCGGTCTTCATCATCGCCGCGAGGGTCGACTCGATCGGGCGCTTCGGATCCGACAGGAAGGCGGCGACGCCGGCCAAGGTCTTGTCGACCTCGGCATAGAGGACGTGCAGGATCGCGCCGACCAGAAGCGCGTGCGACGTCTTCTCCCAGTGGTTCCGCTTTTCGAGCGAACCTTCCGGGTCGACCAGGATGTCGGCGATGTTCTGCACGTCACGGACTTCCCATTCGCCGCGGCGCACCTCGAGCAGCGGATTATAGGCTGCCGACTTGGCATTGGTCGGATCGAACAACAGCACGCGGCCGTGCCGGGCGCGATAGCCGGCGGTCAGCGTCCAGTTCTCGCCCTTGATGTCGTGAACGATCGCCGAGCCCGGCCAGGTCAGGAGCGAGGGCACGACCAGGCCCACGCCCTTGCCGGAACGTGTTGGCGCGAAACACAGGACATGCTCCGGACCGTCATGGCGAAGATACTCGCGCTCATGCTTGCCGAGGACGACGCCGTCAGGACCGAGGAGGCCGGCGGCCTTCACCTCTTCAGGCCGCGCCCAGCGGGCCGAGCCGTAGGTCTCCACGTTCTTCGCTTCGCGTGCCCGCCACACGGACATGCCAATGGCAACTGCGATGGAGATGAAGCCGCCCGACGCGGCGATATAGGCGCCCTCGATGAAGATCGGCGGGGCGTAGGCGTCGTAGAAATACCACCACCAGAAGAAGGCCGGCGGATAGTAGATCGGCCAGCCCGCCAGCTCGAACCAGGGCTGCCCGAGCTGTGGCTGGAAGCCGAGCCGGTAGGCCGTCCATTGTGTCGCGCCCCAGGTCGTCATCAGCACGATCAGGAAGACGGTGAGGATCTGGCCCCAGAGGATTTTCGTCGCCGGCATGGCGGGCACTCCTTTCTTGATTGGGCTACATGCCGAGGCCGCGATTGCGGCCGAAGCTCCAGTCGACGCCGCCGGGGCCGCGCGATACGCCTGAGACGTGCTGACCGAGCTGGCGTTCGAGGGACGGAGACCAGGGCACGAGCTGGAAGCCGAGGCCGTCGTCGATCATGGCGAAGCGGCCCGAGGCGAGCGCGAAGCGCTGCCGGTAAGTGCCCGCCACATACTCGCCCGTTCCGGCCTTTGTGAACGGACGCCCGGTTTCGGCGGCAAGCTTCTCGCCCAGAGCTTCCACCTCACGCTGGCGCAACTGGTCGATCAGCCCCGGCGCAAAACTGACACCGCGCGACTGCCGCTCGGCGAGGCCCCGGCTGACGAGATGGTCGGCACGCCGGTCCATCGCCTGACGCACCTCCGCGCCGAAGCCGCCACCTCCAAGCGCGACGGGGTCGCGGGCGATCGCCTGCCGGTCGAGCCACGTAGCGCCGGCCGCACTGACCTGCCGTTCGATGTCGAGATCGGAGCGGACGGCGAGCGCCACGCGGCGCCGACCCTGCGCGTCATCGAACTTGCGCAGCTCGACGATCGAGCCTTGCGCGCTGTCGCCAGCGGCATCGAGGTCGGGAAGTTTGATGTGGTGAGTGCGCCCGTCCGTGCCGTCGACCACGGCATAGGCCGTGCCCTTCAGCTCATCGTCGAGACCACGATCAACGAGCCGACCAACGATAGGATCGTTGAGGCTCTCGCCGGCGAGCACATAGCTCGCGGCGCCACGCTCGATGCCGCGTTCCGTCAGGCCGCGGTGAATGCGCTTGATGATGTCGCCACGCTCGCCGAGCGCGCGCAGCGTCGCCTCGGCATTCTCGGACACGACCCATTGGCCCGGTCCGATCTGATCGGCGAGGCCGAGCGTCTCCAGCTTGCGCAGCCGGCCGACCTTCATCGCGTGGAATTCGTCGGGCTGGCGGTCCGGGCGCGGAGCGAGATCGACGACGCCGGTGCGATAGCTGTCGCGGGCGAGCTGGCGATCGAGATTGGTCCAGCGCTCCGCCTCGATCTGCCGTTCGAGATTGCGGCGGATCTCGTGATCCGTGCGCGGTCCCAGCTCCTGGGTGACGAGATCCTGCGCGCGGGCGCGCATGCCTTCCTTGATGTAGTCGCGGGAGATGACGAGGTCCTGGCCGTCGTCGGTCCGCCCCCGCAGGATGATATGGACATGCGGATTGTCGGTGTTCCAGTGATCAACGCCGACCCAGTCGAGCTTGGTGCCGAGGTCTTTCTCCATCTGCCCCATCAGCTCGCGGGCATAGGTCTTGAGGTCGGACATCTCGGTCGCGTCCTCAGGCGACACGATGAAGCGGAAGTGATGCCGGTCGTCCTGGGTGCGCTCGGCGAAGGCCTTCGGATCGGCGTCCTCGGTCTCGGGGCCGAACAGGTGGGCCTTCTCGCCATCCCGGGTGACGCCCTCGCGACGAAGATAGCTGAGGTGGGCGGAAAGCGGCGCGGCCCGCGCCGTATGGCGGACAACGCGGGTCTTAATGACCGTGTTGCGTGATCGGCTGGTCAGCAGCCGGTTGGCCTGCACGGTCGCGCGCTGACCACGCCCGAACCGCGAGCGGTTGCCCGAGCTGATCTTGCCGGAGCGCGAGACGCTGCCGCCGGCGCGTTGCGCGGCCGCCAGCGCTTGCGCGATGAAAGGCCGCGCCGCTTGAGCCCGGGTGGAGCGGATGCGGCCAGGCCGGATGCGGAAATCGTCCTCTCCGCTCATGGCCGAAGCCCCGCACATCGCGCAAAGCCGAGGAAAATCCCGAATAAATTGCGAGAGCGCAGGCTGCGCCGATCAGGCGCACCTCGCGCAAATGCTCTGTAAGCCCCTGAAAAGACACGACCGCACCAAGCCGCACCTCGCGCGCTTTTATCTCGCCATCGTGCGGTTGTGCTGACTGCTCCCCCTCTCCGGACCGCCATTTGCCCGCCAGAGCACGCCACAATGCGAACGGGTGCGAACGCGGTCATCGCGGGCCACCAGGGACATTGCGCGCAACGAAAAGGCCATCGGTGCGCGAAGCCGCCGGGCCTTGATCGCTCGCCGGTGTAGCCGCGGTGACGTCACCGGGCGCACCTTCGGACTGCGCTGGCGCGGCAGGTCCACTGCCAGACGACTGCACCACGAAGAGCGGCGCGCGCGTCCAGGCGAGCGGATCGGCGGCCGCTACCACGACAGGGCCGGCGAGTTCACCGCCACCGACAATGGGGGCGAGCGTCGCGACATAGGCGCGCGTTTCGGCCGGCAATGGTCGACCGGCGAGATACTCTTCGTAGCGGCCGGGACCGGCATTGTAGGCCGCCAGGAAGCCGGGCGATCCGTAGCGGTCGTGCATTTCGCGCAGATAGGCGGCGCCCGCCAGAATATTGTCGCGCGGATCGTAGGGGTTGCCGCCGAGCCGATGGCGGACGCGCAGGTCGGCCCATGTGGCGGGCATGATCTGCATCAGGCCCATCGCGCCCGCCGACGAGATGGCGCGCACGTCGCCAGCGCTTTCGACACGCATGACGGCGCGAATCCATGCTTCTGGGACGCCGAACCTCTGCGCGGCCTCGGTGATGAAAGCGCCATAGGGATCACTGGGCGACGGCCGCTCGGCGGGCGCCTGCTGTGCGCCGGCCGGGTTGGCCCCCGGTGCGGCGAGGATCAGGCCGGAAAGGAGAAGGAGGGCTGCACGTCGGAGGGTGATCCTTCTTCGGACGACAGGCTGATGGGGCGCGGCGGGCATCGTTCAGTCCCGCTCGCCGCGCTTCGGCGGGCGATTCCAGTGCAGGCCCCAGGCGGATTTGTCGTCGGCCGACTGGAACAGGTTGGCGCGGATCGGATGTTCGAAGGTCGGATCGTCGAGCTGCAGCGAGACGTATTCGCCGGCCTTCTCGCCGGTACGTTTCCAGCCCGCGCCGATCTCCGCGCCGGTCTCGTTGCTCATGGTGTCGAGCACATGTACGCGGTAGTCCGGCGCGTTCTCGGCTTCGGACGGCTCGGCCGCTACGATGATGATGTCCTGATGCAGCGACAGCGTCATCAGGTGGCCGATGAAGCCATCATTCTCGCGCATGAATTGACCGATCACGGGCATGGGTCGTCTCCTTCAGATGCGGTGGACTGGTCATGGGCGCGCCGTCACCGCGTCGGCGCGCGCCAGACGAAGCGGCCATCGCCGTCCTCGTCGGTGTAGAGAGGGGTGGCCCGGCCGATCACGGCGGTGGCCGGAAGCGGGCCGAAATAGCGACCGTCGAGGCTGTCGCGGACCTGCCAGTTCATCAGGAACAGCTCGCCATTCGCGACCAATCGGCAGCCCTGCCAGATCGGGAGCGGACGGCCGCGACGATCGTGGTCGAGAGCGTCGCCCATCGGCACGCCGTCGACGGTGATGGCGAGCCCGGTGCGGCAAACCCGCTGTTCCGGGAGCGCGGCGACGCGCTTCAAAAGCGGCACGCCACGCGGCAGGTAGCCGCCATCGGACAGGAAGGTGGCGAGCGGTTCGGGGGCATCCACCGCGACCAGATCGGTCACGGCGACCGGCCCAGGTTCGTCGATCGTGTAGAGGCCGACCGGCGTGCTGGCGGAGGCGTTCCAGATCAGCTTCGGCGCGAACGATGCCACGGAGGCAATGCCGAGAAGCGACACGGCCGCCGTCGTGACGATGGCATAGGAGAGCCGGGTCATGCGCCGATCTCCCGACGCAGGAGAAAGGCGCGATGCTGCCGAAGGCCATAAGCGCGCGGCGTTTCGCCGACGGTCATCCGGTTATGGACGTGGCGCCAATGGTCGGGCGAAACCTCGATCGGATCGATGCCGCGCGCCTCAATGGCGTCGATGAGCTGGAGCACGCGCTCCACCTTCGGCCATCCATCGACATGCAGCAGAACCTCTGCGCCGGGCGTGACCGTCGGGACGGTCTGGCACGCTGCGTCGCGCTCGACCGTGCGCAGGATGTCGACCCGCGAGAGAACGGTGCCGTGCTCGTTCGCTGCCCAGCGCACCAGCGCGAGGACGCTGCCGGGAGGGAAGAAGAGGATGCGCCGGCGGCGGTCGAGGATCTGCTCGCGCCGCTCGCGGCCGAAGCGGACCCAGTGCTCCGTCTGCTTCTCGATCCAGACGAGTTCGACCTCAGTGAACGCATCTGGCGGCAGCTCGGCGGCAGCACGGCCGACACGCATTGGCGCGGCGATAAAGCCGGTCATTGTCCTTCTCCTGACGGGGATGGGAATTCGCGCTCGAACAGCGCGCGCAGCATGTCGGCGACGGTCTGGCCGCGCTGGAAGGCCGCGATCTTGATGCGGCCGCGCATGTCGGCGGTGACGTCGATCGTCAGCCGGGCCGAGAAGTCCTCGGCGGGCTGGGTACGGGAGGCCTGGCGTTCGGGCGCTTTGATCCAGTCTTCGGGATTGGCTGGACGCGCCGCAAAGCTGCGCTTCGGGGACCGCTCGCTCATGCGCCGATCCTCGCGACTTCCGCTGCGAGCGCGGCGATCTCGCGCGCGCCGGGGCAATCCTCGTCCTGCTCGGCGGCGAGCCGGCCGGTCTGCACGACATCGGCGAAGACGATGCGCTGGCCGATGGTGGTCGAGAGCAAGGGCGGGTCGTGATCCGCCAGCGTCTCGGCGGTCTCGCGCGCCAGAACCGTGCGGGCCGCGCAGCGGTTCAGCACGAAGCGGGCGGCGAGCTGCGGGCGATAGATGCGCGCCTCGCCGAGCAGCGCCAGCATTTCGGCGGAGGCCCAGCCGTCGAGCGGCGATGGCTGCACCGGGATCAGCACGAGATCGGCCGCGAGCAGCGCCGAGCGCATCAACCCGGCGACGCGCGGCGGACCGTCGATGACGACGTGGTCGGCGTCGCGGGCCAGCTCCGGCGCTTCACGATGGAGTGTGTCGCGGGCCAGCCCGACGACACCAAACAGCCGCTCCAGCCCCTCCCGGCTGCGCTGCTGCGACCAGTCGAGCGCCGAGCCTTGCGGATCGGCGTCGATCAGCGTGACATGCTGTCCACGGCGAGCCCATTCGCCGGCGAGGTGCAAGGCGAGTGTCGTCTTGCCGACGCCGCCCTTCTGGTTGAGCAGCGCGACGATCATGACGGTCTCCCGCGAAACGGGGACTCGTCCACAGCGGCCGAAAAACGCGGTCGCGTTAGAAAGATTCCGTAGGAATCTAGGTTAGATAAGTTACGGGGCTCGCAAGCTGCTGATTCAGCGCGAGGAATCGACGATTTCGGTCCCCGATAGCACGAGAGTCCGGTCCCCGATGGCACGATAGTGCCGGTCCCTGATAGCACGAGGCAATTCACAGCTTATCCCCAGGCTGAGGTTTGGACCGGCGACGTCGGCGCGGTATGCCGAGGGCATCCGGGTCGGTCGGTACGAAAGTGAGAATTTCGGGACCGCCGAGGCACTGCTCGATGGTCAGCCGGTAGCCAGGCAGCGGTTGGCGCCGGACGATGTCGCGCAGGTCGTAGGCGAAGTGTTTGAGCGGCGAGAGGCTGCCGGACTTGGCGTGGAGGTGCGGAAAATCGAAACTCCAGCCGAACTCCTGCCGGCCGCCGTGCTTGCGCACCAAGCGGTAGAGCCAGCGTTCCAGCCCGCCAGTCAGGCCGAAGTAATTCCGGTCGATGGTTAGAACGAGCGCGTCGTCGAGGACGGCGCGGTAGAACCAGTCCGGCAGGATTAGCTCGAGACCGAGAGGCCGGCCACGGTGGTCGGCGCGTTCCTTCCATTCATTGATCCAGGAAAACCGGTGCATCCGCCGTTCCGTCGGCTGGCGAATTGAGGTCGCCACCGTGGTCGACTGGAGCCGATCGAGCGCAGCCTTCAGCCGGTCGTAGTCGCGCAGCGACACGCCGCGTCCGATGAAGTTGAGGATCTCATAGGGGGTGGTCGCCATCAGGCGAGACGGTCGCAGGCCGAGGTCGCGCGCCTCGACGATCTGCGAGGCGGCCCAGATCAGGACGTCGGCGTCCCAGATCGTCGCCATCCCATGTTCGGCCACCGCTTCGACGCGGATGACAATCGAGCCGGCGCGGAAGTCGATCGGCGCCAGGCGCTTCGACTTGGCGAGCGAGAAGAACGGATAGGCCATCAGGTCCTGCGCATCGCGCGGCGCGAGATCGCCGGGCAGCGTCCGAAAGAGATCGAGCTGCTCGCGTTCGCTGCTGTGATGACGCGCCGACATGCCGGGACTCAGCGCGGGAAACGGGCGCCGACGCTGGCGGACGCGGACGGCTGGCGCTTCGCGGGCAGCACGGTGCCGCCGCGCGGATCGGAGGTCGAGGTGACGAGACCGCGATCCGCCCAGGCCTGGAGGTCATCGACGGAATAGACGACGCGGCCGCCGAGTTTGCGGTAGGTCGGGCCAGTCCCGTAGGTGCGGTGCTTTTCGAGGGTGCGCTCGGAAAGGCCGAGGAAGCGCGCCGCCTCCTGCGTTCTCAGGTAGCGTGGCGGTAAATTGGCGGCTCTTTCGGCCATGATCGCACCTCCGTGGTCTCGCGGGCGGCCGCTTCGAATAAGCGGCGGGTTGCGAGCACGGTGGCGCGAAGACGGCGCCCCGGACGATGTCGAAGTAAGATGCTAAAATCGACACACGAGTGGATATCAGCGATCCCGGCGTGGGCGGCGCAGCAGCGTCCGGTAGCCGCCGCGAACGAGCTTCATGCCGTCGCGGGCGAGACGGATGGTGGTCTCCCGGATCGGGTCGCCGACCCACGATGCTGCGTCAATCTTGTGCTGGGGGAAGAGATGCTCGGCGACGGTGCGGTAGATGGCGCCGCTCGCGCGCGCGTCGATCGCGCGCAGCATCTGGCGGGCGCGCTGACGTCTTTGTGGCGTCAGGCGTGGATCGGGCGGCACGCGCTTGCCGAACATCGCGTGCCAGAGGCGTTCAACCGCGGTCAGTCGGTCGGGCGTCAGTTCATCGAACATGATGAACGCGCCAAGAGGGCGGGCATCATCGACGCCGATCAGGGCGACGTCGTGGGGTTCGCCGCGCAGTACGAGCCGGATCAGACCAGGCTCATGCTCGATGATGGCGTGGGCGTGAAGATCCTCAACGCGGAGGCGGAGATGTCCCGCCGGGTTCGGTCCGACGGTGAACGGAAGTGTCGCGGGATCGGTTTGCGGGGTCCAGAAGATCGGCTGGATGAGCGCCGAGTTGCGAGGGTCGGCGACGAAATCGCAACCCCCATCGTTCAGCGAATTCCTGAGCGATCGCTTCGGTAAGCCGCCCGGTGGCTACCAAGTCACGGTATGCGTTCCGATAATCGGGGTTACGACGCAAGAACTCCCAGGCAAGATCGCCGGGGGTCAACTTATCGATATAGTCATAGGCGGCTTCAGACCGCCAACTTTCATCCTCGGACATTCTCCACTGCCTCCGCGTAAGGTTGTGCAACGCGAGTTTTGCAGTGGATACGATTCCGGGTTGAACGGAGCGCGGGAAGAACGAAGTGGCCGCAACGTGATGCGGTTTACGCATCACCTCAGTGCAGGCGGCCCTGGAGCAGCTCGCAAAAGCCGCTCTTCGTCATCCATTTCGCGCGATCGAGATGGCTGGTGTAGATGCGCTGAGCGCGCTCCGGTTCGGCCTTGGCATCGAGGCCGAAGAGGACTTCGACGACTTCACGCCAGTCGGCTTTTTCAGCGTCGGCATCCAGCAGCCGGACGTACAGCTTCAGATGCGCCTCGTCATAGGCGGTCAATGCCGCCCCGGCCGGCGGCTGATCAAGAAAATCGACTTTGGTCACAACATCCCCCGATCGCGAGATGTATCCAAACTGGAGGAGATTGTTAACCGTGTTCTGATCGGAACGATAACGCATGGCCTTGACGCGGGACGAGGTGGCAACGCCGCGACCTGTCGAACGTCAGGTATCCTTCTTCGCATCAACGAGCAGCACTCCCTTGCCCTGATCGGAGTTCAGGAAGACAATGCCGGCGCGTTCGAAAGCCCGTCTCACCTCATCGCGCGTGCTCTCAAAGACCTCGAGGCCACTGGTGGATTCGAGGCGTTTGAGCGCGGTCAATGAGACCCGGGCCTTGTCAGCGAGCGTCTCCTGTGTCCAACCCAGCAACGCACGTGCGGCCCGAAACTGTCGGGAGGTGATCATGCATGATCACCTCCCACACGGACCTACGCGTACGCCAAAACTACGACTATAATAGTCGTTCTTGGCAGCGTATTCCAGTCGGAAGTGCTTATTTGCTCTCTGTCAGGCGGCTGAGATCGCAGCTGATTCGGTCGCAGCAAAGCCGAGGCCCCGGCCTTCCGGTCGGGGCCTCGCGGGGGGCCTCAGTCGCCCCGGCGCCCGTTGGGACGGGACCAGATGAGCGAGAGGGTCTCGCCTTCCTCGTCGTCGAAGAGGTTAGCGTAGATCGGGGCGTTGAAGCTGGGATCGTCGAGCTTTAGGCCCAGATAGGCACGCCCTTCGTTGGAGGTCTTGGACCAGGCCGCGCCGATCTCGGCGCGGCCTACGAAGACGCGGTGGCTCGGGGCGTTCTCACCCGTAGCGCGGGCCTCGGGGACGATCCGGACATTCTTGGTCTGGACGCTGAGGGTAACGATTTCGCCGGTGAACTCGTTGTTGCCGGTCTTCTTGAAGGTGCCGATGGTCGCCATGGTAGTTCTCCTTGAACTCTGTTCCGAGCCCGCACCATTGCGGCCTCGATGGCGATCGAGAGGTCGGAGGCGATTGACGGCGCACCCCGCAGGGGCCTGACAGCAAAGGAGGGGCTTTCTTGCCTCGCGAGGAATGACGGCGCAGCCGGCAGGGGAAGAAAGTTTCGACGCCGCTGTTGCGGCATAGGCGATCGAGGCGCAGCCGACCTTCGGCCAGATCAGCCCATTTAAGAGGCCGTTTTGGAGCGGTCGACATGACAGAGACGCATCACAGGAGAACGTGGCAACCATACCGAACCGATGGACCGTAGCGACGCCTGACACCACGGGTCAAACCAGCTCCGCCAGACGCTACGTACCGCCGATTCCTGCCTGTCGCCCACGAGATCACCCCCGCCGGCCTTCGCACCGTCTGCGCGCTGTCACGGCATTGCCCCCGGCACCGTCACCGATGGCATGGCACGTCAGTTGGGTTAGCCGTCGATCCGGTCAGCGCGATTGCAACCGCGCCCGGCGACGTGGAAGGCGCGACCGCTAAGACATCAATTTACCATCCCGCCGCCGCCTGCACCGATGTCAGGTTTGCACGATGGCCTGCCCGGTTGGCCCGGGCGCGGCCATCGCTGTCACGCGGATCAGCGCCGTGGCGCCAACGGCGATTGCCCCGATGACAGAGAAGATGGGCTGCCAGATGTCGGAGGGCATGGTGTGTTTCACGATGCCATGCGTCGCGTGGTAGCCGGCGAGCGCCGCGGGCGCGACGAAGGCGAGTGCGATCGTGAGCCGTATCCAGAGCGGACGGATGAAGGCGAGCAGGAACTGGCCGAGGCCGAGCGTCACTGCGCCAGCGACAAGGCCGACAAGGATCGCCCCGAGCCAACCGGAGCCGGTCTGAAAGGCCCAAGTCCCGGCGCTGATGCCCGCGAAGAACGGCAGCGCGAAGACAGCCAGCGGTAAGCGCTCATTTCCACGCACCTTCACTGGCCGAAGGGAGTGGTGCAAAGGGTGTCCACCGATTGAAAGGGTGGACACCGATGGAAATTATGGGAGCGGACGGAGCGAAGCCACATGTGCTGTTTGTGGACCGGCAAGGGAACCATCATTATGATCGCGAATGGAAGAAGCAAGTTGTTGCCTTGGCCCTTGAACCCGGCGCTTCTTTATCGCGTGTTGCCATTGATCACGGGATTAATACCAACCTTGTGCGCAAATGG
>NZ_JBDJNL010000024.1:0-41308 GCF_039674445.1 Brucella sp. TWI432 | reverse complement strand
TCGCGTTCTGTAAGTTCATAGCGGCGACGTGACATCAAAGACCTCCAAATCCGAGACCTTTGAATCACTAATCCATTCAAATAGCTAGACTATTTATGAGTGCACGACCTAGATAAAATGGCGGAGAGGGTGGGATTCGAACCCACGGTGGAGTTACCCCCACGCCGCATTTCGAGTGCGGTACTTTCGACCACTCAGCCACCTCTCCGCATTGTGCACCACGGTAAAGCAATCTATAAAAACTGCGCCGTTGATAAGCATCTAAAGCGAATGCTAAGTGTGTAGCGGCTCAATAACGAGCCAAATGCAATTAGACAAGACCTAATTTGCATTCTGTTGTGAAAAATCTTGACTTTCCTGCAGCTTTCAACCTATAAGCACCTGACCTTAGGCGTGGGGTGATCCGCGCCTATTGTTTTGATTGCGAAATTTCGGGTTTCCGGAGTCGTTATCAAGGGCACAATGCCCACTCACCAACCGACTGATAAAAAGACGGCCCATCACTTCGGCGCAAATGTCGTGGAAATGAGAGCCGGACCGAACAACCGAAAGGACAACAAATGTTCGCAGTCATTAAGACCGGTGGCAAGCAGTATCGCGTTGCCGCAAATGACGTTATCAAGATTGAAAAAGTTGCTGGCGAAGCTGGCGACATCGTAGAATTCGCAGAAGTTTTGATGGTCGGTTCGACCGTTGGTGCGCCAGTTGTTGCAGGCGCTCTGGTAACGGCCGAAGTCGTTGAACAGGGCCGTGCACGCAAGGTTATCGCGTTCAAGAAGCGTCGCCGTCAGAATTCGAAGCGCACCCGCGGTCATCGTCAGGAACAGACGACGATCCGTATCTCGGAGATCCTTACCGACGGTGCAAAGCCATCGAAGAAGGCCGCTGAGAAGAAGGCTCCTAAGGCAGATGCCGCTGAAGGCGAAGCCGCAAAGCCAAAGAAGGCAGCGCCTAAGAAGGCTGCAGCCAAGGCCGAGTCGGCTGAGTAAGTAGAAGAGATTAAAGGAGAAATCCAATGGCACACAAAAAAGCTGGTGGTTCGTCGCGTAACGGTCGCGATTCAGAGTCGAAGCGCCTTGGCGTGAAGAAGTTCGGCGGCGAAGCTGTCGTTTCTGGCAACATCATCGTGCGCCAGCGCGGCACGAAGTGGCATCCTGGCGCCAATGTTGGCCTCGGTAAAGACCACACTATTTTTGCTACCACCAATGGTTCCGTTGCTTTCCGCACGAAAGCCAACGGCCGCACCTACGTATCGGTTAACCCGATCGCAGAAGCAGCAGAGTAAGCCGGGCACTCATAAATACCGGCGTCCCATTGGACCCGGTATATATGGCGACCAGCCAAAAGATCGAAGGGAAGATGGGACCACCATCTTCCCTTTTTGCATCTGGAGGACAGACAAATGGTCGTCGACGTTTTAGAAGAAGAATATTACGAGAGCTGTAGCGAGCGGGAGGCCAGTTATGCTGATCTCTCGCCCGGTTTAGATTGCCCCGTCCTCGTCACGGACAGGCTGGTTCTCCGCCCGCCACATACCGAAGACGTGGATGCAATTTCCTATCTTGCCAATAACGCCCGCGTCTCTGCTATGCTCGCCCGTATGCCTCATCCATACAGCCGCGAAAATGCCATCGATTTTGTAGAGCGCGTCCGAAAAGGCGAGATGGGCAATTGCATTTACGCGATTACCCAAGCTGAAACCGGAATCTTTATGGGGTGTTGTGGCATCCATCCGCATAGCCATGGCGAAGGTCTGGAGATTGGCTATTGGCTGGGCGAGCCTTATTGGGGGCATGGTTTTGCCACGGAAGCTGCCCACGCATTGATCGATCTTGCCTTTCGGGCCACGCCAATTGAGCGTCTGCATGTCTCATGCCACGCAAGCAATGTCGGTTCGCGTCGCGTGATTCATAAGTGTGGCTTTCAGTTCAGCAGCATGGGCATGGCGGATTCGCTCGCTTCGGGAAATGTCCCTGTCGAGCGCTATGTTCTTGATCGGCGGACCTGGATCGGCCTGAGAAGCTGGCAGGTATAATCAAAAGAGACGGCCCTGCTGAAAAGAGCAGGGCCGATAAACATCGGGGAATATAATGAACGATATTTATGCTGTAACCCGTGAAAGGGTTGTTGTTCGCGCATTGGATAAGGGAGACCTGCACCGGTTCCGCGCGATACGCCTGTCTGCATTGCAGCTGGCGCCGCAGGCTTTCGGGTCGACCTTTGAAGAAGAAAACGCCTATTCCGACAGCGTGTTTGCGCGCCGCTTGGAGCAGGTGAACGGCAATGTCATTTTCGGTGCCTTTGATGGTGAAAACCTGATGGGTATCGCTGGTTTACATCGCCATGAACGTCGATCCGAGCGTCACCGTGGTACGCTGGTCAGCGTCTATGTCGCGCCGGAAGCGCGGGGCTTGCGACTTGGCAGAGCACTTGTTGGGCAGATTATCGAACACGCGGCCCGGCATGTTGTGATATTGGATGCGAAAGTCGTGGCGACCAATGAGCCTGCAAAGCGTATCTATTATGGCCTCGGTTTCAAATCCTATGGTGTTGAGCCAAAGTCGCTTTATGTCAAAGGGCAATATCTGGATCAGGAATTGCTCTATATCGATTTCAGTGATTCCGCATGGAAACTGAATTTAGGCTGAAAACCTTATGCTTCTGCTGTTTGCAGGGCACAGGTTTTGCTGTAATTGCAAATCGGATTGCGCGAGATTGTGCGCAGTCCCAAGGTTTAAGACGCATCCAATCACGTTTCTATTGCGTCGCAAGAGGTAGGGTTCAATGAAATTTCTCGATCAGGCCAAGATCTATATCCGCTCCGGCAATGGTGGGGCGGGGGCCGTGTCGTTCCGCCGCGAGAAGTTTCTTGAATTCGGCGGTCCTGATGGCGGCGATGGCGGACGCGGTGGCGACGTCTGGGTGGAAGCCGTCAATGGCCTCAATACGCTGATTGACTACCGTTATCAGCAGCATTTCCGGGCCAAGACTGGCATGCATGGCATGGGCCGCAATATGACCGGCGGCAAAGGCGATGATGTCGTCCTCAAAGTGCCGGTCGGCACGCAGATTTTTGAAGAAGATGATGAAACGCTGATCTGCGACATCACCGAAATTGGTCAGCGTTATCGTTTGGCCAAGGGCGGCAATGGCGGCTTTGGCAATCTGCATTTCACGACTTCGACCAATCGCGCGCCACGTCGTGCCAATCTGGGGCAGGAAGGTATCGAGCGTACTATTCGGTTGCGGCTCAAGCTGATTGCTGATGCGGGTCTGGTCGGCCTGCCGAATGCGGGTAAATCGACATTCCTCGCAAGTGTGACGGCTGCAAAACCTAAGATTGCCGATTATCCTTTTACCACGTTGCACCCCAATCTCGGTGTTGCGCGCGTCGATGCACGTGAGTTTGTGATTGCGGATATTCCGGGTCTGATTGAAGGTGCAAGCGAAGGCATCGGCCTTGGCGACCGCTTCCTCGGTCACGTCGAGCGTACCCGCGTGCTTCTGCATTTGGTGTCTGCGCAGGAAGACGATGTGGCGAAGGCTTATCAGGTTATTCGCGGTGAGCTGGAGGCCTATGAGCATGGCCTTACCGAGAAACCTGAAATCGTGGCGCTGTCGCAGATCGATACGCTTGATCCGGATGCACGCAAGCAAAAGGTGAAGGCGCTCAAGAAGGCGTGTGGCCGCGATCCGCTGTTGCTTTCGGCCGTTAGCCATGAAGGCTTGAACGATGCGCTTCGCCAGCTGGCTGCCGTCATCGATAAAAGTCGTGCAGTTGAAGCCGGTGCGGCTGAAGAAGAATAACAGTTGAAGATGCGGCGCAGGAACTGAAGACATGCTCAAACAACTCAAAAACTACCGCCGCATCGTTATCAAAATCGGTTCCGCCCTTCTGGTGGACCGCGCGACCGGGCTCAAGCAAAACTGGCTTGAGAGCCTGGGTCAGGACATTGCGGCGCTTCATCATGTGGGCGTCGAAGTTCTGGTGGTTTCGTCCGGTGCTATAGCACTTGGACGTACTGTTCTTGGTTTGCCGAAAAAATCGCTCAAGCTGGAAGAAAGTCAGGCCGCCGCCGCCGCTGGGCAAATTGCGCTCGCAAAAGCCTATGCCGATGTGCTTGGTGGCCATGACATCAAGTCGGGGCAGATTCTGGTGACGCTTTCGGATACAGAAGAGCGTCGCCGTTATCTCAATGCGCGCGCAACGATTGAAACGCTTCTGAAGCTTGGCGCTGTGCCAATCATCAATGAGAATGATACGGTTGCGACAACCGAAATTCGTTATGGCGATAATGATCGCCTTGCAGCCCGTGTTGCCACCATGATGGGGGCTGATCTTCTGATCCTGCTCTCGGATATTGATGGGCTTTATACGGCACCGCCGCATAAGGACCCGAATGCGCAGTTTCTTCCGCTCGTTACAACAATCACACCCCAGATTGAGGCGATGGCAGGTGCTGCTGCTTCCGAGCTTTCGCGCGGTGGCATGAAGACCAAGCTTGACGCCGGCAAGATTGCCAATGCGGCAGGCACCGCGATGATTATCACCTCCGGTACACGGATGGGGCCGCTTTCGGCTATTGATCGTGGTGAGCGGGCGACATTGTTTGAGCCAGCGCGTGCGCCGGTGAATGCTTGGAAGACCTGGATTTCCGGCAATCTTGAGCCAGCTGGTCGTTTGAAAGTTGATGCTGGTGCAGCCAAAGCGCTGAAATCCGGCAAGTCGCTTTTGCCTGCCGGCGTGAGAGAGATTGAAGGCCAGTTTGAACGGGGCGATACGGTTGCGGTTTTCAATGAAGAAGGCCGGGAAATTGCGCGCGGCCTGATTGCTTATGATGCGGAAGATGCGCGAAAAATTGCCGGGCACAAAAGCGATGAGATCAGTGCCATTCTTGGCTATGATGCACGCAGCGCGATGATCCATCGGAATGATCTGGTGGTACGGGGTATGACCACCACCGAGACTGAAGAAGCATAAGGGGAAGAGGATGTTGAACAAAGTGGATGCCGGAACTGACATCGCAGCCATCATGGCAGAGGTTGGTCGTAAAGCCAGACAGGCAGCGGCTCCGCTATCCATCGCTTCGCCTCAACAGAAAAACAAAGCTCTGCTAGCTGCCGCAGATAGCATTCTTGCAAGCAAAGATGCCATTCTGAGAGCCAACAAGCTTGATCTTGCCAGTGCCGCCGAAAGCGGCATGGCGGCTTCGTTTGTTGATCGGCTGACACTGGATGACGGTCGTATTCAGGCGATTGCCGACGGCATTCGCGCTATTGCTGAATTGAATGACCCAGTCGGTGAAGTGATTGCCGAATGGGATCGTCCGAATGGTCTCCATATCGAGCGCGTTCGTACACCATTGGGCGTCATCGGTGTGATTTATGAAAGCCGTCCCAATGTGACGGCAGATGCTGGCGCGCTATGCCTTAAGGCTGGCAATGCGGTTATCCTGCGCGGCGGATCAGACTCCGCGCATTCGTCGGCAGCCATCCACAAGGCACTGGTTGCGGGACTGGAGGCAGCGCAATTGCCTGCCGATGCTATCCAGATCGTGCCGGTTACAGACCGTGCTGCGGTTGGCGAAATGCTCAAAGGTCTGAATGGCGCGATTGACGTGATTGTCCCTCGCGGCGGCAAAAGCCTCGTGGCGCGGGTGCAATCGGAAGCGCGCGTGCCGGTTTTCGCGCATCTTGAAGGCATCTGTCATCTCTATATCGACAAGTCGGCTGATCTCGACATGGCGCGTGCGATTGCGGTGAATGCCAAGATGCGCCGCACCGGCATTTGCGGTGCAACCGAAACCTTGCTTGTGGATCGCGGAGTGGCTCAAACGCATCTGGTGCCGGTTCTTGAAGATCTAGCTGCCAAGGGTTGTGAAATTCGCGGCAGGGACGAAGTGCGAGCACTGTATACAAGTGCCAAGCCTGCCAGCGAAGAAGACTGGTCGACCGAATATCTCGATGCGATTATTTCGGTGGCGCTGGTCGATGGTGTTTCGGGTGCGATTGAGCATATCAACCGTTACTCCTCGCACCACACCGAAGCGGTTGTGGCTGAGGATGCGGATGTCGTTATGCGCTTCTTCAACGAGATCGACTCGGCCATTCTTCTGCACAATGCCTCGACGCAGTTTGCAGATGGTGGTGAGTTCGGCATGGGCGCTGAAATTGGTATCGCAACGGGCAAGATGCACGCGCGTGGTCCGGTTGGGGTCGAACAGCTGACTTCCTTCAAATATCGTGTTCGTGGAAACGGACAGGTCAGAGGCTGATGCGTTTTGGCTTCGGGCTTCCCGCATTAAAAACGCGTTATCCGGGCGTCGATGCGCGTTATTTGCGTATGCCACATGTCGAAAAGGGCATGACGGTCGGCCTGTTTGGCGGCTCGTTCAACCCACCACATGGTGGCCATGCGCTGGTCGCTGAAATCGCTATTCGACGGCTAAAGCTTGATCAGCTTTGGTGGATGGTGACGCCCGGCAATCCGCTGAAGGATAAGCGCGAACTTGCACCGCTTTGTGAACGGTTGGAGCTGAGCGAGCATGTGGCCAGCGATCCGCGCATCAAGGTGACGGCACTGGAAGCAGCGTTTAATGTGCGCTACACAGCCGACACTCTGGCGCTGATTGCCAAGGCCAATCCCGGCGTGCATTTCGTTTGGGTTATGGGCGCAGACAATCTCGCATCGTTTCATCGCTGGCAGCGCTGGCGTGAGATTGCGCAGACGTTTCCGATCGCAGTTATTGACCGACCGGGTTCGACCTTGGCCTATCTGTCATCGCGGATGGCGCAGACCTTTTCCCGCAGCCGGTTGGATGAACATTACGCGCCAATTCTGGCGCGGCGCTCGCCACCGGCATGGACCTTTATTCACGGACCGCGATCATCGCTTTCGTCGACGGCGCTCCGCAAACAAAAACTGAAAAAGTGAATGGGCTTATCACCCCAAAAAGCTTGAAAGAATGCAAGGACTCTGCCTATCTTAGGCATGTGCGGTGCTTATAACTGCCGTACTGCGTTGTTCTTGACAGAAAGGAACTACACTGAGAACAGCAATTGAGAAGAAGGCTCACCACGCGCCTTCAGCGGTCGGGATGAACGAAACAGCTTTCGTGTCCCAGACCTTCGACGCGGCTTTGGCCAGTCTCGAAAACTCCAAAGCAGAATCTATTATTCCCATCGACATTCGCGGAAGATCTTCGATCGGCGATTTTATGATCGTCGCGTCTGGTCGTTCGCATCGTCATGTGACGGCTGTCGCTGACCATCTTTTGCAGGCGCTTCGCGAAATGGGCTGCAAAGATATGCGGGTCGAAGGACTCGAAGGTGGGGATTGGGTTCTCATCGATACTGGTGATATTGTCGTCCATATTTTCCGCCCGGAAATCCGTGATTTCTACAATCTGGAAAAAATCTGGATCAACGACGATTTCGAAGATCAGCGCGCATCGGGAACGGTGCACTGATTGGAGCGCATCCTGAAAAGTGTGAAACGGTTTTCGGATAAAGATGCGCGTTAAAAGAAAGAGTTAGAGCGTTGCTCTCTGTTTTTATGAGATCCAGATGCGCTCTAAGTCGTAAGAGGACGCGATGCGTGTGAGTGTGATGGCCGTGGGCCGGATGAAAGCCGGCCCCGAGCGGGAGTTGGTCGAGCGTTATTTTGACCGTTTTTCCAAGGCGGGCCCACCGCTTGGGCTCGAATTCGCCGGTGTGAGCGAAATTCCCGAAAGTCGCGGACAAACGGCTGAACTGCGCAAGGCCGAAGAAGCACAGCGTATCCATGAAGCACTGGATAATGGTGCTGCTCTTATCCTGCTTGATGAGCGCGGCAAGGCGCTTGGCTCGGAAGCTTTTGCTGAACGCATTGGCCGTATGCGTGATGCTGGTAAGCGTCAGCTGATTGTCGCCATTGGTGGCCCGGATGGACACGATCCCGCTTTGCGTTCGCGTGCCGATCTGGTTTTGGCGCTCGGTGAACTGACTTGGCCGCATCAGATAGCCCGCATTCTGGTTGCTGAACAATTATATCGCGCGGCGACGATTCTTGCGGGTCATCCCTATCATCGGTCCTAATTATTTCACGTTCTTCTAATAGCTAATGCGACGGGTCGGGTTTCGTAACTGCCTCGTGCATCATCTGAAGAATTACATGTCGCTTTCATCGACGAATAAAACGCTGCCGCAGATCGTCTTTGTGACCGATCACGGGTTTCTCAAACCCACACTTGTGGCGATGTGGGGCGTTCTGCGTCACTTGTCTGTCCCCGGCATCATCCATTTCTGGGGTGATGGACTAAGTGAGCAGGATTGGGAAGCTGTGCATCGGGTCGCTTCCACCAATCCGTCAGTTACGTTGAATAGCCTTTCTCTGACGAGCGCTGATCTTGAGGGCGCAAAGGGCCCAACGGCTTATATTTCGGCGGCATCCATGGGGCGTTTGCATATTCCGGCCCGAATTTCAGGGCGCGTTCTTTATATTGATGGCGACACGCAGGTGGTGGGTGATGTCGCCCCACTTTTCGGCCTTGATCTCAAAGGCTGCCCGATTGGCGCGGTGCGCGATTGTGTTGTGGCGAAATGGTCTTCACGTAGCCTCAAGGTGCGCGAAAAATGTTTGCCGCGTGTGCGTGAGTTACAGGAATTGATGCAGCAAAGCGATATATCGCGCTATTTCAATTCCGGCGTTCTGCTGCTTGATACGGATGCCATTCGGGCAGAGCCGGAACTACATCAGGCAATGCAAGATCTTGTTCGTGCGTCCGCGTGTCCATTGGGCGATCAGGACCATCTCAACAATGTTTTTCGGGATCGCGTACATCTGCTCAACCCGGCTTATAATTCTTCATGGAGCCGGGCTGCCAGGCAGCGGCGCCACATTGCCCGACTTGGTGGCGATGTCGAGGAAAGTAAATCTGTGCCGGATATCATTGTTCATTTCCATGGTCCGGAAAAGCCATGGAAGCGGCCACGCCGCGATCTTTGGAAACACCGCGCCCGCGCCGTCTGGCGCTATCGGCGTGAAATGCAACAATATGTGCAGAGTTACCCTGATCTTGCGCCGTAATTGCGCGCAGTTTCACCAGAAATGACGAATAGGACCAATGGCCGAGGCGAAATTTTTACGGATTGCTTATAGCTAACAATTCCTTAATGCTCTGCGGCTAGTTTTGGCCTTCTTTTTTCCTGATATAGCAGATCATGAGTTCTTGTCGCCTTTCAAAAATGCCTTTGCTGCCTGCATTCATGCGGGTGGGCTTTGTTGCGACTGCTCTTATGGCAGGCATGCCGCAGGTTTTCGCACAGGAAGCGCTGCAAGAGCAGCGTGAGAAGGCGGCGAGTGAATATGAGCAGCTTACCACCGAATTGTCGGTTACGGGCGATAAGCTCAAGCAGCTTGAAGGCGAAGTTGCAAACCTCAAAAAAGATCAGGTAACGATAACGGCGGCATTGATCCAGTCTGCCAAGACGGACAAGAAATTGCAGCAGGATATTGCTGATAGTGCTGATAAACTGGTTGCGCTGCGGGAGCAGGAAGAAGGAATTCGCATCTCTTTGCGGGCGCGGCGTAACGTTCTGTCTGAGGTTTTGGCCGCATTGCAGCGCATGGGCCTGAATCCGCCGCCTGCTATCCTCGTGCGGCCCGATGATGCTTTGGCATCGGTGCGTAGTGCTGTTTTGCTTGGCGCGGTGGTGCCGGAAATGCGTGGGCAGGTGGAGGAACTTGCGGGTGATCTCAAAGACATGCAGCGCGTGACTGCTTCTATCCAGCAGGAGCAGGAAAAATTGAAAACCACGCGCACTGCGCAGGCCGAAGAGCAGAAGCGGCAATCACTTCTTCTTGAAGAAAAAAAGAAATTGCAGGCCCAATCCGAGCAGGAAATGGATGCGCAGCGCAAGCGTTCGGAAGAACTTGCCGCAAAAGCGGGCAGCCTCAAGGAGTTGATCGACGGACTGGATAAGCAGATGGCTGGCGTGCGTGATGCAGCCGATGCAGCCCGCAAGGCCGAGGCCGAGCGTCTGGCGAAGGCCCGTGAAAAGGCCGGAGAAACAACGCCTGATGTTGGCCGTCTGGAGGCGCAGCTTGACTTTACATCCTTGCGTGGAAGGCTGATTTTGCCTGCTTCTGGCAAGTTGATCCGCCATTTTGGTGACAAGGATGGTGTCGGCGGCAACATGATGGGGCAGATTGTCGAAACTTTGCCTGCTGCCACGATTACGTCACCTTCCGATGGCGTAGTATTATATGCGGGTACATTCAGATCTTATGGGCAACTCTTGATCCTTGATGCTGGCAATGGCTATCATATCGTGATGGCAGGCATGGGCCGAATCGACGTGGCGCAAGGTCAGTTTGTTCTTGCCGGGGAGCCGGTCGGCGCGATGGGTGAAAAACTTCTCGCAAGTGTTGCACCCATTGAAGTGGGCAATGGCGCGCCATTGCTTTACATTGAGTTTCGAAAAGATGGAAAACCCGTTGATCCGGCCCCGTGGTGGTCCGAGCGGCTTTCTGGAAGGACACAAAATGATACGTAAACTGTCGCTGCTGTTCGCCGGAGCCCTTCTGGGGGCGTCAGCCATGGTGATGGTTCAGGGCGCGCCTGCTTCCACGGCCTTTGCGGCAGCGGGGAAAGACAGCGATGTCTATAAGGACCTGGCTCTCTTCGGTGATATTTTCGAGCGCGTGCGTCAGCAATATGTGACGCCCCCCGATGACAAGAAGCTGACGGAAAGCGCGATCAATGGCATGTTGACGTCGCTTGATCCGCATTCTTCCTATCTCAACCCGGAAGCCGCACAGGACATGCGCGTGCAGACCAAGGGCGAGTTCGGCGGGCTTGGCATCGAAGTCACCATGGATAATGACCTCGTGAAGGTCATCGCGCCCATTGATGATACGCCTGCTTCCAAAGCCGGCGTTCTTGCGGGTGATCTGATCAGCAAGATCGATGGACAGGAAGTCCGTGGTCTCAGCCTCGCTGATGCTGTTGAAAAGATGCGCGGTGAGGTCGGTTCCCCGATTGAACTCACGCTGATCCGTCAGGGTGCGGACAAGCCAATCACGCTTAAGATTGATCGCGCGGTGATCAAGGTGAAGGCTGTTCGTTCGCGTATCGAAAACGATGTCGGCTATCTGCGTGTGATTTCCTTTACCGAACAGACGTCGGATGATCTCAAGAAAGCGATCAAGGATATTCAGGAAAAGGTGCCTGCTGACAAGCTCAAGGGCTATGTGCTTGACTTGCGGCTTAATCCGGGTGGTCTACTTGATCAGGCGGTAGCTGTTTCTGACACCTTCCTTGACAAGGGTGAGATCGTTTCGACCCGTGGGCGTGATCCGCAGGATGTGACGCGCTTTGATGCCCATAAAGGTGATCTTACAAACGGCAAGCCACTGATTGTTTTGATCAATGGCGGCTCGGCCAGTGCGTCCGAAATCGTTGCCGGTGCGTTGCAGGATCATCGCCGTGCGACCGTGCTGGGTACGCAGTCCTTTGGTAAGGGTTCTGTGCAGACCATCATTCCGCTTGGTGAGAATGGCTCGTTGCGTCTGACGACCGCACTCTATTACACACCATCCGGCAAGTCGATTCAGGGCAAGGGTATTACCCCGGACATCAAGGTTGAACAGCCGCTGCCGCCTGAAATGCGTGGCGAAGATGTTGTGCGCGGCGAATCCGAACTGAAAGGCCATATCAAAGGCAATGAAGAAGATGATGCCGGTTCGGGATCTGCTGCTTATGTGCCGCTTGAGCCTAAGGACGATGTTCAGCTCAATGACGCGCTGAAGCTTTTGCGTGGTGAAGTTGCCAATGTAGCCTTCCCGCCAGACCCGAAAAAGAGCGTTCTGAACTAATCAGCAGTCACGCTTGAAGGAGAAATAAAGCGCGGGAGTTCAGGCTTCCGCGTTTTCTTTTTGTCGCAGTTCAATGCCATTGAAACGCTATGAATTGCCGCATAACACTTGATTTAAACGCATGCATACGGAGATACCATGTCGAAGCACAAAGGCCCTGTCGATCCTGAAAGCCTGCCATATCGTCCCTGTGTTGGGTTGATGGTGCTCAATAAAGCGGGTCTTGTCTGGGCCGGGCGACGCATTGTCATTCCGGGTGACGAAATGGATGGTGCAACGCAGCTCTGGCAAATGCCGCAGGGCGGCATTGACAAGGGCGAAGACCCAGCTGTGGCATCGCTGCGTGAGCTTTATGAAGAAACCGGCATGAAGTCTGTGTCACTGCTTGAAGAAGCGCCGAACTGGATCAATTACGACCTGCCAGCGCGTCTCGTTGGGCATGCGCTGAAAGGCAAATATCGCGGACAGACCCAGAAATGGTTTGCCTATCGTTTTGAGGGTGATGAGAGCGAAATCGCGATCAATCCGCCGCCCGGTGGCCATACGGCTGAGTTTGAGGAATGGGCGTGGAAGCCAATGCGGGAACTGCCGGAATTGATCGTGCCGTTCAAGCGCAAGGTTTACGAAGAAGTCGTCAGCGCTTTCCAGCATCTCGCGCCTTAGAATGCAAGCCTCTTGCCAGTAAGCCCGACTCATAGTCAACTCACCGCAAATGCGTCGTGGATGCGTTCTCAGAGGGAGAAATTCTTATGGATGGTATGAGTCTTCTTGTATTCCTGTTCGTTGGTCTTATTGCCGGCTGGCTGGCAGGCAAGGTCGTGCAGGGTGGTGGTTTTGGTGTTATCGGCAATATTATTGTGGGTGTGATCGGCGCCTTTTTTGCGGGTTGGCTGCTGCCGCGTCTTGGCTTTTCGGTTGGCGGCGGCGTGGTTGCCTCAATCGTCAATGCCTTTATCGGCGCTGCCATCCTTCTGATAATCCTGCGGATCGTCAAGCGCGTCTGACGACCTCGGATCACTGCGGTCGGATTGCGCTCTCTACCAATCATCATAATGGCCCGGTTTTAAGGACCGGCCAGCATCTTTCAAAGCTTAAGAAGAATGACACCGAATTCGAAGCTATCGCTTGGCTTGGCTCTGACTGCATCCGCTGGTTTCGTTGATGCAATTGCCTTCCTGCAACTGGGCGGTTTCTTTGCATCGTTCATGAGTGGCAACACCACGCAACTTGGGACTGCGATTGCCGGGCAGCCGGGCGTGCAGGGCGAGGTCCTGATCTGGTTTCCCGCTATCCTGATTGTCCTGTTTTTCCTGGGCGCTTTCTTCGGAACACTTGTCGTTCGCGCTTACGGTCGTGCGGGTAGTCTTTATGTGATGGCCAGTGTGGTAGCGATTTTATTGTTGGTTGGCGTTTTGCGGCGCGAAGGCGCAATGTTTATCCAGCCGGTCCTGCTGCTTGCCGCCGCAATGGGCGCGCAAAACGCGGCCGTGCAACCGATTGGCGCTGCCCGTCTGGGTGTAACTTACGTGACGGGCACGCTTTTTAATGCTGCTGCCGATCTTGCCTGTTCGCTGCGCGGTGAAACACCGAAGTGGCGGTGGTTGCAGCATGTCGCGGTTTGGCTGGCCTTGATGCTTGGCGCTGTCGGCGGTGGCCTCGGCCATTATTTTATTGGTCTTGATGCCTTGTTCGTACCCGCCGCGATGATTGTCGGGGCCATGGTTGTCTATATGAAGGTTAGCTAAAAAGCGATTTTTCGTTTTCGACCAGTTCTGAAATCAGCGCGGAAACTGCCGTTACGCGGCGAAGCGTGCGTGCGGATTCGTGATAGGTCAGCCAATAGGCGCGGCGGATGGTGCGATCAGGAAATAGCGGCACGAGATCGGAATCAGCACGTGCGATAAATGCATGAAGAATGCCGATACCTGCACCGGCCCGCACGGCTTCCACCTGACCCAGTGCGCTCGACACTTCAAAATCTGGTTTCCAGTCGCGGCAAATCTCCGATGCGTAGGCAAGTGATGGATTAACCACAAGGTCTTCAACATAACCGATCAGTCTGTGACCGCTCAACTCATCCGTGCTCTGCGGTGTCCCATGCTCTTCGAGATAGCTGCGATGGGCATAAAGACCAAGCGTATAATCCACCAGCCTGCGGGCAATCAGCCTGCCTTGCTCAGGTCTTTCAACGGTAATCGCGATATCGGCTTCACGCCGCGACAGCGAGAACGAACGCGGCACTGGAACCAGCTGAATGGTGAGATCGGGATATTGCTGCGTCAGGCGCGCAAGCCGGGGCGCAAGAAAATTGACCCCAAAGCCATCCGGCGCGCCAATCCGCACCGTGCCGGACACGGCAACATCGGCATTGCCAACCTGCGCGCGGGCGGAAAGCATCTCTGCTTCCATGCGTTCGGCTGCTAAGAGAAATTCTTCGCCTGCCTGTGTGAGTGTGGAGCCGTTGGTGCGGCGTGTCAGAAGGGTCGTTGAAAGTGCAGTTTCAAGAGCGGTCAGACGGCGTGCAACCGTGGTGTGGTTAAGGCCCAATCTTTTGGCCGCACCCAGAATCTGCCCCGAGCGTGCAACGGCGAGAAAAATACGAATATCATCCCAGTTCATGGCATTTTGCCTCCCTATGATTTTGTACTATAAAAAATGCACAACGGATACGCTTTTCAGTGCCTTGCAATCATGAATTTGCAGAGTCAGGATAGGCCTTAAGAAGGCGGTCTTTTGCCGCCTCAAGGGATAAACATAAGGGAGGCGTTTTCATGCGCACTGTAGGACATTTCATCGGCGGCAAGCATGTTGCTGGCAAAAGCGGTCGCACGGCTGATATTTATCAGCCGCTGGATGGCACGGTTCAGGGTACTGTGGCGCTGGCCACCAAAGATGAAGTGCGTGCGGCGGTCGAAAATGCCAAGGCAGCGCAACCAGCATGGGCTGCCACCAATCCGCAGCGCCGCGTGCGCATTCTGCGCAAGTTCCTCGAACTCGTTGAAGCAGAATATGACAGCCTTGCTGAATTGCTGGCGCGTGAACATGGCAAGACGATTGCTGACGCGAAGGGCGACATTCAGCGCGGTCTCGAAGTGGTGGAAGTCTGCCTCGGTTCCGCGCACATGCTCAAAGGCGAATTCACTGACAATGCAGGCACGGGCATCGACACCTATTCGATGCGTCAGCCGCTCGGTGTTGTAGCCGGTATCACGCCGTTCAACTTCCCGGCCATGATCCCACTGTGGAAAGCTGGCCCGGCGATTGCCTGCGGCAATGCTTTCGTGCTCAAGCCATCGGAACGTGATCCGGGTGTGCCGATGCGTCTGGCTGAACTGTTCATGGAAGCTGGCCTTCCGGCAGGCATTTTCAACGTCGTCAATGGCGACAAGGATGCGGTCGATGCGCTGCTCGACGATAAGGATGTTCAGGCCATCGGTTTCGTTGGTTCGACACCGATTGCACAATATATCTATGGTCGTGGCTGCTCAAACGGCAAGCGCGTTCAGTGCTTTGGCGGTGCCAAGAACCACATGCTGATCATGCCGGATGCCGATATCGATCAGACGGTCGATGCGCTGATTGGCGCTGGTTACGGTTCAGCAGGCGAACGCTGCATGGCGATCTCTGTTGCGGTTCCGGTTGGTGAAGACACTGCAAACCGTCTTATGGAAAAGCTGATTCCACGCGTTGAAGCGCTGAAAATTGGCCCATCAACGGACAATTCCGCCGATTTTGGTCCGGTTGTTACCAAGGCAGCACTTGAGCGCATTCGTGGCTATGTCGATCTCGGCGTTGAGGAAGGCGCAAAGCTCGTCGTTGATGGCCGTGGCTTCAAGATGCAGGGTTATGAGAACGGCTTCTATATGGGCGGCTGTCTGTTTGATCATGTAACGCCGGATATGCGCATCTATAAGGAAGAAATCTTCGGCCCGGTTCTTTCGGTTGTTCGCGCCAAGAACTACGAAGAAGCGCTCGCTCTGCCAAATGAACATGAATATGGCAATGGCGTTGCCATCTTCACCCGCGACGGTGATGCAGCGCGTGATTTTGCCAGCCGTGTTCAGGTCGGCATGGTCGGCATCAACGTGCCGATTCCGGTTCCGATTGCCTACTACACCTTTGGTGGCTGGAAGGCTTCGGGCTTCGGCGATCTCAACCAGCACGGCCCGGATGCATTCCGCTTCTACACCAAGACCAAGACAGTTACCTCGCGCTGGCCTTCCGGCGTGAAGGATGGTGCAGAGTTTGTCATCCCGACGATGAAATAACTCATTCTGTTTTCAAGTGAGAAAGCCCCGCCCATGACTTCTTTTCATGGGCGGGGTTTTCTTTTGTTGCGCAATCTTTGTGTCATGACATCCACTTTTCGCTTTTACGCGCTAATTAAAGGCATAGAGTTGTAGCGATTATCAGGAGTGAGATTTATGAGTGCAAAAACCAACCATCGTATTGTCCTTGCATCGCGTCCCGAAGGACGACCGACTGCGGAACACTTTCGACTTGAAACGGCAGAGATTCCTGCGTTGGGCGAAGGTCAGGTGTTGCTCAAAATCCGCTATCTCTCGCTTGATCCGTATATGCGTGGGCGCATGAGTGCGGCAAAATCCTATGCAGCGCCCGTTGAGATCGGTGCTGTCATGGAAGGCGGAACCGTTGGCGAAGTGGTAGAAAGTAAAAGCGCAGGCTTTGTTCCGGGCGATTTCGTTCTCTCTTATTCCGGTTGGCAGAGCTATGCGGTTGCCGAGGCATCCACATTGCGTAAACTCGATCCAAAGCAAGTGCCTGTCACGACGGCGCTCGGTGTTATGGGCATGCCAGGCTTCACCGCTTATTCCGGCCTGTTGACGATCGGGCAGCCGAAAGAGGGTGAAACAGTTGTGGTTGCAGCTGCGACCGGACCCGTCGGTTCTGCCGTGGGCCAGATTGCCAAGCTCAAAGGTGCGCGCGCAGTCGGTATCGCCGGTGGGCCGGACAAGTGCAAAGCACTGATTGATGATTTCGGCTTTGATGCAGCGCTTGATCATCGTTCCGATAATTTTGCGCAGGAACTGGCGTTGGCTTGCCCGAAAGGCATTGATGTTTACTTCGAGAATGTCGGCGGTAAGGTTTTTGATGCTGTGCTGCCGCTACTTAATCCCTTTGCACGTGTTCCGGTGTGTGGACTGATTGCACAATATAATCAGAGCGGCGCTTTTGACGGGCCGGACCGGCTGCCATTGCTCATGCGTGACATTCTCACCAAAAGCATGACAATTCGCGGCTTTATCGTGCGGGATTTTGCCGACCAAGGGCCAGCATTCCAGCGCGACATGGCAAAGTGGGTTGCTGATGGTCAAGTGCGTTACCGTGAGGATATTGTGGTCGGGCTTGAAAATGCGCCCAAAGCTTTCATTTCCATGCTGGAAGGCGGCAATTTTGGTAAGCTGATCGTAAAACTGAATTGATCAGACAATATTCTGCTTGCAGAACAGCAATCAGGACGTGATGTTGCATAGTGTGTCCACGATACGAGTCTTTTCTTGAGGGCAGGCAGATTATGGGTGAGCGCCAGCAGGCGGGCATAGGTGAGGGTGGCAGTCCGGGACGCGAGCGTCAGGACGAGGCGCAGCGCATTCTTGAACGTCTGGAGCGCGAGCAAACCGGCGCTGGAGGTATTGTTCGGCGCGGGTTTGCCCGTACCGCAAGCCATCTTGCTGCCAATGATGCCCCGGAGGATGACAAAATCGAACTCTGGGCTACCCGCGTCGGGCGCGGGCTGGGCCTTATCATCACGCTGGCGATTATCGTCTGGCTCATTTCTTACCTCATGCAAAGCCAGGTTTAACATGACGCTTTCTGCGCCTTCGGACGCGACAACCGTTCTTGTCATCTCAAGCCATGTCGTGCGCGGTTCTGTTGGAAACCGCGCTGCCGTTTTCGCTTTGGAAACGCTCGGATTTCCCGTCTGGGCGGTGCCCACAGTCGTGTTGCCGTGGCATCCCGGCCATGGTCCTGCCGGGCGTATCGTGCCGCCTGCCCAAGAGTTTGCAACACTGATGCAGGATCTTGAACGCGCGCCGTGGCTTGGTGAAGTGGGCGCGATCCTCACCGGTTATCTTGGCCATCCCGAACAGGCGGCAGCCGTGGCGGGGCTGGTAAAAAAGGTCAAAGAGCGCAATCCCAACGCGCTTTATCTTTGCGATCCGGTCATTGGCGATCAGAAAGGGCTGTATGTTCCGGAAGCGACAGCCGTCGGTATTCGCGATCACTTGATACCCCTTGCCGATATTGCAACGCCCAATCGCTTCGAGTTGTCATGGCTGACGGGTGTTGAACTTGAAGACAACAAAGCATTGATGGAAGCGGCCCTTGATACGGGGCCAGCAACCATGCTGGTGACATCGGCTTTTCCATTGATGAGTGGCAGTATCGGCAATATTCTGCTCACACCAACCCTTGCGCTGATGGCGGAGCATCGATGCGTCGATGGGCCGACCAATGGTCTGGGCGATCTGACATCAGCGGTGTTTCTCGCGCGCAGGCTTGCGGGCTTTTCAGAAGAAAAAACACTGCAAAGCACAACGGCGGCGGTGTTTGAGATCATGGCCCGTTCAGCAAAACGCGGCGCTGATGAATTGATGCTTGAAGCGGATGCTTCCAGTCTCGCAACGCCTATGGCAATGGTACAGATGAGGCGGCTCGTCCATCCGACCAAGGGATTGCGTGCATAGAACGGTTCAAATTTTGATTGCTCTGTGTTTTCGATAGGGATAATGGAAAGCCATGGCTGATATTCCAGATTCACTCCTCGCCGGTTACCAGACCTTTATGAGCGAGCATTTCGCGTCTGAAACGGCACGTTATAAAGAACTCGCTGAAAAAGGTCAGGCACCACAGACCCTTGTCATTGCCTGCTGCGATTCCCGTGCCGCTCCAGAAACAATTTTCAATACGGCACCGGGCGAAATTTTCGTTCTTCGGAATGTTGCCAATCTTATTCCGCCTTACGAGCCGGATGGTGAATTTCATGCGGCGTCTGCTGCACTCGAATTTGCAGTACAGAGCCTCAAGGTGAAGAACATCGTTGTCATGGGGCATGGCCGATGCGGCGGCATCAAGGCGGCCCTTGATACGCAAAGCGCACCACTTTCACCGAGTGATTTTATCGGAAAATGGATGAGCTTGATTGCGCCTGCGGCGGAAACGGTCAATGGCAATGATCTGATGACGCAGAGCGAGCGTCAGACAGCGCTTGAGCGTATTTCGATCCGCTATTCGCTCAATAATCTGCGCACATTTCCATGTGTCGATATTCTTGAGAAGAAGGGCAAGCTCACCCTTTATGGCGTATGGTTCGATATTTCGACCGGCGAGCTGTGGGTAATGGATCAGCAGTCCGGTGACTTCAAAAGACCAGAAGTTTCGCTCGAAAAGGCACCGGAAACGGCAGCATAAAAAAAGCCCCGAAAATCGGGGCTTTTCTCTATTCAGACTATGGCAAACAGCGCGTTGTTTCACCATAGATATGATTATTTATCGATTGCCTTACCCATTTCAGCAATGGCACGCTGGTAGACCTGTGCAGCATTCCAGCCTTGAATTGCACCATAGTTTGGTTCGCCCGGCTGATAACCGGCACCGCGCTTCCAGCCATGACCGACGAGGAAGTTGGCGGTCGAATAAAGGGCGTCAGCTTTCGAGCGCGCCATGTCGATATGACCGCTGCCATCACCGTCTACGCCGTATTTCAGCACGTTGACCGGCAGGAACTGGGTCTGGCCGATTTCGCCATGCATGGCACCGACCGCATTCGGATCAAGATCCTGATTGTCGATGAGCTTGAGTGCTGCATAAAGCTGGTTGGTGAAGTAGTCGCTGCGGCGGCAATCATAAGCAAGCGTTGCAACTGCGGAAAGCGTGTGCTGCTTGCCGAGATAGGCGCCGAACCCGGTTTCCATGCCCCAGATCGCGATCAACGGGCCAGCAGGAACGCCATAACGCTTTTCAATGGCTGCGAAGAGAGCTGCATTCTGCTTTTTGATCGATCTGCCGCGCTGGATGATGGTGTTTGCACCGCGCTTCTGCATAAACTGATCAAAAGAAAGCTTGAAGCTCTTCTGATTGCGATCGGCATTGATGGTTGCCTGCGCATATTTCGTCTTGGCCAGAGCATCAAGCGAACGCTTGCCAAGGCCGCGTGACTGCGCTTCCTTGATCGTCTGCTGAAGCCAGGCATTGTAGCCGGCACCATTGTTGCCGCACTGGGCTGCTTCAACGATGCTGGTTCCAGCCATCATACCCACTGCAAAAACTGCTGCTGCCGTCCAAATCCGGCCCTTGGCAAACAATGCCATTCGTTTCTCCTTTGGAGTTGATTCTACCTCGGCGCGAATTTGCCATTCTTTACACCGAATGTCATGCCGCAATGACGCGTAAGGCTTATGGCACGGCGGCGCGCTTATAGTCCTTTTTTCACGTATTCTTCAAATTTTGGTAAATTGGAACCAAATCACTTGCTTTGATGTGCAATTTGTTGGTTACACATTGCCGTTTTCCGCCTTTTGCTTGACATTACGGGCTGAAGCCCCTAAAGCCTCACCCAATCTATCCGCGATCTTCAGAACGCGAGCCACCGACCGGGACCCATTTGGTATAAAGAGATCCCGGAGGTCCACATCCGACAGCGCGATGCGCCCTCGGGTGCTGTATCGCTTTGGTCGGTTCTTGAACTGCCTGGATCAAAGGACAAGGAAACACAATGTTTGAATCACTTCAGGAGCGTCTTGGCTCCATTTTGAACGGCCTGACTGGACGCGGCGCTCTTTCTGAAAGCGACGTGACGGCTGCGCTGCGCGAAGTGCGGCGTGCGCTGATTGAAGCCGACGTTTCGCTGGAAGTGGTTCGTTCATTCACCGATCGCGTTCGTGAGAAGGCGGTTGGTGCTGAAATTCTCAAAAGTATCAAGCCCGGCCAGATGGTCGTTAAGATCGTTCATGACGAGCTTATCGAAATGCTGGGCACAGAAGGTGTCACGGTTGATCTGAATGCACCGGCACCTGTCGTCATTATGATGGTCGGCCTTCAGGGTTCGGGTAAGACGACCACCACGGGTAAGCTCTCCAAGCGTCTGACAGAGCGTCAACGCAAAAAGGTGTTGATGGCGTCGCTTGATACGCGTCGTCCGGCAGCACAGGAACAGCTTCGTCAGCTTGGTATCCAGACCTCTGTCGATACATTGCCAATCATCGCTGGCCATTCGCCGGTCGAAATCGCTAAGCGCGCCGTTCAGGCTGCAAAGCTCGGCGGTCATGATGTGGTTATTCTCGATACCGCTGGTCGCACGCATATCGACGAGCCGCTGATGGTGGAAATGGCGGATATCCGCAAAGCCGCCAATCCGCATGAAATTTTGCTTGTGGCAGACAGCCTCACCGGCCAGGACGCCGTTAATCTCGCGCGCAACTTCGATGAACGCGTCGGCATTACCGGTATCGTTCTCACCCGTATGGATGGCGATGGCCGTGGCGGTGCAGCCCTTTCGATGCGCGCCATCACCGGCAAGCCGATCAAGCTGATCGCCACCGGTGAAAAGATGGATGCGCTTGAGGAGTTCTATCCCAAGCGTATTGCCGACCGTATTCTTGGCATGGGCGACATCGTTTCACTCGTTGAAAAAGCTGCTGAAAACATCGACGCGGAAAAAGCCGCTGCGATGGCCAAGAAGATGCAGTCGGGCAAGTTCGATCTCAACGATCTTGCCGATCAGCTGGGCCAGATGAAAAAGCTCGGTGGTATGGGCAGCATTATGGGCATGATGCCCGGCATGGGCGGAATGAAGGACAAGGCTGCGGCAGCCGGTCTTGACGACAAGGTCTTTGATCGTCAGCTCGCCATTATCGGCTCGATGACCAAGGCTGAGCGCGCCAATCCCGACCTTCTCAAGCACAGCCGCAAGCAGCGCATTGCCAAAGGTTCCGGAACCAGTGCTGCCGACATCAACAAGCTTCTCAAGATGCACCGCCAGATGGCCGACATGATGAAAGTTATGGGTAAGGGCAAGGGCGGAATGATGAAGCAGATGATGGGCGGCCTTGCCAACAAGATGGGCCTTGGTGGTCTGGGCGGCGGCATGCCTGATCTCTCCAAGATGGACCCAAAGCAGCTTGAAGCGCTGGCCAAGCAGGCAGAAGCAGCCGGTCTTACCAAGGGCGGCGGTTTACCGGGGCTTCCTGGTGGCGGTTTGCCTGGTTTGGGTGGACCTAAGCTTCCGGGGCTTGGCGGTGGTCTGCCCGGTTTGCCGAAGAAGAAGTGAGTAAGATGGCTGACGAACAGAACACTGTACCTGCTGAACTTCTCGCATTACGCGCATCCATCGATAATATCGATGCGGCGCTCATCCACATGCTTGCGGAGCGCTTTCGCTGCACCAAGGCTGTGGGTGTCCTGAAAGCCGAGCGCGGCCTCGCTGCTGCTGACCCGGCCCGTGAGAAGCGTCAGGTCGAGCGCCTTCGTGGCCTCGCAGTTGATGCCCATCTCGATCCAGATTTTGCCGAAAAATTCCTGAACTTCATCGTGAAGGAAGTCATTCGGCACCATGAGCATGCCGCTGCCAATCACAGCGGAAACTAAATACCCTAAAACGGTTTAACCTATCGCCCATCAAGGGCAGAATTATTGTCTAAAGGAAAGAAAAAATGGCTCTTAAGATCCGTCTCGCCCGCGCTGGCTCCAAGAAGCGTCCTTACTACCACGTTGTTGTTGCGGATGCTCGCAGCCCGCGTGATGGCCGCTTCATCGAAGCCGTTGGTGCATGGAACCCAATGCTTGCAAAAGACGCTGAACGCGTAAAGCTCGACGCTGACCGTATCCAGCATTGGATTGCACAGGGCGCACAGCCAACCGATCGCGTTCTTCGCTTCCTCGACCAGGCCGGTCTTGCAAAGCGTGAAGCACGCAGCAACCTGACCAAGGGTCTGCCAGGCAAGAAGGCTCAGGAACGTCTCGCTCTTGCCAAGCAGGCTGAAGAAGAAGCTGCTGCAAAAGCTGCTGAAGCTGCAGCCGCCGCTGCTGCTCCTGCTGAAGAAGCTGCAAGCGAATAATTTTTCGCTATTTGCGAACATAAAAAGCGGCGGAGCAATCCGTCGCTTTTTTGTTTGTCTTCTTGCATTGGATTAAACAACTGGACGAAAAGCGATTTTTCTCTATCCTGTTGATATAGTGTTTGTATTTGCGACCTGCTGCATATGCGATATAAAATAAGTCTTCAGGCACTGTTTGTGCGCCCTGTTCAGGAGAACACCATGTCGGCTGTGATGGCTATCCGTTCTTTGTCTTTCCGTCGTTTGTTTATTGTCCTTGGGCTAGCCGCTCTTGTGCCGCTGCTGTCGGCCTGTGGTTTCAACACCATTCCAACCAATGATGAAAAGGCGAAAGCTGCATGGAGTGAAGTGCAGAACCAGTACCAGCGCCGGGCTGATCTGGTGCCTAATCTGGTTGAGACGGTGAAGGGCTATGCCGCGCATGAAAAGGACACGCTTCAGGCGGTAATCGATGCACGTGCCAAGGCGACGCAAGTGCAGATCACGCCGGAGACACTTAACAATCCAGAATTGTTCAAGCAATTTCAGGATAATCAGGCCAACCTTACCAGTGCGCTTTCGCGTCTGATGGTCGTCGTGGAGCGTTATCCGGACCTTAAGGCCAATCAGAACTTCCTGGCGCTTCAATCCCAGCTTGAGGGTACGGAAAACCGTATTGCTGTGGCACGCCGCGATTATATTGAGGCTGTGCGCGTTTATAATACGTCGATCCGCACCATGCCGACGATGATCTGGACATGGATATGGTATCGTGATGCTAAGCCAATGCAGACATTCAGCGCGGATGCTGCAAGCCAGAGCGCACCTCAGGTCAACTTTAACAACTGATCGGGCATCTCGTGGCAGCTTTGCTTCCCTTTCGCGCGGCGGCCTTACGTGGCCTGAATGGGCCACGGTTGCTTGCGGCTGTTCTGCTTTTCCTGTTTGCGAGTTTTGTGGCCGTTGGCGCGAATGCGCAGGATGCGACAAAGCCGGCACAGGCATTGACGGGGCGCGTGGTGGATGCAGCGGGGATTATCGATCCCGCTCAGTTGCAGCAACTCACGCAGAAGCTTGCAGACTTTGAAGCAAAGTCCTCCGATCAGGTGGTTGTGGTGACTGTCCCGAGCCTGAATGGCGAGGATATTGAGAGCTATTCCAATCGCTTGTTCCGCGCCTGGGCGCTGGGGCAGAAACAGGAAAATAACGGTATTCTGCTGGTCGTTGCCCCCAATGATCGCAAGGTGCGTATTGAGGTTGGTTACGGGCTTGAAGGCACGATGACGGATGCGCTTTCGAGCGTTATCATCAATGGTACAATCATCCCAGAATTCCGCAGCGGTAATTACTCAGAAGGCATCGTGCAGGGGGTGGATGGCATTCTGTCGGTTTTGTCTGGCGATGCTGCCGAGCTTGAAGCGCGCGCCAAACGGAATGCTCAGACGAGTTCGGGCTCCGGTGATGTCGATTGGGTGTTCGTTATTTTCATCACATTCTGGGTATTGATCTTCTTTGGCGGCTTCGGCATGGCGATCTTGACACCGATTTTTGGACGCAAGATTGGCCCCGGAAAATATCGCTGGCTTGGTATGGTGGTGGATTTTAATTCCCGTGGCGGTTCCGGCGGCGGTGGCTTTTCTGGCGGCGGTGGCGGCTGGTCATCAGGTGGCAGTGGTGGCGGCGGGTTTTCCGGCGGTGGCGGA
Organism: Brucella sp. TWI432; assembly: GCF_039674445.1. Lineage (NCBI taxonomy): Bacteria > Pseudomonadati > Pseudomonadota > Alphaproteobacteria > Hyphomicrobiales > Brucellaceae > Brucella > Brucella sp. TWI432. The sequence goes on along the minus strand of NZ_JBDJNL010000024.1, from coordinate 16,691 downwards.
TCGTCCGGGGGCGGTGGCGCTTCGGGTAGCTGGTAAGGGAGAATTTTGTGCGCGCTAAAAACCTTATCAGTGATCAGGATCACAAGCGTATTGCCGAGGCGATCCGTGCTGCTGAAACCAATACAAGTGGTGAAATCTACGCAGTTCTCGCCCGCACCAGTGATGATTATTTCTTCGCGGCCGGTTTTGTTGCGACCTGTGGCATTCTGATCGCTTCGGTGGTCGCGGCGTTCCTTGCGCATTGGTACTGGTTTGACATCAGCCTTCCCATGTTCGGCCTCGCGGTGCTTGCGGCCTTTGCAACGGCTATGTTTTTGCTTTGGCTGGTGCCCTCAATCCGTATTTTACTGGTGCCGCGCCGTATTCGCTATAAGCGCGCACATTTGAACGCGTTACAGCAATTTCTGGCGCGCAATGTCCATATCACGGAACACCGGACCGGCATTTTGCTGTTCGTTTCCATGGCCGAACATTATGCGGAAGTGATTGCTGATGCCGGTATTGATGCGCGTGTTGAGCAGGAAGAGTGGAATGGCATCGTTGCAACACTGATACATCATGCTTCGCGTTTGGAAGTTGCAGACGGTTTTGTACTGGCGATTGGGCAGGCGGGGGTGTTGCTGGAAAAACATTTTCCTGCGGGCGAGCACACGATCAACGAGTTGGATGATCACTTGATCGAACTTTAAGTCTGTCTGACAGATTCGGATTCGCCGCTCATTTGTGGCAGAATTGCGCTTTTATGACGTTTACGTAAACCTGGCATGTCCATCCATGGAAAAGCTGGGCGGCATATTTCGAAATTTCTTAAAGCGTTTTCGAAGCTTTGTTCCAAATTAAATGGATTAGATACGAATTTTCTGGCGTTCACTGATTTTTTTGGTTGTTTTCAGCGATTTGTCATCGAAACGCATGTTCAATCTGCTAGTTTGGCGCGCATTGCCATCATGACAGGAGTATCCGACGTGACTGCAAAGCAGGATCGGTCGAGCAAAATTAAGGGTTCCAAGGCAGGCAAGGAGGAGAAGAAGGGAGGAAAGTCGAAGGCGCTTGATGCCTTTTCGCAGCTTCTCTTTGAATGGGCGCCGCCCGAAGATCTTGCGGCCTATGATGCCGCCGCGCTCGATAAGTCTGCCCAGTATGGCTACGAAGCGCTCGAATCCTACCGCAAGGGTAAAAGCATCATCAGCGTCGATAACAGCATCGAACGCCAAGGTCGCGCCGTCAGCGTTATTACCATCGTCAACGACAACATGCCGTTCCTGCTCGACTCGATTATGGGTGAGCTGAACGATCATGTCAGCCAGATTTTCATGGTTGTTCACCCGGTTCTCGACATTGAGCGGGAAAAGGACAGCCTTACAATTTTAGGCGAAGCTTCGCAGCTTGCACCTGCCAAGGGTGTTGAGCGCGTCAGCCTTGTGCAGATTCATCTTCCAGCCCTTGACAAGCAGGCCAAGACTGATCTCACCGCTGCTATCAAGCGTGTGCTCGGACAGGTTCGTTCTGCTGTCAGCGATTGGAAGCCAATGCTCAAGCGTCTTGATGACGCTATCGCCGATTATAAGCGCGTTCAGGAACTGACCCTTGATCCGGCTATGCCTGAGGCAATCGCGTTTCTTGAATGGCTGCGTGATGATCGTTTTATTTTCCTTGGAATGCGCGAACTGACCTTCAAGGGCAAGGGCGACAAGCGTGAGCTCGTGCCGGTCAAGGAGACGCTTGGCATTCTCAATGACAGTGAAGTCCGCGTTCTGCGTAAGGACGACGACGACAAGGCCACGCCGCGCGAGATCACCGACTTCCTTGATAGCAGTGAACCATTGATCGTCACGAAAGCAAATTCGCTGTCGCTGGTGCATCGCAGATCGTATCTTGATTATGTCGGTGTGAAGATCTTTGGTGACAAGGGCGAGGCTATTGGTGAGCTTCGTCTCGTTGGTTTGTTCACCTCTGTTGCTTATGTAAGCTCCGTTGCCAGCATTCCATTTATTCGATCAAAGGCAGATGCAGTTATCCGGCATCTTGGCTTTAACCGCGAAGACCATTCCGGCAAGGCGCTTGTCAATGTGCTGGAAGAATATCCGCGTGATGAGCTGTTCCAGATCGATGTGGAAAGCCTGACGGCCAATGCCGAACTGATTCTGGCACTTGGTGAGCGCCCACGCGTTCGTGCGATCCCGCGTCTGGACCGTTTTGGCCGTTTTGCCACCGTGCTGGTCTATATTCCGCGTGACCGTTACGATTCTGTCGTGCGTGAGAAGATCGGCCATTATCTTGTCGAGATTTATGGCGGCGACAGTTTTGAGTTCCATCCGGTCTTTTTGCAAAATGGTCTGACGCGCGTTCAGTTCGTCATCCGCCGTCATGAACGTTCCACGCCGCATGTGGATCGTGATGCGCTGGAAGAAGAAGTGCGTTCGATCGTTCGTACTTGGGAAGACGCGGTGCGTGAAAGCGCGGACAGCGTGGATGCAAAGACTATTGCTCTGGCTTCGAGCTTCCCGCAATCCTATCGCGAAATCTTCACCGCTCCTGAAGCGCTTGTCGATGCAGAGCGCATCGCAGGCCTTAATGCAGAAGCTCCGCTCTTTGTGGACTTCTATCGCTATCGTACCGATGGTCCGGATGCGGTTTCGCTCAAGCTTTATCATCATGGCGCGCCGGTTGCGCTGTCGCAGCGTGTGCCGCTTCTCGAAAATATGGGGTTCCGCGTGGTCAGCGAGCAGACCCTTGACCTTCCGCAAGCGGGTGAGGACGGTGCCGCAGTTTACGTGCATGACATGCAGCTCGTAAACGCCTATGGCGCTCCGGTTGATCTGTCTGATGATGGCGAGATGCTGGAAGATGTGTTCCGCACGGTCTGGGATGGTCTTGCCGACAATGATGGCTATAACGCGCTGGTGCAGACTGCACGTCTCACGGCACGTCAGATCATGATCCTGCGCTCTTATGGCCGTTATCTGCAGCAGGCAGGTATTGCCTATTCGCAAGGTTTCATTGCAGCCGCACTCAACCGCTATCCGGAAATTGCCAGCGATCTTTATTCGCTGTTCGATCTGCGCTTTAACCCGTCGGCCAAGCGTCGTGACGCCGCTGAAAAGAAGCTGGTTGATGCTATCGAAACGGCGCTTCTCGGTGTGCCGAGTGCGGATGATGATCAGATTTTGCGCCGCTTCCGCAATCTGATCGAAGCAACCTTGCGCACCAATGCTTTCCAGCCAAATGATGAAGGCAAGCCGCGTGTGACCTTTGCGTTCAAGCTCAATCCACGGCTTGTCGAAGGTCTGCCCGATCCGCGCCCATATCGCGAAATTTTCGTCTATGGCCCCGAAGTGGAAGGTGTGCATTTGCGCTTCGGCGCTGTTGCGCGTGGTGGTCTGCGCTGGTCGGACCGCGCACAGGATTACCGCACGGAAGTTTTGGGCCTCGTCAAGGCACAGCAGGTCAAGAATGCGGTGATTGTGCCGGTTGGTGCCAAAGGCGGCTTCTATCCGAAGCGTTTGCCTGTCGGTGGCGATCGCAATGCTGTGTTTGAAGCCGGTCGTGATGCCTACAAGGTTTTCATCTCCACGCTTCTGTCGGTCACTGACAATATTCATGACAATGATGTTGTGCCGCCTGCGGACGTGGTGCGTCACGACAATGACGATCCTTATTTCGTTGTCGCTGCCGACAAGGGCACGGCAACTTTTTCCGATACGGCCAATGCGATCAGCCAGGCGCATGACTTCTGGCTCGATGATGCTTTCGCATCGGGTGGCTCTGCCGGTTACGACCACAAGGGCATGGGCATCACCGCGCGCGGTGCATGGGAAGCCGTGAAGCGGCATTTCCGTGAGTTCAACAAGGATATCCAGACCGAACCGTTCACGGTTGCAGGTGTTGGCGATATGTCGGGCGATGTATTCGGCAACGGTATGCTTTTGTCGGAGCAGATCAGGCTGGTTGCAGCCTTTGATCATCGTGACATCTTCATCGATCCGAACCCGGTTCCGGCTGACGGCTATGCAGAGCGCAAGCGTCTGTTCGAACTGCCGCGTTCAAGCTGGCAGGATTATGATCGCTCGAAGATTTCGTCAGGTGGCGGTGTCTATAGCCGCAGCCAGAAGACGATCACGCTGTCAGCTGAAGCTGCAAAGGCCATTGGCCTTGGCAAAACTACCGCTTCGCCGCAGGAAGTCATGACGGCGATCCTGAAAGCGGAGGTCGATCTTCTGTGGTTCGGTGGTATCGGCACCTATATTCGAGCAGGCAACGAAACGGATGCGCAGGTTGGTGATCGAGCCAATGATGCCATTCGTATCACGGGTTCGGATGTTCGGGCGAAGGTGATCGGCGAGGGTGCAAATCTTGGTGTCACGCAACGCGGACGCATTGAATATGCGCTCAACGGCGGTCGCGGCAATACCGATGCCATCGACAACTCGGCAGGCGTCAACTGCTCCGACGTTGAGGTCAATATCAAGATTGCGCTGGCTGCTGCCATGCGTTCGGGCAAGCTTAAGCGTCCGGCACGCAACAAGCTGCTGGTGAGCATGACCGATGACGTGTCTGAACTGGTGCTGCGCAACAATTATCTGCAGCCACTCGCACTTTCATTGAGCGAACGTCAGGGTCTCACGGAGCTGCCTTATCAGGCTCGCTTCATGGCCGAGCTTGAAGCGCGCAAGCTGCTGGATCGCAAGGTCGAGTATCTGCCATCGGATGCGGTGCTGAATGATCGCCAGAAGTCGGGACAGCCGCTGACGCGTCCGGAACTTGCAGTTCTGCTTGCTTATGCCAAGCTGTCACTGTCGGATGATCTGGTCGCAAGCAAACTGCCTGATGAGCCGTACTTCGAAGAGTTGCTGTTTAGCTATTTCCCGAAGCGTATGGTGAAAACCTATGCCGAGGAAATTTCCAATCACCGTCTGAAGCGCGAAATCGTCGCTACTTTGCTGGCGAACGATATTATCAATCGTGGCGGCATCACCTTCATCAGCCGTCTGGCCGATACGACGGGCAAGTCGCCTGCCGATATTGTCCGCGCTTATGTGGCGGTGCGCGATGGCTTTGAGATCAATGCGATCTATGACGCGATCGATGCGCTCGATAACAAGGTGACGGGTGATGTGCAGAACCAGTTCTATCACCTGGTTGGCGAGATGTTGCTTGCAACGACCGCCTGGGTTCTGCGCAACGACACCACGCGTGCAAACCTGACAGAGCTGGTGAACACCATCACCACAGCACGTGCGGCGCTTGAGCCACGCTTTGATGGTCTGATGCCGGATTACCTGATCGATGCGGTGCAGGCAGACAAGGCAGCCTTTGTTGAAAAGGGTGCGCCTGAAAAGCTTGCTCAGCGTCTGGCCAATCTGCAACTTGCAGGCATCATGCCGGACATCGCGTTGATCGCACATCTGGCTTCTGCCGATCTGGTTGCAACCGCCAAGACCTATTTCGGCGTATCGGAAGCCTTCCGCATTGGCCGTATCGAAGAAGCCGCGCGCACAATTCCGGTTACGGATTATTATGACGGTCTGGCACTGTCGCGTGCAAGCGATACGATCACCCAGGCAGCGCGTGGCATTACGATTGCTGCACTGAAAAAGCACGGCAAGGAAAAAGATCCGGCGGCAGCATGGTTTGCGGAAGATGCAGCACGCATCGACCAGATCAGAAGCCGCATGGTTGCGCTGACAGAAGGCGGTGATCTGACCGTGTCACGTCTGGCTGTTGCTGCGGGGCTTATGTCGGATCTGACGCAATAATTGTGAAACTACGAATAGAATTAAAAAGGGCGGCTTCGGTCGCCTTTTTTGCTTTGTTGTGGTGAGTCTATTAGCAGTGTACCTTCGCAATGCTTTACGGGCGTGGCAGGCGTAACATATGACGGAACAGGCAATGGTAGCAGACGGCTATTCTTCACGCCGCGGTGTGTGGGGCTGGATATTTTTCGACTGGGCGGCTCAGCCATTTTTCACAGTCGTTACCACTTTCATTTTTGGGCCTTATTTCATCTCGCGAATGGCCGAAAGTCCGGAGGCTGGTCAGATTGCATGGGGCTATGGTTTTGCGGCAGCGGGGCTTGCCGTTGCAATCCTGTCTCCCTTTCTTGGTGCTGTTTCCGACAGGACCGGTGCACGCAAGCCGTGGATCGCCTTCTTTGCCATCATTCAGATTGTTTGTCTGTCGCTGCTCTGGTTTGCAGTGCCAGGCGCCAATATCTACTGGGTTTTGCTGGCCTTTGCGCTGGCCATGATTGCGGCTGAGTTTTCCATTGTTTTCAATGATTCGATGATGCCTCGACTGGTTCCACGCAACGATATTGGCCGGGTGTCCAATATTGCCTGGGGGCTAGGCTATATGGGCGGCATGATTGTTTTGATTTTCATTGTGTTTTGCCTTGCAGCATCGCCTGAGACCGGAAAAACGATCATCGGTATTGATCCTCTGTTCGGGCTTGATCCGGCTAAAGGGGAGGATGGGCGAATCGCCGGGCCGATTGCGGCGCTTTGGTATCTGGTTTTCATTCTCCCGATGTTTTTCTTCACACCGGACGTTGCCAAAGGAGAGCCGCTCGGGCGTGCTTTGCGTTCAGGCCTGTCCGAGCTTAAAGCGACGTTGAGGGAGGTTCGTAAGCGTCCGGGAATTGTCCGCTTCCTGATTGCACGGATGATTTACCAGGATGGCGTCAATGCTTTGCTCGCACTGGGCGCCGGTTATGCGGCCGTATTGTTTGGCTGGTCGATCACTGAAATCGGTTTGTTCGGCATGATTCTCAATGTGATGGCAATTTTCAGCTGTCTGCTGGCCAGTAAATTTGATACGCGATTCGGCTCAAAGGTCGTGGTGCTGGGATCTATTGTGCTGTTGCTGATTGCTTCGCTTGGAATCGTATCGACAGATCATCAATCCACTTTGTTTGGCTTCCTGATGTTTGCACCAACGGATGCAAAAGGGTTATTCGCCACGCCTGCCGAACACGCTTATCTGATTTACGGGCTGATGATCGGAGCAGCCTTTGGCCCCGTTCAGGCGTCTTCGCGATCATGGTTCGCGCGTAGCATTAAGCCGGAGGAATCAGGCCGTTATTTTGGCATTTATGCTTTGGCTGGTCGGGCAACAAGCTTTATCGGTCCGTTTCTGGTTGCGACTGTTACGGCACTCAGCGGGTCGGCAGCGCTTGGCATGTCGGTGCTTGTTGTTTTGTTTGCCGCGGGTCTTTTGCTTGCGAAGGCAACGCCTTATCCGGCGGAAGCTATATAGGTGACTGGCGCAGTGCTCTTGCTGCGCCAGTCTTTTTTCTACATCATGCCTGCTGCTTTGGCGCAGGCAATCGCAATCAAGCCGCCAACAATTGGCGCTATCACGGGCACCCAGGCATAAGCCCAGTCTGAACCGCCTTTGCCGGGAATAGGCAGCAATGCATGGGCGATACGTGGTCCGAGATCGCGTGCCGGATTGATTGCATAGCCGGTAGGTCCACCCAGTGAAACACCAAGCGCCCAGACAAGCAGCCCGACCATCAGAGGTCCAAGAACGCCAGTTGCACCAACGGCCTTTGCGCCAATTGCAATGACCACAAAGACCAGAACAAATGTGCCAATCACTTCTGTTATGAAGTTGGCCGGAATGTTGCGGATCGCCGGGCCTGTGCAGAAAACACCGAGCTTTAATCCCTTATCGGTTGTTGGGCGCCAGTGAGCCAGATAGGCAAGATAAACGAGAACGGCACCGGTAAAGGCGCCGAGCATTTGCGCTGCAATGTATGGGGCAACATCGGCAGCCGGAAATGTGCCTGCTGCGTAAAAAGCAAGGGTCACAGCCGGATTGAGATGGCCTGCACTGCCTGCTGCAACCGCAACCATCACACCACACAAGACGGCAAAGCCCCAGCCCGCGGTGATGACGATCCAACCGGAATTCTGACCTTTGGAATTGGCCAGAAGCACGTTGGCTACCACACCATCACCCAACAGAACGAGCATCATCGTGCCAAGAAATTCCCCGATAAAACCGCTAGTCATTATCTGCTCCGAGAAAATAATTTAGGTTAAAAGAAATCATCCGATGCGCAGATGCGCTCATCGGCCGTTTGTATTGATTGTGTATTTTCAAGTTCTGGACTGTTTAGTCAGGCCGAAACAGCGCCTTAATCAATCCAGTTAAGGGACCGTTGGACAGCCTTTTCCCACGAATTGAACAGGCGGGTTCTTTCCTTCGTTGTCATCTTCGGATGCCAGCGCTGGCCGACCTGCCAGTTCTCAATAATGTCATTCGTTGATTTCCAGTATCCCACAGCAAGACCGGCTGCATAGGCCGCACCAAGCGCTGTGGTTTCGATGATCTTCGGACGCACAACCGGCACATCAAGAATGTCAGACTGGAATTGCATCAGCAGTTCATTGACGGTCATACCGCCATCGGCACGCAGTTCTGTAATTTCTACGCCTGAATCCTTGACCATGGCTTCAAGCACTTCGCGCACCTGATAGGCACTTGCTTCGAGTGCCGCACGCGCGATGTGGCCTTTGTTTGCGAAGCGGGTTAGCCCGGCGATAATACCACGCGCGGAATCTTCCCAATGCGGGGCGTAAAGACCTGAGAAGGCGGGGACGAAATAGACGTCTCCATTATCTTCGACCGTGCGTGCCAGTGTTTCGATATCACCGCTGTTTTTGATGATGCCAAGATTGTCGCGCAGCCATTGCACCAGTGCGCCGGTGATCGCAATGGAGCCTTCCAGTGCATAGACGGGCTTTTTATCACCAAGCTGATATGCAACAGTTGTCAGCAGGCCATAGGTGGATGGAACCAGCTTTTCGCCGGTATTCATGAGCATGAAGCAGCCGGTGCCATAGGTGTTCTTGGCTTCACCCGGTTCAAGGCAAGCCTGACCGAAAAGAGCTGCCTGCTGATCCCCCAGAATGCCTGCAAGCTTGGCGCCACCAAGCGCGGGTAGGGTAATCTCGCCATAGACTTCACTGGAGGAGCGAATCTCTGGCAGGCAAGCCGCAGGAATATCGAAAAGGCTCAGAATCTCCTCGTCCCATTTCAGCGTTGCAAGGTCCATGAGCTGGGTGCGCGAAGCATTGGTCACATCGGTGATGTGAATTCCACCCTGTGTGCCGCCGGTGAGGTTCCAGACAAGCCAGCTGTCCATCGTGCCGAACAGGGCCTCACCCGTTTCGGCTTTTTCGCGTGCACCGGGTACATTATCGAGGATCCAGCGTAGTTTGAGACCAGAGAAATAGGTTGAGATCGGCAGCCCGGTTTTATCGCGCAGGCGGTCCGCACCACCGTCCTTTACAAACTGATCGACCAGTTGGTCGGTGCGTGTGTCCATCCAGACAATGGCGTTGTAAAGTGGCGCGCCGGTCTTCCTGTCCCACAGCAACGTGGTTTCGCGCTGGTTGGTGATGCCAACAGACGCAATATCGGAAGCCTTGAGCTTGGCCTTTTTCAGTGTTTCAGCGATGACATGCTGTGTGTTGCGCCAGATTTCATTGGCATTGTGCTCAACCCAGCCGGCCTTTGGATAAATTTGTTCGTGTTCGCGTTGATCCATGGCGATAATGTCGCCGTGGCGGTCAAAAATAATGAAGCGTGAACTGGTGGTTCCCTGATCGATGGAACCGATGAACTGAGTCATTGCTTATGCTCCTCCCATGTGGGCGTCATGTTGTGAGACGAAAATCGCATGCCTCACCGCATGACAAATCAACTTAATACAGTCACGCGTTTCAGGCATTCCCAATAATTCTGAAACAAGCGTGACTTTCACAAAATTTCGACATCAACAAAAAACGAATTAATATGAAAGTCAAACGAAAGCAATTGAAATTATTGCCAGTAAAAAAGCCGAGGAAGATCGCTTCCTCGGCTTTGTCCTTGATATGGGACTATTCTAATATGTCGGACCCGAAATTCGTATCACTCTAATGCAGTCATCTGAACGAATTTCGGGATCAAAGCCACACTAGTGACGGAAGTGACGCATACCGGTCATCACCATTGCAATGCCGTGCTCGTCAGCTGCGGCAATGACTTCATCATCACGCATTGAGCCGCCCGGCTGGATAACCGCCGTTGCACCTGCCTGAACAGCCGAAAGCAGGCCATCAGCAAATGGGAAGAACGCATCGGATGCAACAACACAGCCCTTGGTCAGCGGCTCGGCAAGACCGGCTGCTTCAGCTGCGTCTTCTGCCTTGCGGGCAGCGATGCGGGCCGAATCAACACGACTCATCTGACCTGCGCCGATGCCAACCGTTGCGCCGTCCTTGACGTAAACAATCGCATTCGACTTCACATGTTTGCCGACGCGGAAAGCGAACTTCATATCGTTGAGCTCGGCTTCCGTTGGCGAACGTTTGGTGACCACTTTCAGATCAAGATCATCAACAACGCCGTTGTCGCGTGACTGAACCAGAAGGCCGCCTGCAACGGTTTTCGCTGCAATGCCCTTGGCACGTGGATCAGGCAGGCCGCCCGTTACCAAGAGACGCAGGTTCTTCTTGGCCGCAACGATGGCCTGTGCACCTTCGGTGGCGTCCGGTGCGATAATGACTTCGGTAAAGATTTTGACGATTTCTTCAGCGGCGGCTTCATCAAGTGTCTTGTTGAGCGCAACAATGCCACCAAAAGCCGAAACCGGATCGCAGGCGAGGGCCTTGAGATAGGCTTCCTTGATGGTGGCAGCTTCTGCAACGCCGCAAGGATTGGCGTGCTTGATGATGGCAACGGCTGCGGTGCGCGCCGGGTCAAACTCGGCTACGAGTTCGAAAGCTGCATCGGTGTCGTTGATGTTGTTATAGGAAAGTTGCTTGCCCTGAAGCTGCGTTGCTGTGGCAACGCCCGGACGCTGTTCGCCGGTCAGGTAGAAGCCAGCCGTCTGATGCGGGTTTTCACCATAACGCATGACAGAATGCAGCTTGCCTGCGATCGAACGATAGGTCGGTGTTTCCTCATTGATTGCTTCGGCAAACCAGTTGGAAATGGCTGCATCATAAGCGGCCGTGCGCGAGAACGCCTTGGCTGCAAGCTTTTTGCGGAAGGAAATCGGCAGCGAGCCTTTGTTCTTTTCGAGCTCAGAGACAACCTCTTCATAGTCAGCGGGATCGACAACGGTTGCGACATAAGCATGGTTCTTTGCCGAAGCGCGGATCATGGCCGGGCCGCCAATGTCGATATTTTCAACCGTGGTGTCATAATCGCCACCCTTGAAGCGAACTTCTTCAAACGGGTAGAGATTGATGACAGCCAGATCAATGCCGCCAATGCCATGGGCTTCCATGGCTGCAACATGTTCAGGATCGTTGCGTACAGCAAGCAGCCCGCCGTGGACCGATGGATGCAACGTCTTCACGCGCCCATCCATGATTTCCGGGAAGCCGGTGACTTCCGAAACGTCTTTTACAGGAATGCCTTCTGCGGCAATCGACTTTGCGGTGCCGCCGGTCGAAAGGATTTCAACGCCATGGGCATGAAGTGCCTTGGCAAAATCGATGAGATCGGTCTTGTCGGAAACGGAAAGAAGGGCGCGGCGCACCCGATGAAGATCGGGAGCGGGAATATGCTTGGAGCTGACAGCCATAGGAAATGGTCTCTTCGTTGCTGAAGCGTTTTGCGTTCAGGAAGGGTGGGACGGTTTGCGGGTTAGCACAGACGAGACGCGAATCATACCTTAAAAGCGTCCTGGTCAAGCTTTTGAGGTTAAGCGTAGCTTCCAATGGCAACGCGGCTGAATTGCCAGTTTACTTCCGGCAGATCAGAAGCCGGAAAAGACAGCACGATCTGCTTTGATGTCACAGGACCACGGAACCCGGCAAAGAAGATGCTGTCTTCAAGCTGCGGGGCCACTTCGAAACAGGAGAACGCCCATCTATCGTCATGAGGAGCGCTCAAATTGATCAGGCCATTTTCATCAAGCGAGATGTCCACCGATGGGTGGATGTGAAAACGCACGGCAATATTATCACGCCCGTTGGCTTTCAACGCCTTGGCATCGCCGCGATAAAAGCGGTCCGCACCTTGTATGACACTGCCCTGATGCGACAGCACGACGCGACGCTCATGAAAGATGCCAAAAAGGCGGACATAACCATCATGATTTGCAACAAAACCTTGCCGTCCTGTGTCTTCGATCCGGTCGCGCTGCACGCGTGTGGGACCGGCGATGATCGGCGTGCCAATCATGTTGGAAAGGCCTGCATTGCGGCTGAAACGGCACGACGATGTATCGTTGATGGTGGCGGTTGAATGCGCAGCCGTTGAGCGTCCCAACGGACGAAATTCTGGCGGGCCGTAGCGGTCAACACCGGAATTGACGATATAGCGCTGGCGGCCTGAGGACATTTCAAAGGCAAGACAACCCGCATGGGCATCGCGCGACGCCGTTACAGGCGGGGGAAGGCCCGTATCGGCGATGATGGTTGTCGCCCCCATCGACAGGCGTTCATAGCCGGAATAGGGGGCGTGGGTTAGTGGCGCGCCTGCGGTTTCGTCATGACGCAGCACCGAAATAATCCGCTCGGAAAGAGTTGGACCAACACCGTTGAACAGCGCGAGACTGCCATCCTGATGCCGGAAAAAACGCAGCGCAGGCAGCATGCGCTCGACAGCTTCGATCAATGCTTTTGGCGGTGATTCGGTGCCATTGGCATAGGTCTGGCGCAGTGGCAGAAGATCGGCCAGCAGTTCAAGGATCGTAACCGGATTGCGCGAAATATGCCCACCATCGGGCAGGATCTGGCGCTTCAGCTCATATTCGAGATTGCGTCGTGCTGCACGCGCGGTCGGCGGCGAAACCGGCAAAGCGAGTGCCGCAAAAGCCAGCGCAATACGCGCACGCAGGCGTTCTTCGCCGTCATCCATAGCGGAAGCGACAGTGCGCAGGTAACGCACCTGCATGGCAAGCGAGCGCATGAATTTGCGATATGCAGGCAATTCTGCGCCAGAAAGAATGAGGTTGGAATGTTGCAACCATGCGATGATGCGCTGTGCTGTAACTTCCGGTGACCAGGCAAGACCACCGATGCGCTTGCCATAAAGGCGCATCCAATCGTCAACGAGCGCGCGCGCATTGGCGGTCGCAAGCTCGCTGTTGGCGCTTTTCAGATGGCGCAGCCAGCCAAAGCCCTGAAGGGCCGCTTCCCATTCCGGCGTCGGTGGTTCAACGGCAAAAGGCGACATGCCACCGGTTTCGACGAGGCGACCAGCCAGAGCAAAACGACCGTGGTAGAATTCTTGCGCCAGTTGCGGGTCAGCGACGCGGAGATCCGGTGGCGCAATGAGGATGCGGTCCGGCGTGAAGCCGCTGAACCGCCAGCGAAAAAGCGGACCCATGCGCAGACGGCGGCTGAACTTGCGCCAAGCCTGTGCAACGGCCAGTCCCCAAAGATGCGGGGTTTCGCTCAACGCGACTGCCACCCTCTCGTTCTCCGTATTATAATTCATTCGCATCGGACCCGATAAGGCAGGTCCATCCTTTCATGGCATGATGAATCGAAATGCCGGTTTCTCGATTTCGGAATCATGCATTCTTAGAATCGTCGATAATGGTGAATCGAGTGTTAACCATAACGGGTGCAGTGCGCCCGTTATGGAAAATTCACCGACTTTAATCAGCCTTAGCTAACGGATCAGGCCTTGCGTCTGAAGCGGGCAGCGAAAAAGCCATCCATGCCCGCCATATTTGAATTGCCATCAAACGTGTCAGCAGCCAAATCGGCAGGGGTCGAACGCAGGAAGCCTTCACCCGTGATCAGACCTTCAAGACCCGGACAATCATCGAGCGTGATCGGATAAGCTTCAAGTGCTGGATTTTCGAGCGCCTTGCGGGCCAGCTCTTCGCCTTCTATTGGATGCAGCGAGCAATTGGAGAAGACAATGGTGCCGCCGGGTTTCACCAAATTTACTGCATGGGCGAGCAGCTTTGCCTGAAGCGTGGCAAGCTTTGCAATATCCTGCGGTGTTTTGGTCCATGGCACGTCCGGGTGGCGGCGCACCGTGCCGGTGGATGAGCAGGGTGCATCAAGAAGAACTGCGTCAAACAATTCGTCGGGCGTGTAATCCATCAGGTTGGTGGCGACAGTGCGTGCCTTGCAGCCAAGACGCTCCAGATTGCCTTGAAGACGCTTGAGCCGGTTTTCCGACATGTCGAGCGCTGTCACATCCGCCCCCTGCAACACAAGCTGCGCGGTCTTGCCGCCGGGCGCTGCGCAAAGATCGGCAACGCGTTTGCCCTTGATGTCGCCCATCAGCCGTGCTGGCAAGCTTGCCGCCGCATCCTGTACCCACCAGTCGCCCTCTGCAAAGCCGGGCAGTTCGGTGAGATTGCCCTCAACAGTCTCAAGGCGTACCGAGCCGTTCGGCAGGGCTGTGCCGCCGAGCTTTTCCGCCCATTCCTTCGGATCGCCTTTTACGGTGAAATCGATCGGTGGTTCATAAGCGTGCATGGCGAGAATGGCTGCTGCCTTTTCCGCGCCATAAGCGTCTTTAATACTGTTTGCAAACCATTCCGGCACGTTGGTTTCCGGCTGCAATGTATGGGCGAGAGCGCGTTCCTTGTTGCGCGACAGACGGCGCAGAAGTGCGTTCACAAGACCTGCATATTTGCGATTGCGCGGATCGGCATTGGCCGCTTCAACGGCCAGATCAACGGCCGAATGATCCGGAAGGTTGAGGTAGAAAATCTGTGCGACGGCCACATGCAGAAGGTGTTTGAGCGCATGCGCATTTTCCGGCAAAGGCCGGTCGAGGCGCTTGTTGATGGCACGTTCAATGCTGCCGCGATTGCGCAGCGCGGAGCCCAGAATAGCGCGAACCAGTGCGCGGTCGCGTGGTTCAAGCGCCAGATATTGCGGATGACCGTGGCTGTTGTCGGTCAGACCGTCGAGCGATGTGTTCTTTTCAATCACCGCGCCAAGCAGGCGAGCCGCAGTCAGACGTGCAGCAAGACCGGGGCGCAACTGTTCAGCGCGGTCTGCGGCATGCTTATGGGATTGCGGCTTTTTATTTCCACGCTTTGGCGCAGCTTTTTTATCGTTCACGCTGTTCTACTTTATCTGACGCGGTTCTTTTAGGGGCCCGCTTTTATGACCAAGGACCCCGATAGCCGGAGCCGCCACTGTTGTTTCCGCCTGCATTACCCCATGGACCACTGTTTTGGGAAGGGGGGGAGCTGCGCTGCGCCATTGCCGTCGAGCGAATCCCCATTTCAGCCGCCATCTGTTCCAGCGCCTGAATACGGTTATCCGTGTCTGGATGTGTCGAAAAAAGGTTGTCAGCACCGCGTCCGCTCAGCGGATTGATAATGAACATATGGGCGGTTGCCGGGTTATGTTCGGCTTCTTCATTAACAACTGACTTAGCGCCACGGGCGATCTTGCCAAGGGCGGATGAGAGCCAGAGCGGGTTGCCGCAGATTTCGGCGCCTCTGCGGTCGGCGGCATATTCGCGGGTACGGCTTACCGCTATCTGCACGATCATCGCCGCAAAAGGAGCCACGATCATTGCAAGGATCGTACCGACTACGCCAATGATGCCATTGCCGTTTTCGCGATTGCCGCCGAGGAAGAATGCAAAATTGCCGAGCATGGAGATTGCACCCGCGAGCGTGGCGACGATTGTCATGGTCAGCGTATCGCGGTTCTGAACATGCGCCAGCTCATGCGCCATCACGCCCGCAACTTCTTCCGGTGTCAGGCGATTGAGAAGGCCGGTTGTGGCTGCAACAGCTGCATTTTCGGGATTTCGGCCCGTCGCAAAGGCATTGGGCTGGTCTTCATGGATGATATACACCTTTGGCATTGGCAGGCCCGCATTGGCTGCAAGGCCGCTGACCATGCGGTAATAGTCGGGGGCTGAGCGCGCATCGACTTCCTGCGCATTATACATACGCAGGACCATCTTGTCGGAATTCCAGTAGCCAAACAGGTTCATGGCAACAGCAATCACCAGTGCGATCATCATGCCGCCGCCGCCGCCCAGCAAATAGCCGATGCTCATGAACATGACTGTCATGAGAGCAATCAGCATGGCAGTTTTCGTCATATTCATGCGTGTAGGTCTCCGGTTCAGTAACAGTTTACACAATCGGGGTTTTGCTTCCCCGTCAGGTTTAACTATATGATGGGTATCAAACGCCCGATCTTCAATAATGGGCTCTAATAACGGATTTCAAACGGATGACCGATACATTCAACGAACCCGCCAGCAACGATAATGCCGAACCGCCCAAGTTTGACGATTTGCCGCCAGCAGCCCAGCGTGCGCTGAAAGAAGCCGAAGAACGCCGGGCCGCTGAAAAAGCCGAAAAGCTGCCACGAGAAATTGGCGGTCGCGGCGGCAAGGATCCCGCCCGCTTTGGCGACTGGGAAATCAAAGGCCGGACCATAGATTTCTAATCTGGGATGTTTCCATGCTTCCATCAAACGTGGAAGAACACGACTTATCTCCCTCTCTCTATATATGTGCGAAGGGATGGGCTGCATTAAGTGCTGTTTTGATTTGGTATAGAGTTGGGATGTTTTAAATTGTTTCTGTTTGGTAAAAATGGATTGTTTTGCCTGTGGAAAGAAAAGTTATCATTTTTGCGGATTATGCGTTGACAGTTTTGTTGAGTGGGGTCTATATGGCGCCACAACGAGGGCGGCGACGCTGCTAGCGGCAGACTGGTTCGTCCCTTGAGTTGGCAGATT
>NZ_JBDJNL010000023.1:0-43606 GCF_039674445.1 Brucella sp. TWI432 | reverse complement strand
AGCTGATAGTCCTGCAACAAAACAGGGCCGCGCTCACCCGCAGTCAGGGAATTCTGGTTATCCGGGATCGGTGCACCAGCACTTGTCGTCATAATCGGACGGTCTGCCATGTTAATCCTCAATTTCTTAATAACTTATATAAAATTTATAGTATAGTAATAGGGATATCTATTATAATAGACGTGCGTTAATTAAATATCGATTGTGTCAATATCTGGAACTTCATACTTTTATCATTCATTTACTGAATAAAAATACCAAGAGCATGTTGCGATCTGCAAACCGCAACGCGCTTAAAACGGATAGAGCATTACCGCCGATCCCGCATAATCTTGAAGAAATCAGCATTCACTCCATAATGAGTGAAGTGATCTTCGCACTGAATGGATCAATCAGATTGCTTAGATTGAATGAAGATCAATATGGTTTGGTCTGAAATCCCCCGGCAAAGCACGAGAGATTGATAACGTTGCATCATCAGCGCTCATACGCTGATTAATCGGGGTGATGCTCAAATATTACAATAGCCTTGATTGATCGCATAAAATAATGCGTCTTCGCTGGCGTTGATTTTTTGTGAGTCTTGAGTCGATCATGTCGAAGTTTGATACGTCTGCCCTAGAAGCCTTTGTTCGTCACATTCCTCAAAACTACAAAGGTCCGGGCGGCGTTGTCGCCGTTGTGAAGGACGGCGAGGTCGTGTTGCAGCACGCCTGGGGTTTTGCCGATCTTCGCACCCGCAAGCCGATGACGCTCGATACGCGGATGCCGATCTGTTCGGTCAGCAAA
Organism: Brucella sp. TWI432; assembly: GCF_039674445.1. Classification (NCBI taxonomy): domain Bacteria; kingdom Pseudomonadati; phylum Pseudomonadota; class Alphaproteobacteria; order Hyphomicrobiales; family Brucellaceae; genus Brucella; species Brucella sp. TWI432. The sequence goes on along the minus strand of NZ_JBDJNL010000023.1, from coordinate 42,817 downwards.
CAGTTTACCTGTGCTGTGATGCTTGATGCGGTGGGCGAGCCTGAGTTGCTCGATGATGCGCTTGCAGCCTACCTCAACAAGTTCGAAGAGGAGCGCCCCACCGTTCGCGATCTCTGCAACAACCAGTCCGGCCTGCGCGATTATTGGGCACTAACTGTCCTGTGCGGTGCCGATCCGGAAGGTGTGTTTCTGCCAGAGCAGGCGCAAAGCTTACTGCGCCGCCTGAAGACCACACATTTTGAACCGGGTTCGCATTACTCTTATTGCAACGGCAATTTCCGCATTCTGGCGGACCTGATCGAAGCGCATACCGGGCGCACGCTGGTCGATCTTCTGTCTGAGCGGATATTTCAACCTGCAGGAATGAAGCGTGCCGCGCTTATTCCCGACACGGCGCTGTTTGACGAATGTACAGGCTATGAAGGCGATACGGTTCGGGGCTTTCTACCTGCCACCAATCGCATTCACTGGATGGGCGATGCAGGCATTTGCGCATCGCTTAATGATATGATTGCCTGGGAGCAGTTTATCGATGCAACGCGCGATGATGAACAGGGCCTCTATCGGCGGCTGAGTGGTCCGCAAACGTTTAAAGACGGTGCTGCGGCACCTTATGGCTTTGGCCTCAATTTTCACGAAACGGGCGGTAAGCGCCTAACGGGTCATGGTGGTGCATTGCGCGGCTGGCGCTGCCAGCGCTGGCATTGTGCGGAGGAACGCACCTCGACAATCGCCATGTTCAATTTTGAAGGCGGGGCCTCCGAGGTTGCCTTCAAACTGATGAATATTGCTTTGGGCGTATCGTCATCCGATGTGGTGCGCGTCGATGCCGATGCGGCATGGTTTGGTTCGTGGCTCGATGAGAAGACGGGGCTTGTTCTCAGTCTTGAAGATGCTGGTCATGGCCGCATGAAGGCGCGTTTTGGCACCAGCCCGGAAATTATGGATGTGGTGAGCGCAAATGAGGCGCGTTCAGCTATGACCACGATTCGGCGCGAGGGCGATGTGATTGAACTTTCCCGCGCAAATGAAAACCTTTCGCTGATCATGAACCGTGTCAAAGGTGAAGCGAGACAGGATATCATCGGGCACTATCACAGCGATGAGCTTGATGCTGATCTGCTGCTGGTTTCCGAAGGCGGCGCAATCTATGGCGCGTTTGAAGGCTTCCTTGGCAAGAGCGATATGTATCCGCTTTATAGTGTCGGGGCTGATGTCTGGCTGATGCCTGTTCAGCGCTCGATGGATGCACCGTCGCCCGGCGAGTGGAAGCTTGTTTTCCGCCGTGACGACAAGGGTGCGATCACAGATTTGAGTATCGGCTGCTGGCTTGCACGTGACGTTGAATACAGGAGAGTTGAGCCATGAGTGAATTGCAGCGCAGATTGCACGCATGTTCATGGCTCTGCCGTGTAAAACCTGTTCCATAGTGTATCCTTCCATACGCAGGAAAAGATCGCACCATCAAACTCTAGGACCAAATACCTTGCCCGGAGTGAACAATACTCCGGGCTTTTTTACACCCGCTTTGCGGGCAATCGCATACTCGTATAGGTGAAAACCAGCGAGAGGACATAGATACCCGCAAAGACAAAGTTAAGCCCGGCAATCCAGTCATTGTTATCGCCATAATGAAGCAGCAGCAGCCAGACAAACAGCGCTTTGGCCGCCGTCATCAGCACCATGCTCAATGTGCGCAAACCAGTCTGGCCACGTGCATAGAGAATTTCTGTTTGATACTCGATCAAATTGCGGAAGCCCGGCACCAGCAGCACCAGCGGCAAAAGTCCAACAATCGGCGCAACGCTTGCACCAAGCGCTGTCGGAAAAAATTGCAGAAAGATCACCATGGCGCCAAGACCTGCAACCGAAACCACAAAGACCGCAAATTCCAGCCCTATCTTGATACGCAGTGAAGCCAGCATATCCGGGCTCCGCATGAGCTTTTGCACCAGCATCATATTAAATGAGCGGATCGGCAGTGCTGTAAGGTCAACCAGACGCATGATAATCGCATAGACACCGGCCGTCGTTGGACCGCCGATGCTCAGAACCAGCAGCTTATCGAGTTCGCTCTGGATGTAAAACAGCAGTTCCGCCCCCATCACGGCAATTGAATCGGAAACACGCCGTATATATAGCCGTGGCTCGAAACGCAGTTTCACCCTTGGGTAAAAGCGCAATGCAAAGATCAAGCCGACAGCATTTGCCCCTGCATACCACCACGCCCAATGCACAACATCATGCTTGGTGGCGAAGAACATGAACAAAACAGCGGCAATAGCACGCATGGTTGTACCAAAAATCACCAGAAGCGCTGAAATGCCAAAGCGCCGCAAACCGTTATTGACGATGATGATCATTTCAATCGAACGCCACAACAGCGCCTCGGCGACCACCACAACGGCAAAAGGCAGGAATGATATATCCCGGCCAAAGAAGATGAAATAAACGAGCCAGGAACAGAGCGCGAAAAGCGGCAAAGAAAGCACAAGCGCTGCAAGATAACCTGCGGTATAGGTTCCAAGCAGCAGCGGTTTGACCGTCGAGATACGATAAAGCGGAGAGCTAAAACCAAGCGAAACGAGGCGTGAAAGAACCACACCCGTGCCGGATGCCGTAGCAAAAATGCCAAAATCTCCGGTGGGCAGTGTATTTGCCAGCGCTACAAAATAGAGCAGTGAAACGACCAGACGCCCGGCAGAGCCGGAAAAAAGCGAGAAATAATCCCGCACCATTGCACTGCGGCTACCCAATAATTTCTGGAGTGCTTTCGCGATCACTCAAGGCCTCGTGCTTTATCTTGTCTCACGCTTTAAAGCCGTCTCACCGGCTATGAGATCGAGCTTAGCAAAAAAGACTTAATTAAAACCCACTACGCCTTATCATTGATCCGTGCGTTAACCATTTCTTCTCCATAAAAAAACTATAATCAGCAGAAGACTAAGTCATTTCGGGGTACGGACATCTTTGACGATGAGCGGTGAGGACAAACGCAATAAGGGAAGAGAAGAGAAACCTCTTCTTGCATTTTCTGACGCGCCTGAGGCAAGCCGCGAAGAATCCGACACGTCCAAACGTGAAAAGCAAACGATTACCCCGCCTTGGACGCCGCCTGCGACGCCTGAAGAACGCGCTGAACTGTTCCGCAACCAGCAGGAAAAGAAAGCAACGGAAGAACAAGAGGTTTCCGAGCTGCGCGCCCGCATGGCCTCTATCAAAGCCGAGCTTGAACGCAAGATTGCTGAGCGCGAAAATGGCCTGAAAGATCAGGCTGTTGAAAAAGCCAAACCGGAGCCGAATCCTATCGCGACAATCGCAACACAAGCCATCCAACATGAAGTGCGGGATACGGAATGGAAGCCACTGGTTGATCCGCGTGTCGCAATTGAAATCGTCAAAGGGTCTCGTCGATTGCTTCTGGCAACGACCCTGATCGGTGGCCTTGTAGCAACGCTTTATGCACTGACAATTCCGCAGATGTTCGTGGCCACGACCGATCTTCTGGTCGATCCGCGCAATGTGCGCTCCGTCGGCACTGAGTTGACACCCGGCCAGCTGCCAACGGATGCCTCTTTGGCTATTGCAGAAAGCCAAGCACGGCTGCTTGATTCAAGCAGTGTATTGCTCAAAGTCATTGACCAAGCCAATCTGACGAAAGACCCCGAATTTAACGGAACCTTTGTCCCCACCGGCGTTGCAGGCTTTTTTGCGCAGCTTAAAAGTGTGATCAGCCCCCAGACCCAAAGTGACGGTCAGGCTCTTGAAACGCGTGTTCTCTATAACCTTTATGACAGCGTAACCATCGGTCGCGACCCCAAGACCTTTATCTATTCTGTCTCAGTTAAAACCCGCAGTTCGGAAAAGTCGGCTGAAATCGCCAATCTTATCGGATCCGTTTTCCAGAAAGAACTTGATTCACTGCAGTCGGATGTCGCGCGCCGCAATTCGGACGAGCTTTCCAAGCGCCTTGCCGATATGCGCAGCAGCGTCGAAACGGCAGAAAAAGCGGCAGCAGATTTTCGTGCCTCGCGTGATCTTGTTGATGTCGATGGCAAACTGATCAGCGACAACGACCTGACACGTCTTAACGATCAGCTGACAAACCAGCGCGCTGAAAGCATGCGGCTTCAAGCGCGGATTCAAGTGCTCAACGATGCCAATACAGGCAGCGTCATTTCCGGCACCTTGCCGGAAGATTTACGTTCCAACACATTGACGGCACTACGCGCGCAATATGCGCTTGCGAGCCAGAACGCCAATGGTGCGTCCACCCAGCTTGGTCCGCGTCATCCGCAATTCATTCAGCTTCAGTCGCAAAAGCAGACTGTACTCAATGATATTGATGCCGAATTGCGTCGCATTCGTGCTTCATTGCAGGTCGAAGTCGCGCGGTCGCTGCAACAGGAAAAAGACCTGAACGCACGTCTTGCACAGCTCAAGTCTCAACAGGCCAACAGCAACAACGACCGCGTGAAACTGCGCGAGCTGGAGCGTGAAGCAACAACTTTACGTTCGGTCTATGAAGCATTCCTTCTGCGCTCGCGCGAAACAAGCGAACAGGAAGGCATCACGACGACCAATGTTCGCGTGATTTCTGAAGCACGTCCGCCGCTCGACCCGGCAGGATCGTCGCGCAAGCTGATCGTCATTGCCGGACTGATTGCAGGCTTTATGCTCGGTCTGGCGATAACAGCCGTCCGCAATTTCGGACGGCTGGTGCGTCTATCCTAAGAAGTTTCAGGAAATACGCGAAACTTTGCGGCCGCTGGCACGTAAAATTCCCTGCGCACCATCCAGATGACCCGCTTTCAATTCAAGCGCCAGAAACCGACGCTTTTCATAGGGGCCGGGCATCGCAAGATCGCCGGTCTTTTCAGCAGTAAAGCCGAAACGCCCGTAATATTCAGGATCACCAACCAGCAGGATGGCACCATGACCCATGCGCTTTGCCTGAGCAATTGCGTGCTGCATCAGGGCCGAACCGATACCACAACCGGCAGCCAATGGGTCCACCGCAAGCGGACCGAGCAAGAGTGCGGAAACCGGAAAGCCAAATGCGTCGAGACCGGCATGAACGTTCCACAGCCGGACGGTGCCCACAAGCAGACCATCGGCAGCCATTGCCGAAAAAGCCAGACCTTCCGCTGGAAGACGCCCACGACGCAGTTTTTCCGACGACTTTCTGCGGCGGCCCTCACCCATGGCGCGATCAAGCAACGCTTCGCGCGCAATGACATGCGCAATTGCTTCGCCCACAATGGTGAAAGCAGGTGCAAAAACCGGCAACAGGCCGGTTACAACATTTTCCTGAATTTCCAGATTAGCATTCATGACATCTCACCCCAATACGGGCAGCAACACATCCCGCCCAGCGCATTGCAGCGCCGGGCAGATGAAGAGAACCTTTCAGTTGTCTGAAAGATTAGATGACGTAGGATCGGAGCGGTTCGAAGCCGTTGAATGCCACCGACGAATAGGTGGTGGTATAAGCACCTGTGCCTTCGATGAGAATTTCATCACCGATGGTCAGCGACACTGGCAACGGATATGGCGTCTTTTCATACATGACATCCGCGCTGTCGCAGGTTGGGCCAGCCAGTACACAAGGCTCGGTTTCACCGCCATCGCGTGGAGTCACAATCTGATAGCGGATCGCCTCGTCCATGGTTTCGGCCAGACCGCCGAATTTGCCGATGTCGAGATAAACCCAACGCACATTGTCATTGTCCGACTTGCGCGAAACCAGAACCACTTCTGTCTTGATCACGCCTGCATTGCCAACCATGCCGCGGCCCGGTTCAATGATGGTTTCCGGAATGCGGTTGCCGAAATGCTTTGAAAGCGCATCGAAGATCGCCATGCCGTAGGCCTGAGCGGTCGGCACGTCCTTGAGGTAACGGGTTGGGAAACCGCCACCCATATTCACCATGCGCAGCACAATGCCTTCGTCAGCCAGCGTGCGGAACACCGATGCAGCATCGCCAAGCGCGCGATCCCATGCACTCAGATCCGTCTGCTGCGAGCCAACATGGAACGATACACCATAGGAGTCGAGACCGAGCGACTTTGCATGACGTAGCACGTCGATAGCCATGGCAGGCACGCAACCGAACTTGCGTGACAGCGGCCATTCAGCGCCTTCACCATCCGTAAGCACGCGGCAGAACACGCGACTGCCGGGAGCAGCACGTGCAACCTTTTCGACTTCTTCTACGCAATCAACGGCAAAGAGGCGGATGCCCAGTTCGAAAGCGCGCGCAACATCGCGCTCCTTCTTGATGGTGTTGCCATAAGAGATGCGGTTTGGGGTGCTGCCTGCTTCCAGTGCCATTTCGATTTCGGCAATCGATGCCGTATCGAAGCACGAGCCAAGCGATGCAAGAAGACTCAGCACTTCCGGCGCAGGATTTGCCTTCACAGCATAGAAAATGCGCGAGTAAGGCAATGCCTTTTCAAAATTCTGATAGTTTTCGCGCACGACGTCGGTGTCAACGACGAGGCAAGGGCCATCCGGGCGGCGGGTGTTGAGGAAGTCGATAATACGCTGTGTAGCCATGGTCGTTCTCCCGCACGGCTTATTCTGATGCCGCATTCTAAGGGACAAAGTATGCATAAGCGCATTCGCGGTGAGGCCAGCCTTTGGAGATGCTGAGGTCACGCGAAAACTCATGCGGCGGTGGAACAACGCTAAACCCGCGTTACTCCGCTTTGTCTGCCTTGGATTGGAATTGGAGAACCGCATCCGCACTTCTGGCAATGAAGGTGTGCCTCTTCAGTAATTCCGGCTTTTGGACAGCCGAAAGACACTAGAAAGGCCCGCACCGTCGTTGCTTCAAGATGTCCTCGATCTGGCGGTTGGCCTACAGATCGACTGGAGCGGTTAGGTCCAGGTACCGTACCGAATTCCTCACCATTCGAGGATCGGCGGACACCCACAGGCACGTGCGACTTTGGGCAAGGGCGATATAATCGCAATGATGTGTCCATTCAATGACAAATCTTTGTCGCGGCAAAATTATTTTTGCGGCGGGTAATCCACCCGCTGCGCTTGCCATTGTTCAATAATAGTGAAACATTCTACCGCAAAGCTTAAGCTTTAATTGACTATATCCCCGGAATCTCGTCGCTGGTTGTGAACAATGACGCCTTTCGATCCGCTTAACGCGATCATCGCAAAGCCCGAAAAACCCCTGCCCTCAGCGGAAGGCGGACGGCCTAAAGGTGAGCGTGTGGCTGTAAAAAGCATTTCTGACGTGGCCGGAATGCCAAATGGGCGCAGAAATCGGCAAATTTTGACCGAATCAGTTGCCCGCCAAAGCAGCGACAGCACGCGTTTCACACAACAATTGGAAACAATCATTGGCGACAATGCGGCGCGCACCTTGCCAACCGTACCGGATGCTGATTGCACTCTATCGACACATTCTTGAAAAGCAGGACCAGGCCATGGATACCCTTACACGTATGCGCGCATTCATCGACGTGGTCGAAGCGGAAGGTTTTTCGGCTGCTGCGCGAAAGATCGGACGATCCAAGGCGCTGCTTTCCAAATATGTGCGTGAGCTGGAAGACGAGCTCGGCGCACGACTTTTAAACCGCACAACACGCCAGTTCTCGCTGACAGAGGCAGGCCATACCTATTACCATCGTGCGGTTGAGATCATTCGCGAGATTGATGCGTTGCAGGATGCCGTCAGCGAAACAAGCTCGGATGCGCGCGGTCGCATCAAGCTTTCAGCGCCGCGCACCTTTGCCGATGCGGTGATCGGGCAATCGCTGATCGATTTCTGTCTGGCCCATCCGGAAATCGTGCTCGACGTGCGGCTGGATGATCGTTTCGTTGATATGGTGGAAGAAGGTTTTGACCTCGCAATCCGCATTACGCGCCTGCAAGACTCTTCTCTCATCGCCAAAAGGCTTTCGCCTTTCCATTCCGTGCTTTGTGGTGCACCGTCCCTGATCGAACGCGTTGGTAAGCCTGAACGCCCGGAAGATCTGGCTGACAAGCCTTGTATCATTGATACCAATGCGCGCTCACGCAACAACTGGCATTTCCGCAATACTGACGGCTCAATGATGACGGTAACGGTCAATGGCCCGATTGAAATCAACAGCCCGGTTGCAACCAAAACTGCCGCACTTGCAGGACTTGGTTTTTGCTCGCTTCCGGCCTTTATTGCGGAAGAAGAAATCGAGCGGGGGCGCCTCATTCCTTGTCTTGAGGAGTTTATCGTCAAGGACGGCGGTATTTATGCCGTCTATCCGCATCGCCGCTACCTCCCGGCCAAAATCCGCGCGCTTGTGGACTTCCTGACCCAATGGTTCAAGGATCGTGAAGCACGTGCATAGAAAAGGCCGCCCTCGTCCCACTTTTGCCGCCTTCACGACTATGCGTTAGAGACGAATTCACGGAACCCCTATATGCACGATTTGCGCTCATGGCTGAAACGCCCGATTGTCCTTGCCGTAACACTGACCACAGTGTTGACGCCCATGGCTGCGAAAGCGCATCCGCATGTTTTTGCCGATGCAAGGCTGGAGCTGACGATTGCGCCGGACGGCACGGTGGACAAGCTCGCGCATATCTGGCGTTTCGATGATGTGTTTTCATCAACTGTTTTGATGGAGTTTGACAAGAACGGTGATTTGCAGCTCGACAGAAATGAGCTGATTGACCTTGGTCATGTGATCAACGGCTCTATCGCCGAATACAAATATTTTCAGACTGTGCTTGCGGACGGAAAAGATGTCAAAATGGCGCGCCCCACCGACTTGGCCGCAGACTTCTCCGACAATCACCTGCTGATCGTTTTTACCAGCAAACCAGAAAAGCCACTGAAGCTTGAACCCGGACACACGGTCAGCTTCGGTGTGTATGATCCGACCTTTTATACGGCCATCGACTATGTGAGTGACAAGGAACTTGTCGTCAAAGGTCTGCCTGCGGGCTGCAAATCCAAGGTGGTGCGCCCTGACCCCGATGAAGCCCTTGCGCAAAATCAGGGCACACTGACAGACGCCTTTTTCAATGATCCGGCTGGCACAGATATGTCAAAGATTTTCGCCACCCGCCTTGAGATACACTGCGAGAAAAAGGGATAAACAGCCTTATGAAGAATTCGGTCCGTTTCATTCTCACAGCATGCCTTATGATGATCGCCGCCAACGCTCTGGCACAATCATCATTGGGCATTGGTGCCAATGAAGTCGCCATGAAACCGACCGGACCTTTTGCGCATATCATTTTATGGATGAATGAACAGCAGCGCAGCTTCTATCTCGCCATGACCACCGCGCTCAAAGCCATGCGTGAAGACCCATGGCAGGCATCGGTGCTGATCGGCCTTTCCTTCATTTATGGTATTTTCCATGCCGCCGGCCCCGGCCACGGCAAGGCGGTGATTTCATCTTACATGATCGCCAATGAAACGGCGCTGCGCCGCGGTATCATGCTGTCTTTCGTCTCGTCGATGTTACAGGCCATCATTGCGATTATCGTGGTGGGACTTGCATGGCTTTTGCTGCGCGGCACCGGAATTTCGATGAACCAGACGGCGCGCTATATGGAAATAGCGAGCTTTGCACTGGTGCTGTTCTTTGGCCTCTGGCTTCTGATCCGCAAGCTGCCGCTTCTGTTTCGGAAACGCGACAGCGCCGAACCATCTCCGACAAGCACTCTTTTTGCGGCATCGCCTCAGACAGCAATGGCCAGTGGTCCTGCATGGCAGGGCAGCGTTTCGCAAAGCACACGCGCGGCAGCCACAAGCAGCACCGTCAAGCTGAACTACAAACCCGCCAATGCCGCGGCGGATCACGTCTTTATCGGCGAAGGCGATATCTGCGCAGACTGCGGCAGTGCCCATATTGCCGATCCATCAGCCCTAGAAGGCGAATTTAACTGGAAAACGGCATGGTCCGCCATTCTGTCCGTCGGTCTGCGCCCCTGCTCGGGTGCACTGATCGTGCTCACATTCTCGCTTTTGAATGGCATTTTGCTTGGTGGCTTGCTCTCAACCTTCGCAATGGCCTTTGGCACATTTATAACGGTTGCAGCACTCGCAACCCTTGCCGTCACCGCCAAAAATACAGCCCTGCGCATTGCGGGACACAATGCGGCTTCCGGCAGGCTGAAAGCTGGAATTGAAGTTGCGGCAGCACTGTTTATCGCCTTGACCGGCGCATTGCTGCTTAGTGCTGCTTTGAGCTATTAATTTTCTTCTGATAGCGCGCGCGCAACCAGAATATCGCGAAAAAGCTCAACACGAAGACGATCGGAAAGATGACGGCGGCAATCTGCGAACGCTCGCCAAGCATCAACATGATAGTCGGCACAAAATAAGCGATAACGCCGAAGCCGACCAGAATGACGGCTGCGGCGATTGCCGGATTGCTCTTCTTCGGTTCAGCCACCAATGCGAAAATCCTCTAACTTTCTGATCTGCTGACCGTCACTATCAAAATTTTCGGGCGCAAGCCATGCCTGAAAGGCATTCTTTAATGCAGGCCATTCATTATCGATGATGGAAAACCAGGATGTATCGCGGTTTTTGCCCTTCACGACCATATGCTGGCGAAACGTGCCTTCAAACGTAAAACCAAAACGCATCGCTGCACGCTTGGAAGGCGCATTTTCATCGTTGCATTTCCACTCATAGCGGCGATAGCCAAGCTCATCGAAAACATACTGCATAAACAGAAACTGTGCTTCCGTTGCAGCCGGCTTGCGTGAAATCAGCGGCCCCCAATAGACACTTCCAATCTCAATTACACCATGAAGCGGATCAATACGCATCAGCGCCTGACGACCAGCGACCTTGCCGGTTGCTTTATCGACAACCGCGAAGAACAAGGAATCTTCATTGCTCGACGCCTTTTCAAGCCAGGGCTGAAAAGCCTCACGCGTTGCCGGTGGAACCTCGAACAACCAGGTAAAGCGCTGATCCGCATCCTCAACCGACGAGGCCGCAAAAAGCTCGTCACCATGCTTTTGTGCATCAAGTGGCTCAAGCCTGACATAGCGGCCCTCCAGCGCCTTGCGCTCCGGCTTCGCTCGGGTGGTCCAGTTCTGCAAATCAGTCATGTCATGCTCCCGTTTAGAGCGTGTTTCGATCTGAATTCATCAGATCGGCGCTTTCACTTATTATTCTCACGCACATCTTATCCGAAAGCCGCTTCACGCTTTTCGGGATGCGCTGTTTTCAGACAGGAGCATAAAAGACGGATCACGCAAACAGGAAAATTGTCACCCTTATTTTTCTCTTATTGCGGCACGATCCACGGAGACGGCTTTGACCAGCGCGATGACATGCTCCCCTTCCCGAAGCGCAAGCTCATCAACCGAACGTCGCGTCAGCCGTGCCCCCAGACGTCGCCCTTGAAAATCCAGTTCCAACAGCGCATTCGGCCCGTCAGCGCCAATAATTTTTCGGATGGTAACAGGCAGGATATTACGAATACTGATGGAATCTGGAACAATACGGGCGATGGAAACATCCCGCGCACGAACCCGCAGTCGCACATGCATATTTTCGCGCAAGCCAGCATCACCGAGTTGAAATGTTGCACCATCTAGGTTGATTTCGGCCAGCTCATATCCGGCATCGTACTTTGCAACAGTGCCCTCGAGAAGCACACCACCGTTGTCGCCTTCCGGGTCGATCAGCGGGAAAATCTCGGCAGCCGGGCCGCTGGCCTTCACTTTGCCAGCCGACAACAGCACGATCTCATCGGCAAGCCGGGCGACCTCATCGATTTCATGACTCACATAGACAATCGGCACATGGCTTTCATCCCGAAGCCGTTCGATAAAGGGTAATATTTCCTGCCTGCGGGCATGGTCAAGCGACGACAGAGGTTCGTCGAGCAGCAAAAGTGCAGGATCGGACAAAAGCGCACGGCCAATGGCCACGCGCTGGCGTTCACCGCCTGAAAGGGTTGCCGGACGACGATTGAGCAAGTGATCAATGCCCAAAAGCGCGACGACCTCATCAAGGCTGCGGGTGGTTTCACGGCGGCCAGCCCAGCGCGCATAAGTGAGATTGCCCTTCACACTCATATGCGGAAACAGCCGTGCCTCCTGAAAAACATAACCGATACGGCGCTTTTCGGGCGGCAGGTTGATAGCCTTTTGGGCATCGAAAAGCACGAAATCGCCAATCGCTATCCGCCCGGTTTCCGGGCGTAATGTACCAGCAATCATCTTGAGCAGCGAGGTCTTGCCAGCACCCGAATGACCAAAAAGTGCTGTCACGCCCCAACCGGCTGAAAAATTGGCCTCAACTGCAAACTTACCATTGCGGCCAGTGACAAAAACGCTAAGCCCGCTCATTTTGCGTCTCCTGCGAGCTTGCGCTGCAACCATTCAGAAAGCACCACCGCGCCAATCGAAATGGCTGCGGAAACCGCAATCAGGCGCAGCGCTTCTGCATCACCCGTTGGCGTCTGCAACAAGGAATAAATAGCCAGCGAAAGCGTTTGTGTCTCGCCGGGAATGTTGGAAACAAAGGTGATCGTCGCGCCAAACTCGCCCAATGCCTTGGCAAATCCCAACACACCACCGGCCAGAATACCCGGCAGCAAGGGCGGCAATATCACCGTGCAAAAAGCCGTCAGCCTGTTGGCTCCGAGCGTGCGCGCTGCTTCTTCCAGCCCACGGTCCAGCCCTTCGATAGAAAGGCGTATCGGGCGAACAAGCAATGGAAATGCCATGACGCCAGCAGCAAGGGCGGCCCCCGTCCACCGGAAAGAAAAGGAAAGGCCAAGCCATTCCTGCAAGGGTGCGCCAAGCGCACCCCGCGATCCAAACAGGATCAAAAGCAGATAACCCGTCACCACCGGCGGCAACACCAGCGGCATGGTAACGATGGCCTGCGCAAGCGACTTGCCCGGAAAATTAAACCGGGCAAGAATCCATGCAACAAGAAAGGCGACTGGCAGCGCCACAACAATTGCTATCCCGGCAACCCGGAGCGACAGAGCAACAATCTGCCAAACATTCCCTTCCATCATTACTGTGCCGCCTCTTTAGCGCCTACAAAGCCCTTGTCCCTGATGATCGCCTGACCGGCATCGCTTTCAAGGAACGCAAGGAATGCCTTGGCGGCATCATTTTCGTTCTTTGCAATCAATGCGGCCGGATAAAGGATCGGCGCATGGCTTGAGGCCGGAAAGCGATAGGCTTCAACCAGATCAGGCACCACAGCACGATCCGATGCATAGACAATGGCCGCTTTCACTTCGGCGCGGCTCACATATTGCAGCGCAACACGCACATTTTCCGTGAACACGGCGTTTTTTTCAACGTCATTCCAAATGCCGAGCTTTTCAAGGGCTGCCTTGCCATATTTGCCTGCCGGAACATTGGACGGATCGCCCATGGCAAAACGACCAGCGCCCAAAAGGTCCTTCGCATCGCCCTTTGCATCGTCCTTCTGCGTTGCAATCACCAGCGCATTGCCAGCAATCACCTTGCGCGATGCTTTGTCGATCAGGTCAGCTTTTTCGACATAATCCATCCAGTCAAGATCGGCGGAAATGAAAATCTGTGCCGGAGCGCCCTGCTCGATCTGCTTTGCCAGAACCGAAGATGAAGCAAAGGAAGCAACAACCTCTGTGCCATCCTTGGCCTTGAACTGCTTGGCGGCTTCCTCAATCACGTCTTTCATGCTGGCGGCGGCAAAAACGGTAACCTTCTCGGCTGCCTGCGCGACCGATGCGATACTTCCAGCGAATACAACGAGGAATGCAGCGAGTATTTTTTTCATGTGCGTTCTCCACTTTGTCCCCGATTGCGGACAAACACCATCATACGCCGGAGCATCCAGCGCTGTTCCTGTTCAGGCACCAAGTGTCAAACTCAATGCTCTGACTTGCGATGATGGGTATGATGGAAGCAAACGCGACCCGGATGCCGTCAGACCCTTTTCACACGGGCGCCCATGCAAAAGCCGCCCGAATTTCCGCAACGAATCCAAATCGTTCCGAAAACACGGTCACATTAATGCGCGTTATTGAGTTTTGCCAGCCCCTCAGCCGTGATGCGGCATCAGAACCCACGGGCGCTGATCAGCGCCCGATATGCTTGTGGCTTGAACCGCGAAGCTTGGCGAGCTGGACCTGCTTTTCACGTTCCGCAAAACGTGCACGATCTTCCGGCGTGCGCTCGTCATAGCAACCAGCGCAGGAAATGCCTTCCTCAAAAAACTGCGAAAGCTTGTCTTCTGCGGTGATTGGGCGGCGGCAGGCACGGCAAAGCTCGATATCGCTTTCCGTCAAACCATGGCCAATTGCCACGCGTTCATCAAACACGAAACAATCACCATTCCACATGCTTTCTTCGCGCGGCACTTCTTCAAGATATTTCAGAATGCCGCCCTTGAGGTGGAACACATCATCAAAGCCAAGCCCCTTGACGAAAGCTGTCGCCTTCTCACAGCGAATGCCGCCGGTGCAGAACATGGCAATCTTCTTGCCTTCAAGCTTGTCGCGGTTCTGCTCCACCCATTGCGGGAATTCGCGGAATGTCTTGGTGTTTGGATCAAGCGCGCCTTCGAATGTGCCAATGGCATATTCATAATCATTGCGTGTATCGACAACCACAGTGTTGTCATCGGCAATCAGCGCATTCCAGTCCTTGGGCGCAACATAAGTGCCAACGCTTTTTAGCGGATCAATGCCGTCCACACCCATGGTGACAATCTCGCGCTTTAACCGCACCTTCATGCGGTAAAACGGCATTTCGCTGGCATGGGAATACTTGAGTTCAGGATTGGCAAGCGCAGGAATTGCGGTGATAAAGGCAATCAGCTTCTCAATGGCAGGCTTACTTCCAGCAACCGTGCCATTGATCCCTTCAGCAGCAAGCAGCAGCGTCCCCTTGATCCCGTTCGCGCAGCAAAGCTCAGCCAGCGGCTCGCGCAGGCTTTCATATTGCGGCAGCGGTGCAAAGCAATAAAGGGCGGCAACGGTGAAGGGCAAATTGCTCATGGTTTCTATCTCTTTTGAATTTAACCCGGACTAGTCCCCGAACGCGGCAAATTCAAGTTATTTATCCCCCGACCCTCCTGGGCAGCGACAATCTGGCATCGATCACTGTAATTTTCACAGGAGAAACCAGATGTTTGACACAAATACTTTCGCAGAAATCATTGCGCTGGCACAAGAAGCAGGGATTGAGCCTGCAACCCTTCTCGCAGTGGCAGAAGTAGAAAGTGGCGGCCGTGCACTTTATCACATCAAGGGTGTACAAGAACCGGCCATCCGCTTTGAAGGTCACTATTTTGATCGCAGACTTTCGGGGCGCGTGCGTGATCAGGCACGCAAGGCTGGATTGTCATCGCCAGAAGCAGGGCGCGTACGCAATCCCAAAACGCAAAGCGAGCGCTGGCTTCTGCTCGAGCGGGCCATGTTTATCCATAAAAAAGCGGCGCTTGAATCCACCTCATGGGGATTAGGCCAGGTTATGGGTGCGCATTGGGAATGGCTGGGTTATGGCAGCGTTGATGAACTGGTGGCCGAGGCACGCAATTCAGTTGGCGGACAGATCGGACTGATGCTGAACTTCATCGACAAAGCAGGATTGAAAACAGCCTTGCAGGCGAAAGATTGGCGCAGTTTTGCACGGCGCTATAATGGGCCAGCCTTTGCGCGCAATCAGTACGACACGCGCATGGCGACAGCCTATGAACGTTGGAACAAAAGCCTGCATCACCTGGCCAAGACGGCTTAAACGCCAAAAGTCCTGACAAAGCGGCGCTAGTTATTCTCGTTGTCATCATCGCCGTCGTCGGTTTCCGAAATCCACGCGGTCGGCTCAATCTTTTGCTGGGTTTTGCTGTTTGTGAAGATCCACCATCCGGTGTCGGTCTCGTCCCAGTCGCCGCCGCTCGCTTTCAGCCTATCGAGCGAACGGTATTGGCCTACGGATTCATTGCGTTGATCGTCATCATCAATCCAGACCACAGTGACTTTGCGGCCATCTTTTGGCGCGGTGTCTATCGGCAGTTCCTTGCGCATGCACATCTCCTTTTTATGCATAAGGATAGCGCGCTAGGCCGTGCACTTATAAATAGTCTAGCTATTTGAATGGATTAGTGATTCAAAGGTCTCGGATTTGGAGGTCTTTGATGTCACGTCGCCGCTATGAATTTACAGAACGCGAATGGTCGATTATTGCGCCGCTGTTCCCATGCAAACCTCGTGGTGTACCCCGCGTCGATGATCGCATGGTACTCAATGGCATTCTATGGCGCTTCCGCACAGGATCGTCATGGTCTGAAATCCCTGAGCGCTATGGTGTTGCAACGACTTGCTACAACCGGTTCGTTCGTTGGCGACGTGCTGGTGTCTGGGATCGACTGCTGGAGGCCGTCTCTCAAGCCTATGACGGTGATATCGTGATGATCGACAGTACCTGTGTCCGCGTTCACCAGCACGGAGCCACAGGAAAAAAGGGGATGCCGACGGGTACTCCGGTTTTCATCAACACGGAAAACATTGCTGCCATCGATACCTTTGGAGCTATTACCAGAGTACTCATTAATACAGCTGGAGCTGACGGCCAATTGGTCGCGATTGGCGTAACTGAGGGCATCCATACTGTTGCTCAAATCGTTAACAACGCCACCTGAGGTGAGTACCCGCCGTGATAGATGAGAAGCGTGCTGACACCCTCGAAAAGGCATCTATTGATGCATCTACGGAAGGTCTTAAGGCTCTTCTTCTCTTGAACGGCGGGGCATGCCTAGCGCTGCTTGCATTCCTGTCTGCGGTTATGGCTTCAAGCGGGATGTCACCTTCTAAGGCAAAGTTCATAAGCGCTGCGACAATTTCGCTTCCTTTTTTTGCTGTCGCGGCGGGCCTGTCAGTTGTCACATGTGTTGTCGCTTATCTGTCTAACCAGGAGTATTCGAGTCATTATCGAGGATCGACAGAGAAAGAGCATGAGCAAATCGCGAAAAAGCTTAACAAAGTGGGCGTTGGGCTTGCCGCTCTGTCGCTCGTGCTTTTCTTTATCGGCATCGGCGCATTTTGGTTGCGCTCAATGTGAACCGGCACGGTAAAACAAGGCTTAAACGAACGCTATCTGCAACAGCTACAAGCGCGAGGACGAGCATTCTCAGAAATATGCGCCTGTGCATGTCTCGCTTATTTTCGTGTTCTTTTATATTATTCGTACACTTTTATTGTTGCAGCCCATCTATTTTTCGTGTACATAAATTCATATGAAGATCGTATGGGACGAACCAAAACGCGAAGCCAATCTTGCCAAGCACGGCATGGATTTTGCATCGCTCACTATTGAGTTCTTTGAGAACTCCAAAGTACTACCAGCCAAGAATAACCGGCTTCAAGCTATTGGCCGTCTTGCAGATGGAACAATCGTTGTGATCTTCATAACCCTCGGCACAGAAGCGCTCTCAGTGATTTCAATGCGCCCTGCCCGTAAGGATGAAAGGAACCTGATCTGATGGCTATCAAATTTAGACCCAAACATGGCGATGAACACGGTTACACCAAGCAGGATTGGGATGATGTATCTGACAATCCGCGCATCACCAAATCCGATATGGCAAAGGCCAAGCCATTCAAAGAAGCACTGCCAGAACTATATGAAAGCATACAGCGCTCAAGAGGAAGGCCGAAGGTCGAAAACCCAAAAGAGGCCGTAACTCTCCGCCTTGATCCTGCTATAGTAGCCAAGTTCAAGGCGAGCGGGAAGAACTGGCGTGCAAACATGCACGAAGCCCTGCGCAAAGCCGTGGGGCTTTAAACGCACGGCCGAACTACGGCTTCTTGGGCTTAAAAATATAAGCCGCTACGTGCTTTTAGCCTAATGCCATCATGAAAGTGTCAGTTGTCTTCCATTAGGGAGACACAGATTTTTCTTAAAATTTGCCCCACAAATTCCTGGGTCTTGTTCGAATCAAAAATAAACTCGGTGATAGCACTTCTAATTTATGAGGGTGCTTTCATGACTGTTAACAAGCGGATAATAAAAATTTCTATTTCATGGGTTATAGGCTCACAGAAGTGCGCCATTAATCTCCACGCAACACTTATAGCGCTCATTGCCATATATTGCTTCGTGCATAAAATTAACCCGCTATCGATGGATTTTAGTAAGATTTACGGCAACACATTTGAAACTGTGAGCTGCTTATTTGCTATGATCATTTTTAACAAAATGCTTATAGAGGCGAAGCGCAGATTTAACGAAATAGAACCCTTAGGAATTCTAATACTCACAATTGGCGGAGCTTTGATAAAAATCGGTGCGCACTTTCCAATAATTATCATTTTGCAAGCACTCGTTACAAAAGTGAAATGAAAAAGCGGCCTCAAAGCCGTTTTCTCTGTGGCGCAAATCATCACCATAACTACTTAATCACTCTTTCGGTTTACCGGGTCAAGCCCTCCAGCTTGTGATTTTTGGTGAAACATATCCCCAATGAACCGCCAGCACATCAAGGCAATCGCGCAGGTGATCAGCGGCATAGTTCTTCCGCCGTTTGTCACTGCAAATATTGTCGAGACTTAAGCCTTGCCCTGCAACTTTGCTGATCAGATCATAGCCTACGATGCCGAGCAAATCCCGGCATTGCTTAAGCTGCTGGCCTGCCTCAATCTGGCTTTCGCTTATGGTTGTGCGCGTGCAGCCGCCGTCTACAGGCTCCCTGCTATAGTCGAATGAACCTGCGCCCGATCCGCCCAAGCGTTCGTAATAATGGCAAAACCGTTTAGCCGCTTGAAGTTGAGAGGTGTTCAAATGACCGCGCGCGGCCATTGTGATAATCGCACTCTCTTTCGCGTTGTGAGGCAGCTTGACTTTACGCCGGTTGAAACTTGTCTGAGGACGCGCCGGATTAAAATCTGGATTTTCAGTGCTCAAAAACACGACTTTTTCTTTTGGTTGCCACTTCTGCGGGGTTGGTCGAGCCTGCATTTAATCCTCCTACTAAGCAGCAAATTTTATGACGTTGAACGGCTCCAGTCCTTCGGCCAGCCGCAACTCATCAACAAACGCAATAAGCTTCACCCATCCCATTCGCCTGCCGAAGCCGGGACGACCGATTTTCTTTAAAGAGTAGATAGTTTGAATGCGCCGCATGTCGTAACCACGCGCATATAGGAAATGCTGCAATGCATCATAGCCGCTTGATGCTCCACGCTCGAACCTACGAACGCCTTTTCTCGCTATATATTCGTTAATCAAAACGGCTTCTGACTTCATGTTAAATCTCTTTTTTCAAAACGTGCTTTTTGCGGGTTTCGTGGCTGCGCTCTATGAAAATCGAACTCAAAACTTCATGCTCTGGAATTGATAGAAGCTCGGAAATATCAAGCGTGTCCAAACCCTGACGAAATAATTTCAGTGGTGAGCTTGTACCGATTTCAGCTTCTCCTTTGCGGCTAGAACAGGAAAAAACTTATCCAGAACGGCAAGCCTGCGTACTTGTTGATCTGGGGTCAGCGTTCGGCACATCGCGCTTCTGGCATTTGCCAAGTCTGAATAAGCTCGACGCATTTTTTTCTCGCGACTTGCAGCCTCGCGGATAGGCCGCATGACCTTCTCACATTGCATTCTGAGAACAGGTGGACCCGCTACCAAGCGCACCCTGAATGATCTGCCGTGTTGCAGTTTCGAGAGCGAAGCGCGAAACGTCATCAAGCGCGATGTAATAGGCCGCAATATTGACTTCATCGCTACCCGAAACTTTTGTGGCTAGGACGGAAAGCAAGGTCAAGCACCTCAACATGTCCGCCTGCGTTGCCTTCGTCGTGGTATCCGGTGCGGTGGTAATCTGGCTCATCTGTCAAAACTCCTAATCGTCTCGCCTCATCACGAATTGCGTCTCCAACATTCCGGCGCTTCGGTGGCGGGTCATTTCTGCGATTGACGAACTTCGGGTCAGCCTCATCCAGCCAGCATTGGCCGGTTCCAAACCCCAAAGGCTTCCAGATCGCAGAAATCGGCAATATCGCCACGTCACTGCTTGCCATAGACGTGCAGATGAAGGCGACGGAAACGGCGCTTTCAAACCACAAGCATTCATTTGCTGAATTGCTTGATAGG
The DNA here is from genome assembly GCF_039674445.1 of Brucella sp. TWI432. Taxonomy (NCBI): domain Bacteria; kingdom Pseudomonadati; phylum Pseudomonadota; class Alphaproteobacteria; order Hyphomicrobiales; family Brucellaceae; genus Brucella; species Brucella sp. TWI432. Next base: position 22,740 of record NZ_JBDJNL010000023.1, on the reverse strand, counting down.
CCGACCACGCTTGGCGGATACGGCATCACCGATGGCATGACGGCAACGCAAGTTGCCGCCGCCATTCAGCAAGCCGTCAGCGATTTGGTCAATGGCTCTGGCGCGGCACTCGACACGCTCAAAGAGCTTGCCGATGCTCTCGGCAACGACCCGCAGTTTGCAGCAACGGTGAGCGCCGCCCTTGGATTGAGGCTCAGGGTTGACGCCGCACAGGCATTCACCCTTGCACAAAAGGCGCAGGGACGTTCCAACCTTGATGCTCTTGGCATTGTCGATAAGGGCAAGGCCGATGGCGTTGCCAGTCTCGACAGCACAGGCAAGGTGCCGACCGGGCAGTTGCCAGCGATGAATTATCTGCCTTTGACCGGTGGAAGGCTGACCGGAAGTTTACAGGTCGACAACGAGTTCATCTCTGCCGGAAGCGGTTCAAAGCGCGGCGTGTTTCGCAACACAGGCGCAGGTGACAGTTGGATTAATTTCTTCACGCGGGATCAGACTTGGTATTCCGAATTTGGACAACGGGCAAACGGTGCGGCCTACGTATGGTTGAATGGACAGGAGTTCCGCTTTCAGACCAATGGCACCTTCGTGTCCCCCGTAGATATAGTCGCAAAGGGATGGCTCTATGCCGGTGACGGCTCATCAAGATTGGAGTCCAACGGCAATGTTGTTGGCGCAGTATGGTCGAATTGGGGTTCCAGCGATGCTTATACGGCAATCTTTAACCGCATCGAAAAACGCGCTCAGGAATACGCCGATGATAGAGCCAACACTGTACGCGGTGAAGTGTGGTGGCGCGCACGGGACTGGATTGCGGCCGCTGGCGTTGGTGAAGTCGGCACATATGCGGTTTGTAAATGCATCAATGAAACGCCTGCATCCCCAGGTGACTTAATTGATGGTAGCCGTCTGCAATACTCGTCAACCGACTATGGAGCGATAGCGCAAAGTCCGACGGGCACATGGAGAATGATGCGCTATGCCAAAACATATAATTCCGCGCAACGCGTTAGTCTCTTTAAAAGGGCTTGGTAATGACTGATGAACCATTCATAACGGATAGCAATAACAGCGTCATTAAATCAGTAAAAAATCTACAATGGCGAAATGTTGAGCATACGTTACTCTCCTGTACTGTAGACTTGGAAGGTGCAGGAATAATCCCTTTTGCAACGGCTGCTCATGAGACAACGCCATATGGTCAAGAAATATGGCAGAAAGCGGTTGCCGGCGAATACGGTTCCATCAGTGAATATGTCGCCCCTTCCGCCGAGCAGAAGCGTCTTATCATGCCAGACTTGGAACGCTGGCGCGTTAACACGATCATTGATCTTGAGCCGGGCCTGCGCGAAAAAATCAATGCAGCGATTGAGGGTATGGAAGAACCGAAGCGCACTATCAGCAAGAACAAACTGGCCGATGTACAGATGTTCTCACGCACAGATACACTTTTTGATTTGATCGGTGGCACGCCATCTATTGGCAAGACACCGGAAGATATCGATGCAATGTGGGAAGCAGCAATTAATTTGACTTGATCCCCATCTCTCTCCTGAACCGTCTTGACACATGTTGTCAGAAAAAGGACACGTGTGCCGGGTATTTATTAGGCAGGGGGCGTTAACGTGAATGCTGATCGGGATGTGGCAATCTTCATTAAGTCACTTCAAGGTGGTGGAGCCGAGCGCTCCACTGTTAATCTTGCAAACGCGATTGCTGCCAGCGGCACGCGGGTTGATCTGCTTGTTCTCAACGATAATGGTGTTTTTACGAAACAAGTTTCTCCACGCGTGCGATTAATCAAACTAAAAAAAGAGCCCGTTTGGAGAACTATCTGGCTGTTGCGCAAGCAACCAAAAGAACTTGTTTTTTTGTTGCTTCTATTGCTTATGCCGAGTTCGCCAAAGCCTGCAGCAGTGATCCCGGGCCTTGCGCGGTATCTTTTAAAAAACAAGCCAACGGCTCTGTTAACCGCACTCGATTATGGCAACGTAGCAGCCGTTGTTGCTAGATCAGCCACAGGCGTCAGAACACGAGTGGTGTTAGGTCAACGCAATCAGATGAGCAAAGACCGCCACCGCAGTGCATCATGGCGTCGTCGTTTAACTATACCGACCTTACGACATTTCTTTATGCAGGCAGACGCTATTGTTGGTGTGTCCGAGGGAGTGGCCGAGGATTTAAAGCAGACACTCCGGTTTCCTGCTGAACGTGTCCATGCAATTTACAATGCTGTTTACAATAAAAAGCTGGAAGAACAAACAAAGGAAGATGTTGATCATCTGTGGTTCAAGGATGATGCGATACCTGTGATTGTCGCTGTCGGAAAATTGAAACCACAGAAAGACTATCCAAACCTTCTAAAAGCTTTTGCTAAGGTTCTTGAGAGCCGCACTGCTCGCTTGGTTATCCTCGGACAAGGGCCGCAGCTTGATGAACTGAAAGCACTCGCGCGAGAACTGCACATCGAAGACAATGTTTCGTTTGAAGGATTCGTTGAGAACCCCTTCAAGTATTTATCTCGGGCGTCTCTATTTGTGCTTTCCTCCCGTTATGAAGGTCTACCGGGAGTGCTAATCCAAGCGCTATCATGTGGTTGCCCGGTCGTAAGCACCAATTGCCCGAGCGGTCCATCTGAAATCTTGATGAATGGTGAGATTGGGAAACTTGTTCCAGTAGAAGATAGTGATGCACTGAGTATTGCTATACTAAATCAATTGGATACTCCGCATGATCGCGATGCGCTGATAGCTCGCGGAAAGTTTTTCTCTGAAGAAAATGCCGTAACGGCATACAAGAAAGTCTTGTTTGATCAACATGTTTCATCAACTGACGCCTTCTCACACCTTTTTCAAGCAAATAGGCATGTGGAGAAGACCAAACGCAATACAGTTGAAGCATAGACAAATCGAACCAAGGCTGGCCAATGGCGGCCAATAAATGGATTAATCGAAAGCCCGCGCTCTGCGGGCTTTTTTCATTCAACAAGCCCGGCCATTGTGCCGGGTTTTTTGTTGCCGAAATCAGCCCGTGGCGGGGCATACCCTAAAATTAAAGGAGCGAACCCGATGTCGACACCGACTTTCGGCATGACTTTCACGCGGCCAAATGACGAACCGTTGCCGGTTCTCGGCGCAGACTTTTCTAAAATACTGCTCATTGAAACTTCAAACGATGCATCAGCTTCTGAATATCCAGAGGATACACCTGTTCGCATTTCCACAAGCAATGGCGATGCCGTTGAAGCACTTGGCACCGGCTATCTCGCCGATGCTGTCAAAGGGATAAATGCGCAGCTTACCGGACTGAATGCCGGAGCGGACGTAACCATCTTCCGCGTCAAGGAAGGGGCCCATGTTGCCGTCACATCTGCAGCGATTGCGGAATGTCTCGCTAGAGTGTCCGAGATTCCCTCAGCCGTGAATGCCACACCACGCATTATCTGGGCTGGTCGAACAGCATGGCGTCCCGATGCTGACACCGTGAACCCTGTCGTTGCCGCCCTTCCCGCCGCATGCGAGCGTCTGCTTGCAATTGCGCCCGTCGATGTTGATGACACCTCACCCACCTTTAAGGTCGCCAACCATGAAGTGCGCCGTTACCGCCCTGCGGTTAATGGCCTCGTTGCTGAAATCAACGCGCGGCTTAACGCGACTGCTTAGGATGAGGACTCAATTACACCCATGCGATGATTGTAGAAACAAGAGCAATTGCGGCGAGATAGTTTATTGCGAGGCGATCATATCTCGTTGCAATGCGTCGCCAGTTTTTGAGCCTGCAGAAAAGCCGTTCGATGACATTTCTACGCTTGTATGCGCTATAATCTAAAGGATAGGGTTTCTTTCGTGCTAGCGAAGAGGGAATGACAGCCTTGATGCGGGCATTATTAAGCTAGTCTCGAAGACTATCAGCGTCATATGCCTTGTCGGCTAACAGACGCCCGCTAGGGCGAGCGACCTCTAATAATGGGATTGCCATTTTATGCCGGCAATGTTTCCCGGTGCTAAGCTGAACACGACCGGTCTGCCGCAATCATCGGCCAAGCAATGGATTTTGCTTGTTCTTCCACCGCGCGACGTGCCAATCGCTTGCGTCCACGCCCCCCTTTTGAGCCTTGTGCCGAACGGTGCGCTTTGACGTGTATGCTATCTATGGAAAGCTCCTGTGGAACCGGACCGCTGGCTGCCATCGTCTCAAATATACGATGCCAAATACGCCGTTGTGCCCAGCGGTGATATCGGTTGTAGACGGTTTTTGTAGGACCATATTCGGCCCCCAACATCACGCCAGCGACAACCCACCTTGAGAACATGCAAGATACCAGAAATTACACGCCGATCATCGACACGTCGAGCTCCGGGTCGGTTCTTGGGTAAATGTGGGTTCGATTGCATTCCATGCAGCATCTGAAAGCCAGAAAAGATCGCTCATAATAAGCCTCCCTACTGTCAAAACCTAAAAATCAATAAAAACACTCGATAAAGACAATTGTTTGATCAGGTCCCCATCCTAGATGTCCCCTTTGATTTTAGACAATAGGAGTTTTTCGGCGGAAAGAGATTTTCCATCGTGCTAAGAACAAGCTGCTGGAACTCGCTGAAACCGGCCACCTGTTATGGCTGTGAATGCTGGATTACGTGCCTGATAGGAGCGAAGCGCTCCTCCCCATCATCAACTCAGATCCCCATCTGGATTTCCACTGCATAATTTCCGAAAATTGAAACCGTTTAAGGTAAAATTACGCAGCAAGTATAAAGTGTTAGAGTGACCTTTTTGCACCTGGCAGGCGCATGGCGTTCTAAAGCTTGCAGTGACGTGCCATCATTTCGGCAACGTCTTCCCGCCCCTCTTCGCGCAGTTTTTTGATTGCAGCACTCATATCTGCCGATCGTTCGTCCTGGCCGAGCTTGAACTTGATTTCCATCTTCTCAATCGGCATTTCATAGCCAACGATATTGGGCAGACGCCGTTCCAGACCGCCGGGGCCGAGTTCCTTCATCTGCCAGGGCTTGTCACGACCCTTTTCCATATGCTTGACAAGCTCGTGAAGATGTTTGGCGGTCGCTGCTTCCGACAGGATTTTGGGCGTGCCGTGGATATGAGCAACCATGAAGCTCCAGGTCGGCGCGCTGTCCCTTTCCGGATAACCCGGATACCAGGACGATGACACATAATGACCCGCATCCATCAGGATTGCGATTGATGGCAGGCCACGCTTGAGAAACTCAACATGATCGTTGGATGCTGCAACATGCGAAACCAGCGTACCGTTTTCGCCGCGTGTCCGATCCATCATGAAGACAGGGTGCGATATCGCAACGCCACCCTCATGACTGGTGATCAAAGTGCCAAGCACCGTTCTGTCAACGAGATCGAAAACCTCGGTCGTATCGGACGGTTGGAAATAGGGCTTTGTGTAGAGCATCGCTTGTCTCTTGATTTCAGGCGTGAATGGCGGGCAGACGATCAGACCATGGACACATGGCTTCTAACTGACCTGCCAGTTCGAATAGCAAATTTTCGCCCCCATAAGGGGCAATGAACTGGCTGCCAATCGGGAAACCATCAGATGTTTCATGAAGTGGAGCACTCATTGCAGGCAGGCCGGCGGCATTGACCGGATGGGTAAAGGTCGTCAGGTCCAGAAACTGACGGGCAAAGCCCTTCCAATCGGCTGAGCGCACGTCGAGCATGCCAAGTGGAAATGAGCCAATCGGCATAACCGGGCTTAGCACCACATCGCATTCTTCAAACAGACGACCAAAACTGCGCGCCGTACTGTTCGCCGTCAAACGCGCCTGAATAACCTCTGTGGCGGTCAAACCATCGCCGTAAGCAGCCAATCCCAGATTTGATGGCTCAAAATAAAGATCATTAGCGGGCTTCGCCGTTGTTGCGGCAACATCCGCCACTTCAATTGCCGTGTAAACGGCGATCAGTTTTTGTATGGCGTCTGCAAGCTGAACGCCGTCAAAATCAGGCTTCACCCGAACGACGCTATGACCGAGTTGTTCGCACAGCGCAATCGTTGCCTCCAGTGCTGCAACTGCCTGCTCGTCCAGATCATGACGGAGATCAGACTGTTGCCAGAGGCCGATACGAAGCTTTCGCGGTGCCGTTCTGACACTGTTGACGAACAAGTCTTTTTTGGCCGGGGCCGCATAAAGCGAACCCGGTTCCAGCGCATCTGTGAGATCCAGCATCATCGCGGAATCACGAACCGAACGCGTCAAAACATGATGGCTGACCATACCGCCCCAGTTTTCCGTCGAGACCGGACCGCAGGGGACACGCCCGCGTGACGGGCGCAGCCCGAAAAGTCCGCCACAAGATGCGGGAATGCGGATCGAGCCGGCTCCGTCATTGCCATAGGCCACAGGCACCATACGTGCAGCAACTGCCGCTGCTGCACCGCCAGAAGAACCGCCAATGCTGCGTTTTATATCCCAGGGATTAAGCGCCGGACCATGCAGCGAGGATTCCGTTGCGATGTTACAGGAAAATTCAGGCAGATTGGTTTTACCCACCACCACCAAACCAGCCGACTTATAGCGTTTGACGAGTTCATGATCGCGCTGCGAGGTATTTCCCTCTGCGGCCCGACACCCAAAGGACATCGCTGCACCGGCATAGGAAGGGCAATCATCCTTCAGCAGCACAGGAACACCACTGAGCGGACCCTCCGGCAACACTTTAAGCTGTTCTTCCGCCTGGTCGCGCATCTCATAGATCACCGCATTCAGATCGGGATTGCAACGATCAATTGCTGCAAATGCCTCCTGAACAGCCTCACGCGGCGACAGAATTTTTGCGCGAATGGCCTCTCCCAGACCGACCGCATCGGTCCGGGTGTAGTCAAAGGATGTAGACGTCATGGGTTTATCCCAATGCTAAGCCCGCAAAGCGGAGCGTTTTACTGTTCCTTGCTGATCATCCAGAAGCGATCTGTATCGCCAGCCCAGCCTTTGTAATTATTCACCTTGGGACCAGTCGCCGTGATGGACGGCAAATTGACCAGACCAAGAATTGGAACCTGTTCTGCCATCAGCGTATTGAGCTCGTTGAAGAGCTTCTTGCGTTCTTCGACGTCGCTCTTCGCTGAAACCTGCTTGAGAAGTTCTTCCGCCTTGGCATCATCCCACTGGCGCGCAGCATCAGCCTTCTTGTCACCAATCATCGACTGGAAAGACAACAGCGGATCAAGACGAGCTGAATAAGCAAACACGGCAAGTTCATAGGCGCCACGACGATACTGGTCGAGCTGGGTCGCCCAGTCACGCACTTCGAGCTGCGCATTGATGCCGGAGGCTGCAAGGAATGCCTGAATGATCGTTGCAACCTGCACACGATTCTGGCGGTTGGCAACCAGAAGGCTGATCGGTTCTCCCTTATATCCGGCCTTGGTCAGCAGTTCCTGCGCTTTGGCTGGATCATATGCAGGCCAGGCAGCCGCCTGATTATCCGAATAGATGGTGTTCGGTGCAATCACCGACGGGTTCGGTGTATACATCCCCTCGCCTATGGCGGCGGCAAGCTGATTAAGATCAATTGCATGAGCAATCGCCTGCCGCATCTGTGGATCTTTCAGCTTATCGGAAGCGGACTGAATCTGAAGCACCATCCATGCAGGCGTCTGCTGCACATTAACCTTCATGCCTTTTGCTTCCAGATCCTTGACGCCGGTTGGCTCCACTTCGTCGATGAAGTCGATCTCACCGGAAAGCAAACCATTGGTGCGGGTGCTTGAATCAGGAACAGTCATGAACTGAATGGTCTTTACATGAGCTGTCTTGTTCCCCACCAGACCGTCGACATCGCCGGGCAAAGCAGCATAATCATCAAAACGGGTCAGGTCCAGATAACGACCACGCTCCCATTTGGAAAAAGCATAGGGACCGGTACCAATCGGCTTTACAAACTTGCCATCAGCATCAACGGATTCCGGGCTCAATATCCATGGTGTACACTGGATGGTCGCCATTGTGATAACGAAGTTTGGCGCAGGTGCTGCAAAGTTGAAACGCACCGTGCTGTCATCAACAGCCTCGACCGACTTCAATTCGGAATCGACCTTGCCATTATAGCGATTGACGCATTGAAACGCTGTATCCGGCTTGAGATAGCGCTCGAAATTCCAGACGACATCCTTGGCGGTCAGGTCTTTGCCATTCTGGAACTTGACGCCTTTGCGCAGCTTGAATTCATAGACTGTATGATCGGCATTTGTGGTCCAGCTCTCGGCCAACATCGGCTTGATGGCAAGATCGTCACCATAAGCCACCAGACCTTCGGCGATATGGGCTACAACCATATCGGCATTGGCATCGCGATTGACGCCCGGATTGATGCTTGCCACATCTGAATGAATGGCGACGCGCAAGGTCTCATCGTCCGCAGCATGTGCCTGGAAGGATGTGGCGCTGAGACCAAGAAGCGCAATGCTGAACGCAGAGCGTAGTGAAATTGGATTGAACATTTTGGTTTCCCCTTTTTGTTTTTAATTTTACGGCCTGATCAGCTTTGCGACCTCAGCACATCCGCGAAAAATGCCTCGACCGGCTCCAGCACTTTGAAAGGCTCGTGAGCCACACCCGGAACTCTGTCCTTGCGAACTGCAATACCGTGAGCTTCAAACGACCTGGCCAGTGCTTCAATACGGTCGATCCGGCAATCACCCTGAAGGTCGGCGCCGTCCATCCAGAAGGCGCTGTCACGCGGGATGGCGATTTCCCAGGTCGCGGTATCTTCCTGACCAATCACTGTTTGAACGCTCACGCTTCTCATCACTTCAAGATCGATGCGGCAGCCAAAACGTGCTTCGACATCGCGAACGCCCACCCACCAGTCATAATCAGAATCGAGCAGGGTCACGACGCCCGGCGCTCCGATAGAGACGGCCTTGAGCCTGTGGGGATGCAGCATGAAAAAGCGCTGGCAGAACTGCCCGCCGCCCGAAAAACCGTACATGATGGCGCGATTGCTTTTAAGGCGATATTTGGCTGCCACTTCGTCGATCATCGACAACAGAATATGGTCAAAGCGAATGCCGTGAAACTCGATGCGCTTGTAGTTGGCAAGATCGCCCTGCACGACGATGCCCGCGGGAAACAGCGGTGCCAGTACAATACAGCGGTTCTTTTGCGCAAAACTTGCAAAGTGATCGCGGTATTGCGCCGCTGTCCGCCCTGTTCCGTGAATGATGACAATCAGTTCGTGCGTTTCTGTGCCGTCTTCATCATAGTCTTCGGGGACATAAAGGCAGTAGCTGAAACGCTGGTCGAACTGACTTGCAAAAAACGTGGTCGCCCCAAAATCGTAGAAGCTGAGTTTCTTGCCATGGCCCTGCCGCTTGGTGGCAGGCTTTTCCTCAGTGGTGGACATAACCGCCCTCCTCTCCGGATCTCGTATTTGCATTATCGCCGCGCCATTTGAGTTTGACACCGCCTTCGTCCGTCAGTTCGAGCATCGGAATGGCTGACAAAAGACGGCGGGTATAATCGTTCTGCGGCGCGTCGAAAATCTCGTCGCGCGTTCCCTGCTCGATAATGCGACCGTCATTCATCACGACCACACGATCGGCAATTTGTTCAACCACACCCAGATCATGAGTGATAAACAGGCAACCGAAGCCGTAGCTCTGCTGCAACTTGGCAAAGAGATCGAGAACCTGCGCCCGCACCGTCACGTCAAGTGCCGAGACGGCTTCATCGGCAATGACAAAAGCCGGACGGCGCACGAGCGCGCGCGCAATCGCCACACGCTGACGCTGACCACCCGACATTTCATGCGCATAACGATTGGCATAATCTCCACCGAGGCCAACATCCTCGAGTGTTTCGGTAACACGGTCTGCTTTCTGGCTGGACGAAAGCTCTTTCGAGAAGCGCAGTGCCTCACCGACCAGCGCACCCACTTTCATCCGCGGGTCGAGCGATGAATACGGGTCCTGAAACACCATCTGCGTGTGATAACGATAATCCTGATAATAGGACGAACGTCTCTCAACAGCCTGGCCCTTGAACAACAACTTCCCTTCGCTCGGCTTGATCAGTCCGGCCATCACGCGTGCGGCTGTGGTCTTGCCCGAACCGGAGCCGCCAACCACGGCAACAACCTCGTTTGGCATAACGTCAATCGTAATCCCGTGCAGGGCTCGTTTTCCGCCAGCTTTCTTGAACCAGCCGCCCCGACCTTCAAAATCAACCACAAGATCGCGCACGCTGATCAGCGGTTCAGCTTTTGGAATAGTGCGCGCAGGCCCACGAACCGGCAATGTCGAGAGCAGTTTACGGGTGTAATCATGCTGGGGCCTTGCCAGAACATCAGCGGTATCGCCCGTTTCAACCACTTCGCCATGGCGCATCACAACCACACGGTTGGAATAGCGCGCGATCATTGGAAGATCGTGGCTGATGAGCAAAACGGTGGTGCCACGTTCTCGCGTGAGATCGACCAGCAACTCCATGACCTCGCGCTGGATAACCGCATCGAGCGCAGTGGTCGGCTCATCCGCAATCAGCAGATCGGGCTTCATCAGCATCGCACAGGCGATCATGATGCGCTGGCGCATTCCACCTGAGAACTCATGTGGAAACGCCTCAATCGCCCGATCAGGATCGGCAATACCGACACGCAACAACATGGCTCTGATCCAGTCGGCATGTTGCGCTTTCTCAGCCGGAAAATGCAGTTCAAGCCCTTCTTCAAGCTGCCGCCCGATGGTCAGCGATGGGGTAAGCGAAGTCATTGGCTCCTGAAAGATCATGGCAATGCCATCACCGCGAAGGCCGCGCAAAGCAGCTGGCGACATCGTTGACACGTTCTGCCCCTTGAAGCGGATCGCACCATGACTTGTTTTGATCGACGACGGAACCAGCCCCATGACCGCCCGCGCAAGCATGGTTTTGCCGGAGCCGGATTCACCAACGATACCGAGAATTTCGCCAGCATTTATAGAGAAGGAAGCGCGTTTGACGATCTCCAGCGCACTGTCGCCAACGCGCAGGCTGACATCGTCGATTTGAAGCAGGGGTGCGGAAGTCATGAGCGCTTCCTCATGCGTGGGTCGAGGCGGTCGCGCAACGCGTCACCAAGAAGATTAATACCAAGCAGCGACAGCGAAATTGCAAGGCCGGGGAAGATACCAAGCCAAACGGCCTGCTCAATGAAATTGCGGCTTCCGGCCAGCATATTGCCCCATGTCGGCGCTGGCGGCGGCACGCCCAGCCCCAGAAAGCTGAGCGAGCTTTCTGCGAGAATTGCCCAGCCGCACATCGACGTTGCCATGACCAGAACCGGTGCCAGACAGTTAGGCAGAATATGACGCACCATCGTATAGATTTCCGAGTTGCCCATGACGCGGGAAGCCTCAACGAACTCCCGTTCACGCAGGCTCAAAACCGTGCCACGAACCACGCGAATGACCGAAGACATATAGGCAAGAGCGAGTGCTAAGATGATGCCATTCTTGTTGGCGCCAAAGACGGCCAGCAAACCAAGCGCCATCAATATGCCGGGGAATGCCAGCAGTGCATCATTGACCATCATCAATATCCGGTCGAACCAGCCGCGCAAAAAGCCACTGAGCGCCCCGACAAGCACACCGCCGAGCGTGGCAAGGAAGACTGTAAACACGCTGATCGAAACGCTGGCTGATGCGCCTTTCATAAGACGGCTCAGCTGGTCGCGCCCAAATTCATCTGTGCCCAGCCAATGGGCTGCACTTGGCGGCGCAAGACGCGCGGCAAAGTCCAACGTGAGCGGGTTATAAGGCGTCCAGAAGGAACCCACCACTGCTATTGTGAGAAGCGTTGCGGTCAGAGTTCCGCCGATCAGTGCGTTGAGAGAGATGTTTTTCATTTCGCCGTCACCTTCGGGTCGAAGAACGGATAGAGAAGGTCCACGATCAGATTGACCAGCACATAAACGCAGGCTGTGAACAGCAAGCAGCCCTGAATGACGGGATAATCGCGGGCAAAGATGGCATCAACGAGAAGCCTGCCAAGTCCGGGAATCGTGAAAACCGTTTCCACAACTGCAATTCCGCCAAGCAGATTGCCAAGGATCAGCCCCAACAATGTCCAGGTCGGGCCAAACGCATTACGGAAAGCATGACGCCACATCACGGTTGCTTCCGACAGTCCCTTGGCGCGGGCATGGGTAATGTAATCGAGATTGAGCACTTCAAGCGTCGAGGCGCGCGCCATGCGCAGGATGACGCCGATTTCATGCAGAAACAGTGTGGTAATCGGCAGAACCAGATAGAGAAACGCTTTCCATGGGTTCTCTCCGAAACTGACATAGCCGACAATCGGCAACCAGCCGAGCTTGAGGCCAAAGGCCAGCAACAAGAGCAAGCCCATCCAGAATGCCGGAACCGAAAGCAGCAAAGTGGCACAGGTCACAAGCGTCAGATCGGTCAGGCTGTTCTGCTTCCATGCTGCGATCATTCCGAGCGGAACAGCGACAAGCGTCGAAAGCACCACCGCCGACAAAACAATACGCGCACTCACCGAAAAGCGCTCCAGAACCAACGGAAGCACCGGCTGCTGGTTGGCAATCGAAACGCCAAGATCGCCATGCAAAACGTTACCGCCCCAGATCAGAAACTGGGTGAAGATACTGTGATTGAGGCCCAGTTGCTCGCGCAGCGCAGCCAGCGTCGCAGCATCCGCAGAATCACCCAGCATCAGGGCTGCTGGATCGCCCGGTATCAACCGAACGATCACAAACACAGCCACTGCCACGATCAGCAATGTTGGGATGGCCATGCCTATTCTGGAGAGCGCAAAGCGCAGCATTTCTTTAGCCTTCGATAAAGAGGGATTGCGCGCGCGGCGCGGCATCGGACGGTAACGGCGTATAATCTTGTAGACAGTAGGTCGCAAACTGGCGGTTCAGGGCAGGCAATGGCGCGATTTCCATCATACCAAGCGCTGCTTCCATCACCACCATGGCAACTGTGGCCGTGATATTGTCGTGATTGCCGGGACGCGGCGGGCGGCAGACTGCATAAGGTGTCAGGAAGTCGTCAAACAGCGCTTCCTTCAGCTCTTTGCGGCCAATTTTTCCACCATGTGATTCAAGTGACTGGCGAACGCGCCAATCACGGTAAAAGCTTTCAGGCACAAACGGGATACCGGTGTCGCGCAGCTTCGTCAGCGCAATCGGACTAACCCAATGGTTGGCGTGAACGATGAGATCATTTTCCGGCAGGATCGGGAAGGATTCATCCGGCGCACATTCAAAATCGATACCAAAACCGGCACTCGTCGCAATCATGATGTTGTTCGAGCAGGATTTTGGCGTCGAAGCCACAGCCTTGATTGCTTTTGCAAAATGCTCCTGTTCAAGCACCTTGCGGCGCACGAGACCCAGAGGAACACCCAGCTTCTTATAGTCGCGTTCGCATTCAAGATAATTTGCAGTAATCGAGATACCAGCCTCATTGAAACCGCTGCGCGCCAGACCACCAGCCTCGACAAACGTCACAAAATCGGGACCGTTATTGTTGCGGACACGCAGCACAATACCGGTTTCCACACATTCAGAACGCCAGTCCCAGTTCTGGCCGTGAACCAGATTACCAGAAGCACTTTTTGCAGGCATGATGAGAGCGCCGGTGCAGCCATCATCCTGCTCTTCGGGATCAGGCGAACCCGTTTCCGCACGCGCCATCGCAACAACTTCCGTGCGCGCATTGATCATGACGATCTGCTCAAATGGCACATCCGCACCTTTGGCGATGCCGCGCATTTCCTCGACATAGGACGCGTCGAATTCTTCAATCCGACCTGCGAATTCTTCGATGAGGCTTTGCCTGCGTTCTGGCGAAAGACCAAATGCATCGAGCGTGCCGGAATAAAGACCTGCGCTGCGCCGAATGCGTTCTCCTGCCAGCACCCCATATTGGCGCCCGCGCTCTTCCGGTGCGCCCGAAACGGTAATGAATGGAAATGGGGTAACTGACATACTCAATCCATATTTTGTATTTTGTATCTTCTTAATACAATTCACATTCAATCATTGCGGAGTCAACAGTTTTTTATTAGAATATGAAACAATTTGATTTATACCCTTCCTACAGAGAGTCAGCCTGTCATTCCAATGGGATAGGCTATACGAGAAAGAAATAGCCTATTGCGAAATATCCCGTATTCTTTGAGCATAGGCTCATGGGAGAGCACACATTCAGGGGGCGATGCGCGTGAATATGGACGTTAAGAGATCAACGGAAGGCGAATCTGGCCTGAGCAGTCTTCAGGCGGAGGTTGCGCATAAAATGATCTCTCTCATATCCGCTGATCGCTGGAATATCGGCGATCGGCTGTCGGATGCAGCCATTGCAAAAGAGCTTCGTGTGTCGCGCTCACCCGTGCGTCAGGTGCTCAATCTTCTTGTGCAGCAAGGTATTGTCAGCCAGACACCCAATCGCGGTTATCAGCTGCACCACATTCCTGAGCCAGACGAACTCAACGACAATCTACTGCCGCCATCGGAGTCTGAAGAGCTCTACCGGCGTCTGATGAGCGCGCGCGCCTCTGGCGCAGTTGGCGATGAAGTGTCCGAAGCCGAACTTGCTGATCAACTGGGCGCAACACGAGGCGCAGTGCGCAGGGTTTTAATGCGCTTTGCAACGGAAGGTCTGGCAGAACGCCTGCCCGGTCATGGATGGCGATTTGCCGAGTCGCTCGACAATGAACGCGCCGTCAATGAAAGCTATGCTTTCCGTCTTGTGATCGAATGTGGCGCTCTCGCTCAGGCGGAATATACCCCTGACCAAAGCCAGCTTGCTGCTCTCCAACGTGAGCAAAAAGAGATACTGGCCTTGCCGCTTCAAAGCCTCACAAGAGATATTTGGTTCAACGCCAATGCAAATTTCCATGAAACCATCGTTTCTTGGGCAAATAATCGCTTTTTCACGCAATCAGTTCGCTGGCAAAACCATTTGCGCCGCATGACGGAATACTCTGACTTTGACCTTTTAGGTGAAGAGCGGATCCGAAAGGCTTGTAAGGACCACTTAGGCATTCTGGAAGCAATCGAAAGCAAGGATTTTGAATTCGCCTCTGCATTGCTTAAGCGCCACATTAGTCGGTCTGGTGCTGAAGATATCTACTGAGAATAGTGAACTTTGTCGTAAAGACTTCGGCTATCAATCGGAGGGCGTTTTATTCCGCATCAGCTACTCACGCAGGCATCGAAGTGGCGCTATGATCCGCAAGAAACAATTTGCAAATGACAATCGCTCGCCATTTTAAATCTTTACGGGACTTGCAGCATAAGTGCGTCTAAAAATAAGGCCGCATATCCCCTACCAAAAACTTTGCGTCACAACTCCTGTGGATGGCATTGATGACAATTGTGTTTGCACCATAAACGCCGTCGCCGCCTGCTCCGCCAACACCACCTGAAATTTCAGCGTCCAGCACTTTCTGGAGAGCGGAATTGGATATATTAAGTCCATAGACCCCCGAGCCAATATCTCCCCCCGTTACCAGCATTAACAATAAAAGAATTTTATAGCAAATAATACCAAGCTATATGTTAGGTATTTCTAATTTCTATAAAGGTATTAAATTCCTCATAATGAATAGATTCTTTGGGTGCCAATAATGAATTTTCGATTTCATGTCACGTCTATAAGAATATCGTGACTGTCATGCTCGTCTTTCTGTTGGGTTTATGTGCATTCAAAATGGCACAAGCTGGCTCGTCATGCCTTGCAAATGAACAGCTTGATGGACCAATCAGAGGTCTCCTGTCTTTGCAGGCATCTTTGGGAAATGGACAAAGGGCAACAGTCTATAGCTCGTCGCGTAATTGTTTTAAAAGACTGGGCTCTTTTTACCTGCTGAAAAATTTACGTCAGAGCCGAAATATGAGTCGTTGTGGCAAGACACATCATCAGTTTGCGGGCAATGGCGAGCCATGAGCGCAAACCCAAGCCATATTCACCCGAAGGAAACGTGCAAACCAGCAATCGCACTCAAGGATGTGCAGATTTCGTTCACGTTGGCCGATGGCTGTCGCTTCGATGCTGTTGCCGAAAGCAATCTTGACGTTACTGAAAACGAATTTGTGGCAATTGTCGGTTCAACCGGCTGCGGAAAATCGACATTGCTCAATGTCGTTGCCGGACTTCTCGTGCCTGCCAGCGGTAGCGTCGAAATCAGCGGCCAGCGGCTGCAAGGGCTTAATCGCAAGGCGGGCTATCTCTTCCAGCAGGATGCTCTCATGCCCTGGAAGACCGTGCTGGACAACGTCTCCATCGGGCTGGAAATTGGTGGCACGCCAAAGGCTCATGCGCGCGAGCAGGCGCGTGACTGGCTTGATCGCGTCGGTCTTACAAGTTTCGGTGATCGCTATCCGCATATGCTATCGGGTGGACAGCGCAAGCGCGTCAGCCTTGCGCAGGTGCTGATCCGCAATCCGAAATATCTGCTGATGGATGAACCCTTCGGCCCACTTGATGCGCAGACGCGTATCATCATGGGGGACCTTCTCCTCGACCTTTGGTCACGGGACAAGAAAGCGGTGATATTCGTAACACACGATTTGGAAGAAGCAATCGCGCTGGCTGATCGCGTTGTCATCATGTCTGCCGGGCCGCGTGCCCGCATCATGGCGGAATATAAAATTCCCCTCGCCCGTCCGCGCGCGATTTCCGAAATTCGTCTCGACGACCAGTTTCACAAAATTCATCGCGAAATATGGGGCGTGCTCAAAGAAGAGGTTCTCAAGGGCTATCAGCAGACGGGTAAGCGAAAAAAATGAAAAAGCCTATGCTGTTTCTGGCACAGCTCAGCGTGGCTGTCTTCTTTATTCTGATCTGGCACCTCTTCACCGCGACCCATCTGCTGGGCAACCCGGTCAAGGCAAGGTTCTTCTTTGCAACGCCGGGCGATGTGGCACAGCGTATCTATAAATGGTTTGCCGGCGCAACGATCTGGTATCATCTCGGCATTACCCTGCTTGAAGCCATGCTGGCCTTTGCTATCGGCGCAATCGGTGGTGTTTTGATCGGGTTTTGGTTTGCCCGCAAGCCTTTGCTCGCGGCAATCTTTGATCCCTATGTGAAGGCGGCTAACTCCCTGCCGCGCGTCGTGCTGGCGCCGATTTTTACGCTGTGGCTTGGCCTCGGCATCTGGTCGAAGGTCGCGCTTGGTGTATCGCTGGTCTTTTTCATCGTTTTCTTCAACGTCTATCAGGGCGTGAAGGAAGTGAACCAGACAATACTCGCCAATGCGCGCATGCTGGGCATGAATGAACGTCAACTCCTGCGCAACGTCTATCTGCCGTCCGCGCTGTCGTGGATGTTCTCAAGCCTGCATACGGCTGTCGGCTTTGCGGTCGTCGGCGCAGTCGTCGGGGAATATCTTGGTTCGTCAGCGGGGCTCGGCTACCTGATCCAGCAGGCGGAAGGCGTGTTCGACGTCACCGGCGTCTTTTCCGGCATGTTGGTGCTCATGGCATTCGTGCTTGTCATCGACTGGGGCGTATCCATCGTGGAAGCGCGCCTGCTTGTCTGGCGTCCGAAAACCGCCGGTCATAATGGCGTTTAAAGCGCTTATGCGCTTCAAAGCCGCAAGGAAATTCAAGGAGGATACTATGAGAACAACGCGTAGAGAGATATTGCTGGGCGCCGCCGCCTTTGGGCTTGCGGGTATCGCCTCACGCCTGCCCGCGCATGCGCAGGATGCATCCGCAACACCGGAAAAGTCGGAGCTGATGTTTGGTGTCGGCGGTAAGATGTTCTTCTATTCCCTTCCGCTCACCATTGCCAAGCGAAAAGGCTTTTTCGAAGAAGAAGGCATCAAGGCGACCATCAATGATTTTATTGGTGGCTCAAAGCCTTTGCAGGCGCTGATTGGTGGTTCGGTCGACTTGGTCACTGGCGCATATGAACATACCATTCGTATGCAGAACAAGGGGCTGGACATCAAAGCCATCTGCGAGCTTGGTCGTTTTCCGGGCATCTGCATCGGCGTGCGCAAGGACCTCGCCGACGAGATCAAGACGATTGCCGATCTCAAGGGCCGGAACGTCGGGGTCTCGGCGCCCGGCTCTTCGACCTCGCTGCTGTTGCAATATGCACTCATCAAAAATGGCCTCTCCGCAGACGCCGCTTCGATCATCGGTGTCGGCACTGGTGCAAGTGCCATCGCAGCCATCAAAAATGGCGAAATCGCCGCCCTCGTCCTTGTTGATCCGATCATCATGCAACTGGAAGCGGACGGCGACATCACGCTGCTTCTCGATACGCGTACCGAAGAAGGCACACGCCAGCTTTTCGGTGGCACGAATCCAGGCGCGACCGTTTATGTGCAGCAAAGCTTCATCGATGCAAACCCGGTGACCACACAGCGCGTCGTCAATGCTTTCATTAAGGCGCTGAACTGGATTCACAAGGCTTCCGCCGATGATGTCGCAAATGCTGTGCCGGAAGAATATCTGATGGGTGACCGCGCGCTGTACAAGACAGGCTTCGAGAAGTCCCGTGCCATGTATTCCGAAAACGGCATGATTGCAGAAGACGGCTTCAAGAGCCTGTTCGAAATGCTCAAGCTTCTTGATCCCGAACTGGCAAATGCGGATATTTCATTTGCGCAGACATTCGATCCACGCTTCGTGAAAGCGGCAAAGGTATAAATTTGTTTTGGGCGGGGGCAACCGGGAAATTGGCCTCACAGCTTGCGTTCACTGCAATTATAAAAGATTGAACAACAGAGCCAATTCACTATTAACTTCAAATTATTATTATTATTTTCCACACTTCCTGTAGACTATATCAATATACATATTAGAAATATTTACAATGAATATCCGGATTGCAGTAATCGCAACAGACTTACTAGCGTCCTGTTATGCTCATGCTGATGAGGTTGGCAAAGCCGGCTTCGACGAGATCTTATCCCGTGGCATATTGAAAGTTGGAACCATTGGCGATTACAGTCCTTTCACATTCAAAGACCCCAAAACCGGTGAATATCAAGGTTTCGATATCGACCTTGCAAAAAATCTCGCAAACGCGCTCGGTGTTCGTATTGAATTTGTACCAACCAGTTGGCCGACTTTGACACAGGATTTTAACAGCCATAAATTCGATATCGCCATGGGAGGCATATCAATCACGTTGGAACGTCAGAAAATGGGACTTTTCTCGTTTCCTTATTTGCAAGACGGTAAAGCGCCAATTGCACGCTGTGCGGATCACAATCAATACATTTCGCTTGCAGATATCGACAAGCCGAATGTCAAGGTAATCGTAAACCTAGGGGGGACAAATGAAAAATTTGTACGTACCCACATTAAACATGCTCAAATTGCCCTATGGAATGACAACACCACAATTTTTGACCAGATCGCACAGGGGAAAGCAGACGTTATGATTACTGATGCATCTGAAACACGGCATCAGCAAGGTATCCATTCAGGGGTGCTATGTGGATTCAATCCAGATAAGCCTTTCAACTCATTTGAAAAAGCATACTGGATACAACCAATACCTTTCTTTGCTGCTTTCGTCGATCAGTGGTTACATCAATCAAAACGCGATGGCACTTATAAAGCAATATATCAAAAATAGTTCAAACAATCTGAATAGCCCCATGCCTTGCGACATACAGCCAATCTTTGCGGTAAAGATTTTAATCCCTTGCTGCAACGCGTAGGTAATAGCGAAAGGACGGACGGATTAAGCGAGTTTGACGGCGTGCCTACCGTAGCCCAAAAAAGCAACAAGGAGTTCGGCACATGAGCAATCATCTGTTCGACGCGATCCGCCTGGGTATCCGGCCTGACGCGCCTTTCCTTGAAACGGTGAGCGGCGCGACATGGACCTACGGCGACATGCTGAGGCACCCAGCTTAACTCTGGTCGCAATTATGCTGTAAGTGCTGTGAACTGTTGTTTGATTGAAAGCCTGCCGTTGAGGCGAAGACACCTTGCTGTTTTCGCATCATGTGAATGAGTTCGATGCCAGCAAAGGTGATGCTCGCCGCAGCTTACCGCTTGAAACCGAGCGTAGAGCGTGTGCGTCGTTTGATGCGGCAATGATCCTGCTCAATCGTGTTTTTCATGTATTTGCTGAAGGCCATCGGAAACATACCAACAGCCTAAGCCGAAGAGCGATGCACACCACGTTGGGCACTCCAGTCGTGCCTCGGAACTTAAACCAAACGGTATCCGGAAAATCCGGCGCGGTTCAGTCCTTTGAACCCCTAACCTCATCAAATAGCTAATCTATTTATGAGTACACGGCCTAGGTCGAAAACCGTTAGATTGCTGATAATGTCGTTATCTTAGAAATTTATAGGCACCGCCATGATAAAGCAGTGGCTCTCCTTGGCCTGACACAATTTTAAGTGCACGGCCAATGATGATCGCATGGGTGTGGCGTTCAATGACATCTTCAACGGCGCAGTCAACTGATGCCAATGCTCCGTGAAGCGCCAAGGCGCCGCTTTCAAGCGTATACCATTCGGCATCTTCGTAACGTGCAGCCCCCTTAATGTTACCTTTGCCAGAAAAGCGATCAGCAACGTCCTGCTGATCAGAAGACAGTATATTGACGCAGAAATGGTTATGGCGATTGATCACCGGCCAAACCGACGAACCCAAGTTGATATTCACAATGATCGTTGCTGGCTCAACGGATAAAGCTGTTGCCGATGTGACCGTTGCGCCCGTACGAGCTTCATCAAAACCTGCGGTGACAACGCTTACGCCGCCAGCGAGCTGACGCATAGCTGCTTTCAGCTCAAAGGGAGAGGCCCCTTCGTCTTTAAACTGTGGTAGAGTTTCCCGCAGATAGGTTACTGTCGAGACCATGTCTGTCCCTTACTCCAAATATTCGTTTCATTTCAAAGTAACAGTCCTGCTCGAACACACCCAGATTACGATTTCTATATTCTACAGAATTTGTAGAAAATTAAAATCAATGATATGCGAGACGGCACTGGCACGTTGTTCGACCTGAGCGTTTCGGGTAAACATGTATCGGTCTCTCCTGAGAGGAATGGAATTAATCCTGAAGCCAGATGTCGTATGCGTTTTCAGGAAGCCGCTTAACGGGACGGAAGCCGATGCCCTGAACGCGGGATGACGCGACGATCTGATCAGCTGGCACATAAAGCGGCAGGCCATAAGCCTGATCGAGCAGTGCAAAGCGTTGCAATTCTGCGTAGGTCTCAAAGCGCTTTTTGGGGTCGAGGGTGGAGGCACCCTGATTGAGCCATTCAGAGACCTTCGGGTCTTCAGTTCGGCTGTAATTGATCGAGCCGCCTTTATCGCGCGGCAGATAGTGGAAGTAGATCGTGACGCCGTTTTCCTGCGCCGTGGTCGAGTTTGGAATGATGCCGTATGCGCCGTCTTTCTGGCGGCTGGAATAGGTGCCGGCATCGACATATTGCAGCGCAATATCGATGCCCGCATTCTGTCGGGCCTGCGCCTGCACTGCTTGCAACAGAATGTCCCGCTGGTCGCGCACGGTGGATTGCGCCTGCACAACTTCAATCGTCAGGCGCTTGCCGTCTTTGGTCCGAAACCCGTCCGCATCGCGCTCGGTCCAACCCGCTTCATCAAGAAGCTTGTTAGCCAGCTCCGGGTTGAAACCGTAAGTGCCTTCAATCGACTTGTCGTAAAAGTCGGTATCGGCAGGCGTAAGAATGCCCCAGGCACGCGCACGTTCGCCCCGATAAACCGACTGAATGATGCGCTCAACATCAATTGCAGCCAGAACTGCCTTGCGCACATTGATGTCAAAAGTGGGCGCGCGGGTGATGTTGAGATAAAGCGTGTAAGGTGCTCCGGTGTTGATCGACGTTTGATAGCTAAACTCCGGGTTATCCTTGAAAAGCTGGGCGTCATTGCCCGAAATGCCTTCGGCTGCATCGATCTGCCCGGAAGTGAGTGCGCCAATACGCACTGAGGATTCAGGCAAAAAGCGATAGGTCACATCATCCAGATAAGCCGGCCCCTGATGCGCGGCATTTTCGGGTGCCCAATTATAATCCGGATTTTTCACAAAGCGGATTTCCTGACCCTTTACATAACGGTCGATGATAAAGGGGCCGGTTCCGGCAACTTCTGTACCACCAGCCTTAAGCTGTGCAGACTCAAAGGCTTTGGGTGAGATCAGTTCAATCCCCGCCGCGCCATCCAGAAGAGGCGCGTAAACACGGTCGAGTTTGATCACGACTGTAAGGGGATCAACTGCCTCTACTGAGCTGACGCGCGCAACATGGCCCGCACTGATGCTGCCCGAATAGGTCGGTTCTTTAAGCTTGGCAAAATTAAGCGCGACAGCCGCCGCATCAAACTTCTCCCCATCCGAAAGCTTCACGCCGTCGCGAAGTTTAAACGTGTAGGTTTTGCCGTCCTCAGAAACTTCATAGCTCTTGGCGAGCCACGCTACATACCCCCCTCCGGTGTGCGGGCCAAAAGGGATTCATAGCTGTTGCGCAGAATGAGCTTGGCTTTCGCCTGACCATTCAAATGAGGGTTAAGTGTGCTTGGCTCTGTCTCGCCTCCCCATGTGAGCGAACCGCCGCTGACTGGCTCGGCTTTTGTCTGTGCAGCAGTTGCTGCTAGGTCGTGCACTCATAAATAGTCTAGCTATTTGAATGCATTAGTGATTCAAAGGTCTCGGATTTGGAGGTCTTTGATGTCACGTCGCCGCTATGAACTTACAGAACGCGAATGGTCGATTATTGCGCCGCTGTTGCCATGCAAACCGCG
>NZ_JBDJNL010000022.1:0-49067 GCF_039674445.1 Brucella sp. TWI432 | reverse complement strand
AAAACGCCGCTTGAACCACCAGGCCAAAGCGGCTTAAATCAACCCCCAAACCGAGCCGGAAACTCCAATCTTCAAAAGCACAAATAGTCTCAAATCATTCGACGACGGACAGTCCGCCAAGGTTGAACCCTGTGCCAGAAGATATACGACAAAGAGTAGAAGAACGGGACAGGTTGGGAATCAATTCAAACGGGCCGGAGCATTACTGGAAATGATGTTATACGGCCTAGGCAGCCAGGTGGTGACTATATAATCACCTTAGGACGTCGTTTTTAATCAATCTGGGAGGGCGTTATGTTTGAAAACGGGTGATGCCTTAATTTGACAAGCATCGTACCCCTCGCCTTGGCGATAAAAGCTATAGATTGTTTATGGTTTGTAAGCTGACCGCGTCGCTGGAATGGGGCGTTTGTCCCTGTGGGCGTTCGGTGCATGAATACCATTTCTGTTTCAGAGTTCCGCAGCATTGGCTTGTAGTGTTGTGACTTGCTGCGAATTTGGGACAAGCCGCAGCCTTTCAAACACAATTCCGCTCGTCGTCACTGGATATCGAAGCAAAAGTTTAAGGTTACAAGCTGGACAGAATATGAAGCAGGTCTTCGACAGCGTGGCTGTGTTACGTTTTGGATCAGTGAAGCCACTATAGTCGGGCCGACTGCGCCCCGGCGCAAGACGCGCCCTGAACAACGTTGTCCCGAGCCATTGTGTTGCGAAGTCCTGAGCCTCTTTTATACTTTCAATGATGTGCTGGTCGAGCCATTCGTGTCGAACAGTTCGGTTACCGCTTGTCACTTCATTGAGAATGACACTCGCAGGCCGCTGTTCTTCAGATTGGCATTACCCGGTGCCACGCCAACGAGTTTCGATGTACCAAGCTCGCCATTGTGACTGTTGAGGATCAGACCGGGCTTGCCGGCATTAAAGTTGCCCTATTTATTATACGACAGTCCCTATCCGCTGGGCGTCACAATATCAACGAGTGGAACACCGCTTGGTGCAGCTCCTATGCCGGACTGATTGCCAATCGGTGCATTGACATCAGGTGTCAGTTGCCGTGATTGCAGTAAGACAGGCTGAAAGACCAACAACCCGCTAAGTAGGCTGCCAACGCCTTTGCTGGCAAATGTGGCAGGATCAAACCAGCGATGTATCCACTTGGTTCCCTTGGGAAAAGCGGATACATGCGAGAAATATTGGCGGCATGCAAAATTCCTCGTGGCCAACCCTGCCTAATAATAACAATTAGATGATTGAAATTATTCTACTTGGCTCTAAGAATGACAAATGCTTCTCCGCCATTTGGGTCATGCATAAAAATCAAAGGAACTCCTTGAATTTCTGCTGTAAAAGGAACCTTGCTTCCGGACATGCCTTTTCCTGTAACCGATGAGACAGTCGCAATAAAGGCCTTACGCAAAGCCAATCTGTTTCCAGAGTATTTGGCTGTCGTCACGGCACATTCGTGGTTGGGCTTTATCTGAGCAGAAAGGGAATTGTCTGCAGACATTCCCGCTTTGCCTTCGCCAAGCTCAATAAAATCCTGAACACCAAAACGCCTAGCAACTGCCACAGCGTTGGAGAATGAGGGGGCAGTATCCAGACATATCGCTTTGAAAGCTTTTAGTCCGGCATAATCCTGAAGCTCTTCCTTTTGAGATGCATTTGCTGGCGCGCCCGAAGAACCAACTGAATTGCACCCCGTTAGACTAGAAGCAATGAGTGCAACCAATGTAAATTGGAAAAACTTCTGAAGAATTAAAGTATATTTTTTTAATATATTTTTCATTTTTCGCATCCTCTTGTGATCTCGAAGCTATTGAAGAAACATTGCATGATTAAACTCTCAAACATCACCTTTTAATCCCTGGATTTTACGGACTGCCCGCTGCCGGGATTGTCGAGTTTTTTGTAAACTTCGGTCAGTTGGGATTTTGGTGCCGCACATTTCTTGGTGCGAGCAATGTCTTCGAGAACCTTGTTGCGATTGCGCAGCGCATCAATCTCCACCTTCTCAGGTGACTTCGGATCCATGAAAAACAATGCGGGAAGGAAGAATACGCCTGCGGCTCCCAGAACGATATTCTTGCCCTGCGCCTGACTGCGTTCTTTCAGCGTAACCGTTATCTGCCGCTCATTTGCAGCAAACTCGCGGGAAATCCCCGCACAATCAAAAGCGCTATCGGTCGGATTGGTTATTGCTATAGGTTTTGCTTCACGACCACCACAGCCTGCAAGGACGACAGATGTTCCAAGCAATGCAAATAACACAGCACGTTTCATTTTGGACTTCCTGATCTAGCATATAATTTTATTGATTAATAAATTTGCTGGCTGATACGTCACTGAGGCGTCAGCCAGACTTTTACTCCCTGCGTGAAGTAAGCAGCTAGCTTCTCCACAAGATGCTGCTGGCTCTTTGTGGTCGCTGCATTCACAGCCATGGCAATAGGAATAGCCAAACCACCTCCCTTGTAGCCAATATCTGCACCACGACTTTTCGGATTAAACGCTATCAGTTGGCGCGTGCGTGCATCTTCCAACCTGACTTCTGCTTCAACAGTGCTATCTGTAGACCTAAGTACGCGCCCTTGCTCGGACGCAAGATCAAGATGGGTGACAGTGACGATCAATCGAGCCGGGCGAGTTCCACCTGGATAGCCGATAAGCTCTCGCTTCAGTTCTGAAATAAGAGCGGCCCGTACCATCTCTGCCTGCCGATCAACCGTCAGTCCATTCATAAGAGGCACCGTACTGACGACTTTGGGTTCAAGCTGCACTTGTACTTCCGATACGCGGATACCTTGCAAAGCAGCTATCAATTGCGGATCACGCTTTGTC
Source organism: Brucella sp. TWI432 (assembly GCF_039674445.1). Taxonomy (NCBI): domain Bacteria; kingdom Pseudomonadati; phylum Pseudomonadota; class Alphaproteobacteria; order Hyphomicrobiales; family Brucellaceae; genus Brucella; species Brucella sp. TWI432. The sequence goes on along the minus strand of NZ_JBDJNL010000022.1, from coordinate 46,229 downwards.
GTGACACACCCAGCAACAACAATGCTCAATGCGACCACAGTCATGGTCGCAACAAAAAGCCGTTTAAGTTTATTAATCGTAATTGCCTCAAAATTTGCCATAGTTCCCCCTGATCACACATCACCACTGCTGCGATGTGCTGACGAAAAACAAATCCTTGCCGTTGGTATCGGCCGTACTCTTGATGATGGGTGAATAGCCGATATCGGCATTAATATTGCCATCCGCCAGACGCGTTGCCACAGTCCAACCAGAACCATCGCCACCTTCAATTCTAAATCGCGCCTGTTCAAAACATGGTCATAATCAACGCTCGCTTAGGGCCGCAATTCGCTGAGCCGCTTGGTCAGGAGTTCACTGCCCTTCCAAGGCAACGTGCGCCATGTGATCTCATTGCGGGTGAAGAGGCCGTTAGTTGCCATTCCGCGAGAGCCTTGGTGACGCCCTTCAACAAAAATTTGAGATTGATGTTCTGGCCGTTCATCAGGCGCAGCCGCGCCTCACCTGCAGACCCTTTTTGCAAAGCACTCAGCATTTTCTGATCAAGCTTTTGCTGCGCCCAGCATCCAGCATGATTGCAATTGCGGTAAGGGATCGTGACGACATTTTTGCTATTGGCAGCAAAACCGAAACCAATTGGCAGCACAGCATTCAACGGCACAAGTGCGGTCAATAACAGCTCATTGCCGGAACGCTTCTTGCCGGCTTCGGATGCGGTCTTCGCAATAGCCAGTCTGAGAGCTTTCCCGTCAGCGGCTTTGACTTCAGCGAAACGATAAAACCTTCCATCAAAACGCTTTGACTCAATGGCAGGCGCTTCCTTTTTATCCATGGAGACAGCTGCTTCCTGCGCCTGTACGGGAACGAAGCTCGATATTAAAATTACTACAGCGCCACCCAAGGGAGCCCAATTCATACCAAATTGCATTTCAATACGCCCCCGATTGAACTATGCATACGTTGGTTGCCGAATTGTCAGATGTTTCTCGCGCCCCACACGCAAAACAACAACCTTGCAACCAGAATAATATGATGCCGGATGCGCAATTTCCCCCAACATGTCAAGACGCATCAGAGATATTAACAGGCAGGCTAAACTTTTGTCTAAGAAAGCAGGGGCGTTCGAAGCCCATAAAGCAGCCAGTAAGTGATAATGGCTGTATCAATATGACACGCGTTCCCAATCGTTTAGTCTCAAAATGTCTAGCTATTCGATGCGCACAGCGGCCGCGACAGCGCTGCATGGGTTGATGCTGTCGCCGGAATGCGAGGTAAATACTTCTGACAGATGATCTTTACTTCAGTGGCTGGGGTGTCGTGGGTGCGGGGCAGGCAAAAATGGATTGGGATTTTGCTGGAACACTCGGATACCAGTTCAAGGACAATCTATCTGCCGTTGCAGGTTATCGCGCGCTCGGTGTCGACTATAGTCAAGATAGTTTCGTTTATGATGTGATTCAAAAAGGGCTGATGCTTGGGCTGGCAGTGCATTTCTAATCTGGTATCGAGATTAGAATGAACCATTGAAATCGAAGTCAAACCAACCGTTTATTGACCGCTTTTTATTTATCGGCTGAAAAGCCGTCATTCTCCTTCCGGGACACGCCTCTAATAAAAGTATTTCCCAGCAAACCCGTGCAGCCGTCCCAAGCTTTCAACAGCGTTCAAAGTTCACGCGACCCGAACATTCTCATAAGGCATTGACCTTAAAAGGACCATGCCCCGGCAAGGATGCAGCACATATTTGACAAGGAGGCGTAATTAAAGGGCAGACCAGTTCCTTCCAGCCCAGACAAACCGCCTCAACCACGTTAATCATGGTTTTTTTTGTTTGAGCTCATTCTCATAGCTTAAAGGTCGATAAGTGTTTTAATCGCGTCAGCAACTAACGATAAAGCCGGCCCAAGTGGGTCTACCAGATCAAAATGATCAATGTCCGCAGGTTCCATTAAACGGATGATGTCTCCGCAAGCGCGCGCTTTCTCAGCGTAGACTCGGGTCATTTCCCGTCGCCAATCGTCTTCCAGTGTTCCTGCGATCAATATTTGCGGGATTTTAAACGGCAAGAGACATGCAGGGGACGTTTCTGTGAAAAGCTCAGCAACCTGGCTAGAATGAATCCCTAGCAAATCATGGATATCCGTTCTGCTTCCCCTCGTGAGAGAATGTTCAAGGTCATTCACACCGCCGAGTGAAACGACCCCTTTTAGAGCTATTGGATCAGCAGAAAAAGTCAGTGAATTTAATGGTAAATTGCCCCTCCCCGCCAACCACAGAGCAAGATGACCACCGGTGGAATGGCCTACAGCAATAACCTTATTGATGTTCAAGGCGTATTTAAGTGCGAGATTTCGCAGGTGGTCGGCAGCCAAGCCGACATCTTGGAATGTTCCCGGATATCCACCATTCCGGTTGCCGAGGCGCCGGAACTCGATGTCCCAAGTGGCAACTCCAGTTTCAGTCAGCGCCTCGACGAAAGGCGTTGCGTAATCCTTGCTCCAATCTGCCAGCCATCCGCCGCCGTGCACAAAGATTACAACTGGAAAGCCGCCAGCTGGGGGTGTTTTTTTTGGCAGTCGGAGGTCAGCAAACTGCACCGGGCTTGCTTCTCCATAACGGATCCGGGCGTCCGGAATTTTCCTCGGAAGCGAAGCAGCCAAGAGGTGAGGATGCGGATGGCGAGCAACTGGACGAGAGGTCATTCATCACCTTTTGGCCTAGGGTCGGCGTTAGACGCGTAAAAGCGAACGCGCCGTCGGTGGAAAGAAATTGGTCGAAAGCGAAGCTCTCAAAGAGCACCTTTGTTCGACCGATAACGCGCGAGCCAGTGAGCATACGGGGCGGGCAACGTCCAGGCGGGGTTTTCTTCTCCTAGCGCCATCGCGAGTTGATAGGGGTAGTGAGGGTTCGCAAGCATAGCGCGGGCCATCATGACCACATCAATTTGATCGTCCGCTATTGCTTTTTCGGCATCGCCCGGTGCATCTAGAACCCAAGCCGAGCCGACAGCAATACCTGCTTCGGAGCGTATACGCGAAGCGAACGGAACCAGAAATGCCGGTCCCCATGGCACCTTGCCCACCGGAGCAGAGAAGCCCATGCTCGTGCTTAGAAGATCGAGACCGCCCTGCTTAAACTGCTTTATAAGGCTGATTGACTGAGCGAGCATTTCCTCGTCATGACCATCAAATTCCACGATACCGAAACGCACGGTAAGTGGCAGGTTTTCGGGCCAGACATCGCGAACGGCTGCTAATGTCTCAATAAGGAAACGATTTCTTCCGGCCTGATCTCCACCATAGGCATCTGTCCGCTGGTTTGAATAGGCCGAGTAGAAACTGGAGGCCAGATAGCCGTGCGCGAAGTGAAGTTCGAGCCATTCAAAACCCGCCTCCTTCGCACGCCTTGCAGCAGATACAAAATCCGCTTTAACGCGTTCAATATCCGAAATTGACATCTCTTTCGGCACTTTGGAGAGACCACCACCGAAGGCAATCGGAGATGGTGCGATTGTCTCCCAGCCACGAGGATCGTCAGTTGGAATATGATCGTCACCTTCCCATGGAAGGTTGGCGCTTGCCTTGCGACCCGCATGTCCGATCTGTATCCCGGGAACAGCGCCTGCCGCCTTGATCAGAGCCGCGACCTTTGCCATGCCTTCGGTCTGCTCGTCTTTCCAAAGTCCGGTGCAGCCGGGCGTGATGCGCCCTTCCGGCGATACGGCAGTTGCCTCGACGATGACGAGACCGGCCCCACCACGAGCAAGACTCGCGTAATGTGCAAAATGCCAGTCGTTCACAAAGCCATCGCGTGCCTGATACTGACACATAGGAGCAACGGCGATACGATTGCGCAGGCTGACGTCTTTTAGTTGAAATGCAGAAAATAAAGCTGACACTGTCTTTGACCTTGAGTTCTGCGTGGGCGGTTCCCACGCAGATATGCATAGAGGACAAAGCCCCTGCTTATCACAGAGACTTGCTCCTCGATTTCCGAATTAAGATGAACTTGCCATCAACCCCGTTGAGTTATGCAAGTTTGGCGGCGATTTTCGCCACATGAGCGCCCTGGAACCTAGCGGCTTCCAGTTCAACCTGAGACGGCATGCGCGATCCGTCGCCATCGGTGATCGTCGAAGCTCCATAAGGAGATCCACCCTTCACCTCTTCGACACCCATTTGCCCCTGAAACGCGTATGGCAAGCCTACAACCACCATACCATGGTGAAGCAGCGTTGGTATGAAGCTGAGTATGGTCGATTCCTGTCCGCCGTGTTGGGTCGCGGAAGATGTAAATACCGAGCCTACTTTACCAACGAGCTTACCTTGCGCCCATAGACCACCAGTCTGATCCCAGAAATTACGCATCTGCGAGGCGACTGTTCCAAAGCGCGTACCCGCGCCAACGATGATGGCGTCGTACTCAACCAGTTCCTGGACGGATGCGATCGGGGCTTCCTGGTCAAGTTTGAAATGAGAGGCTTTTGCCACGTCATCAGGAACGAGCTCCGGAACTCTCTTCACAACAGCTTCTGAACCTGCCGAGCGAATACCCTCAGCTACTGCGTAAGCCATCGTTTCAATATGGCCATATGCGGAATAATAAAGAACCAAAACCTTCGACATTGGATTTCCTTTTAAATTGGTAGCGATCAGCGAGGATACAGCACTTTCTGACGATTTATAGCGCTTAAATAGAAACACAGCGTTCAATATTTCATACTCGACGGTTTAGTTAATAATTTCTATACTGGTGAGTACGTTAATTTTTTGAGGACGCCATGCCTGACATAATAGTGCTCATTCTGGAAAATCCCGTCACATTGATTGTCGCCAGAATTCTTCTAACGCTTCTCTTCTGGATGGCTGGGTTATTCGGGGTGTTTAATTTCCCCCTGGTGCTAAAGGAGATGGAAGACGCGGGGCTTAGGTTTCCAAGGACCTGCGCAGTCGCGATGATCATCTGCCAATTGCTCGGATCAGCCTTGATTATCACAAATGTCTATGGTCTAGGATGGCTTGGAGCCGGTGCGCTGGGTGTTTTCACGCTTTTGTCAATTCCTCTCGGACATCCATTCTGGAAGTTCGAGGAGCCCAAAAAGACGCATGAGTTCCAGATCGCACTTGAGCATGTGACCGTTGTGGGCGGTTTGCTGATGGCCGCGATACTCTCCTATTAACGGGATAAAAGCTGGAAATGAAACGCAGTATGAGCAAGCCCAACAGGCAAAGAGGTCGTCCAAAAGACCAGACGAAGCTCACGGCTTTGTTGAATGCTGCGCGTGATTTGTTTCTGGCAAAGGGCCTTGATGTTACGCTTGACGAAATAGCTGGGCTTGCGAATGTATCAAAGGCAACCATTTATTCTCACGTGGCGAGCAAGGAAGACCTCATCGAGGCCGTAATCCGACGAGAGTCGGACCGTACCATCACAGATGAGGAATTCCGAGCTGCCCAAAACCTTCCGATCAAGGAAGCTTTGCTTGCCTTCGGATTGCGCTATGTCAATTTCATCAACGGACGCGAGCTTTATGGATGGGACAGGTTGATTGCCTCTGCATCGGCCGCCCATCCTGAACTTCCTCGCAGGTTTTTTGATATTGGTCCGGGGCGTGGGCAGGAACTGCTTACAAACATTATAGCAAAAGCGTGCTCCCGAAATGAACTATTAGCCATAGAACCTGCAGTCGCTGCGGACAATTTGGCAGGGCTGTGGCTGGGATTTGTCAACCTCGAGATCAAGCTCGGAGTGCGTGAACCGTTGAGTAAGGAAGAGATCAGTCTAAGAGTGTCACACGGCGTCGAGCTGTTTCTCAAACTTTACGGGAACGCGGGCGCAATTGAGCGCTTTTCAGCATTTAAAGTCTGATCACATAGTCCTTACGCGTTGTTTCAATCACTTCCCATGTCCCTTTGAAGCCCGGACGGATAACGAAGCGGTCGCCAGCGATGACTTCGCGGCTCTCCCCGCCCTCTTCTGTGACAATCGAGCGGCCAGACAGGATATAGCAATATTCCCACTCATCATATTCGATGCGCCATTTTCCCGGCGAGCTTTCCCATATGCCGGCAAAGAGTTTGCCATCGGCACTTTCCTCGAAATTCCACGTCAGAAATCGCGGATCGCCCAAAAGAACGCGCTCCGGCAACGGAGCGCTTTCTTCTGGTTCCACACCATCAATATCAAAGCTGAGGAACCGGCTCATCGCATCAGACCTTGGCAAGCGCCTGTTCGATATCAGCGATAATATCATCGGCGTCTTCAATACCAATCGACAGACGAACAACATCCGGGCCAGCACCGGCGGCCACTTTCTGCTCGTCCGTCAACTGACGGTGCGTTGTGGAAGCCGGGCGAATAACCAGCGAACGTGTGTCGCCAATATTGGCCAGAAGTGAAAACAGCTCCAGACTATCGACAAACTTGACGCCAGCTTCATAACCGCTCTTGAGGCCAAAGGTAAAAACAGAACCCGCGCCCTTCGGCGAATATTTTTGTGCAAGTGCGTGATACTTGTCATGCGGGAGTCCTGCATAATTCACCCAGGACACTTTTTCATGGCCATGCAGCCATGTAGCGACCTTCAATGCATTATCCGAATGACGCTGCATACGCAGTGGCAGCGTTTCAACGCCTGTCAGGATCTGGAAGGCATTGAATGGAGAAATGGCCGGGCCGAAATCGCGCAGACCCAGAACGCGCGCGGCAATCGCAAAAGAGATATTGCCAAAGGTCTTATGCAATTCAAGACCTGCATAATCGGGACGCGGTTCGGTCAGAAGCGGATAATTGCCCGACTTGGCCCAATCGAATGTACCAGCATCCACCAGAATACCGCCCATCGAATTGCCATGGCCGCCAATGAACTTGGTCAGCGAATGCACGACAATATCTGCGCCATGTTCAATCGGGCGCACAAGATAAGGTGAAGCCAGCGTATTATCGACAATCAGTGGCAGACCATGCTTGTGGGCGATTTCCGCAATCGCTTCAATGTCAACGACGATACCACCCGGATTGGCGAAGCTTTCAATAAAGATTGCACGCGTGCGATCATCAATCTGCTTTGCGAAATCGGCAGGATTGGTTGCGTCAGCCCAGCGAACCTGCCAGCCGAATGACTTAAATGATTGGCCAAACTGATTGATTGAGCCGCCGTAAAGTTGGCGCGCGGCAACAAAATTGTCACCCGGCTGAAGCAGGGTGTGAAACACTAATAGCTGCGCAGCATGTCCCGAAGCGGTTGCAACTGCCGCTGTGCCGCCTTCAAGCGCTGCAATTCGCTCTTCCAGAACCGCTGTGGTCGGGTTTGTGATGCGCGTGTAAATATTGCCAAACGCCTGAAGACCAAACAAAGATGCTGCATGATCGGCATCATCGAACACAAAGGACGTTGTTTGATAGATCGGCGTGGCACGCGCACCGGTGGTTGGATCAGGCTTTGCACCTGCATGAACGGCGAGTGTTTCGATACCGGGTGAGCGCTTAGACATGAGTTCCTCCTGACAGCCTATGCCAAATAATATGACCGGACGTTAGGCTTTGCTTGAAAGAAAGCAAAGGAAGAATTTGCGCCAAGCGATACAAATACAGAAATTAATTCCGTGGTTTAGGATTAACCAATGAGACGCGGGTATTCGATCGCAGGGCAGCGATCCATAACGACTTTTATACCAGCAGCCTGAGCCTTCTTTGCTGCTTCTTCATGCACCACATCAAGCTGCGTCCAAAGAACCGTTGGCCGATGCTTCAGAGACATCATTTCATCCACAATACCGGGGAGCGCTTCCGACGCGCGGAACACATCCACCATGTCAACCGGTTCGTTGATGTCGGCAAGCTCTGCTACGACTTGCTGCCCGTGGATGGTTTTCCCCACCTGCCCCGGATTAACCGGAATGACGTGATAGCCACGGTTCAGCAGAAACTTCATGACGCCATTGCTTGGCCGCTCGGGCTTTGGGGATGCACCCAGCAACGCAATCGTTTTGACGGACTGAAGAATATCACGAATTTCGTTATCTGAAGATATCTGCATAGCGCGCCTCCAATATCATTCCGGCGTTTATTGTAAGCATACAGAAACACAGGCTTGCAAGAGCAGCCACACTCCCCCTATTCATTATTATAAGGGAGAGAAGATGAGCGACACCACCACATACCAAACGGACTTCAGTCCCGTCATGAGCATTGAAGATTTACAGGCTTTCATGAAGCGCGAATTTCCGCAGCTTGATGAAAGTTTTAAGATCTTCGCGGTCAATGAGGGTGCTGCGACCATGCACCTGCACGCCAATGATCAGCACTTGCGTCCCGGCGGCACTGTTTCCGGCCCGTCTCTCTTTGCTCTCGCAGATGTGGCGGCTTATGCAGCGATATTGGCGCATATCGGACCTGTAGCGCTGGCAGTGACCACAAACCTTAACATCAATTTTCTGCGCAAAGCCGATCCGGGCACTGTGCAAGCCGTGGCGCGAATTCTGAAGCTCGGCAAGCGTTTGGCTGTTCTGGATGTAAGCCTTACAAGCGGTGAAACAAATGACCTCATTGCCCATGCAACGGCAACTTATTCCATTCCACCACGGTAAAAACATAGGGTATTATAATACCTAATGCATAAGTCATTGATTTTAATTTATTTTTACGAAAACCATGCAAAAGAAGCTCTTGACGGCCAGGTAAAACCTGTGTATCGACCCGCCCAGCACATATGGGAGTCTACTTTCATATGCTGTTACGGTTGACGGTCATTACGACTGGTAAGACCAACACAAGCAACAAGAAAAGCCCGGATCGCAAGATCAGGGATTAAGTCAAGGAAGACTTCAATGGCAACTTTTTCTCAGAAGCCAGCCGAAGTGGTGAAGAAGTGGATTCTGATCGACGCAGAAGGTCTCGTCGTCGGTCGTCTCGCATCGCTCGTCGCCAATCGCCTGCGCGGTAAGCACAAAGCAACTTTCACCCCGCACGTTGACGATGGCGACAATGTCATCATCATCAATGCCGACAAGGTTGTTCTGACCGGCAAGAAGTACACCGACAAGGTTTACTACTGGCACACTGGTCACCCAGGTGGCATCAAGGAGCGTACTGCTCGCCAGATTCTCGAAGGCCGTTTCCCGGAACGCGTTCTTGAAAAGGCTATCGAGCGCATGATCCCACGTGGTCCGCTCGGCCGTCGCCAGATGAAGAACCTGCGCGTTTATGCAGGTGCAGAACATCAGCATGAAGCTCAGCAGCCCGAAGTCCTCGACGTCGCAGCGCTGAACCGCAAGAACAAAGGGAATGCATAATCATGGCTGAGCAGCTCAACTCGCTCGAAGAACTCGGCAGCATCGCATCTGCATCTGCAGAAGCCGCTCCAGTTCACGTCCAGAAGATCGACGCTCAGGGCCGCGCTTATGCTACCGGCAAGCGTAAAGACGCGATCGCTCGCGTCTGGGTCAAGCCAGGCTCTGGCAAGATCACAGTCAATGGCAAAGAATTCGCCGCATATTTCGCACGTCCGGTTCTGCAGATGATTTTGCAGCAGCCAATCGTTGCGTCAAACCGCGCTGGTCAGTTCGATGTCATCGCTACCGTTGTTGGTGGTGGTCTTTCCGGTCAGGCCGGTGCTGTTCGTCACGGCATTTCCAAGGCACTCACCTACTACGAACCAGGCCTTCGCACGGTTCTCAAGAAGGGTGGCTTCCTTACCCGTGACAGCCGCGTTGTTGAACGTAAGAAGTACGGTAAGGCTAAGGCTCGCCGTAGCTTCCAGTTCTCGAAGCGTTAATATTTATCGCTTTGGAATTACAGAAAAGCGGGCCTTCGGGTCCGCTTTTTTGCTATTGGTCGCCCGAATATAAAACTGGAATCAGTCAATGTCTTCGCAGCGCTTCGCCAACACACCCCAACCTCCCTACTTCGTTGTTTCATTCTCGTCGCAGCGTTTTCGCGATGATGATGGTTACGGCGAAATGGCCGACCGCATGGTCGAGCTTGCCGCACAGCAGTCCGGATATCTGGGTATTGAAAGTGCGCGCGATATGGAAGGCTTTGGCATCACCAACTCATTCTGGGCTGATGATGACAGCATCCGCGCATGGAAACGCGACGTCGATCATCTTGTGGCGCAAAAGCTGGGCCGTCAGAAGTGGTACGAAACTTATTGCGTTCGTATTGCCCGTGTAGAACGTGCTTACGGGTTTGAAGCGAAAACCGCATAAAGCAATCTCCCCTTTTGCCTCGTGAAGCGCTAAGAGAGTTGAGATGCCATACGGGAGCCGGCTATGCCCTCTAAAACGATTGACCATGCTTTCACCGCTCGCAGCCTGACAAGCGCTGCCACCGACCCCACCCATGCGGGTGTGCTGTCGTTTATGCGGCGTCTTTACAGCAAGTCGCTAAAAGGTGCTGAAGCTGTTGTCTGGGGCATTCCCTTCGATGCTGCGGTTTCAAATCGCCCCGGTGCGCGCTTTGGTCCGCAGGCCATCCGGCGTGCATCAGCGATTTTCGACAATGATCCGCAATATCCTTTTGAACGCGACCTGTTCGAAAATCTTGCTGTCATCGACTATGGCGACTGCCTGCTCGATTACGGCAATCATTACAAAACGCCCGCAACGATTGAGCGGGAAGCCGCGAAAATCCTCAAATCCGATGCGTTTTTGCTCACCCTTGGCGGTGATCATTTTATCACCTGGCCGCTACTCAAGGCCCATGCAGCAAAATATGGTTCGCTGGCGCTCGTTCAGTTCGATGCACATCAAGATACGTGGTTTGACGATGGCAAACGCATTGATCACGGCTCTTTCGTCGCGCGTGCCGTTCGTGACGGAATTATCGATCCGGACCTTTCGATCCAAATCGGCATACGCACACATGCGCCAGAAGATTGCGGTATCAAGATCATCTATGGCCACGAAGTCGAGGATATGTCGGCGCAGGCTATTGCCGATGAAATTCTCAAGCGCACCGCTGGCAAGAAGACTTATCTGACTTTCGACATTGATTGTCTTGATCCGGCCTTTGCGCCCGGAACCGGCACACCTGTTGCGGGTGGCCCGTCTTCGGCAAAGATGCTTTCCGTACTTCGCAAGCTCACGGCACTTGATTTTGTGGGTGCAGATGTTGTTGAGGTTGCACCGGCTTATGATCATGCTGATATAACGGCAATCGCAGGAGCGACCATTGCAATGTATTATCTTGGGCTTCTGGCTGAACAAAAGGCACGACGACGATAAACAAAGCTCAGAAACTGATTCAAGAAGCTCTAAAATCGATTCCGAATATTGGCGTAAATTACTGAAATCTAAAGGCAAAGCGCATGAAACCGAAAATCTTCATCGACGGCGAACACGGCACAACCGGTCTGCAAATCCGCAGCCGCCTTGCCGAACGCGACGATCTTGAAGTGATTTCCATCCCGGAAGCCGAGCGACGCAACAAGGATTTGCGCGCCGACTATCTGCGTGCTGCCGATATTGCGATCCTCTGCCTGCCGGATGATGCTTCAAAAGAAGCTGTTGCGCTGCTTGAAGGTCATAACTCGACGCGTGTCATTGATACCTCGACTGCACATCGTATCCATGCCGACTGGGCCTATGGCTTTGCAGAGCTTGCAAAAGGACAGCGTGAACGCATTGCAGAAGCCCGTCTTGTCGCCAATCCCGGCTGCTATCCAACCGGTGCAATTGCGCTGGTGCGTCCATTGCGCGATGCGGGTCTGCTGGCGGCCGACTATCCGATCAGCGTCAACGCGGTTTCCGGCTATACGGGCGGCGGCAAACAGATGATCGCGCAGATGGAAGACAAGAGCCATCCAGAGCATCTGACGGCCAATAACTTCCTTTATGGCTTATCCTTGCACCACAAGCATGTGCCGGAACTTCAGCTGCATAGTCGTCTGGATCGTCGTCCGATTTTCAGCCCAAGCGTTGGCCGTTTTCCGCAGGGTATGATCGTTCAGGTTCCACTGTTCGTGACAGAGCTTGAAGGCAAGCCATCGCTTAAGGATGTTCATGCGGCTTTGAGCGCACATTATGCCGGTCAGAATATTGTGGACGTGGTTTCGCTTGAAGAAAGCAGCAGGCTTTCACGTATCGATGCGGAAGAGCTTGCGGGCCAGGACGGTATGAAGCTGTTCGTGTTCGGCACCGAAGGCGACAATCAGGTCAATCTCGTGGCACTGCTTGACAATCTTGGCAAGGGTGCATCGGGTGCAGCCGTTCAGAACATGAACCTGATGCTCGGCAAATAATCCGAACATGAAATGAAAAGCCCGGCTTTAATTTAAGCCGGGCTTTTTTTATTCCTGATACGCACCCTTGGTTGCGCGCCAGTGAGCAACAGCAAAGGCCAATACCATAAGTGCGACGAACTGGTGCGTCAGCCCCAGATCAAGCGGGACACTCATCAGAAGCGTTACAATACCAATCGCGGCCTGCACCAGAATGAGGCCCAGCAAAACGATTGCGCGGCGGGCATGCGTGGTTCCGGCTGCATTTTTCCCGACTTGAACCAAGTGCAGAATGGCAAGGACCACAACCGTATATGCAAACATACGATGCACAAACTGGACGGTCTTTGGATTTTCAAACAGATTGATCCACCATGGTGACTGAATAAACAAGTCTGACGGAATGATCGAACCATCCATCAATGGCCATGTGTTGTAGGTCAGACCGGCATGAAGGCCAGCAACCAGACCGCCCAGATAAATCTGCACCAAGACGGCAAAGACAAGCCATCCGGCAAAGCACTGGATCGCCCGCTTGGCCGGGCGTTCGGTATATTTTGCCAGACCGCGCGCGATATAAAACACGGCTGTGATGATGATACAGGCGGTTGTCAGATGGATTGCAAGGCGATACTGGCTCACACTGGTGCGCTCGCTTAAGCCCGATGCCACCATCCACCAGCCAATCGCGCCCTGAAAGCCGCCCAATGCGAGTAGACCGAGCATACGATATTTCAGCGTGGTATTAAGGCGTCCAGTCAGCCAGAAAAATGCGAGTGGAATGGCAACCAGAAAGCCCACGAAGCGCGCAAGCATACGATGTGCCCATTCCCACCAGAAAATGGACTGGAATGCTTCCAGTGACATGCCCTTGTTGATCTGCTGATATTGCGGAATCTGGCGATATTTATCGAATTCCTCCAGCCATTCTGCATGATTGAGCGGTGGAATAACGCCATGAATGGGTTTCCATTCGGTGATCGACAGACCCGAGCCAGTCATGCGGGTTGCACCGCCAACCATGACAATCGCAATCAGCACGACGAAAACCGCATAAAGCCAATAACGGATCAGCCTGCGATTGTTCTCATCGCTTTGTCGAACGGAAACTGCCGTCATGCCATCTCATCCTTAAATTTCAGATCAGGGATACATGCCGCATAGGCGATAGCGTTACAAGACAAGTTCTCGCGACATGCCGACGCGTTTTCGCTTCCTTTGCACCTGCTCACGAGCTAGTGATGACAAATAAAGAGGAGAATGACATGCCCGTTCGGCTGAAAAAACTCATAGGCACGTTTCTGCTGGTCGCCCTTGTGATCGTCTATGCAGTTTTTGCAACAATCATCGCCGTCGCGCAGCTCGCAGAGTCACCCGCGTGGGTTCATCTGCTCTATTTCCTGTTCACAGGCGTTCTCTGGGTGGTGCCTGCCATGGGGATCATCTGGTGGATGGCGCAGCCCCCACGACCAAAGCGCCATTGATTGATAACCGGGACGAAAAAGCAGCCTTCGGCACCGAAAATGCGGCTATACGAAGGAATAATGCGATCTTGGCGTGAAATCAGGTTCGGGAGGCCGCATCCCAATATCTGAGCCGACTGCCTGACGAGAATTATCCATCATAATAATCACATCCTCATAGCCATCCTGATCCATATCAAGGGCTGCGATAATCACGCTGTTATCGTCCGGTTCGACAATATTCATGATGACCACTGCCGGACCATCGGCTATGCGGCGTATCTGGCGTGATGTGGATGGGCCACATTCAATCACCACAAAATCATAGACCGTTTCGAGTGCGTCCAGAATATATGGCAGCCGATCTGCGGACCGCATGGCGTTTTCCGGCCTGACCCTGCCAAGCGGCATGATATGCGCCTGAGAATAATGATCCGCATGGATGACATCGTTGAAGCGGCACTCACCGGCAAGAAGCTCGGTAATTCCAGCGCGATTGTTGCCATCAAGCATAACCAGACCAAGCGTGCCATGGGCGGTCATATCGATCAGAATCGCACGCTTGCCGCGATCTGCAATTTCTCGCACAAGTTTCACCGTTGCAGCCGATGCATTGTCACCTTCGGGTGAAACAGCGATAACACGCTTCAACGTGCCTGCCATAAGGCGATCGGCAACGAATTTCACACTATGTGGATTTTCATCCGCGATAACCGAAGTGCCTGACATGAGAGGCGAAGTCCACCGCTGCACTGGCTGATCCTCCGAAGCAGGAGCAAACGCCATGCCGGTTGCAACCGCAATCACCGGCATGGCAACTTCTTCGACCGTTGCAAAACGACGCTCATCAGCGCTCACCCGAGCACGGGCGTTCAACACTTCACGAAACAGAACGAAGGCCGAGAGCAAAAGCAGCCCCACAACAAAGGTTGCGCTAACAATCGGTAAGGTTTTGGGAGTGTAAGGCGCGGCAGGCACATCAGCGCGGGCTAATATCCGAGCATATGGCGAGGCACCATTGCTGCGCGCGTGTGCCGCGGCTTCGCGATAGCGCGTCTGATAGGTTTCAAGAAGCTGACGCTGGGTGGCCGCTTCAAGCTCAAGAGCGCGACGTTCCACTTTCTGCGTCCCGGCTTGCGCTTCCTGCGCCCTAAGCCGATTTAACGTAGCTGTGAGTTCATCTTCATGCAGTTTTGCAGCATTTATCTCATCGTTGAGGCTTGCAAGCAGTTTGCGTTCTTCCGCCTTGATCTGATGCTCAACATCAACAAGCTGCGATCTCAGGGCTTTAATACGTGGATGCTCCTCAAGCAGCGTCAAAGAGAGATCAGCAATCTGTGAATTGAGTTCAATACGACGTTCTGCCAGCCGTTGCATCGTGCCCGACGTAACATCAACAGGCAAAGCATCACCATCAACCCCGGACGCAATCGCCTGACGCACAGCCTCGGCGCGTGCTTCCAATGCCGCGCGATCAGCGCGCAAATGTGTGAGTTGGCTTCTCACTTCTACGATTTTCTCGGGCGCAATCGAACTGTTGGCCTGCGCTGCCAGCGGCACTTTTGCAGCCCGATAAGCCGCAATCTTTGCTTCTGAAGCGTGGACCTTGCCGCGCAAGCCCTCAATCTCCTGCGCAAGCCAACCCCTTGCGTCATCATAGGATTCGAGCCTTGCTGTATCATGCAGCGCGATATATGCCTCAGCTACAGCGTTGGCGATCTCTGCGGCTTTGTTTGCATTTGAAGACGCATATTGCACAATGATCGCACTTGATCCGGTATCGCTGAAAACCTGCAAGTTCTGACGCAGCTTTTGCAAAACACGTTCGTCCGGCGACTGGTCAGCCGGATCATCGTGCATGCCAAGAAGAATCAACACGCGTGTCCAAGGCTTTATATTTGTTGCGGTAAATGCCGCTTCTTCAGCAAGACCGAGCCTGTCAGAGACCTGTTTGAGCAAGGCACCGGAAGTGAGAACCTCGACCTGAGTTTTCATCCCTTCCGGATCCATGAGCAGCCGCTTGGTCGTTGTTTCACCATTAAGACGCGCAACCCCCGGCTCGCGTGATTCAATCTGTATACGGGCTTGAGCGCGGTAGTCAGGCACAATGAGAAAGCAAACAATCCACGCCAGAATGGCAAGAGCGATCGCACCACCAAAGATCAACAGCCAATTGCGGCGCAAGCTCGCAAAAAGCGCACCAATATCAATGTCTATATGTTTCGACAGGCCATCAATCAGGGACATTTCGGTACTCCGCCCGATACCCGTCTTTGCAGTATCGCGCAATCATCCTCGCCTATTCACAGGAATGAGGCCTATTTCTTTTCTAAAAGTAAACGAACAAGGTAACCAGAGCGTTAAACCGCGAGGTTAGTGGTCTCTGTTTGTAGGCATGTCCTTAACCTGAAACCGGCTCCCGTTTTTGGCAGTTATGCTTTGGAATTCCCCCTGCTTACGACAAGTTTTTTTCACCACAAGTGAGGTTCTTTACCAGCCATTAACGCTAATCAATCGATAACATCATTCACAGCATTTGGATCTTTTGACCCGAATCTGTGATGGGGCAATGCTTTTCGGAAGAAACCGAGGCGAAAATGACGATGCAGAAAACTCATAGACAGCGCGGAGGCCAAATGGCTCTTGTTGCGCTCGGCCTTGCGGCGATGATGCTTTCCGCATGTTCAAGCTATCGCCCTGCCCCGCCAGCCTTTCATGCCGCGCTAACCGAACCCTATCTGCTCAATGCCGGTGATCGTGTGCGCATTACAGTGTTTGAACAAGCAAGCCTGACCAATAATTACAGTGTCGATCAGTCCGGTTATATCGCATTTCCGCTTGTTGGCAGCGTTCCGGCGAGCGGCAAGACCGTCAAGCAGCTTGAAGGAATTATCGCGTCAAAACTGCGCGGTGGTTATTTGCGCGATCCTGATGTGAGCGTTGAAGTTGACCGCTATCGTCCGATCTTCATCATGGGTGAAGTGGGCGGCTCGGGCCAATATTCCTACGTCCCGGGGATGACGGTGCAAAAGGCAATTGCGGCGGCGGGCGGTTTTTCGCCACGCGCCAATCAGGAAAATGTCGATATCACCCGCACAATCAACGAAAAGGTTATTACGGGGCGCGTGTTGATCACTGATCCGGTCCTGCCCGGCGACACAATTTATGTGCGCGAGCGTCTGTTCTGATGGCGATCAATGTCTGATGACGCACGCTTACCGATCACCCACTGTTTTCGCAAATCCGCGGGTCGCTTGCTCCGCCGTGACTGCGATCTCATCGACAAACAGCAATATATCGGCATCGGTGACGTTCGAGCCGCCGACAAAGCCCATCGCATCATCAAGAAATTGCAGCCGGACACCCTGCACGGACGAGGCGCCCAAGGCGGCGTTTTTACCTGCCTGTCCGGCTCAGCTCTACGGGTTTTTAAGTCTCGCGTAGCCCGTATCCATTCACCCCTAGGCGGCCGCCTGCACTTCGACAAAAAACGCCGTAGCCCAGCTGCGTTTTTAATCGAAAAATTGCTGGCATCGCCATGTGGTCGCCCATTCTATAGAATTGGTTTACCGTCTGGCACGATCCTGACACTCTCAGAGCGATCGTGCATTTTTAATCAGTATTTCCTTAGGATTTACGGCTAAATATGCGCAGGCGCTTGGGACCTTGGGAGCAAAACTTTGCGGAATACTGATATGACTTCTCCAGTTGATCCGGAAAAAAACAAGCCCGATCAGCAGGACCGTTCCGGGTCGCAGGAACAGGTCGAGCTCAATCCTATGGCGCGCCAGATGGCTGAGCAATATGCGCGTGACCCACTGTCTCCGAGCATGTTCAGCGGTGTCATACGTCTTATTGAATTCGCGATCATTCTTATAACAGGTATCGTCAGTCTTGCTTCCTATGTCAGCTTCAGCACGCCGCATATCGCCTATTATTTCCTCGTTATGATCGTCAGCGGCGCACTGTTTGTGCTGCTTATGGAAATGAACAATGGATACCAGATCCATATTCTGCGTAGTCCAAGCCGCCATCTGAAACGGGTTTTCATGACATGGGCGACAATATTGGGGCTTGTGGCCGTTACGGGCTTCCTGTTCAAGGTTTCTTCCGACTTCTCGCGTGCGTGGTTCCTGATCTGGGCGCTGAGTGGGCTGATTATCCTCATGATCTCGCGCCTGTTCGTCTCATGGCGTATTCGCCGCTGGGCGCGCAACGGCATTATGGAGCGGCGCGCAGTCATTGTCGGTGGTGGCCCCAATGCCGAAGCGCTGATCCGTTCGCTGGAACAACAAGCCGATAATGATATCCGTATTTGCGGCATTTTTGATGACCGCGATGACAAGCGATCCCCGCCGGTGGTTGCAGGCTATCCCAAGCTTGGCAATATCAAGGAATTGATCGAATTTGCACGTATAGCGCATATCGACATGCTTATTGTGTCGCTGCCTATCAGCGCTGAAGAGCGCATTCTTACGATCCTGAACAAGCTCTGGGTTCTGCCCGTCGATATACGCTTGTCGGCGCTCAACAGTCACATCCGGTTTCGACCGCGCGCCTATTCCTATATTGGCACCGTGCCGATGCTCGATATTTTCGACAAGCCGATCAATGACTGGGATTCGGTCGCCAAGCGCATTTTTGATATCGTATTCAGCCTGCTTGGCATTATCTTTCTTTCTCCCATCATGCTTGCAACAGCGATTGCCATCAAGCTGGACAGCAAAGGCCCCGTGCTTTTCAAGCAAAAGCGCCATGGCTTTAACAATGAAATTATCAATGTCTGGAAATTCCGCTCAATGTATACTGAGCAAACCGATGCGACTGCACGCAATGCTGTGAGCAGAAACGATCCGCGCGTAACGCGGGTGGGTAGATTTATTCGCAAGGCATCCATTGATGAATTACCGCAGTTCTTCAATTCACTGTCCGGTTCGCTATCACTCGTCGGCCCGCGTCCGCATGCGGTCGCAGCGCATTCGCACAATGTGCTTTTTAATGAAGTTGTCGATGGGTATTTCGCCCGCCATCGTGTGAAACCGGGCGTAACAGGCTGGGCACAGATCAATGGCTGGCGCGGTGAAATCGATAATGAAGACAAGATCAGGATGCGCACAGAATTTGATCTCTACTACATCGAAAACTGGTCCCTCTGGTTCGATCTGAAAATCCTGTTTCTCACACCGGTCAGACTTCTCAATACGGAAAACGCCTATTGAGCGCGGCAATTAGAGCATTTCCTGTTTGGATTGAGCCATTGGAAATGCTCTAATTATTTGTCTGTTTTCACGCATTACCCCGCGCAAAACCGCTACGCACTTTTGCTGGAAATGCCTTTCCCTGCTTTCACGCATTATCCCGCGCAAAACCGCTTCGCACTTTTGCTGGAAATGCTCTATTACCGGCGCCGTGGGCGCGCTATATCATGGGCAAATCAGGAAAACTTACTGAATTCTATAACGAAATCACGAACACCGGAGGCCAGAAACTGCACGGCTACACAAGTCAGCAGAAAGCCCATAATTTTCGTTACAGCCTGCATCCCATGCTCACCTAACGCTTTCTCAATCCAGCTTGCAGATGAGAGGGCGACATATGCAATGCCAACGACAATCGCGATGCCAATGGCGATGATAATGTATCCCAGAACGTTATGATCCGTCGGAACCTGAGATGAAAAACTCATCACGACAGCAATTGAGCCCGGACCTGCAAGGCTCGGCATTGCCAGAGGTGAAAACGAGTAATCCAGATCAGCTTTCTTAATATCGACCGGAGCCGCATCCACTTCGGATGATGTGTCCTCGCCTGAAAAAATCATGCGAAGCGCCAGGATCATGATGATAATGCCACCCGCGACACGAATCCCCGGCATAGATATGCTAAAAAGCGAGATAATTCCGTTCCCCAGCAGCATGAACACGATAAGGATCGAAAATGCATAAATGCAGGCTTTTCGTGCTTGCGCTCGCTTATTCTCTGCACTCATTCGCTTTGTCAGCGACATATATATCGGAATTGTCGTCAGAGGATTCATAATAGGCAGCAAGCCAATCACGACAATCGATACATATTTTATGATTTCAACCAATAAGCTCATTTAAGAAGCCTTACATATAAACCGTTTATTGAACAGCGAATTGATGAATTTTTATAACAAGATAGCCATCAATGACATCCGCCATTTTTCAATTTTATTGTGAGCACACAAGTATGATTGAAACACACATGAAAATAAGTTCTAATTACGTTGTTTCAAAAAGCAGGAAATTTTTAAAGTCAGTCTTTAAAAAGAAAGCCAAATATACTTCATCAAAAGGATCGTTAAACACCCCCTTTGCACGATCCTCATCAATTGCATAAAAGTTAAACTGCCCCTGTTACGACAGGGGCATTTTTATTCAACCCGACCGAAGATCAGACTAAGACATACTTGCATTATTAAAGGAAAATGGTCGGAGCGGCGGGATTCGAACCCACGACCCCTTGACCCCCAGTCGGGTAGGCGTTTCAAATAAATAAATAAAAACAATTAATTACACAGACCCAGTTTACTTTTTCGTAATATCACGGCCTAAAACAATCAATATGTTACGTGTCAAGCTGTAAACCAAAAAGGGGCCTCAACTCCCCTTCTTCTGCCCTGAGTCTATCCTTTGAAGGATATCGCGGAAATCTTCACTTCTGTACATGATGTGGAAAGTAATCCGGTGGCATTTCGTTAACTATCAACGGCGCTTTCGCCCTTAGCAATCCAGTGTTGCACAATTGCACTAGCATTCTCATGGCTAAAACGCTTGATTGCAGACTGACTAAAATTTAGGCTAAGGGGTATAAAATGCGTATCATACTAGCAGTTGCAGCCAGCGCAATGCTTTCATCAGCTGCTTTTGCAGCCGATGCTATTGTATATGAAGAGCCAGCTGCTGTTGTCGTTGCTGAACCAACTTTCAGCTGGAGCGGCGTATACGTCGGTGCACACGCCGGTTATGGCTGGGGTAAAACTGAGGATGTTTACAATCCTGTAGCGCCTGAAAAGAAACTGCATGGTGGATTTGGTGGTGTTCAGGCTGGCTATAATTGGCAGCTTGATAACAACGTAGTGCTTGGCGCTGAAGCTGATGTATCTTTCGGCTCTATTAAAAGAAACTGGTACGACAACGCGCAGTACAGCACTTATTACACCAAGGATAAGATTGGTACGCACGGTACCGTTCGCGCCCGCCTCGGCTACGCAGCGGACCGCTTCTTGCCATATGTCACAGGTGGTGTCGCATGGGCTGATCTGAAACATTCAGTCGGCTGTTCTGATAAGAACGGTTTAGACCCGATCCTATTCCCTGCGGGTAGCACTTCTTGCCGTTCTGGAACCGCTCGTCCTAACTTCGAAAATTCGTCATCAAAGGTTTCGGTTGGTTATAGCATCGGCGCTGGCGTCGAATATGCTGTGACAAACAACTGGACACTTAAGACGGAATATCTGTATTCCAACTATGGCAAGAAGACCGTCACTATTACTGACCCGAACTTTCCGAATGCATCGGGTGAACGCCGGTTCAAAACAGATGTTAGTGAAATTCGTGTTGGTGTGAACTACAAGTTCTAAACATTTTTAGAAAAACATCAGAAGCCGCCCAGTCCATTCGGGCGGCTTTTTTTGTTGACTGCATTCAAAAAGACTTCAAACCACCACCGACGACGAAGGCAACAAAGGCTGCGACTAGTCCGCCAATAATCATCCAGTTGATGCGAGATAGCGAAGACAAGATGCTTTTTACCGAGCCTTCCAGCCCCGAAAAGCGCGTATCAATGCGCGCTTCCATCGCCACCCATCTTTCATCATTACGAGCGCTTTCTATCTCTCGCTGACGCTGCCAAGTCTCTAGCGTGGCAAGCCGCTGATTAGTGGTCTGTGTCGCTTGTTCCAGCCCGACGACGCGGGCGCGAAGGTCTGCTTCTGTCTCTGGCATTGGTGAACTCACTGACCCTTGCCCCTCTTATTTCGCATCATGCTTTGCGCATTCGTCTTTCGACCAGACGCCACCGGCGCAGCCTCGGACGATTGTGCGGTCGATCTTTCGCTGATCCGCGTCAGTTGCGCCGCGCGCGCCGAGCAAATCAGTTCCAAGAACGCTACGGACGCCGCTCACATTTGCCGGTCCTGAATGTCCACACCCCGCCAGCGTCAATGCACTCATCATAATTGAGCACAGCACCAAGGGCTTTCTCAGTCGCTTCATTGTTCTGTCTTTCGATTTTGGTTTCGGTGATTGACTTGCCGTCACGCTTGCCGGCCACATACCCAGCGGCCAGACACAAAAAAACCGCCAGAACAGCGGCGGCGGTCATCTTCAACCAGTTCGGGATTAAGGCCCAGATCATGACCGGGTTTTCCTATAAATGCCCCAGAGAGCTAAACCAACGATGACAGCTGCTATCGCAACGCGAACCCACTGACCGCTTGATAGCTCGTCCTGCTGGTTGGAAATGGTGCTGACAATCTCAGGGATGACAGGGCCAACGGTTGCAGCCGCACCAGCAGCGCCAGCGCCGCCTATAGTAGCCACATCAGTTTTGTTCGCCTTCGTGGTGGCTGTGACCGTGTTTGACGATACGAAAGCACCCTTAGCCCATAGACCAGCCTCGGCAGCACGGCGGTTGACAAGGCCCTGAACCTTCTTGCCGCCAGCATTAACCCACTTTGCCAGTTCACCCGGCACTGCGTCATAATCACCTTTGTTGAGCTTTTTGAGCAGCGTGGATTTATGCAGCGCACCGGTATTGAAGTCGAACGACACAAGGACCGCAAACTGATTGTCAGTCAGAGGCACCTTGACCAGACGCTCAACACGCGATTCGAACTTTGCAAGATCGGCTTTCAGAATGCGCTCGGCTTCATTGCCACCAATCGCCATGCCCGGCGTGACCTTTGGAGCGCCTGCCGCGCTTGTGTGGCCGTAGCCGATGGTTAGAACTGAAGCTACGTCACGATAAGCTGTTGTTCTTAGGCCTTCCCACTGTTTGATGAGCGAAAGCCCCGCCGCGTTAATGCGTCGTGTCATTGTGTTTTCCTATTTTTGTGAGATGATGGATTGCGCTTTGATGCCCCCGCATCATGCAAAGCGCGGCCTCGGTATGTACCCCCGTGCTGCCGGGGCTTTTCTTTATTTCCTTTCGGCAATAAAAAACCGCCTTGCGGCGGTGCGGTCGGGTGGGTTGGTGGTGGTGACTTATGGGGCTAAAAGTTCGGAGGCTCGCGCTGCTCCGAATAGATCATGCGCTATCTGCTCAAGCAGCGGCCAAAGCTCATGATCTGATCGGAAGGTCGTGGCGTTGTTGAAAATCTGGACGGTGCGAACCGATTGCGTTTTCATCACCTCGGCCACTTGCTCGGCTTCTGTTTCCGTCAGACGCTCCCAGAGGGTGACGGCAGGGATAACCACGACGACCGGCTGAGGTTCAGGCGCAACGTATGCAGCGATAGGTCCGTACTTACCGGCATTAGCATTTTCCCAGATCAGCAAGCCATGTGCAGTATCAGCATTAACCACTGCCGTGAAAGGTATAAAACCGCTTCCAGTTAACTCGCTAAAATGAACGTCAGCAGTAAACTGTGTGTTCTCTTGATTGTCCCACACTGGGTTGCGCACATCAATAACTGTCCGAACTGCGTTATTACCTTCCGAAGTAGCAACTTCGTTTGTCATTATGCAATCCTCTTCCAAAGACTTAAACGCGCTTGGTTGCTGGCGACCCCTGCTCCAGACATAAGTCGCCATGAACCTTGAGGCGGTGACCCCCAATCGCCACCCGTTCCATCTGTGCGACTGAGGTTTGCGCCTGGTGTTTCAACGCCGGGAGCTGCAACCGTGCTGCCACCCCAACGAAGAAATGCATATGACCCAACCCAATCAGCCCCTAACAATGCTACGGCCTCTTGAACCGATCTACCGCCTACAGTGTTAGCATTAGTGGCATTATTTGCATTGTTGGACCAATTGGCACTGGCTGCATAGCTTACGCTTTTATTTGCATCTGCCGTGTTGTCGACGTTTCCAAGCCCAACATCACCTTTTGTGAGGGAAACGGCCCCTGTTTTTCCGGCAACAGATGTAACCGTATTAACCTGCGCTCCAGCAGCAATTCCGTTTATTTTGGCTTTATCAGTTGATGACATAAGGCCATTCGCAGACGTGCTGGCTATCGCTGTTGAGGGAGCACCTATATTATCGCGGGCTTGCGTCTGCTGCGGAGAAGTAAGTGTCTGAGGCGCGTAAGAAACAGCAGTTGCTGCGGCTACCGTTTGCCATGCCACGTCACCATCAGCTCCGCTATTTTTTGTGAGAACTTGACCCGTTGCCCCGCCCGGTGCCTGAATAGCGGTATCCGCCTTGGAGCCTTGAGACGACGTGGCAAACGATGAGGCACTTTGATAAGCAGCGCTGCCTAGACCGGACGGCTGTACCGCTGTATCAGCTTTACCGCCCTGCAAAGCTGTTGCGAATGCCGTTGAATCTTGCGCAGCTGCCGTTCCAAGTGTCGGACGATTGATCAAGTCAGGATAGCTCCCGGAAATGGCAACTGGAGCTAGGTCGCTAGGCTGTACTGCATTATCAGCGTTTTGACCCTGAGAGGCGGTTGCAAAATCTTCA
Organism: Brucella sp. TWI432; assembly: GCF_039674445.1. NCBI lineage: Bacteria > Pseudomonadati > Pseudomonadota > Alphaproteobacteria > Hyphomicrobiales > Brucellaceae > Brucella > Brucella sp. TWI432. The sequence goes on along the minus strand of NZ_JBDJNL010000022.1, from coordinate 21,894 downwards.
ATGTTTTTTGTCGATGCCGTGCCAAGTGCAGCAGGAACTACGGCTTTATCCGTTGAAACTCCGGCCAAAACATCATCTTTGGTCGCCTGCGGGATTTCAAAAGTATGGGTATGATAAGGAACGGCCATTCTTAGCCCTCCAATGTTTCAATACGGGTTTTGAGAGACGCTATTTCATCAGTCAAAGGCTTGATGAGGTCAGCGAGTGCGATATGGACAAACCGATTATTGGCAAACAAAACAACGCGGATTTTGCCGGGATCGACTGAACCAGATACCGAGAATGGAAGAACTGTGTCAGCCATGGTGTCACGTCTTAATCGCGTAGAATGCGGATAGGTTCACAGGGCGCGATTCATTGCCGCCCGACGAGGAAGATGTGCCACTGAACGAATGAGAATGATCGCCAGAGTAGGACGTTTGCGCGTTTAAAGATGCGCGCGCAGTTCCATTGCTGTGTGTGATACCGGTTCCGATGCTCTGCCCGCCCACATTAGCGTCAAGATATTCATGGCGATGATTCCCGCCAGATGCTGTCGTTCCAGATACTGAATGACTGTGTGACTGATTTTGATTATCTTGCCAGCTTGCAAATGCTCGACCCCCATCCACGCCCCGCCCGTCATCCCATCCGCGAATAAACACGCCGCGATAATCTGGAAGTGCGAATGTTGTTGATCCATCCCCTGCCCCATATCGCGTTCCAATGGCAGAAAACAGCGCCGCATGGGTCGTTCGTGAGACAGTTTGACCATTACAATACAAATACCCGTTGGGGATTATTGGCGCTGCAAGGCAAATTACAGCACCTGTAGGAACATATTGCTGATCGGTTGGGTTGAGCAGAAACCAGCCGCCTGATCCATCGCCCAAACTCGAACTGTATACGAGGTCGTAAATGCCTCCCATCCTAATCTGACCGGCAACGAGTGGAAGTACACCAGACGTTGTGATTGTGAAAATCGTCTTAGAGCCAATTGAATTGACGTTGAGAGACGCTGAACCTGTGTTTGTATTTGCGGCTCTTATTGTGAGGCGGATACCATCAACATAAGACGAGAATGGACTTTTTGCATTGAATGTCAGAACATTCGCTGTGCCTTGAGTTGCTGTTATGCCGCCAAGGTCAGAAACTAATTCCCTCATCCGCTGCATCATAGAGCGAGCCGAGTTGTTCACCGTCGAAGGTGGCTGTCCTTCCTGCCAGTTGATATTATCATCAGAATTAGCATTAGATGCAGCCAGAAGTGACCAGTCATAAATACTGCTCATTAGCGCACCTGCTTTCCATTGTTCAAAAGCTGCAAAACATATCCGGCCAATGCATCGCCTGAATTGCTGCCGTATTGGGGCTGCGCGCTCTGTCCGCTCATACCCGGCGCAGCACCGCCGCCACCACCTCCACCTGCGCCGAGCATCTTGCCGATGCCCTGCACGTCTTGCATTGCCTTGCCGAATCCTGTCAGCCCATTTATTGAACCGTTTGCCAATCCGCTTGTTAAGCCACCCGCAAGACCACTAGATGCGGCACCAGTAGCAGCACCACCAAGTAAACCCATACCGAGACTAACCATTTGATACCTTCTTTCCTAAAAGGGCTTGAACATAATTGGCCAAAGCTGTTGCTTGCTGGCCCGAAGGCCCTTGAACCGGCGCAAGCTGCATTGCAGGAGCCTGCGGAGCCTGTTGCTGCCCACCGCCGGCTGACATTGAACCGAACATCTGACCCACGCCGTCGAGGTAATTGCCGTTTTTGATCTGATCGACACCAGCCATGAAGCTCGGCTGTTGCTGTTGAGGCGGTGGGGCAAATGCTCCCATAATACCGCCCTGCGACTGCGATCCGATGTTTATTGGCTCACCCATTCCCGGGGCTGGCGTTCCTGATGCCTGAGGCGGGGATGCTTGCTGTGACGCGACTTGGCTTGAAATTGAACGTCTGTAGCCAAGAAGCTGAGACGGGTCGTAGTTTGCATAACTAACCGCGTTGCCTTGATTGCCGCCGAGCACGCGGATTTTGCCGTCCAGGGTCATGCTGTCAAAGAATCCGACATGTCCAAAAGGGCCGTTCGGATCACCACGGGTAAACACAGCTAGATCGCCGCGCTGCGGTTCCTGAACGCCCTCACCCCACTTTAGGAAAGATCGAGCCATATTCGATCCGGTTCCTTGCTGCCCTGCTTGCGATAGCGAAGCGTTCACAAATGCAGCGCACCACGCGGTAGTTTTTGGGTCTAGGTTTACCCCGCCGTTCTTCATGTATTCCATGAGGTCAGCGCGATCTGGAGCCTCATTCTTCCCCAGCTTCGTCAGAGCAAAATCATAAGGTGATGTTGCCATTGCTTTCTCCATAGAAAAAGCCGCCCCAAGTGGAGCGGCTCTGATCGATTGAACTTTAGTATGAATCGCTAATGTTGAAAGACTCGGCTTGATTGGTTGAGTTAACAACGGAGGGCTAATTTATGACCGCGACTGATGAAACTCAGCAGCAATCTGATCTAAACGCTCTAGCGTCGGGGGTAGCTGTCCTTGCGACTTGCATCGTAAAAACTCTTGACGAAACAAACGCTGGATTTCAGCAAAGGTTTTTAGAGAATTTAACCACCGCTTATCAGCAGCGGAGACATGAGGCTGACCTACGTGAACTTGAACTTCTGTCATGGACGAGGCAACTCCTTACTGGCTTTAGCCCTGTGTCAGGCCAAGGCGATCCGTTCTTTAAAGATTAAATTGAATGCGGTATGGTGCGCTTGGCGATAGTTAAGGGGTTGGGATGAAGTCGATTGCAGTCATTGCATGCATACTGGCTGTTGCTGGGTGCCAAACTAAACCAATTGAAGCTATGAATTATGCCGAGCTACAAACACTCGGGAAACAGATTGGCGTTAAGTGCGCCAAACAAGGTCTAAAGCCTAACACACAAGCATTCCAACAATGCGTATCGATTGAAGCTAATGCAGAGAATTACAACCGCGCTCGAAATGCGCATATGGTTCAGCAGTATATTGAGCTGCAGAAAGCCTCAGCAGCTAATCGAGCCACATGCGTTCAAACCGGCAACATGGTACAGTGCTATTAAGGGTTTCGATGTCGATAAAACAAGAAGCCGCGATAGTTGGTGCGGTTGCAACTCTTATAGGCGGCGGCGCGCTTGCTTGGTGGCTGAGCAGCCTAAGAGAAACATGGTCGCTCGGATCAGCTGCTATACTTGGCGGAACTATCGTGGCCGTTTGTCTAATATTTGGGTGGTGGCTGGATAGGCAAGACGCGGGGAAATAAATCTACGGATCGCTTCTGACGTTGCCAGTGTCGTAGCGTCAGTTTGATTGAGCTGATTGATTGCATTGTATGCCGATTGCCCCGGCCCACCCTGACGGGTCAAAATCTCCGCAATCTGCGAATAGATTTTATCCGCCTTGGAACGCAGAACATCGTCGGTGTTTCCTGTTGCTGCCTGCGTTGCCTTCTGTAAGGTGTTCTTCACTTCACCACGAGCAAGTGACCCGATAACCCCCGGCTGCGTGTAATCTTTCACACGCTCATCCATGGCCTGACGCGCATATGTCTTTGAGTTCTGCGTGACACCAGCACGAAGTTCGAACGACTTCGTTGCGCGATCAAGCTCTTTAAATAGGTTCTGGCTTTTTTCAGGTCCGATTGTCAGCAGAACCTTTTCGCGGCTTGATGTGCTGGAAAGGTCTTTCAGTGCTTTAATCGCTTCGCGAGCATCAATGTCACCATCAGAAACTGCACGCGTGACGTTTGCAATCCGGTCATCAATGGCTTGACGGATATTCTTCACAAGCTCAGCCTTTTCAGCCTTAGGAAGGCCGGTAAGAAACTGCTGCACTTCCTGACGTTTAACGCCGCTGCCCATCATGTCGTAACCGAATTGAGCGGCCTTTACCTTTCCAATTTCAGTCCCGGCTACATCGAGAGCCTGCCCATACTCCGGTACCAATGACTTAAGGCGGGACCGAATGTCTTTCGACAGATTGCCATATGCGCGGCCCATCTGCGTTGTTCCGCCAAGCTTGCCCATACCGTCAGCCTGATCTGCAATCTCGTTTAGACCGCGAGTAATATAGTCGAGCCGGCGCACGTCTGGCAGTCGTTCAAGGACGACAGAACCATCATCGGCCATCTTTGCAAGGATCTGCTGCGACGGTGGCGCACCCTCAACCCGCATAAGATTGTTTGCAGCATCGATTGCGCTTTTGGGAACCCTATTTTTGATCATTTGCTCAATCTCAATACCCTTGGTTGAGGCATAGTTGATTGGCTTCGTGTAGGCTTGATTATAGAGGCCCGATAGAGCCGCACGTCCTGATGAATTTGCAGTGCCTGGCATCGCCATTGTTGGCGCTCCGAATGCGTCATCCATCGCAGATGTTATAGCTGCGCTATCACGCGATACCCGCTGAGAGATTGCATCACGCGCAACTCGTGCGCCCGAACCACTACGTTGAATGGTCTGGTCAAGCAGGCTTTGAGCAGTTGGACCAGCATCTACAAGCATGGCTTCCTGACCCGCGCGCGCCATATTCTGCCGCCCGACTGCGCCGAGTGTATTATCGGCTTCCAGAACATCACCAATCACACGCAATGCTTCTGGTGTAGCGCCAGCCTGCGACGCGATTGGATTGGCAAGGCGAGAATTCCGGAATGCCTCGTAAGCTTTGGATGCACCGGCTCCAATCGCAGGCATAGCCGCGCCGAGGCTACCACCAATTACCGCACCCCATCCCGCATTTGTCGCGCGATCAGATAAACCTTGACCTTCTCCAGCGCCATAAACGGCTCCGCTGATTAATCCGTCTCCAGTTCCCGCCGCAATCCTGCCCATCAGAGGCGCAGAGGCAAAACGAGTTGAGAGCATGGCAGGAGCCGCCGATGCGGCGACAGCGACACTACCGCCAACTTTGCCAACGGTTGAGGCAATAGGAGAGCGTTCTTCGCGACGACGCTGCAATTCCTCATTCAGCGCCATCTGACGGTTGTATTCCTGCGAGTAATTAAAGCCGTCACCTTTGACCGCATTAATTCCTGCTCGTGCGAGGCCAGTCATAGCTGACACGGCTTCATCACCGAAAGGGATTCCGCCTAGAATGCCGTCGCTGGAATCGCTAAGAGCGTTCGGACCGCGCAAAGCCTCGTATTGATCGGCTTGCTGCTGCACGCTGAAATCGCCAAGATCAGTTGATGCTGCGCGCTCCTGATCGAGTGCTTGATACTTTTCCCACGGAGCAGCTGAGCCTGTTGTGGCTTTCGTTTGGTATTTTTCCCAAGGACCGGCCATCAGTTCACCTTCTCCCAATTCTGTGGGTTTGCTGGGTCGCCACCTTTAAAGCGGTAGCCGTCTTCTACCTGTCCAACCTGTGCACCGGCCTGAGTTGCCGATGCATTGACGGTCTGGGTGTTGGCGAGAGGGTTTTCCAGCTGTGCGAGCCTTTGACGTCCTTGTGTTGGCGTCAGTTCTCGGTTTGCAACCTTTGCCGCAATATCACCCTGCGCTGCTGTGTATTTGGCAATACCACGCATCGTATCAATGATGATCTGGTTGCCTCCGGGAGCGTTTATGATGCGTGGCATAGACTGTTTGAACAGTTCAAGGTCAGCATCAGACATCGGTCCAGAGTCTGCTGGACGCTGGGCAGGCACGAGCTGATTGATAAGTGCTTGTGCAGCCTGCAAATCGTCAACCTCTGGGCCGAGTTTAAGACCATAGTTAGCAGCCAATAGCTTGAAATTAGCGCCTGCACCTGTTGGCGTTGAGTTCAGCAATCCTTCCAGACGGTCAATCTTCATCATAGTGGATCGAGAGTTTGCGCCGTCCTCCAAGAGTGTGCCGAACATATCGGCGCCTTTTTCATCCAGCTTCTTATAGAAGTCTTTGCCTTCACCGTCGCCAATGTTGACATTGGTCTGGGCTGAACCCGCCTTTTTCATATCGATTTGATACTGAGCAAAACTTCCTTGATAGCCCTGACCTTTGGCGAAGTTATATTCTTGTATGTCACTGGTAGGCTTAATCTGCGGATTGCGCAGGTTTTCAACCTCAAGACCAAGCTTCTGCAATTCGAGCATAGCTTTCGGATCGCCGCCCTTGCGCATGTTTTGCAGCACCTGAAAGGTCGCCTGCGGGCTTTGTGCCAATAGTTGCGCTTCACCTTCTGGAATGCCGCGAGAAGTCAGATATTTGACTGTCTGGTTTTCCTGCTTGCGCTCTTGCACGGCGCCAAGGCCACCACCGATCGCAGACAGCAATCCGTTACCTCGGCCTAAACCTTGTAGGAATGCTGAGACGGTCCCCATGTCAAGGCCGCCACCAACCGATTGAGGCTTGGTCTGCGCTTGGCCAGACTGCTGCGGCTGCAAAAGGCTGAGTGAAGCCTGATAGTCCTGTGGCGTAATTGGCGGAGCATTCGCGTCAGGCTGTGGCGGGAAATAGTTCATATCGCCCTGCGGAACCTGCATTGTTTGCTGTGGCTGCGGCTGCGGAATCCCCGCCGTCGCTGTCGGGTCAATCTGCTGTGGCTGCTGCTGACCAGTCATAAGCATATTCTGCGGCATGACCGGCATTTGAGCAGTGAGCATGTTTGGCAGGCCATTAAAGCGATAATCAAACATTATGCGGCCTCCATATCAAAACCGAGCTGTGAATAATCAACACGGTAAAGACCATCTTCGCCTTGCGTGACTGCGCCCGGCTTGTCCGTGAGCAAATCCTGAGCCATGACGCCGCGCCAACGCTTAGTCATGCCGCGATAATTCCACTCATAAAGCTTGAAGCCGTTACGCTCTCCAACAGCCACAATGTTTTCCTTTGTGCGAATGTCAGAAAGCAGGTTGAAGCCTTTTGAGCTACTTTTCTGGCTCCCGGTTGTGGTGCCGTAGTTTCCTGCCGCTCCTGCTGCGGCTGATTGCAAGAGGCCTAGACGCGTCCATCCCTGATTATCTGTTTCCGCGAACTTATCGCGTTCAGCATCGAGTTTGTTCTGTGCGTTCTGGTCAAGCACCTGCCCGCCTGCAAGTTGGTTGCCTGCGGCGTTTGAATAGCCCTGATAGAGCGAGTTGAGGCCTGAGAGCTTGCCGAGATTGGCGCTATCAATCTGACTGTTAGCATTCATCATATTCGACACGTCGGTATTGTACTGATTTGCCATGGCGTTCGTTGCAACTTGCCCCAGCTGGTTAGACATAACGCCAGTGTGCGCGCCGGAGCCGTAGCGGCCAGCGCCTGACATGCTGGAATTGATCGTTGTAGCCGTGTTATTCAGCGTGTTTTGCAGCGCCTCATTGAAAGCGGTGTTGTTGCCGATCATTGAGCCATTAGCCATATTGGCAAGGTTGTTCGCGCTTGATGTGTCGCCAGTTGCCAGTTTATTGACAGCATCTGAATTGTACATACCAGCGGCACCAGTCAGCTTATTGACTGCGCCTGTCGTTGTTCCGTTCAGATCAGTGACACGTTGGCCCTGATAAACATTGCCGCCCTGCCCTGAATTATACAGGTTCAATGCATCCTTGGCAGAAGTCGTAAAGAGCGGCTTTGCCCACGATGGCGGTTCAGAAGTCTGAGTGCTCGATTGTTTGTTGCTACCAAAGCTCATTGCGCCAAATCCTTACGATAACGAAAAACCATCGGCTGAAAGCCGTGCTTTGCCAGTTGTTTCTGCCAGCCAATGCGCCCCATGGCCTGAATTTCTGTAATGCCTTGTGAGAGTGCGAATTTTTCCAATTCCGTCACCAGATCGGCCAGATAAACGCCGCCCTCGCCGCCCAGATCGCACAAGTGCAGGCGTTTTTTGCCTGTTGCCTCTGCGGTATAAATCTCGGTCGTAACAAAGGCTTTGAACACTTCATTCTCATCGAAAATGAGCCAAAGCTGGTTTTTCCCGCTCATAATCCCTGACATGAGGATTTCGACCGTCAGATCATCAGGGTATTTCTCACAGAGCCTGCGCATTGCTGCCGTCAGATCGCGGCCATAAGGTGCAATCTGGTCGATAGTCCAATCTTGCGTGTTGATGATTTTCATCGCCATCCCGCGTCCTCAAACGCCACGTCAAAGCCTGTCAGATGCGACCATTCTTCATCGGCAGGAATGCGGGTCTTAAATCTGTGAAAACGCGCTCTTGAGCGTTTATGAGCAATGCCAGTATTATATGACGGACTTGTTTCAGTGAGCCATTTGACAGGCTCATACTGATTGCGGCGCATCCGAACGCCAACGGACAAGAAAAGCTGGTCTGTATCAACAATCGGGTAGACGCGGCGCGTGCGTTGAATGCGCCCGTCCGTAGCGGCTATCTCCTGAGAGACGAGCGTAGCTTCCATATTACCAGCAGTAAACGAGCCGAGCCGCTTGTTTTTAAACGCTCCTAAGATTGGCGCTCCGCCCTGCCACGCCTTGCTATCAAGAGAAAAAGGCAGCGTATCAAGGTTGGTGCTTATCGAATCCAATCCCTCCAGCGTGTAGCCTGCGGTGTAGAACGGCACGATGTCGGTTGCTGAAATCTCGACCAGTGACCACTGCTGCACACCCCAATCATAAATCAGCATTTCGTTATAAGTGCCGACACCGTTGTAATCCATCGCCCAATAGATGCGAGTATAGAACGGATCGATTACGGCTGACATTTCAGAGAGATTTGAGGCCGCGATACGCGTGAAGACCGTTCTATCAACCTTCTCATACCCGATTGGAAGCAATTCGCCGCCGTCCGCACTGATCTGAAAGAAGCCACCCTCATCAGCGAAGAATGCATATGCACCACGGCAAGCAATCCCCCATGGAGATTTCGCGCCGCGCCTGTCTTGCGCCTTATGGAATGTGAAAATGATGTCTGAACCGGGAACGAACGTACCAGCATAAATTGCAGACTGTAGAAAAATGAGCGGGTTCGTCGCTTCTGTTGATCCTTGAACACGCCCACCGTCTGGAAAGTCTTGATAATCAGAATTGTTTGTGCCTGGTGTCCAAAACTCGCAGTTATTCAAGCCAGACCATTGCACACGATTTGGGTGATCGGGCAACATCATGAGGCAAACAAAATCACCCCAAATCTTGACCAAACCAGCACGCGGCGGATTTCCGCCTAAATCGCGAAATTTGGTATCAACACCTAACTGGTAAACCTGCGGGTCATCATTCTGATTAACCGCAATTACATACTCGCCAAACAGAGCGAACGACCAAGGAGCCTCGTTAGAGGCATGATACCCACCAGTTGCTTTGCTGATCTCATTCCATTCCAGCGTGGTATTATCCAGCAGGTAAAGCCCTGTCGTTGTTCCGCCGAACACATATACCGACTGATCAAGTGAACGAACTGCAAAAACGCCGAGAGGATCTTCGGGGAAAGCCTCAGTTAACGCGCTCCAGTTCTTCATAGGAATATAGCCGTTCGCTGACGGCAGCACATTCAGAAGAAGATCGGTGTATGCAGAATTGATGTCTGCAACGTCAGGCCGGTACTCGGCGGCGGGAATAGCAACCATCAGAATGCCGTCCCAATGATTTTACCGCGTCCATTGCGGCGCGATGTTTCAGCCGATAGCGCGCTGTCTTCCTCGTTGTAGTCGTTCAAAGATGCGCCTGCGAGCGTCGCATCTTTCAGATAGTCCTTATAGAGCTGGTACTTCGCACGCGCTTTGATCAGGTCAAAGGCCTCGGTAAACCAAGCATTGCTATCAGTCGAAGTCTGGATTTCAGCCAGTCGATATGGTCCAAGCTGCAAGCGGATAGTGTATTCTGTGTCGTTCGGAACTGGATAAATCCGAATGCGCTGACCGAAATACGTGAACATGTACGGCTCGCCACGCGATGCGGTATTGTCCGAAACAGTCTCTATGTCTTCCGGCATGACACGGCGCAGGGTTGTGCGCTGGCCGCTTGTATCTTCGCAATATGCTGCAACAACGCGCACAAGTGACGAAATATTGGCGTTATCGGCCTTATCGTACCATTCCCGGCCCGCAACTGTTTTGAACGTCACATCGCGGGTTTCGTTGAAGTAATAAACATTGCGCTCGCAGAACCGAATTGCCGAGAAAATGCAATTCTGTATCTGGGCTGTATATTCGCCGGTCGTGTCGTCAACTTCATCGGCAATGACCGTCATCATGTCGTAGAATGTCCGGTCCTGCGCGTCGAGAAGCGCCGGGATTGTGTTATTCGGGCCGGAAGTGGTTACAAGAATAGCCATTATTTACCCTTGCTTTTTTTGCCAGCCAGTTTCGGCGGTTCAGACTTTTCCGGCTTTGGCTTTGCATCACCAAAATCCAAGAGCGACCAATCGGTATCATCCATGGGGAACCTTGCGGAAAGGACGAGCCGAAGCCCGCCCCTCATCCGATTAAGCAGGAGCTGCGTAGGTGGAAACGACAATCACGCCGAAATCGGAATTGTTGTTGTTGAAGACGGTCTTCTTCATGCCGAGAATGGTCTGGGCAGAAACGCCGAGTTCACGCTGGTAATCGAAGGTTTCTTCGATGCGCTTGAACTTCTCCGGGGTGTTCTTCATGCCGAATGCAGCCACAGCAGACTGAGCACCAAGGAGAACAGCACGGCGAACGCTCGGAACTTCGGTCTGAGTGGTTGTGCCAGCCACACCAGTCGTCACATGCTCACTTTCACGAAGAATGACGTTATTGTAAACGCCAAGCGCGCCAGAGAAGATCGGGTTATCAGAGCCGCGCTTTTCAGCCGCTTTCTGAATGTCCAGCCACTGCCCCGTTGAGGTGTTCGTGCGCATGGAAGTAACCTGTGTTGGATGCAGATACATCACGTAGTGATTGCCACCATCAATACGAACAGGCCGGATTTTCGGGTTGGCAAGCTTTGCGCGCTCAACAGCTTTGTCGATGAGTTCAAGCTTGAAGGTATCAGTCGAAGTCAGTGCACCTGTTCCCGCTTCTGCTGTCGCAGTTCCTGCAAAAATCTGGCGGGTTGGAGCTGTGACCGCGTTGAAGCCGGTATGAACGCCACCAAGCGTAACGGTGCGGCCTTCAAACCCGATCGATGGCGCTGTGTAACCACAGACATGCAGGAAGAACATCAGCGACATGCGGTCAGCATACCAATCAACCAGACCGGCGTTTGCTTCTTCACGCATATCGAAAAGAACGCGCTGCGCATCGATAGTCTGCTCATTGCGAACACGAACAGCATGCGCAAGTTCGTTGATCATAATGGCGTCATTATAGGTGCTGAGTGCTTCTTCGTTGCCTTCCAGCATTGTGCCTTCGGACACACCGTCACCAATAAGCTGAGTGCGCAAGCCGAACGTGACCTTATCGCCTTTGCCCTTCTGCGTTTCATCCTTAAGCTGGATGATCGAATTGGTGCCAGTGCTCATCAAAGGAGCGATAGGAGTTGCTTTGGAAACTTCCTGTGCAAGCTTCTTAGCCCACAGTTTTACGGTCAGTGCGTTGTTTGACGCAATGGTAGTTGTAGCCATGGTGGCTCTCCAGTGAAACGTTGAAAAATCAAGGGGATTTGTCGCGGTGACGCTGCGAGCGAGGCGAAGCCGACTTTAACCCTCGGCGCGGGCTGATTGGCTATCGTGCAATCAAACGAAGATCGGTTTTAAGCCGTGACCTGGGCTTTAATGGCCACCGCTAAGCGCGATAGCCTTGCTTGGTAGGATTGTGACCAAGGTGCGTTTTGGCCCAGGTCACATGCCCTGTAGTATCTTGTTGAAACGCTTGGCGTTCGCTGGATTGGTCATCCAAGCGTCAAATTCATCCGCCGGCATTTCCAGAATGGCTTGCGCTGACAATGGATCAGCCATTGCATTGCCATTTGTCCCGGCGATGGTCTTTGATCCAGCCTGCGCTTCAATAATCTTATCGATCTTGCCAGCGGTTGGAGCGGGTGCGGCGGCCACATATCCATAGCCTTTAGCAATTTGATAGACGGCCTGCGCGGGGTCTTGGCCCGCCTGCTTTGCCTGAATGATGATCTGGCGAAGCTCTGCGTTAATCTGAGCGACACGCGCCTGCTGATTGCCGAAGTTTGGATCAACTGCCGCAAACGCCTGCAACTGATTGTCACGAAGCTGTGCAAGGAACCCTGTCGCCTGATCAAAATCCGGTATGGATGCCTTGGCCTGATTAACGCTGTTATCCCATGTTGACCATATAACTTGTTCTTGCTGCTGGCTCTGTTCGCGTTGCTGCTGTTCCTGCGCCTGCTTCTGCCGCTCAGCTTTATCAGCTTCGAACTGTTTACTCTGCCACAGAAGATGCCCGATAATGTCTTCATTGGGATCGGGTGGAGCTTCTTCCTTTGCTGCTTCCGGCTGCTTGCCAGATGCCAACAAAGTATTCCAGCGGTCTTCAAAGATTGCCAGCTTCTGCGCAAGTTCCGCTTTCTCGGCCTCGGCCTTCTTGCGTTCCTCACGTTCGGCATGGAACGCACCATGAGGCACAAATCGGCCCTTGTCGTCGCGCTCTTGCTGTTCTGGCTGTTCTTCTGTCTGCTGGGTTAAATCAGCGCCAGTGGGCTGTTCTTCGACTTCTGTGCCTGCCTCAGCTTCCAGCGTGCTTTCGTCGCCACCAGATGCGAAATAAGCTTCCTCAGCGGCGGTAAAGCCACTATTGTTTTCTGGCTCAACCGACATTGTAGGCATCCTTTTTTACAATTTTTATGGCTTGTCGCGCCCAAGATTTGGCCGAATTGGACCGGGCAATAATCCCGGAGGATGGGTTTAAGTGATCTATGCTAGGTGATCGCTTCCCTGACCCTGTGTAATCAATTGACCTATCAGACACGCCTGCAAATTTACGCTCCATGCTTCCCAGCAAGCACGCTCTTCCAGCCGCATCTCCCATAGTGAAAACACCTGGGAATGAGGTGATTTTCGTTTCCCCATCGGCATCTTCTATGCGTTTTATTCGATACAAGTGCGCGTCTTCTACGACATATCGAACTCTAGCCATTTTCCACCTATTTGCCCTTATCGTGGGCGAACGAAGCTAGTTGCGGACTAGCAGCCGAAGCCGTCTTTTGACGGGATTAGGTTCGTGCCTCGAAAATCAGCACGTCATCAAAAATAGCGTGTAAACAGATTGGCCAACGCTTCCCAAACTTTGGCCCAAAACTAATGTCAGCCGTTCGGATTCCACTGAGCCAAGTCTCCGCTGAAATTTTGCTACGGAGAGACACTATTTGACGCAAAGACAACGTTAGGCGCTTTGTACCGTTCTTAACGGTCAATTTTCCACGCCCACGATAATAACTATCGATTGGACGCCCTTCTAAATTAGGAAGATCAAATAAAGCACTCATGCATTTCCACGCCGTGTATTTGCGTTCTGCTGGCGAATGCTCGTCTGGGCTGCCTGATTAGCAGCCTTGACCATATCAATCTCTGCCTTTTGCTCGGCAGTTCGTAGTTCAAGTTCTGCTTTCTGCTGCTGCACAAACAGGTCAACAGCATCGGACTGCTGTTTAACAGCCGCCTGCTGCTGCTTAGCCTGAATGTCAGCCGCCTTGCCCTGCATATCGAGCTGATGCTTTTGCATTTCTGCCTGCATCTTAATTTCTTCCGGCGAAGGCTGTGGCGGTTGCTGTGCGGCTGCTTCCTGATCTTCCTTAGCCTTCTTCATCCACTTATCTACGAGCGTTGCTGGTAGTGGCGTGTATTTGGCAATCTCAAGGATCATGTCAGGCGTAATCACGTCCTTGAGCAGCGGTAACAACTGCTGCAAGATGCCCCATGTCCGCTCCTTCTCATTTGGCGAGCTTGGCGCGTCATCAATAATAATGTCGTACTGAACATCAGCAATGTTTTTACGCATCAGCGGAACATATTCGGCCTTTTCGTCTCCTACGATGCGGATCAGACGACCGTCTGCAAGATGGTTCTGGATCAGATAAAGCAGAATGCGGCCCTGCCGCTTGCGATACCGGCGCAGGCTGTTGAACAGCGAAGCCAGCAGATTGAGTGACGACTGACGGCGCTGGGCTTCCAAAACCCCAGCCTGGTCAACTTCACGCGTGCCGATGAACTCAGGAGATAGGCCCGTTACCTGATTGATTGCCTCTTTCGCCTCATTGAACAAAGCAAAGAAGCCAGTCGGAAACTGTGCCGTTGGTTTTGGCTGTATCTTTCCCGTAGCGAGTGTGTTCTTTTTCGCCCATGTGATGCTATCAGAGCGCGCCCAACTTTCCTCTGCCTGACGATCATCCTCAAAAGCATCGCGCTCGGCGATAATGCCACCTTTGGACTGGCTATTGAGCAGATGCATCACCTGCGAGAAGAATTTGTTGCTCCAGCGCTGCGGGTCTTTGGTTGGCCTTACGACACCATAGAACTGGCGTTTCAGCTTATCACGATAGCCAGTGATGCACTCCCAACCGAACATACCCTTCGGCACCATGGGGGCATCAACATCACCTATAATTCCGGTACCGATGAAAGCCCGCTTCACAACCTTGCGTGTCTGCTTGGCAACCTTAATGCCTGCGGCTTCAAATAGTTTCGCCTGCTCTTTCGCCACTTCCAGAATTTCGCCCGTTGTCGGGTCTTGCATACGGTAATACTGCTCAGGCTCCAGCCAGCGAGCCTCCACAATCGTGCGCAGATTTTTGCTGTCATCATCCGACGATTTGCCGTCATAGCTCGTTTCATCATTGTGATGCGTGCCGTCCACATTGCCAGACTTAGCCCATGATGCGTTCAACACTTCCGGGTCAACGTCAGGGAATAGAGCCATCCATTCAGATAGTGGCTTCTCATCGACGTAGAAAAGATGTTGCGCGTCTTCTAGATTTGGCTTTACTGCCGATGCATCCCAGACAAACTTGAGCGGGTCGAGACGCAACACGACCGGATCAAAGTCGGGATTGTTGCTGTCATCTAACCGCGTGTCAGTCCAACCCATCCCGCAAATGACATTATCCTCAAACGCATCGCTGTCTTCATCTTCCGCGTTGGCTTCATCACGGAACCATTCTGCCGCGTTAGTGAGAAGCTCGTTTGCTTCTGCCTTACCCACCTGACGCGGGATAAACCGCACCTCCCGGCGATTATTTATCTCAGCGCCGATGACGGCATTCACCAATGGCGCAACGCGATTGAAGGTCATAACGGGGCGCTTTTGCGCTCTCAGAGCCTGAATATCCTCATCAGCCCACTGGTCACCATTATAGAACGCATAATCTTCACGGGCCTGCTCGCGCCATTCAAGAACACGCGGCAAGTCAGCCTTAAACCAGCCCTTGAGCTTTTTCAGCAGGCTATCGTGGTCAAGGCGCGACGTGTCTTTACGCTCAGCTTCTGCTGAGGCGTTCAATTCATCTTCTGCCATTGATTAAACCTATCCTGCCATCCAACTTGTAGATGATGACGAACGGCCACCGTAGCGGCTCTGTCTGCCCTGAATGCGCGGCTGCTCATAATGAACTGCCATGAGGCCGAATGCGTCGGCACTGTGTGACGCCCAATCGTGGTTTGGTCCAAGACCTATGCCGCGCTGCTCGTCTTTCTTTTCGTGATACCAGCCCAGCGCATCGCGTCCGGCTTCTGTTGTGGATTCATTGAACCAAATCGAAGGGAACAGCCTGCGGACTGCTTCAATGCGCATCTTTGCCGCGCCCGCGCCTTGGTTTGGAACGACTTCGACTTCAAAGTCCGCTTCTTCAAGCGCACTTCTGAAACTTACGTCATGCACCTTGTCTTTTGTGTCACCATCATGCGGCAGCACACAAAGGGCTTTTCCATATCCATTATCGCGAAGCCATTGCACATGAACAGATAATGGCTGTCCCTGCGCTTCATAATGATCGAGAACGCGAATTTCCCGGCCAATGAACTGCACAATCCAGATTGCGGTTGCATCAGACTTGGCGCCAGTTCCTCCAATATCCCAATAAGCCCGGATCGTCATAAGCGGGTCTTTAGCGACCTTGCCAATGCGATGCTCACTCTTGGCTTCGTTTAACGATTTTGCGAAGTAAGCCCCAGCGATTGCCGTTCTAAACTCACCTTCCCAGACATGCCCGTATTGATCAGGTCGCTCACGCTGATCGGCCATACGGACGCGATCAAGAATGTCTGGGAACCATGGGTTGTCCTGCCAGTTCACCTCTGCAATCTTGTGCAAAGGGTTATCTGACTTGAAAAAACGCTGATTGGTTGCGCTGTCTTTGCGTTCCGGGTTCCATGTTACCCATAGTTCGCTGTCTTCTTCACGAAGCGTCGGGATCAATGTGGCCCATGCTGTCTCGGTGACAGGCTCCGCTTCTTCAACCCAGCACACCAGAATGCGCGATTTTGATTTCACGCTATTGATGTTGCGATCAAGACCGGCAAACTTATAAGCAATGCGCCCTGACTTGGTGCGCACATACTTTTCACCAATATCAAAATGCGGCAGCAACCAATCACAGCCACGAATTGCCGCCTTTACTTCCTCCAGCGAGCTTTCATCAAGTGAGTTCATGAACTGCCGACAGCATAGAATCATGCCGTTGCGCTCTTCCTGATCCCACATATAAGCCCGGATAGCAGACATGAGAGCAAATGAGCGCGTCTTGCCCGATCCTCGCCCACCATGTGCACCGCGAACGTCAGCTTTGCCGGTAAAAACCGGGATAAGCTTAGGCGGTAGCTCAATCCTCGCTGTCGTCATCTGGCGCTACCAATTCAATGCGCGTGACAGTCTGCAACGGATTATCTTCATCGCCCTTATGCTCGACACTTGAAAGCTTTGGATGCACAAAGGGAGCGGCCTTCTCTGCTGCCCACATCCTGTCCTTTGGGTCAGCTTTATTGTCGCGCAGAACATTCAGCATATATTCGAGTGGCGTCAGGCCATCAGTTGAAGCCTTATTCGCTATATCTCTCGTCTTTGCAGTAACAGCGCCAGCAGGACGGCCAGCACCTTCGCGCTTACCTCCGCGAGCCATGTTTGATTTCCTTTGATTAAATTCAATTAGCAAGGCTCATCGTCTGCACAATAAGACTTAGGCTTTGGAGCGCCATGAGGATGAGCGCCAGACTTATTGAGGCGATAGAAGAACCACACCACTGCAATGCATAGCGCAAACGCAGAGAGAGCGAGAAGCTTGGCGGTCATCAGCATGTGACTTTTGGCACAAGAGCCGGGTTAATCTCGTCAGCGACAAATTTCTTTACCGCATTATCGTATCGCTGATCCCATCCCTTGGGCTGGAATGGTGGCGTTGGAATGCCAAAGCTGCCCGGAGCGACCATCTTATCGATCTTACCAAGCTTTGCCTGCACCTTTCCCCACTGGTCAGCATTTGGGACGCCATCGGTGAATGCTTCGCTGAAACCTTCAAGCCATGCTTTGAATTCACTGAGTGTCATCGATGCTCATCCCTTACAAAGCCGATCTGATCCATCATGCGAATGATCGGAAAGCCGTCAGCGTCAATTATGCCTGTGTCTACCGGCTCTGGTTCATGCACTGTTTGTGACAGGCTATCGAGCGCATTGGC
Source organism: Brucella sp. TWI432 (assembly GCF_039674445.1). Taxonomy (NCBI): domain Bacteria; kingdom Pseudomonadati; phylum Pseudomonadota; class Alphaproteobacteria; order Hyphomicrobiales; family Brucellaceae; genus Brucella; species Brucella sp. TWI432. The sequence goes on along the minus strand of NZ_JBDJNL010000022.1, from coordinate 4,419 downwards.
TTCATACCAATCCATGCGAGGGCGGCGGAGAGAGACATAGCGAGGCATTATGCTGAATTCTCCAATGACCTATAGACGATCAACCAATTCTTTGCTCCTATGGCGGCGCAAAGGAGGGCTTAAAATGGCTACTGAATACCCGGTTGGAACTCACGTTTTACTCTACCGAATGGGCGGAAGCTGGAGCGTTATTTCCTGCTATCCCGTAGGGTTTGCAGTTCCTAGCGACGCTATGAAATTTGATCTAAGGACTAAGGATTCATTTGAGGAAGCATATGCACACATTTTGCAGTTTCATCTGGATCCTACGCTAACAGGTGGCTACGACCCGGAAAAGGATGAAACGAGTGAATCTGGTGAGATACCCGATGGGGCTATTATTGATCTTGAAAGAGATAGAAACTCTTGGAAAGCCATAATCAGGTATCCACTGGGCGGGATGAGCTTCAGGGCAGCACCCTACCGATCCATCAAAGAAGCTCTTGACGGAATTTCGATGAATTCGGTGCTTTAAACTTAAGAGAGGCGGCCCACCCCGCCTCTCATTCTGTTCTGGCCCTCCTGTCACTGCATCCCTCGTTGCAGGAGCGTTACCGGATGCACGGCACCAGAAACTAAAAAAGCGGCCCGAAAGCCGCTGTAACTAGGCGCAATTCTGCACCTTAAAATGTGATGTCATTTATTCGGTGATTTGCTCTTTCTGTCAAGCATGAAATGCCTGTGAAGCGCATTGCACACAAGTCGTGCACTTCCGAGTAGATGAGACATCATTTCACCCTTGATGATGATGTGTTGAAGACCGGCCCACAGGTTTTCTGTCCGGTTTTCATCCTGCGCATCTTGGATTGCTTGATTGGCCTTGGTGATTGCGCCTTTGACGCGCTGGCACCACTGCTCGTACGCTTCCGGGTCTGAGCTATCAACGCAACCATGAGCCTCGTAATATGCGCCGGGAGATTGAAGCGATTTGCTGTAATCGTTCCTGAGTTCCAGATAACGCAAGGCCGCCTCATATTGATCTTGGCTTAAACCGTCCACTCTCCCCATCATGGCAAGCCGACCGAGCAAAGTTGATGACAAAGGGTCTATCGCCTGCGCTTTGGTCAAATTATGCATCCTCATCCGCGCTTCTAGCGCAACCTTTGCAGGCGGTTCTTTTGCCCTTGATATGCGGCCATTTGCTTCGCGCAACTCACCCTCCTTCTTTGGCCTTCCCCTACCTCGTTTTGCTCTCAGCTTTTCCGCCTTGCTATACGCCGCCATAGTGTTTCCTCATCGCCTGGGGTTATCTGAATTTCGGATGGGTGATTGCCGCTAAAATCATTTCCATCGCGATTTGCTTGTGATCGTGCTGCGAGCGTCCAATGTCGACATATGCCTTTAAGCCCGATGGGAGGTGCGTAACCTGAACGCCACTAGGCATACCCACATGCTGCCCACCTTTCTGGTGGATGCCGTGGATTGGGTAGACCTCGAATTTCAACTGATCAGCGGGGATTTCCATCGCCCTCTCCTATGCCGCTTGCTCGATGCCGCGCAGCTTGTTTCGTGCCTTGTCTAAAAGCTTCACAACCTCCGCCTCTGTCTTTCCCAAAATCCTTGCTATCTCCACTGTGTCGTAGCCTTTGCGGAAAAGCCGGTAGGCCTGTGCTGGACATGAATTTCCGTTAAGAACTTTCTTCTGGCTTCCAATGCGCTTGATAAGTGCTGGAGCGTAGCCTTTGTGTTTTCCCATAGGGTGATGAGTTGAAAGCATCATGCAGCCTTCCCTGATTTTTTGAGGCGCGCCAGTGTGGCGTCTCTGCCGTGCTGCTTGATGAAACGCGCTGCTTCCTCTCTGCTATCGAAGTCAAAGCGGTTCTTTGCGTGAATGATTGTTGTGTGGTCACGGCCACCTAGAAGCTTTCCAAGTTGTGGAAGGCTCTGGTCAGGGCGAAACGCCCATGCGCAAAGGATTGCATAGTGGCGCAGATCAGTCATGGCGCGCATACGGCGATGACCTAGAATGTCTTGTGCCGTGTACTTGGTGCCTGCTACTGCATGAATGACGATGTCTTTGACAGGTGAGCGCGCGCCTAGAATTATCTCGACTGCTCGGAAGCTGGAGACGATCGCCACAGATTTTGCAATGGCTTCCAGCTTCTCAGCTGCTTCGCGCTCTGCTTCTTCCTTCGCAGCGGCCTGAGCCTCCAGCATCAAACGCTCTTGCCGTTTTCGCTCTGCATTGCGCTGCGCTATGATACGCGCCGCACCCTGATTTGTACGGGTTGCTGAAACTGCGAACATTATGCGGCCTCCACACTCAGTGGGCCGTAAACCGTCCCGGTTTTTGCGACCCATAGCGAACCGACAGGATATTCATGCTTTGCACGGTGCACCCATGAGCCATGATCGATCCCAACGGCGATAATTTTGCGGCCTTTGGTATTGTCTATTTTGCTGGCCTTGCGATGATGCTCTGCTGCTTCCCTGCGCGCTGCCTCTACCTCACGGACATAAGCCATGCTGTCGAGGATCGGCTTCATGACGCGCTCGCACTCACGGCGGAGTTCTGGCGGCGAAGGCATGAAACCATGCTGTAGCTCTGAATGGCCCTGAATGATGTTCTGGACAGCCATTTCTAAGCTGTGACGAGAAACACCGTGAAGCGCCCGGAAATAGACTTCCTTGAACAACTTACGGTCACTTTGAACCCGCGCCTGCAATGCGGAGAGGATGTACATTGCCTTCGAAATATCCTCCTCCGTGACCAACATCGAGTATGCTTGATTGGTGGCTATCTGGTTCATCTCGTAAAATTCCTCTCTCAATCAGTTCGTCTCGCCAAATGTCAGTCGCGCTCTCACCACGTCGGTACGGCGGATCTGATCGATGCGCGGAGAATTTCGGATCGGCTTCATCGAGCCAACACTGGCCGTTGAGCCACGTCGAAGCGTGTTTGGTGAATTCGGGGTTTTCGCCTTGGCGGCTGGCGGCATAGCGACGAATGCCAGCCATGATCGTTTCCAGATCGTTTTGCTTTCGAGCAGCACGGAAGGCCTTGAGAGCCTGACCCTTGCCGACACGGCGGGGATAGGCTGGCCAAAACTGCTGTTCAAATTCGCTTTCGAAATCGGGTTTGACCGGAACATCTGAACGAAGTGAAGATGTATTATCTGTATCTGTATCTGTATCTGTATGGTTGAACGCCTGTTGAACGTCCGTTGAAGTCAGTCTTTGTTTTTGTTGCCTTTTTTCGGCACTTGCTTTTCCTGCCTTGGAATTAATTTTCAACTTGTGCGCACGACTTGAAATTTCAGCTTCGGCGCGATGATTGGAAATCATGCCGTCGACAAGCTCCAGCTTTCCAAGTTCGATGAGCTTTTCGACTGTCTTAACGAACGTCGATTCACGCATGCCGCAATAGGTTGCGAGACGCATGACGTGGTATTCGACGGGGCCGTTTTCTTCATAGATGCGGCAAAGCATCATCGTGTAGACGCCGACTTCCTGAGCCGATAGACCACGAACGCCATGCATGAAATCTGACGGGTAAAAATCGAAATACGGGATCCGGTCTTTGCTCATGACGCTAACGCCTCCTCGGCACGCTGCAAGATGACGACACATTCCTCTTTCAAACCGGCATCCCACGTCATTGTGAGGCGTTCACAGAGGCTGTCGTTCTTGATGACCTTGTAATGCTGGAGAACGTCGAGAAGCGCTTTCATGCGGTTGTCGAGGTCCATGCGCTTATGCGGACGCTTCAAAGCAACTGATATGCTGAAAGGCCCGTCGATGAACTCGTTCTTGCGGTTGAGGAAGAAGCCGCAGTCTTTGCGCCACTTCGCGTATTCAGGCGAAAGGCGACGAGACTTGCCCCAGCCGACATAAATATCCCAGACAGACGGAGGGAACGGCAGCGCGAGCCTGATCATGCTGCACCTCCGAATAACTCGCCCTGTCGAGCGTCTTTGCGGTCGAGCATGCGCAGAACGGTTTCGCCACGATGCTCTTTATCCCAGACGAACCAGGCATTGAGCATTGGCGGTGCGCCCTGACCGGTGAAATCAATCTTCCAGCGCATTAGGTAGACGCGCGCCGGAGGGAATCGGCCCCAGAAGGACGCAAGGCCACCTGCCCCCGGCCATGACCAGTTGAGCAGTAGCGCCATGTAATCAACGTCAAGTGTATCAAGCGCGTGGTACAGCCAGCGTGCTTTGCCATTGCCCCATCCGCATTGATCGAATGGAGGATTCGTTACGATGGCAGGCGCTGGCGATACGGGAAAATCATAGAAAGACCGAATATCCGCATCACAGCCTGTCAATCGGCGTTTAAACGGGACCCCTTATCGGCGTCCAAAAAGTACCCCTCCTTTAGGTTGCAAGGTTTAGCGTGCGCGGGCCCGGAACTTTAAATTTAGTGCAGGGTCTGCGC
>NZ_JBDJNL010000021.1:0-58670 GCF_039674445.1 Brucella sp. TWI432 | reverse complement strand
AAGGATAACGGATTTATCAAAATGGCGGCCTTTAAACATCTAAAATACTCGGCTGATTAAAAGCCAGGATACTATCAGCTCATCCATTGACGAAAAGTTTGCAACAAAACCATCGGCACTTGCATCGTCATTGGCGTTGACATAGTTAGAAATCCAGCGATTGAGCCACATTTCGCAGTCGGCCGCCTCCATAAAAGAGCCGATTTTGTCGCGCCCCAGAACCTTCAAAAAATGCGCAAAACGCGATGTTGCCAGAATATAAGGCAAACGTGCAGAAATCGCGGCGTTACTGGTTGCGCCATAATCATCATAAAGACGAGGCTTTTGCGTGGTTTGAGCTCCAAAAAATACAGCGTAATCAGTGTTTCTGTAATGACAGAGCGGGGTGAAGCCGAGTTTACCCAATTCTGCATCGCGCCGATCAGTGATGCCGATCTCGGTCGGGCATTGGGCATCAATATCGCCGTTGTCACTGATAAATGTATAGAGTGGCAGGTTCTCGGCTTTGCCACCATTTTCAGCGCCGCGTATTGCGGTGCACCAGCTGCTCTTGGCAAAAGCATCCGTTAAACGCGCGCCCATCACATAAGCTGCGTTCATCCAGCAATAGTTCTTGTGAGGTAATTGTCCCTGAGGATAGGCCGCTGTTTCGTCATAGCTGAATTCTTCAATTTTTGTGGCGTTGGGAGCGTAAGGCATGCGTGCCAAGACACGCGGCATAGTCAGAACCATAAACCGTGAATCTTCTGTTTCGCGGAAACTGCGCCATTGAATATATTCTGCGGTTTCGAAGATTTTTGCCATATCGCGCGGCTTGCTCAGTTCACGATAATCGTCAAAGCCAAACATCGCGGGGGCAGCGGCGGCAATAAATGGCGCAAAAGAAGCTGCAGCTACACTGGAAATATTGCGCATCAACTCAACATCTTCCGCTGAATTGCCGAAACTGTAATCGCCAATCAATGTGCCAATCGGTTCTCCGCCAGGTGTGCCGAATTCAGCTTCATAGACTGCCTTAAAAAAATGTGACTGATCAAACTCTGATACGCGTGTCAGATCTTTATATAGCTCCTGTCTGGAGACATTGAGCATACGCAATTTCAGTTGCGCGCCAGTTTCGCTGCTTTGTACGAGATAATGCAGGCCGCGCCAGCTGCCTTCTAGCCGGCTAAACTCCGGCGCTTGCATAATGACGGAAAGCTGACGGGAAATGAGTGCGTCCAGCCTGTCCACGGCCTCACGGATCGTAACCGTAAAATTACGGTTAAATGTGACGGCTCCGGCCATAGCCTGACTGGTTAAAGCGCGTATCATATCTTCCACACGGTCAGGGGCAGTCTGTTTTGTGACCGCAATAATTTGTGGCAGCAGAGCGTGGTCTTTCACATCTGCTTCGTGGGCAATATCATCTTTTACTTCTGCGTTCATATCTGAGGCATCCTGATCTCAAAGAGAATTATTGCGGGGTTTCTTCCGTCGTGTTCTGCGGTGCGTCCGGCTTTTCAGAGGATTGGCTGTCGAGTTCTGCGACCAGTTTTTCAAGGACAGTCCGGTTCTGAAGTAAGTTCTCAAGCATGGACTCGAGTTCCATTGAAAGATCTGCCTTACTCATCAGATCACGCAGCATATTACGGATTTCGAGCAGTTTTTTTAGCTCTGGAACCTGATCTACAATCGCGGCCGGTTCGAAATCACTCATTTTGGTAAAACTGAGCGTAACGGGCAGTTCGGTGTCATTGTTCTCCAGCAGATTTGGCACTTTGAGATTGATTGCCGGCGCAATATTACGCATGACGTCGTCAAAATTATCGCGGTCGATCTGGACAAATTTTCGCTCATTGAACGGCTTTGAACGGTCACCGGCATTACCGAAAAAATCACCAAGAACACCGACAACAAAGGGTAATTCCTTTTGGACTGTAGCGCCCTCAGTTTCGATCTCATATTTGATATGGACCCGTGGTTTCCGTACGCTGTCTATCTTATCGTATATACCAGTCATGTCCGGTCTCCTTGCTGGGGCTAACGGCTTTCACAAATTGCGGAATGAATACCTGCAGCTGCCAGAATGGCGCCGCGTGTCACATCATCGGCAAGTAAATCTTCAAGCAGTGCGGCAAAAGGCAGGCGCCCTCGGCGGACTAGCGTTTCGATTGCGGGAGCAATGGGAGATTGTGGCTCATTCTGGTGAAAAAAATGAGCCACATCACCCAGTAATTGCAGTGCCTGCTCGCGATTGATAATTGTGATATGTGTAGAACTCGTCACAGGGCTAGTCGCTGACAAATCTGTTGCTGTAATATCAGTCAGATTTTGCTCCAATGTATTTTTGAAGCCGGTTAGATCATTGATGGCATGAACATACTCATGTAAAATATTAAGTAAGTTAGCCGATGCGGGCGGATTATCGGGGAATAGTTCTGTAAATTGAGCAATCATTACCTGATAAGCTGCAATACAGGCAAATGCAGTATCGCGATGCCCATGCATGACGGCGCTGCCGGCATCATAAACGGTTTGTGAAAGAGAGCGAAATGCCTCATTTTCATTGCGATTCTGGATATTGCTTTGATATTGCCACAGGCTGTTTGTGCCGTATGGTTGACCTGGCACGAGTGCGCATAGGCGTAAAGGCTGGATCAGCACACCTTCCCGGCCTTCGCCACTTAATTCGGAAATTGGAGTGATCCAGTATTGTGGCATTTCTGTTGCTGACTCTACAGAATGCAGATTTGTTCCATGCGTCTCTATAAGTTGGCTGATAGTATGGAAAACTTGCTTTAATCCGGATATTCCTTCAAGGCGCAGAACTGCCTCGGCTAGCCAGCCGCATAATTCTAAGTCCGCACATCCCAGACTAAACATCTGCGTGAGTTTCTGATGGATAATTTTCCATTGATCATGAACCGCGGGGGAAATGTCGCCATGCTTTTCCTTTTGACGTGCAGCCATACACAGATCTTTCACTGAATAATAAAGCTCTCGAGCGGCAGGAAAAATACGAGGGTCCATAATACTTACTATAATAAAATGAAAGTTGTTTATTATTAATAATAATGCATATCGTCGAAATTATACAATAGCAATGAATGGCTAGTTATAAAGTGCTATTTACTTATTAATATATATCTATAAATTGGTTTCAAATGTTTTAAATATATAAAAAGGTATGGGGAATGGGTATTTATCTAAGGTTGGAAGGTGTAGAAGGCAATGCAACTCATGATAATCATAAGAAATGGATTGATATAGACTCGTTAAATTTCAATATAAGCCGATGTATTACAAGCGTTTTAGGTGCTATTACCAACCGCGAGGGTGTGCAACCAAATTTCAGCGACCTACAATTACGTAAGCGTTATGATAAGTCTAGTGTCAAACTGAAGCAGTTTGCGACTTCTGGTCTGTCATCTAAAAAAGTTGAAATTCATTTTGTTACAACGGGTGACCCGGGTGAAACCTATCTAGAAATCACTCTTATTAACGTGCTGCTCTCTAATTATACGTTGCTCTGTGGCGATGGCCGTATGCCGGAAGAAGATTTTTGGTTGAATTTTTCTGAAATTGAATGGAAATTTACAGATTATAACGATAGTCATAAAGCACAATCGCCGCTCGTAGGCGGATATAATCTCGCGACGTGTAAAGTAAAGTAATACTTTAATTGATAGATTTTCCATAATGTTTTGTTTCAAAGCGGATAACAAACAATGTCTGCAGCTGAGCAGAGTAGCTATAGTTCAAAAAGTCGCTCTCTTCGTCTCGCATTATCTGGCATATCTGGCAAGGTACATGCCATATCTGCCGACATCAGCGAGGGTGTAAGCTGGCTCTTTTTTGCAGATATTGTGTTTATGAGTGAAGAAGTTATTGCCCCGCAAAAGCTAATTGGCAGCAATGCGCAAGTTGAGTTTATTTTTCCGTTATCCGGCAGCAAGGAGGGTATTTGTCGAACGATCAACGGAGTTGTGACAGAGATTGAATTTCAGTCAACCTCGCAACAAGGCTGGCAGCAATGTCGTATTGTCGTTCGGCCGGCTCTTTGGCGTCTCAGTCAATCATCGGATCATCGTATCTGGCAGCTTATGAGTGCTGTCGATGTAGCAGAGACGCTCATACGAGAATATAGTTTGCCCTCTGCTCAATTGCGGTTACAGCAGCAGGTGCCTGTTGTAGAATATAGTGTTCAATATGGTGAGACTGATCTTGATTATATGATCCGCCGTCTAGAGGCTGCGGGGCTGTTTTGGTGGTTTTACCACGCTAATGGCCAGGATAAATTATGCATTGGGGATCAGGCCTCTTCGTGGATCGCTGCAACGGACTGGCCTGATGCAACATCTGCATTTTATGTAGATAGTCAGCCAAACCGGCAGGCTCAAATTTATCAGTGGCAGAAGACATTTCGTTATGTGCCCGCTGCGCACGCAGGAGGTGACTGGAATTTTGAAATGCCGGATGCTGCAATTATGGCTCAGGTACCTTCGCTGGTTCACTGTGCGGATCGGACTAATAAAGAACGCTTTGCATTTCCATCCGGTGCGCAAACGGCAGAGGCCGCAGAGCGTTTGCAAAAATTAAATATGCAGGCAGAGGAAGCGCGATATTGTACGATTGAAGGGCAAAGCACTGTGCATGTTCTAGCTCCTGCCCGGGTATTTAGACCTAAATTTGTTCATGGCGAGATGCTGCCAGATCACGTGATTACTGATATAGTCCACCATATATCTGCGGCCGCGCCTGTATCAGGCAAACAAGTTCCGTCTTATTATAATAGTTTTACGGCTATACCTGCAACTGTTCCACTGACGCCCCAGCGTACACACGCTAAGTTGCCTATCGAAACGATGCAGACCGCAATTGTTGCCGGGCCTGAAAAAGAGCAAATCCACTGTGATAAATATGGCCGTGTCAAATTATGGTTCCCCTGGGACAGGCGCGCAAAAAAAGACGGCTCAGATACCTGTTGGGTGCGTGTGGCTCAAATTTGGGGCGGATCGAATTACGGGGCGCAAATTATACCTCGTGTCGGCACAGAAGTGGTGGTGTCTTTTCTGAATGGTAGTCCGGATCATCCGGTGATTACGGGCACTGTTGCTAATCCGCAGACAATGCCTGCCTACACGTTGCCTGATATCAAGTCGCGACTGACACTCCGTTCTCAGAGCTATAAAGGGGAAGGTTTTAACGAGCTGTCTCTCGAAGATACAGCAGGTGAAGAAAATTTTTTCACCTGCGCACAAAAAGAAAGAACAGAAACAGTTGGTGGTAGTGATACGAGCCGGATTACTCAGCACCAAGTCATGCAAGCTGGTGGTAATCAGATCTATAGTGTTACTGGAAATTATAAGATTGAGACCGGAGGTTCAATGCATATTGCTGTCGGCGAAAACGGCGCAGGCGCAAAAAGTGTTTTTGAAAGCCTCTCAGATCTAAACAGAAAAACGACGAAATTACTCGATCAGGGTGCTGAGCTTGCGAGTGGAGCAGGGCGCATTGGACTGAAGGCGCTAGCCGATGCACTACGTGGCAACCAACTGGGCTTCTGGTCCCAAAATGCGATTCAAAAAAAGAATGATTATCTTAAAAATAATGCCGGGCTTGATGCAGGTAAAAAACTGGCAGAGCTAGGCACAGCACTAGGTGCAGATCTTGGCAGTGCGTTTGATGGCGCCGGCGAACATCATACAATTATTGCGCGGTTGAGTTCCGAAACAGTTGGACAGGCCTGTGTGGAGCAAATTGCTGGCGGTAAGGTGCTACATATAGGTGGTGTTTATCTCAGTCATACAGCGGAAGAACATACCACCACTGCGGGCAAAATCCTGACGATGCTAAGCGGTGAAGCCACCAATATTGAATCCAAGAAAGTTGAAATCTTTGCTGATGCGGCGATCCGTCTTTCAACACCAGGCGGTTATATTGAACTGAGTAAGAGCGGGATAATCCTGCATGGTCTAAAAATTGATATTCAGGGCAATAAGGTCGATTTTCAGCAGGGTGGAGGCGGTGAAGGTACCAGGAAGCCTTTGCCAGAGAGTTAGTTAGTAATATTACTAAACGCTATCAGAAGGGGAGAAATTGTGGCCGGAATGCCCATTGCTCTATTGGGGCATAATCATATCTGCCCCCGTGTCGAAATCGTTGGTGGTGTATCAGTCCCCCATATAGGCGGACCAATCATCAGTACACAGCAGGTTTTCGTTACTGTTTACGGTGTGCCGGTTGCCACCATTTCAGATAAAACTATTTGTACAGGAATGGGACAGCCAGATGAAATTAGGACCGGATCATCAATTGCTAGTATTCAAGGAAAAAAAATAGCCCGTATTGGCGATCAGTGCAAGCATGGCGGTATTATCGTGCAAGGTATTCCGTGGATTATAGTTTCATAAATTCAATATTTATTGCCAAACCGGATCTTCAACTCAGCTTTGTTGCAAAATTTCACGTCTGCTTGGTTATTATCGTTCTGTTGGCTCAATTGAGCATAGGTGAATGGGCATGACAATCAATTTTAAAGCGGCTCAACGTCCTAGAAGTATTATCTTCTATGCTGTTTTCTTTTACGTTCGCTATCCCTGTTCCTATCGTGATCTGCAGGAAATTACGGCTGAACATGGGGTAGACGTTGGCCATGCAACATTGAACCGGTCGGTTGCTCGTTATGCGGCACAGATCGCCGCGCACGAAAAGAAGCTTCAGCGCCCAATGCTTGGCTCATGGCGGTTTGACGAGACCTATATCCAGATCAAAGGCAAATGGTCTTATCTATACCGGGCTGTTGATCGTGATGGTCAAACGTTAGATGTCATGCTCACTGAATGCCGCGATCTTGGCGCTGCTCGGCGTTTTTTTAAGAAAGCGATAACAAGCAATGGCATTCCGCACAAGATTGTCATTGATAAAAGCGGAGGCAATCTGGCCGGAGCGCAAGCTTTAAATGCGATCTTGATAATCGCGGGTCACATCACGATGATTGAGATCCTGCAGGTCAAATATCACAACAATCGTCCTGAACAGGGCCATCATCTTATCAAGTGGATTACAAAAAACACTTTAGCTTTCAAAGCACTTCACAGTACATCTGCAACAATTGCGGGCATCGAAGTGGCTCATATGATCCGCAAGAAGCACTTCGCAAATAACAATCGCTCGCCATTAGAGCTCTTTACGGCGCTCGATGCATAATACCGTTCCAGCATAAGGGCGCGTTTAATAGATTCTAAAAAATTTATTATAAAATATTCGTAGATGGAAATCAATTAAATATATAGGTTTTAATATGTTAAATTTAAAATCAACGTATAGCGCTATGCAATCCTTGGCTACATGTAATAATTATGAAAAATGCTTCATAGCAGATACTATAAGTTTGGTAAATTTATTAGATAGGCAATCGCTACGTGTTATACAAAATTTGAGAGTTAATGAAAGGGACGTGCTTTCCAAGATAGAAGATATATTCAAAAAAACAAAAAATAAAGATTTCGGATTTAAAGATTTAGATTATTACAATAAAAAGCATGTAGCTCGACTTAATAAAATTAACGAAGACTACACATATTATAATACTTCTTATGGTGATATATTATTTAAAAATCTTGATACTAGACAGCGGTATGCGAGCAATACATGTTCATTTAGCAATGCATTTAGTTTAAGTTTCGGATTCATAGCTACGTTAGTTGGTATTTTATTTCCTGATATCGATGGAATTAGCGAGAGAACAAAAAATGGAGTTAAGATTTGCATTTGTTTATTAGCATTTTGCTTTTCTGCACTCGGTTATTTCTATGGTTGGTATGCGAATTCTAGTAGATTATCATACAACGATCTCGCAAGACATATAAAAATATTAATCGATATTGTTGATAAAAGAGTTAAACTAATTGATGATATATGTTGTATTCAAGCTGCTCTGAATGATAACGAAACAATGATTAATTATGTGGAATCAAAAGCGGTAAAACATTCAGATTATCAGAACGTGGCTGTTTTTTTCAAAGAAATCAAACACCTCATAAATTACGAAAGAATAAGACTCCCAGAACTGTCGAATACTAATTTTTGCGACAGATGCCGCACTCTTTATTCAGACCTTCAAATACCTTGGTCTGACGCGGGGGAAATTGATTCAGTGTATGAATTATACATGAATAAACAATTGCGCGGATACGAGACCTTGCGTACCCCTAGGGAGGATTTGTCGCAAAATCTTCGCGTCTGGAGAGGTATTTCACGTCGGCGGTATAATTGAGTGAGATGAATGGCAATGGCGACTGGGTTGAAAGCTATTGCCATCTCTTGCTACCTCAAGCCATGGTCCGTAATGACAGGCATGTAAGATAAAAATGTAAAAGTTTGCGACAGAGCCAGCAACTTCGTATCCATCGTCGAAATCACAGCTGTTTCAGCTTAATCAAACCCGCCCGCACGGCCTAAATGTGAATTAACCCCGTATATCGAAAATAACTATTTTCTATTGTTCTATAGTTTTTGGGTTTCTGAAATGGTTTGTGCCGCATTTTGAATCAGAGGCCCAAAATTATCGCTGAAACTTTCTGCAGTCCATTCCTGCAAACTGCCGGCAACGTGAATCGCGCCAATCGGCATGGATGAAGAGTCCAGTATCGGTGCACCTATGGCGACTTCGTGACTCAATAATTGCCCGCACAAGACCGAATGACCGCGCTCGCGTGTGGCACGAACCTCGTGCATGACACCGTCCAGATTACAAATAGTGTGGGGCGTGAAAGGCGTCAGATCAGAGCGCGCGACAATGTCTGCAATCGCCGCATCCGGCAGACGGGCCAGGATGGCGATACCGCCTGCCGTACAATAGGTCGGGACCGCATGTCCGACGATCGTGGCACTGAAAATCTCATGCTTCGACGGCATCCGAAGCGCATAGACAACGCGCACATCATCGAAAAGAGAAAGATCGACACGCTCGCTGACACGGCGTCGCAATTCCAGCATGACGGGATTCGCGCGCTGAAGCATTGGGTTCAGTCGCAGCAGATCATGCGTCATATCCAGAACGCGTAATCCCGGCAGATAGCCACGATCTTCAGGGTCGCGCGCCAGCATATCAAGTTTTAAAAGCGAATGAATGATGCGTTGCGCAGCACTTCTGTCTATTCCTGCAGCAGTTGCAACTTGGCTAAGCGACAAGGGATGGCGCGCCGTTTGAAACGCCGACATGACTGCGACGGTTCTTGCTACAGATCGCAAGAATAGGGGATCATCCTTGAAAGCCTCCGCTTCGTCGGGATCAAAGGTAGATATACCGCGCAGGTCTCGAAATGTGTTCATAAGAAAAAGCTATAATCCTGATTCAGTGATTGACAAGCGTCAAAGTTGGTCCCTATCATAAAAATCAATATAGATGTATCGCTGATAGATACACGTCATAGCCCGAGGGGGCAATCAATAAAATGGGAGTACGCTCGTGTCAAAACGCGTGGCTGTAGCTGGCTTTCTGCATGAAACGAACACTTTTGCTGCCACTCCAGCAACATTGGCAGCGTTCGTTCAAGGTGGCGGATATATCCCGCTTTCGCGTGGTGATGCGATTTTCAACAATGCGCAGAACGTCAATCTTGGTATCGCCGGGGCGCTGAAATTTGCGCAGGAAGCGGGCTGGGAAGTCGTGCCGATCCTGTGGGCCGGGGCTATCCCTTCAGCGCCCGTCACAAAGGACGCTTACGAGACAATCGTCTCCGAGATTGTCGAAGGCTTAAAGGATTGCGGCCCGCTTGATGGTATCTTTATCGACCTGCATGGCGCCATGGTTGCCGAGCACATCAATGATGGGGAAGGTGAACTTCTGGAGCGGGTGCGTGCGGTGGGGCGCAAAGAGCCGCTATCAGTCGCGCTCGATTTGCATGGCAACATTACAAAGCGCATGTTCGACCATGCAGATGTCATGGTTGGATTTCGCACCTATCCGCATATCGATATGGCTGAAACCGGTTATCGCGCAGCAGAAGCGTTGCAGGCACTAATGGACAAGCCTGATGGCTGGCATAAGGCAATGCGACAGGGTGAATATCTCATCCCGATTGCGTGGCAGTGCACAGATGAACAGCCCGCCAAGGACCTTTACGGCATGACCATTGAGCTACCGGACAACGTGCTGACGGCGTCGCTTTTCATGGGATTTCCGGCGGCTGATTTTGCAGAATGCGGTCCATCCGTTTTTGCTTATGGCTGGGACCATAAGGCGGTGGAAGCCTGTGCAGATAATATACTTGCGGCACTTTCCGCGGCCGAGCCAGCCTTTGCAGGTACAGCCTATCAGCCTGAAGAAGGCGTTGCGAAAGCGATCGAGCTTTCCCACGATGCAAGTCGTCCGATCATTATTGCTGATACGCAGGATAATCCCGGCGCTGGCGGCAGTTCCGACACCACCGGAATGCTGCGTGCGCTTGTCGCCAGCGGTGCGCAGCGCGCTGCGATTGGCTGTATTCATGATCCTGAAGCAGCAAAAATTGCCCATCAGGCAGGCGAGGGGGCGGAAGTTGAAATTGCCCTTGGTGGCAAATCCGGCATTGCAGGCGATGAGCCATATAAAGCGACATTCACTGTTGAAAAACTGTCGGATGGTAAGGCGCATGCGACAGGCCCTTACTATGGTGGCACGTGGCTTGATATGGGACCATCCGCCTGTTTGCGGCTTGGCGGAACCCGTGTCGTGGTAACAACCAATCTCGCTCAGATGGCAGATCGCGCGCTTTATCGCATGGTCGGCATTGAGCCGGAGCAGGAAGCTATTCTTGTCAATAAAAGTTCGGTGCATTTCAGAGCCGACTTTGCGCCGATCGCTGAAAAGCTTCTTGTCTGCACCGCTCCCGGCGCAATGCCGCTCAGCCCAGCACAATTGACATGGAAGAACTTGCGTTCAGGCATTCGGCTTGAGCCGCTGGGAGACACATTCAAATAAAACAATAAAAACAACCTTCAGAGGAACCAAGTATATGACGTTTTTCAAACCACCACAGACTGGGCCTATCCTCCGCAAACTCAAATATGGCATTGCCGCTTCGCTGATCGCGCTCAGTGCTGGCCATGCCGCAGCAGAAACAACACTGACTGCCGTTATGCACTCGGATCTGCGCATGCTCGATCCGGTCATCACTACAGCGCATATCACCCGCGATCATGCCTATATGATCTATGATGTGCTGATTGCCGTTGATGAAAATTTCAAGCCGCAGCCGCAGATGGCGGAATGGACTGTTTCCGATGATGGCAAAACCTATACATTCACGTTGCGCGATGGTCTGAAATTCCATGATGGCGCGCCGGTAACGGCTACTGATGTTGTCGCTTCGCTTGAACGCTGGGCCAAGCGCGACACTGGTGGGCAGCTGATCATGGATATTACGGATTCGCTGAAAGCAAACGACGACAAAACGATTGTCTGGACACTCAAGGAGCCTTTTGCGCCGTTCCTCGATACGATTGCCAAACAGTCGGCTCTTCCGCCATTCATCATGCCCGCACGCATAGCTGCCACGCCTGCCGACACGGCTATTACCGAACATATAGGGTCAGGTCCCTTCAAGTTTGTACCCGCCGAATTTCAGCCCGGTGTCGGCGTGACCTACATCAAGAATGAAGATTATGTGCCACGCAGTGAACCTGCGAGCTGGATGGCAGGCGGCAAGGTCGTTAATGTTGACAAGGTTCGCTGGGTCACAATGACGGATGCGCAGACCGCTGCCAATGCCCTGACAAGCGGAGAAATCGACTACATTGAACAGGTTCCAGTCGATCTGGTACCGCTGTTCGAGGGTGACGACACGGTTGTTTTGGAGCAGCGCGATCCGCTAGGCTACCAAACCATGGGTCGGTTTAACTTTAAACATCCGCCATTCAACAATCCGGATATTCGCCGTGCGGCGTTCCTGGCCATGTCGCAGGAGCCGGTGTTGGCAGCTTTGATGGCTGATCCGAATTACTATAAAGTATGCGGCGCAATTTTTGGTTGTGGCACTCCAAATGCCACCGATGTCGGCTCCGAAACTATTGTTGCACAGGGCAATATCGAAGAAGCAAAGGCTTTGCTGAAAAAGGCCGGTTATGACGGAACGCCTGTTGTATTGATGCAGCCAACCGATGTTTCCAGCCTTTCGCCACAGCCCGTTGTTGCAGCCCAGCAGCTGCGTGCGGCTGGGTTCACCGTCGATATGCAGCCGATGGACTGGCAGACACTGGTTGGTCGGCGCGCATCGAAAGATGAGCCTGCGAAGGGGGGCTGGAATATGTTCTTCACCAACTGGCAGATTCCGGAAATATCAACGCCATTGAATTCCGTCATGCTGAACGGCCGTGGTGAAAAGGGATGGTTTGGCTGGCCGGAAGATGAGAAGATTGAAGCGCTGAAAAAGGAATATATCGCAGCCAAAACACCGGAAGAGCAGAAAGCTGCCGTTGAGAAGATTCAGGCCCAGACGCTTGAAAATGTTCTCTACATTCCCCTTGGTGAATATAACCCGCCACAGGCCCGCAGAAGCAATGTGGTTGATATGCTCGGCTCACCCGTTCCAGTCTTCTGGAACGTGAAAAAGACCGAGGAATAATCCGCCCGCAGCTATCGCTTTAACGCGATGGCTCCCAGTTCAACGTGGGACCGGCGCTCTGTCGGTCCCACCTCAAGCGGGACGCGCATATGGCTGTCTATCTGTTAAAACGTATCTTCGCACTCGTGCCGGTATTGTTGCTGGTATCAGTGTTTGTATTCCTCCTCCTGAGACTGACACCGGGTGATCCAGCTGCAATTCTGGCCGGCGATGCCGCCACCACTGAACAGCTTGAACGCATCCGCGAAGCGATGGGCCTTAATGAACCGATCCTCACGCAGTATTTCACCTGGATGGGAAACATTCTGCAGGGCGATTTCGGCGTGTCACTGATTTCCGGTGTTCCGGTTATCGATATGGTCTCCCAACGTATCGGACCAACCATCTCCATCGCAATTCTGACCATCATCATCGCGGTGCTTGTTGCGATACCGATGGGTGTGATCGCTGCATGGCGGCATCGTTCATGGGCGGACTATCTTGTCATGAGTTTCTCGGTGCTCGGCTTTTCCGTTCCGGTGTTTCTGGTTGGCTATGTGCTTTTGCTGATTTTCTCGGTCAATCTGGGTTGGCTTCCGGTGCAGGGCTTCAAGCCGATTTCATCAGGCCTTGGTGGATTTCTTGAGCGCGCAATCTTGCCTGCTCTGACGCTCGCTTCGATCTACATCGCGCTGATTGCCCGCATGACCCGTGCGGCAATGCTGGATGTGCTTGGCGAAGATTATATTCGTACCGCACGCGCCAAAGGCGTGAGTGATCGTCGCCTTCTCTTCGTTCATGCGCTGAAAAATGCGGCTGTGCCGGTCGTGACAATCGTTGGTACCGGCTTTGCACTGCTGATTTCGGGCGTAGTTGTGACAGAAAGCATTTTCAACATTCCGGGCATCGGGCGTCTGACGGTCGATGCGGTGCTTGCGCGTGATTACCCTGTCATTCAGGCAATGATCCTGCTCACAAGTGCGCTCTATGTCTTCGTCAATCTTCTGATCGACCTTTCCTATACACTGTTCGACCCAAGGATCCGCTATTGATGCGCTCAGAACCGACATCGGCAGGTATGCACTGGATGCTACGCCTGTTCTCGCTGCCGCGCGTTACACGCGTTGGTATCGGGCCACTGATTGCCGCCATTCTTCTCGCTGCAATCATTCTTCTTACCCTTATTTCCCCATGGATCGCACCACACGATCCACTCACCATGAACCCGATGATGCGGCTTAAGCCACCATCGGATGACTATCTGCTTGGCACCGATAATTATGGTCGTGACCTCTTTTCGCGCATGATCCTCGGTGGGCGTATTTCGTTGTTGATCGGACTTCTGGCAGCTGCAGCTTCTATTGGTGTGGGTGTCATGATCGGTCTGATTGCAGGTTTTTTCCGCACTGCGGATGCTATCATCATGCGCATGATGGATGCGCTGATGGCAATGCCATCAATCCTGATTGCAATCGCACTTGTAGCACTCAATGGCCCCTCTATCGGTTCGGTCATTCTGGCAATTACCATTCCGGAAATTCCCCGCGTTGTGCGTCTGGTCCGCTCGGTCATTCTGACCGCGCGTGAAGAACCTTATGTTGAAGCAGCGCTGGCACTTGGCTCAAGCACGCCCAAGATTTTATTCCGGCATCTGCTGCCCAACACGATGGCACCGTTGATTGTGCAGGGCACTTATATTATTGCCTCCGCAATCCTCACCGAAGCAATCCTCTCGTTTCTCGGTGCCGGTATCAGCACGGAAATCCCGACCTGGGGCAATATCATGGCAGAAGGTCGCCAATTCTTCCGTATCAAGCCATCAATCGTGCTTTGGCCGGGCCTGTTGCTGACACTCTGCGTTTTGTCGATCAATCTATTGGGTGACGCAGCGCGCGACACACTCGACCCACGACTGAAAAAGCGGGAGGGCTGATATGGAACTGCGCAATCGTGATTTCACAAATGAGCCAGTCGTTCTGGATGTCGAAAATCTTGTTGTGGCGCTTCCGGGCGGCACACCCGTTCTGCGGGGCGTAAGCTTTGATATTCGCAAAGGGGAGACCGTCTGTCTTGTGGGCGAATCCGGGTCTGGCAAATCAGTGACGTCGCTCACCGCCATGGGCCTTTTGCCGAAAGATGCGCTTCTGGTCAAAGAAGGAGCAATCAGGCTTGATGGTACTGATCTGCTTAAGCTTTCGGCTGCGGACATGAAAAAGATGCGTGCAACACGTATCTCCATGATTTTTCAGGAGCCGATGACTGCACTCAACCCTGTTATGCGGGTGGGTGAGCAGATCACGGAAGTTCTGGATGTTCATACCAGTCTTTCGTCAGAGGCCAAGCGTGCCAAAGTCATCAACATCATGGAGCAGGTGCATCTGCCGGATGTGGAGCGGATTTATCAGAGCTATCCGCACCAGCTTTCAGGCGGCCAGCGTCAGCGCATCATGATTGCCATGGCGCTCATTCTGGAGCCCGTGGTTCTGATTGCTGACGAGCCAACGACGGCACTCGATGTGACCACCCAAAAACAAATCCTTTCCCTGATTGCGGAATTGCAGGAAAAACACGGAACAGCTGTGCTGTTTATCACCCATGATATGGGTGTGGTCGCCGAAATTGCTGATCGTGTTTGCGTTATGCGCAGTGGCGAAATCGTCGAGCGTGGCACAATCCGTGATGTTCTGACATCACCACAGCAGCAATATACCAAAGACCTGCTTGGCTCAGTGCCAAGCCTTACCCCTAGATTGGCGCGCGAACCACAGGGACGGGAAGCTGTCATCCGTGTTCACGACCTTGGTATGACCTATAAAAGCGGCGGGTTGTTCAGCACCAAACCGGGCGTTAAAGCCTCCTATGATGTGAATTTTGAACTCAAACCCGGAAGAACACTCGGCATCGTGGGTGAATCCGGTTCCGGTAAAACCACTGTTGCCCGCTCTATCATGCGTCTGATCGAGCCGACGGAAGGCGAAATCGTCGTGGACGGGCGCGATATTGCCCATCTGGGAAAACGTGAAATGAAGCCGTTCCGCAAGAAGCTTCAGGTCGTGTTTCAGGACCCGTTCCGCTCATTGAACCCGCGTTGGACAATTGAGCAAAGCCTGACGGAAGGCCCGGTCAATTATGGTGTTCCCTATGAAGAGGCGGTCGCTGAAGCAAAGCGTCTTTTGAAGATCGTTTCGCTGCCGGAAGATTCACTCAAGCGTTATCCGCATCAGTTCTCCGGTGGCCAGCGACAGCGTATTGCCATTGCGCGTGCGGTAGCTCTTCGACCGGATATTCTGGTGGCCGATGAGGCGGTGTCTGCGCTTGATGTCTCGGTGCAGGCGCAGGTTCTCGAACTTCTGGCCGAATTGCAGCGCGATACCGGCATTGCGATCATTTTCATCACCCACGATCTGCGCGTGGCCGCGCAGATTTGCGACGAGGTGCTGGTGATGAAACGTGGACAGGTGGTCGAGCAGGGCAATGCTTCCGATGTGCTTGGCAAACCTTCGCATGAATATACGCGATCATTGATTGAAGCGGCTCCCGGTCGCTTCTGGGATTTTGCGGCGGGACGCCCCGCCGCCTGATTATCTTCAGTGTTTCAGACAGGAATGAAATTATGCCCATCATACCGTTTATTGAGGAGAAAGCCGGCGAGATGCGCGCGGTTTTCGAAGATTTGCATCGTCACCCGGAAATTGGTTTTGAGGAACAGCACGCTTCCGGCGTTGTAGCAGGACTTTTGGAAAAATGGGGCTTTGACGAGGTTCATACCGGCATCGCCAAGACAGGTGTTGTCGGCATCCTGAAAGGCCGCAATGCAGGCAATCGCCGCGTAGGCCTGCGCGCAGATATGGATGCGCTGCCGATCGATGAGATTTCGGGCGTCTCTTATACGTCGCAAAACCCCGGCCGGATGCATGCCTGTGGGCATGACGGACACACAACCATGCTGCTTGGTGCAGCCCAATATCTTGCAGAAACGCGCAACTTCGAAGGCACAGCCGTTTTTGTGTTTCAGCCTGCTGAAGAAGGGCTTGGTGGCGCGCGCGGCATGATTGCCGAAGGCCTATTTGACCGCTTTCCCTGCGATGAAATCTACGGAATGCACAATCAGCCGATGGGCACACTCGGCAAAGCGGTTATCCGCAAGGGTGCGGCCATGGCAGGTGCAAGCTTCTTCGATATTAAGCTGACCGGCAAGGGAAGCCATGCAGCGCAGCCACACAATGCCCGCGATGTGCTGGTGATTGGTGCGGATCTGGTCGGACAGTTGCAGACCATTGTATCGCGCAACATTCCGGCAACCGATGCCTGCGTGGTTTCCTGCACGCAGTTTCATACTGGCAGTGCTTATAATATTGTGCCTGAAGTGGCGACAATCACTGGCACCATCCGCTATTTCGAGCCGCGGGTCTGCGATCTCGCGGAAAGCCGTATCCGTGAAATCTGTGCCGGTGTGGCAGCGGGTTATGGCATCACGGTCGATGTTGATCTTCGCAACGTCTTTGATGTGCTGCGCAACGACCATGAGCTGTCGGATGCCTATATGGCGGCAGCACGCGATGTGCTGGGTGAAGACAATGTGAGTGACGATTGTCCGGCCTTTATGGGCAGCGAGGATTTTGCCGACATGCTCGCGCGTGTTCCGGGTGCCTACATCAATGTCATGCATGGCGGCAAGGCTGCGCTGCATAATCCTGCTTTTGTGCTTGAGCCTGAAACGCTGCCGATTGGCGCGTCGATCTATGCCCGGATTGTTGAAACCCGCCTGCCAGTAAACAAGGACTTAGCAGCATGAGCACGCATGAATTTCCATTTAACCTCGACGATATGATCGCACGGCTGCGCCCTTGGATTGAAACGGAAAGCCCGACTTTTGATGCGAGCGCCGTCAACCGCATGGTCGAGGTTGCAGCCTATGATTTCGCAGCGGCAGGGGCCACAATTGAATTCATTCCGGGCCGCATGGGTTTCGGCGGATCTCTGC
The DNA here is from genome assembly GCF_039674445.1 of Brucella sp. TWI432. Classification (NCBI taxonomy): domain Bacteria; kingdom Pseudomonadati; phylum Pseudomonadota; class Alphaproteobacteria; order Hyphomicrobiales; family Brucellaceae; genus Brucella; species Brucella sp. TWI432. The sequence continues at coordinate 41,117 of NZ_JBDJNL010000021.1, read as the reverse complement.
GCGCCCGTTTCCCCCACAAGGATCAGGGCAAGCCGGGCATTCTGGTTTCAGGCCATCTTGATACGGTGCATCCGCTCGGTGTGATCAACATCAATCCCTATCGCCGCGAGGATGGTAAACTTTACGGCCCCGGCATTCAGGATATGAAGGGCGGCAACTTCGTAGCCCTTGAAGCCATGCGTGAGATCGCACGGAGTGGGCTTGCAACAAAGCTGCCCGTTACGTTCCTGCTGACACCGGATGAAGAAGTCGGCACGCCTTCGACGCGCGATTTGATTGAGCAGGAAGCGCTCAAAAACAAATATGTGCTGGTGCCGGAACCAGCACTGCGTGATGGTGGCGCGGTCGTTGGCCGTTATGCAATCGCGCGTTTCAATCTTGAGACTGTCGGCAAGCCAAGCCATGCAGGCTGGGCTCTCAAAGAAGGCCGCTCGGCAATCCGTCGTATGGCAGAAAAAATTATTGAGATCGAAGCGCTGACGACAGATGATTGCACCTTCTCGGTTGGTGTTATTCAGGCGGGCCAGTGGGTCAATTGCGTCTCATCAAGCTGCAATGCGGAAGCACTGAGCATGGCCAAAACGCAAAAAGATCTGGAAGACGGCGTTGCGCGCATCATGGCGCTTGGCGGAGAAAAAGACGGGGTTGAATTGATCGTCACCCGTGGCGTCACGCGTCCGGTTTGGGAGCCGGGGCAGGCGCAGGATATGAAGCTTTTCAATTTTGCGAATGATATCGCAAAAGAAATCGGTTTCACCATGACCGCTCAGAGTTCTGGTGGCGGCTCGGATGGTAATTTTACTGGTGCGCTCGGTGTTCCAACGATCGACTCCATCGGTGTGCGCGGCGAGGGCCTGCATACGCTGGGCGAGCATATTTTCGAAGACAGTCTGATTGAACGTGCCCGCCTTCATGCGGGTCTGTTTCTTGGGCTTGCATAAATAGAACAGGTGCGGCCATGGCCGAAGATACAGGATTAACAGCAGCCCACGTTGCGGGCCTGCTCAATGATGTCACGATCAATGTCGACCAATGGGGTGTCGCTCATATCAGGGCGGAGAACCTGCATGATCTGTTTTTCGCGCAGGGCTTCAATGCCGCGCGTGATCGGCTGTGGCAGATCGATACTGCGCGCAAGCGCGGGCTTGGGCTGCTGGCGCGTGATTTTGGTCCCGGTTATCTTGAACAGGACAGGGCCGCACGTCTGCTGCTTTATCGCGGCGATATGGCACCGGAATGGAAGGCTTACGGGCCGGATTCGGAGCAAATATGTTCGGCCTTTGCCGAAGGAATCAACGCTTATATCGATGCCTGCGAAGCGGGTGAGAGGTCACTTGCGCCGGAGTTCTCTCTGCTCGGGCACAAGCCTGATCATTGGCGTGCTGAAGATGTGGTTCGCGTGCGCACCCATTCACTGACACGCAATGCATCATCGGAGCTTTTGCGCTCGAAAGTCATGGCCAAGGCGGGCATTGAACTGGGCGCAAAGCTTGATCAGTTGCGCAAGGAATTGTCGCATGGCGTGGTGCCAAAGCCGGTTGAAGGCTTTGACCCCAACATCATGACAGACAGAGTTTTGCGTGATTTCCAGCTTGCTGTCAGCCCTGCCACCTTCTCCAAAGAACGATTGGCTGCAACGCTTGATGAAGCCAGCCTCTGGACGATTGTTTCGGCGTCCGGCGACATCGCGCGCGCCTCTTTTGAAGAGGGTTCCAATAATTGGGCAATCGCAGCTGAAAAGACCACGACCGGGCGGCCGATACTGGCACTTGATCCCCACCGAACCCATGGTTTGCCATCGATCCGCTACGTCGTTCATCTCACTATGCCGGGCCTTGATGTGATCGGCGCAGGCGAGCCAATGGTTCCCGGAATTTCCCTGGGTCATAACGGCACCGCTGCCTTTGGCCTCACCATTTTTGGAGCCGATCAGGAAGATATCTACGTTTATCAGACAGATGAAAACGACCCTGACCAATATGTCTATCAGGGCGGTTGGGAGAAGGTCACGACGATTACTGAAAACATCCCCGTCAAAGGCTATCCTGACCAGATCGTGGAACTCAAATTCACGCGGCATGGTCCAGTGCTTTATGAGGATAAAGCCAACAACCGTGCCTTTGGCCTGCGCACCGTCTGGATGGATGCGGGCATGGCGCCTTACATGGCCAGCCTGTCGGTCATGCGTGCTAAAACCTATGCCGAATATGCCAGCGCGCTCGATGGCTGGGGATGCCCATCGGTCAATCACATCTATGCAGATACAACCAACGCAATCGCATGGAAGCCTTCAGGCGCCACACCTGTTCGTGAGAACTGGGACGGGCTTTTACCTGTTCCCGGGGATGGACGCTATGAGTGGAAGGGCTATCTGGCGCCGCAGTCTGGCCCGGTTGAAGTTAACCCGCAACGCGGCTTTATCGCGACCGCCAATGCCATGAATGTGCCTGATGTGTGGACCGCCAACAATCCGGCCATTGGTTTTGAATGGCTGGATAGCAGCCGCCATGACACCTTGCATTGGGAGCTATCCCGCGATGCACCAATATCGCTGGAAGACTGCGCGCGCCTGCAAGCGTCAACCTTTTCGCCCATTGCCGCGCGGGTCTTGAAACGTCTCAAGGCGCTCTTCCAGAACAACGATGATCAAACGTGGCTGCTTCTTCGTGATTGGGATGCGAACCTGTCGGTAATATCTGCACCCGCGGCACTTTTTGAGGTGTGGTTTAGTAAATACCTTGGTCCACTTATCGCAAAAGCTGAGGGGGCTGCTCCAGAAGTTATACCGTTGCTCATGCCTTTTGACGCGCCGAGCATCGTCGCTTGGCTGGAAAATGCTAATCCAACGAATGAACACATGATCATCATACAACAAAGTCTCGCAGATGCTTGGGCTGAATGCGTTTCTTTGATGGGAGCAGATGCTACGCAATGGGCATGGGGCGACATTCATAAGCTTGAACTGCGCCATCCTTTACAAGCATTGACCGACGAGGACTGGTCACTGAAGCCGATTCCGCTGGGCGGCAGCAGTTCAACGCTTAATTATGCCACATACCGCTTACATGACTTCTCGGTTGTCGCTGGCCCATCCGTCCGGATGATCATTGATGTGGGTGAATGGGATAACAGTTTGTTTGTGAACAATCCCGGACAGTCGGGAACGCCTGGATCGCGACAGTATCAAGACCTAGTGGAAAACTGGCGTTTAGGACTGATGGTGCCGTTGTTGTATTCGAAAGAAGCAGTCGATAAGGTAACCACCGAACAGATAATTCTATCGTCTTATCAAGAATAACCTTTTGTTAAGTCTGGTCATGATGCCGAGAGGTATTGCCAAGTGGTCTGACCTTGGGGTTTCCGGTATCGAAGCGACATGCAAGTACCGAGTTCTTTTCCCCCGGTTGAAGGGTTTTTAATTTCTGCGTGAAATTCTTGCTGATGCAGTAGGGGCTTATCACCGGTTTGCGTTGAACGCAGCCGATGTGGAAGACCTACTTGCCGATCGCGGTGTGATTGCCGGCCGGGAAACAGTCCGTCTTAGGATCAATCTCTTTGGCCGCCATCGTGCAAATTGTCTTCGCAAAGACCGGCCAAGGCCGCATGGCAAGTGGCATCTGAATGAGGTCGTCATGACGATACGCCGCCAGAAGTTCTGGTTCAAACATGCAGCAATAGGAAAGCCGCTAAGTGCTTCTTCTCAAGGCTGGTCAGCCCGCGTTCTTGTGGCAGATAAGCTTGGCAGCGCTATATTAAGCCGATGCAGGTTATCGCTCCCGACTCTCATTATCGCGCTCATAAGGGCTTGAACAACAGAATTGAATACTCATACCGTCCTCGCCGCCACGATCTCACTGCCACCTCATATCGCCATGTAAGGGGCAGATGCTTTCTGCTTATGGACACATTGCATAGCAGAAATGACGGCTTGAAAACCCGCTGCGAAAATCACTCAAAGCGTTACGTAGATAACTTGGCAATGCCATCAGCACATCACTCTGCCTATGCGTCTGCTATTAAAGCGCCTGCAACGCAATTTTTATAAATGTTAGTGCTGGTTGACTTATATAAAGAATCACGCAAAAAGTATCTAAATAGAGTGTGAGGGCGTAGCAGGAGTTCGGGATGTTAAGACTTCGGGAGGAGGCTCTTCGCAGGCTAGTGGTGAAACCGGAGTTTGATGTTCTCATTATTGGTGGAGGCGTAAACGGGGTGGCTGTTCAGCGCGAACTCGCACTCAATGGCGTTTCTGCTTTGCTTGTCGATCAGGGTGATTTTTGTAAAGGCGCAACAGGCGCCTCGTCGCGCATGGCGCATGGCGGTTTGCGTTATCTTGAAAATAGAGAGTTTAAGCTTGTTGCAGAGTCTGCGCGCGAACGTAATTTGCTTTTGAAGTATGCACCACATTTCACAAAGCCACTGGAAATAATCGTTCCTCTTTCCGGATATATTCGTGGTTTGGCGGGTTCGATCCTGCGTTTTCTTGGCTTCAAAGCGGCAAATGGTCCTCTTAGTGCAGCAAGCTTGAAAGGCGCGCTTTTTCTTTACGAGTTCCTTGGTCGTATTGAAAAAGTGCTGCCGGATCATCGTGTGAGTTTGTCGCGTCGTGGTTTTCCGAAATCAATAGCCGCTCGTTACAAAGTGATCATCAGTTATTTCGATGCCCGAATCCGTAATCCGGAGGCACTTGTTCTGGAGATGATCGCCGATGCTATGCAGGCGCATGCGAACACGGTTTGCCTTAACCATGTCGATTGGCGCTATGACATTGATGGTAGCGTGGTTTTAAGCGATCCGATTACCGGACAAACTGCATCAATCAAACCACGCATAATTGTCAATGCGACTGGTGCCTGGGTCGATGTGGTCAATGATCTGCTGCATTTGAAAACGCAATATATTAGACCCGTTAAGGGAGCCCATGTTCTGCTCCGTCATGATGAACTTCATCAGCGTATGGCGGGACGTGCATTCTATTTTGATGATGGAACAGGGCGGATGGTTATTTGCTACCCGCTCGATAAGACCATTCTTCTGGGTACAACTGAAATTCAGATCAAGAGTCCAGATGATAGTTCTGTTGCACCATCAGAAGTCAGCTACCTTCTTCAGGCTTTGTCTGATCTTTTTGACGATATTGACATCACAAACGACCATGTTGTCGCTTTGACGAGCGGAATTCGGCCGTTGCAAGCTGGAGGTTCTGGCAGTGCCAATCAGGCAAATCGCGATCACCGTATTGCCTGTGATGAGTTGAACGCCGGCACGCTGCTTTTATCGCTGATCGGTGGGAAATGGACAACATTCCGTGCGTTTGGGGAGCAGGCTGCAAATCTCATTCTGGAACGTCTTCGTGTCAGCCGAACCGTTGCAACACGGGATCGGGTATATCTCGGTGCTGTCGGATTAACCGGGGATGAAACCGCAACAAACAAGCTTGCGGCATGTATCGCGGATAAGTTTGGGTTGCCCGAAAAACGCGCCGCAGATCTGGTTTCCCGATACGGGGCGATCGCAAGTTCTGTTGCCGATTTTTGCAGCGAGGACGTGGATGAAAATCTGGCGGGTGTTCCCGATTATAGCAAGCGTGAGCTCCGTTGGCTGGTCGAGTTTAGAGCGGCATTGTTTCTCGACGATATTCTGCTTCGACGCACGCAACTCGTTCTTGAGGGGCGTTGCAATCGAAATGTGGTGCGGGAAATCGGGCACGCGCTCGCGCATATAAGAGGTTTGGATCAGCAATGGGCGGAGGAGGAAATAGCCCGCTGCCTGGCAATGCCGACAATTATTCCGCGTTAGTCGCGCGAACCAATAAAGGGAGGTGTGACGATGGGAGACCTGTTTCTCGCTATCGATGCTGGAGGAACAGCTGTAAAGGCAGCCGTTTTCGATGCAAGAGGCAAGCTTGTCGCTCTTCGTGAAGTCAATGTCACGACCGTATATCGTGACAATGGCTGGGTAGAACGTGAACCTAAGCGTTTTTGGGAAAATACCGCGCAGGCAATCCGTGAGCTGACATCAACGGTTGTTTCACCTGAGCGGATTGCCGCGATAACCTGCACTGGCTTTGGGAACGGCATCTTCCTTGTCGATGAAAATGGTCGTGGAACGCGGAACGGGATTGTTTCCGTTGATCATCGTGCTCAGCCGATTGTCGATGCATTTCTAGAAGACGGCACCGCAGCCTTCATGGAAACCGCTACCGGGCATCGTATATGGGGTGGACAAACAATCATGCAACTGGTCTGGCTCGCTCGCAATGAGCCTGATGTCGTTAAAACGACGCGTTGGGCGCTGGCGTGTAAAGATTATGTCCGCATGCAGCTGACAGGTATTGCTGCATCTGACCCGACCGATGCCAGCGGCGGGGGGCTGCTTGATCTCGCACGAAATGATTATGACGAAGAGTATTTCAGTACGCTTGGGATTTCGGCATTTTTCGGTCGTATGCCATCGCTCGTGGATAATTCGGGTATTGCCGGACATGTAACGACACAAGCTGCGGCGCAAACCGGACTGCTTCCTGGAACACCAGTTGTCGCAGGTATGATGGATGTCAGTTCATGCGTTATCGGGTCGGGTGTTATCGGCAGCGATGTTTTGACTATGATTGCTGGAACATGGTCTATAAATGCTGTTGAAACGCAAGGTCTGATCAATAACGTGCCACCCATTCTCAATATGTTGCATAGAGACCGGACTTGTCGCTTGATTGCGGAAGGCAGCCCAACATCTGCTGGTAATTTGAATTGGTATCTCTCACGGGCTGCGGGCGGCCAAATAACGATCGATACTGCGAATGAACTGGTCGCTGCGAGCACAGTGGTCGGGCGCCGCTGCCATTTTATGCCTTTCCTGAATGGACCGGCACCGCGTCAGGGCGCCTATATTGGCCTTGGTAGCTCTGATGATCAGGGGTCAATGCTGCGTGCCTTGTTTGAAGGGGTCGCATTCCAACATCGCCGTCATGGCGAGAGCATTTTGCGATATGTTGCCCCCCAGAAGCCTGCTGCAATCCGGTTAGCTGGGGGGGCTTCCAAAAGCGAAATCTGGGCACAGATTTTTGCAGATATTTGCGGCTTGGATGTTGAAGTTTCCGAAGGGGAAGAGATTGGGGCATTAGGGGCAGCCGTTTGTGCTGCCGTTGCGACCGGCTTTTATTCAGACATTGCAGAAGCCACAAAATCCATGTGCCGCATCACGCGAACAGCGTCACCAAACCCTGAACTGCGTGAATTTTACGAGAACCGCTATGGCCAGTTTCTGACGCTGGATCAAAAGCTTGCGGGTCTCTTTGCCTGATTTTTGACGTCACTAAGAGTTCTTTGGAGGAGGAATGAGAATGAAACTGAAAATGATTTTGCTGAGTTCCGTCTACCTGCTGTCCGGTGCAGGGCTGGCAAATGCCAATGACGATGCCTGCGTCGGAAAGGTGCCCACGCTTAATGTGATTGGTCAGGGTATGCCATCTGTCACTGAACTCGACAAATATGTTGGCGAGTTCAACGATAAATGGAAGACGACGGTTAAAATCAACCTGCTGGGCGAAAATGAGCGGCGCGCCAAGGCTCGCCTTGATGCTTCAACCGGTGCGGGCGCATATCAGGTACTTTATGTAGACGAGGCCAATACACCTGAATATGCCAGTGCGGGCTGGCTATACCCGCTCGCAGAGGTCTTGCCTGAAGAATATGACATTGCGGATTTCCGTGTGGATCTCGCCAATGTCGCAAGCTATGAGGGTAAACAATATTTCGCCCCGCTTGTCGGTGGCGGCGACATTCTGATCTATCGCAAGGATGTGCTGGAAAAGGCGGGATTGTCCGTACCCAAGACGCTCGACGAACTCGTTGCGGGTGTGAAGGCGGTCAACGATCCTGCAAATAAACTTTATGGATGGGCGGCTCGCGGGCAGCGAGGATCAGGCATGAATGTCTGGCGCTGGACGCCGTTTTTCCGCGGACTTGGCGGCCAGTGGCTTGATGGCGATCAGCCTGCGTTTAACTCTGAAATCGGCGTTAAGGCAACCGAACTTTATATGGACCTTCTGAAGTCCGCCCCTCCGGGGGTTGGCACATTCAGCTGGTCTGATGCTGTTGAAGCCTTCCGTGGCGGTCAGGTTGTATATTTGATCGAATCCGATGTCTTCGGTCCGTGGATGGAAGTTCCTGATAAATCTGTCGTTGCCGGTAAGGTGGGTTATGCTCCTCCGCCAGAGCCTTTGGGATCGGCTGGCTGGGCACATGGCTTCGCCGTTTCCGCAGTTGGTGCGAAAGATGAATGCACCAGAAAGGTCGCGGCAGATTTTGTCGGCTGGGCGACCTCGAAAGATATGGAAGCCCGCCGACTATCCGACGGCATTGCTTCTGACTTAGGTCGGCAATCGAGCCTGAAAAGCGAAGCTTTCAGCAAAGCAGTTCCCAAGGAGTATATCGATGCTCTCCTTGCGACGGGCTCGCGTACACAATTGCTCATCATGGCAAGTCCGGCTTGGCCAGAGATCGGCGATAATCTGGGTCTTGCGCTTGAGGAGCTGTTTACTGGCACCAAAACAGATGTGCAGGCGACACTGGATGAAGCAGCCTTCACCGCCGAAGACGCACTTCGCCGCGTTAAATAAACAAAGGTCAGACCGGGTGTCTTGAATGGCACCCGGATACGCTTTCAAATTCATGAGCAACGGAATGCATAAACAAAGATTCGTATTCTGGACGCTTGCGCCTGCGTTCAGCATTCTGGGAATTCTAGCCTTCGTTTCGATCGCGGGAGCCATCTATTTTTCGGTGATGGATCGATCATTGCGTTATGCCGATTACGACTTCGTTGGGCTTTATAATTACCAACGTCTTCTTGCCGATCGACGATTCCTAAACGCGCTTAAGATCTCGGCCATATGGGAAGTAGTGACTGTTACAGGTACGCTGATAATAGCGATGTTGCTATCTGTGTTGATCTTCGAAAATGTAAAGTCATTGCGAACCCGCAATCTGATTTGCATCGCATTTCTTGCACCGGTCTTGTTGCCAAGAGTCGCCGCAGCATTCATCTGGCGGTTTCTCTATTCTCCGTCACTTGGCCTGATTAATTATTTTGCGGATACTCTGGGGCTGGGCCCGATAGAGTTTCTCGCCAATCCGTCGTTGGCACTAATTTCTGTGGCTGTTGTCGATATTTGGCAATGGGGGTTGTTCTTCACAGTCATTATGCTGAAGCTTCTCGAAACCTTGCCCAAGGACCCGATTGAAGCGGCGCAGCTTGATAATGCCAAGACGTGGGAAATTCATGCTTATGTGACGCTACCGATGCTGAAAGCGCCAATCATAAGCCTCGCTTTGGTAAAGGCAGTTGAATCACTGCGTTCCTTTGATCTCATTTACGTCATGACCGGCGGTGGGCCGGGTACAGCGACTGAGACTCTCGACCTTTACGCGTATCAAGCGGGTATTAATCTTGGTGGACGTGTTTCCTATGCCTCTGCAATGTCTATTCTTTTGCTGGTGATCACAACGGTTGTCTTTACACTTATCTGGAGAGGTATCCGCAAATGGTCGGTTTGATCCAGCGCGTCGTTGCGCGTACCGTTTTGGCGCTCATCATCCTGATCGCTCTCATACCCATTTTATGGACAGTTCTTGGTTCCTTTAAGCAGCTTAAAGATATTGTCACACCTGTACCGAAGCTGTTTTTCAGTCCGACTCTAGAAAACTTTGGAGTTATCCTTCAAAACCCTTCTATCCGAGACGGGCTTCTTAATTCGGTTGTAGTGGTTGGCGCCTCGGTCATCCTCGGTGCGCTCTTTGGCGTACCTGCGGCTTATACGCTGGCGCGTCATGTGAGACGCAAGAAAGACGACCTGCAATTCTTTGTCTTGTCACTGCGTTTCATGCCGCCTGTCGCAATAGCGATACCTTTCATCGTGCTGTATCTGGATTCTGGTCTTTATGACACGCTGACAGGGTTGATCCTCGTCTACCTTATATCGACGATTTCGACAGTCATCTGGCTGTCGGTACCAGCATTTGAGCGTGTACCAAAAGAGATTGAAGAAGCTGCTGCCATGGAAGGTTGCTCGCAAACTGAAATCTTTTTGAAGTTTGCTTTGCCGGTAGCCGCACCATCGCTTTTTGGCGGGCTGGTCTTCACATTTGTTCTCATCTGGAATGAGCTTCTTCTCGCACTGACGCTTGCGGCGGAGAACTCAACACTGCCGGTCGTTGCCGCTTCGATTACGTCGCTCGGTAAGGAAGTTCCATGGGGTGTGATCAACGCCTCGACCGTTATTCTCGTGTTGCCACCGTTGATTTTCATCGGGCTGTTGATGGGCTTCATCAATCGTATGGTTTCTACGGGTCGCAAATAGGATACCCATTATGGCAAATATCAAATGCACCCAAATTCGTAAGTCTTACGGAAACACCACCGTGATTTCTGATCTCAATCTTGACATTGACGATCATGAGTTCGTTGTCTTTCTGGGGCCTTCCGGCTGTGGTAAATCGACAATGCTGCGTATGATCGCCGGGCTTGAGGAAATTTCAGACGGAACTGTGACCATTGGCGGGAGGGATGTGACGCATTTGCCTCCGGGCGAGCGCGGTGTTGCGATGGTGTTCCAATCCTATGCACTTTATCCGCATATGTCCGTTTTCGAAAACATTGCTTTCGGCCTAAGACGGCAGAAAGTGCCCAATGATGAGATCCAACGCCGTGTAAAGCAGGTCTCTGATGTGCTTGGGCTGGCGCAGTTGCTGGATCGAAAGCCTAAAAACCTTTCGGGTGGCCAACAACAACGTGTTGCAATGGCGCGCGCCATGATTAAAACGCCAAAGCTGTTCCTTTTTGATGAGCCGCTTTCAAACCTTGATGCAAAACTGCGTGAAAAGCTGCGGACGGAAATTCGTCGTATGCATCTTGAATTGAAAACAACAACAATTTTCGTCACGCACGATCAGCTCGAAGCCATGACCATTGCTGATCGTATCGTGCTGATGCGCGCTGGTGCTATCGAACAGCAAGGAACGCCTTCTGAAATTTTTGATAGCCCTGCCACACGTTTTGTTGCTGATTTTATCGGCTCACCAGCGATGAATTTCCGAGATTGCTCAGTGCATATAACGGGCGAGACTGCGGAGCTGGTTTCTGGATCAATTCGCCTGAAAGTCCCGGTCAATTCATATACTGGCTTGGTAAATGGACTTCAGGTCGAAGTTGGATTGCGTCCATCGAAAATGGACATTGCAGCTTCCGGAGATGCGAATGTCATGACTGGCAGCGTTGTGCTGGTTGAAAATATGGGAAGTGAGGGACAGGTGATCGTAGACATGGATGGGCAGGAAATGTCGTTCCTTACGAAATCTTTCCGATCACTTGAAAGTGGGCAGACGGTCCATTTCTCAATTGACGCGCAGAGCATCCATCTTTTCTCCAAAGATGATGGACGTTCTCTTCTGCGTAAAGCTAGCTAATATTTCTGTACACGAATGGGTAATAGACAATGACTACAACACGTTATGACCAGAAGATCGAACGTATTCGGGCGGGCCACTATACCAAGGGCGATTTTCTGATCGCTGACGCGAAGGATGCTGATCTGTCAGGCGGAATTCTCACTGCCGGGGTGAAACGTGATGAGACGGGCAGAGCGATAGGAAATCGGTCCCGTGCTGAATTTCTGGCTGAGATTGAAGCATTGATCGAACAGGATGTTGTAGACATTATGCTCGCATCGACATCCAACATTGAGTATCTCCAGAATAAGAATGCGTTCAAAGACACAGGTGTCGTCCCAGCCTTCAGAGCAAACGATACCACGGATGTATGGGGTGTCATACGCGGCGGTGCTTATCGATCTGCGCTATCTAAACCCTATAGCGGAACAGATCTTTCTAAAGCGCAGGCTGATCTTTGCCTTTACTCGATGACATTCAACAATGATGCAGACGCGGATATGGCAACGCTTGAAGCCTATCGCGATTTTAGGCCGCGCGCGCGTGCCGCTGGCAAACGGCATTTTCTGGAAGTGTTCAACCCAAACATCGCGATCGGGTTCACGGCTGCTGAAACCGGCATGTTTGTGAATGATTGTATCGTTCGTGCACTTGCGAGCCTTACAATTGATGAGCGCCCTGAGTTTCTCAAAGTAGCGTATAATGGTGCAGCCGCTCTGGAAGAGCTGGCTGGTCACGATTCATCGGTCGTTGTTGGGGTTCTCGGTGGCGGGGCTGGAACGCATCGTGATACATTTGAGCTTGTCTGGCAGGCCGAAAAATATGGTGCACGTCTGGCCTTGTTTGGTCGTAAGATCAACCTGGCAGAACACCAGCCGACCTTCATTCGATGGATGCGATGCGTTGCTGACGGCAATGCGAAGCCGGAAGAAGCAATTCGTGGCTATCATGCGGATATCGCGAAGCTTGGACTTGTGACGGATCGCTCACTTGACGATGATATTCAGATGACGGAAGAGGTTCTTTTTCACGCGGCCGAAAAATAAAGTCAGAAAAATCAATGTATAAATCGCAACATCCGTCCAGCAAAATTATCGCCGAAGTTGCATGGATGTATTATGTGAAAAACCTCAATCAGGGAGAAATTGCTGATATTCTCTCCCTGTCGAGGCCGACGGTGATTAGCTATCTCAAGATAGCAAAAGAACGCAATATCGTTTGTATCCAGGTGGCGCCGGAACATTATCAGTTAAACGACACTGCGGATAAGCTATCGCGGCAATACGATCTAAAAAGCGTGCATGTCGTGCCGGATGAAGGCCTTGAGGGGGAGATGCTGTCCCGCCGCGTCTGTGAAGTAGCGGCGCAGTATCTGCCATTTTTCCTGAAAAAAGGAGACAGTCTTGGTGTGTCTTGGGGGCAGACGATTTCGTTTGTCTCGGAGTATGTACCGCATTGGCCGATTGAAAATCTGACCGTGCGCCAGTTGATTGGATCGATTGCCAATCCGCTGTTGAACACTTCCGAAAGCTGCACCACCGAAATAGCGCGCCGGCTTGAAGCCTATTGTGTCAATTTGAATGCACCAGCAGTCTGTTCCAGTGCATCATTGGCTGCTGCTTTGAAAGCGGAACCTATCATCAAGGAGCAGCTTGATGCTCTGCAAAGCTGTAATAAATCCATTTTCTCGCTTAGCCCCTGTACGCCAGATACCCATGTCGTACAGTTTAAGATTGCCAGTGTCGAGGACATCGAAATCTATCGCGGGAAGGGGGCTATTGGTATCATTGCCGGCCGTTTTATCGATGCTGAAGGGCAACCTATCCTTGGTGATCTGGATGAGCGGATTATTGGCGCTGATCATGCGCTGTTGAAGAAGATGGAAGGCCTGATGGTCGTAAGCGGAGGCTTTAAGCTTGATGCAACATTGGCTGCTCTTCGAGGTGGCTTCGCAGACCATTTGGTCATTGATCAGAAAACTGCGCGTGAGCTTTGTATATAAATATAAATTTCTTACAGAGGCCTTGAGGTAAGCCGTTTGCACGACTAATTAGCCATGGTTTCGGTTCCGCGTATTTGACAAAATCTTACAGTCATTTGTTCGTGACTGACATTCAATGTGTTTGATTCGGGCCCAAACGCCGAGATAAACGCACCTATTCTTTCCGCTGATATTGTGCGCGGGATGTTTCCTTCACGCGCACAGTGCTTACTCAATATTTCTTCTATTGATAATTCGGCGTAAGATGATTTGAAATAGCCGGGACTTGGTGTTCATGCCTGGCTTAATGAAAGCCAGTTTGCGATAGGGTCTGGCGGTCTCTTCCGAGATTCCAAGCTTGACCACAATTTGGCGCGCATCACTGCCATTCAAATCAAGTAAAAGAACTTCCTGTTCGCGGTTTGAGAGCGCACTGAATGATTGGTTCAGTCCTTTAAGGGTTAAGAGCGCGTGCGCCTGTAAAGCATTATAACCAGAGTGGTAAAGGGTGAACTGCATTGTTTGCAGCGGCAACAATTTTACAGCAATTGCAAGTTCTGAACTGTGTTTCGGAAAACCGCGTCATAACAGCATCATAGACTGAATTACGTTCGGCCACAGGTGAAGGCTATGCTGCCAGAGTTTGCATCATAGCCAATGAATAGTGGTTCTTTTGGCGATGTTATGATGACGCAATTTATATTTAGCAATTTATTAGAGTTGTTGTTTTGAATAATTAATTCAAACTAAAACATAGAATACTGATTCTATTAAGTAAATTTCGGCGGCGATATTATGAATATATTATATTCATAAATATTGCTTCGATTAGATTGGAAAATTTGAAATACAGTTTCTAATCATAATTCGTATTCATAAGTTTGGTGTTGCCCAGCGTTATTTCAGAGTATCTGTAAAACCCAATAATTATTCGCAGAAAAACTTAAGTTAAGCGGATTTCGTTCGCTTATTCTTTATTGGCAGCGCGTTTTTAAAGCACGCTGACATGCAGATTGCTGCGCAAATAAATCTTGGCTGAAAGACGTGTGACCGCCTCACGGTCCCGCAAGGGAGAACTACTACGTCAAAGTATTAAAATACAATTGAAAGGATATAATATGTCTACCAAGTTAATCGCCATCGGACTCTCGTCAATTATAGCAACGGCGGCTTTCATGCCATCAGCCAATGCTGGCTCAGTATCTGGAAAATTATCAGTTAGAGCCAACATTACATCAAGTTGCGTACTGTCAAATGGCAGCAATCCTGTAATGGATTTTGGAAATCTGAGTGATCTTAACCCCACCGACACAAAGCAGGCAGTACCAGCAGATAAAGGGATCAAGCTTACCTGCAACAAAGATCTACCTTACTCAATTGGCCTTAATGGTGGGCAACACAGTGCAGTTCCCATCGGCGGTTTACCGAGGATGGCGAATGGCGACAATTATATAAGTTATTTTCTCTTTCAGGATGATAAATACAAACTATTGTGGGGCCACGACCACGATAAAAGACTATTCGCAACAGGCAACGGTCAAGAACAAAAATATCCTATATATGGAATAATACCTAAGCAAAAAACACCTAAATATGGTTTATATACAGATGAACAAGTAATTGATGTAGAATTCTAAAAATCATCCCGGAGATATACTATGACTAGAAAATCTTTAATTCTGGCTGCTGTCTCCGGGTTGGTTTGCGTGAGCAGCGTTCAGGCGGCATCTTTACAAGTGTCGCCTGTTGGCCTCGACATCACCGCACCAACTCGTAATGCATCCGTCACCCTCAGCAACAAGAGCAGTGAGCCAGCCGATGTTCAGATACGCGTTTTTAAATGGACACAAATTGGGGGCGAAGATCATCTGACACCGGCAACCGACGTCATCGTCAGCCCACCGGCTGCAAAGGTTCAGTCAAACACAGCCTATACTATTCGTGTTGCACAACTTAAAGCACCAAGTAAAGACCGCGAGGAAAGCTATCGACTGTGGATTGATGAACTACCCCACATTAACGTGCGCCGTCGCGGTGGGTCTATTACTTTTACAAGCCGTTATTCCATACCCGTTTTCTTTTCTGATCCGTCCGCAAGCACAGATTTGCAATGGAAAGTAAAACGCCAAGGCAAGAAACTGGTTGTTGAAGCTACCAATAAAGGCACACGTCATGCCAAAATAGCCAATTTGACTGCGGCAACAACAGGCGCACGCGTCAGTTTTGGTACAGGCTTGAACGGTTATGTCCTGCCGGGCAGCACGGTGCACTGGACCGCCAATGCAGGCTCCATTCAGGCCGGCAGCAATGTCAAAATTACGGCAACAGGAGATGATTATGCTGTCGATCAAGCAGCCACGGTCTCCGGGCGTTAAGATAACCCTTGTAGTTTGGTGCCTGCTTATGGCAGGCACCGGACTAACGGTAGGTGCACAAGAAATCAAACCTCCAGACAACCAGGCACAAACACTCATGCTGGGTGTTGTCATCAACGATCAGCCAACGGATGCATTTGCTACCTTTCGGCGCCTTCCAAATGGTCGGTTTGCTGCCACGTCCGGCGACTTGCAGTCGGCGGGCCTCAAATCAGAAGCTGTCAAACCCGGGCCCGATGGCTTAATTAATCTGGATAGACTACCCGGTGTTACATGGCGCTATGATGAGTCAAAGCAGCTCATTATCTTTACTGCACCTGATAGCGCTCGCATTCCCAACAAGATTGAATTGGAATCGCCCGGAAAGCCGATCGATTTTTCCAAAATTCAATCCAATCTGGGTTTTGTCCTTAATTATACGCTCTATGGCTCGGCCGATTGGGGGAACGGCTCCCGGAAAGCTTTCAGTGGTAGTTTTGACGCGCGGATTTTAACACCCTTTGGAGTTACATCGACTTCTGCTCTCGGCAAGTTTGATCCATTGGTTGATAAAACACTGGACTTCCGTAGCGGCTTCACCCGTCTCGAAAGTTCATGGCGTTATACCGACCCCAAAAGAGCATTGGTCTATCAGGTCGGAGACTCCGTTTCCGGCAGCCTTCCCTGGACGTCATCCTGGCGCTTTGGCGGCATCCAGTTTAAACGTAATTTTGCCATCCGCCCCGACCTGATCACATCTCCTGTACCCAACCTATCTGGGTCTGCCTCCCTGCCTTCGACGCTTGATCTCTACCTTAACAATAATAAGGTTTATTCGGGCGATGTGCCTGCAGGTCCTTTTGACTTTAGCGGAATGCCGTTCCTGACAGGCGGCGGGAATATCAATCTCGTCATGCGTGATGCATTGGGGCGCGAAGTCCGTACTGAACACGCTTATTATTATGGCCCAAACATGTTGGGCAAAGGCGTCTTTGACTTTTCAACCGAACTCGGGTTTCCACGCTTTGGTTTTGGTGAAAAATCGTTTGAATATGATCAAAACATAGCGGGTTCAGCGAGTGTGGCCTACGGTCTGACGAATTGGCTAACCGTGAATGCACACTTTGAAGCTACAAAAGGACTCATCAATGGGGGGAGTGGCTTTGTAACCAGTCTGGGGGCCTTCGGATCGCTCAGCGCGTCATATGCAGCCAGTCGTTTAAATGATGCTCATCAAACTGAAATCGGAAGCAGAGCCTCAGTTAACTATCAGGTCGGATATAAAGGCATTTCTTTTTATATAGGAACCAGTCACAGCTTTGGTCAATACGCTGATATTGGTCTTGTAGCGGATCGTCGCCATGGTAATATAACGCCGGTTTCAGCGCGTGCACGAAGTATTGACACTATCGGTGTTTCGCTTCCGCTCGTTTTTGATCCCTCTTTTATTAATATCAATTTTTCGCGCGTGCGCGGCGCAGGCAAAGAAGACGATGCCAGCCTTTTAGACCTATCCTGGTCACGTAATTTCTTCAAGAAAATCTCGTTTTTTGCCACCGGCTATACTGATTTATATAAGAAAAATAACTATGGAATCTTTGCCGGGTTGAGCGTCTCCCTTGGCGACAATATGGCTGCTTCTATCAACGCAGACAATGATGGGATCTCTACCAGCTTAACAAAATCCGCCCGTTTTGGCGAGGACCCGGTCTCATGGTCACTGCGAGATCGCGAGAGGTTCAGGGGAGAGAGCAGTCGTTCAGCAACCGTCAACTACCACGCTCCGGTAGGCCAATTTTCTGGATCGGTTGACCAGTCTGGCGGTATAGGGCGTGTGACCGCTACAGTTGATGGGGCATTGGTGATTGCCGGACAAAGCGTGTTCTTTGTTAATCAGACAAATGATGCTTTCGCAATCGTCAAAGGTGGTGGGCCTGACACAAAGGTTTCGCTCAATGGTCGTTATGTTGCCAACACCAATTCTCGCGGACGAGCCTTCGTGCCCGATTTGCAATCCTATCAAGACAACACCGTCACACTCGATCCAACCAACTTACCTGCCGATCTTCAGCCGGATAACACAACCGTAAACATTGTGCCTGCGGATCGCTCTGGCGTTGTCGTGGATTTTGGAACCAAAAGGTTGAACGCTGCAACGGTCGTTCTCATAAATGCAGAAGGAAAGCCTTTACCTGCGGGAGCCGAAGTTCTGCGTGAAGGCTCTGATCAGCCGTTCATCATGGGGTATGATGGACGTGTATGGCTAACCGATCTGGCTGATCACAATAATCTCACTGTCACGCTGCCAGAAGGGCTCGGTGCCTGTCACGCAAGCTTTAATTACAAACCTGTGAATGGCACCATTGCTGAGATCAATGGGGTCGTATGTCAATCGAACGGAGTATAATCATGCCCAGATCAATATCACGGCTTCGCGTCCGATGTTTAGCTATTTCCAGGCCCGGCCAGATTGCATCATCGGCGCATCTGGTAGCCAAATTCATTCTGGTATTACTCCTGCTGCACCCCTCCTGGGCTGTAGCAAGCGGAGGAACTTGCAGTCTTAAAAATCTAAGCTCCTTCGGCAACACCGTGATTGATATTGTTGCCAACAACGCAACCTATACGACCAGCCAGGTAGAATATACGTGCAACTCGCCTCTTAAATTCAATAATATAAAATTTTGCACTTACATAAGACCTGTCGACAATAACTCAGATAATAATACAAGTAACATATTTTATCAGAGGCTTGGCCAAAAAAACCAACTTGCATGGCAGTTGAAACTGGCGAATGATCAAAACATACCACTCTCCAAATATGGTGGAGTGGGCGTGACAGCAGGTTGGAACCACTCAGTCAACCGGTCGTCAGCCAACCAAAGTACTATTGCTTCACAAAAACTTATACTGTCCTACCTTGGCCGACAACAACAGGGTCGTGTCGGTTCAGGTACCTATATCGGAACATACCAGTTGGTGACGCAATATAAATTCAATCATGGAATTTCATCCACATGTGGCTCCGCTATAGCCGATCCTGACGGAACAATCATAACTAATTTCAATGTAAGCACTACAGTGGAGAAGAAATGCCAGTTGGAGAATTTCCAAGATGTAGATTTTGGTAATCTGCGCGGCACGGACCTGGCATATAATGGCAACCACGTTGCAGCAGCCTACGGCAATATCGGTATTCGCTGCACATATCAAACACCTTACAAAATCAGTTTGAATGCCGGTAACAACTCAGAAAACGGTACTCCGCGCATGAAAAATGATAAAAATTTTCTTCCGTATAGATTGCTTCAAGAGGGCTGTAAAACCGCTTGGGATGATAAAAAAGTTCTGGCCGGCAATGGCAATACAGTCAACGCTATCAATAACCACCAAGTCTGTACACAAATAGTTACATCACTCACAACCGCTCCAGCCATTGGAAATTATACCGATACAGTCATCGTAACCGCTACTTTTTGAAGAACTGTATGAATATTCAGACTCAGCAATTGTTCGATTGTAACCAGTGAGAATTAATCGGCTGACGAGGTTACAATGAGGAATTTATATATAGCAATTTATTAGAGTTGATATTTTGAATAAATAATACAAACTAAAAATAGTACACTGATTCTAATATATAAATACGAAGCGACTTTATAATAAATATATACAATTATTAATTTATTATCTCTGAGATTAGAAAATATAAACTACAATTTCTAATCATACCTCGTATTTGTAAGTTTGGCGTTGTTCGCGTTAATTCAGAGTAGTTATTACTTCCAGCGTGTTTTCGCAGAAAGTCTTAAATTTTAGCGAATTTCATTCGCCTATTCTTTATTGGCGGCGCGTTCTTAAAGCGCGCTGACATGCAGATTGCTGCGCAAATAAATCTCGGCTGAAAAACGTGTGATCGCCTCACGGTCCCGCAAGGGAGAACTGCCAAGTCTAAATATTAAAATACAACTGAAAGGATATGATATGTCTACCAAGTTAATGGCCTTCGGCCTTTCGTCAATTATAGCAACGGCGGCTTTCATGCCATCAGCCAATGCTGGGTCAGTATCTGGAAAATTATCAGTTAGAGCCAACATTACATCAAGTTGCGTACTGTCAAATGGCAACAATCCTGTAATGGATTTTGGAAATCTGAGTGATCTTAACGCCGCCGACACAAAGCAGGTAGTGCCAGCAGATAAAGGGATCAAGCTTACATGCAATAAAGATCTACCTTACACAATTGGCCTTAATGGAGGTAAGTACAGTCGAGGTTCATCCCTAGATATACCGAGGATGACAAATGGCGACAATTATATAACTTACCAAGTTTATAAAGATGCCGGATATACAAAACCTTGGCGACTAGACACGGAAGGTGTTGTGTCAGCTGTAGGAACCGGTAAAGAACAAGAATATGCCCTATTTGGGAAAATATTTAAGCAAACCACACCTAAATATGGCTTATATACCGATGAGCAGGTAATTCAAGTAGTGTTTTAATATTTCCGGAGATATGCTTCGACGGTATATTATTTAAAAGTTGTGGCTGTCTCCAGTTTGGTTTGCGCGAGCAGCGTTCAGGCGGCATCTTTACAGGTGTCGCCTGTTGGTCTTTGCCCTCACCGCATCAGGCTTTGTCACAAACTTTGGTTAGATAAAATGCGGCCAGATATTCGGGGGCTATTATGCTGATAGCGCCGCAAGGAGTTGGAACGGCGAACAATTGTCATTTGTGAATTCATTCTTGCGGATCGAATACGCCACTTCAATGCCAGCGATTGTCGCTGAAGCGGAATGAAACGCTTTGAAGTCCAACATGTGTTTGGCAATCGGCTTGATCAAACGATGGTCCTTCTCAAGACTATTGTTGAGATATTTGCCCTGCAGGATTTTCATCATTTTGCCTGTGTCCCGTGACTTTCAGGATCATATTTATAGCTTTCGCCAGCCAGATTGGCTCCGCTTTTATCAATGACAATCCTCTCATGAACCCATTGCTTGCGATGGCTTTCTTAAAGAAACGCCGTTCGCATTGATTGCATGCCAGAGAAAGAACCTCTGGCCGCGTATTGTGATGACGACCTCATCCAGATACCACTTTTCATGCGGCCTTGGCCGGTTCTTGCGAATGCAATTGGCAAAATGGCGGTCGTCTTTAATCGTAATAGCGACTTCATCCAGATGCCAACTATCATCAAGACACGGTGTGCAGCGACGGATTTTACAGGCATAATCTCGTCCGAACCTCTCTGCCCATTTGCGCACCGTTTTGTGGGCAATCATGATCCAGCGATAGGCCAGCATGTCTTCAACCATGCGAAAGCTTGGTACAAAACGGAAATGCGGCCCCAGCGATGAATCTCGGCTGGAAAATGGTGGGGGTAGACTCTGGGCCATTTTCAGCGAAAGTGCGAGGTGGCTTTGCGTGGGATCATGCGTAAAAACAAAAAGATAGAACATTTAATAATTCAACTTAATTCAGTAATGCTCTAAGTTGAATTTCTGTGCAAAGCATTGCTGTGCGGTGTGGAGAAGCGAGCGCAATCGCGTTCATATTGTCAGATCGCCGCTTTAACGCTTTGCATCTGCGCGTTCCTTGACGACTTCCAACATCCTTCGCCCTTGGCGCTCTTGCGGGTTCATATCATGCGCATCTTCACCGCCTCCCTTGCAACTGAAACCAACACATTTTCTCCCGTTCCAACGGATATGGATGCCTTCAAAGCGGCATTTTATGCAGGGCCTGGTGAGCACCCGGATACGCCCACGTTGTGTTCTTCGGTTGTGCCGGTTTTGCGCCGACGCGCTGCGGCGCATGGGCTTAGCGTGATTGAAGGAACATCCTGCTGGGCTGAGCCTGCCGGTCTTATCCAGCGCAAAACCTATGAGACGTTACGGGATACAATTCTAAAAGAGCTGAGAGCGGCATTACCGGTGAATGCCGTGGTTCTGGGGTTGCATGGAGCAATGGTTGCGCAGGGTTACGATGACCCGGAAGGCGATTTTCTTGCGCATATCCGCGCGATTGTGGGGCCAGATGTTCTTGTTACAGCCGAGTTTGATCCACACAGCCATTTGTCTGCCAAGCGTGTTGCCCATCTTGATCTGATGGCGGCCTTTCTTGAGTTCCCCCATACCGATTTTGAGGAGCGCGGTGAGCATGTGGTTGATTTGACGCTTCGCGCTTTGCGTGGCGAGATAAAGCCTGTTATTTCGACCTTTGATTGCCGCATGATTACGCTTTATCCGACAAACCGCGAGCCGATGCGCTCTTTTGTGGACCGGATAAACCGCATGCAGGGCAAAGACGATATTTTGTCGATCTCCGTTATTCACGGCTTCATGGCGGGCGATGTGCCGGATATGGGAACCCGCATTGTTGTCGTAAGCGATAATGAAAAAGCGAAAGGCGATGCGCTGGCGCAAAGGCTTGGCCATGAGCTTTATCGCATGCGTAAATTGACGGCGATGCCGATGTTTGACACCGATGCCGGGCTTGATCATGTGGCAGCAGTGCGCAAATCCAATGCGTCTTTGCCTGTTGTCATTTCTGACATATGGGACAACCCCGGTGGTGGTGTTGCCGGTGATGCCACTTTCATCCTGCGTCATATGCTGCAACGCGGAATGGATAATTTTGCCGTGGCAACGATCTGGGACCCGGTCGCAGTGTCGTTTTGTCATGCGGCAGGCGAGGGCGCTGAACTTGAGCTTCGTATTGGCGGAAAATCGTCATGGCATGGCGGAGAGCCGCTTGATCTGCGCGTCACAATTCAGAAAGTGATGGATGCCGGATGGCAAAGCTTCCGCAAGAGCCGGGTCAATCTCGGTCGGGTGGCGGTGATCAGACCGGTTGGAACGACGATCGATATTATCCTGATTACCAGCCGCTCACAGACCTATGAGCCGAATATCTTTTCCAATCTCGATATTGATTTTGCAGCCAAGGATTATCTGCTGGTTAAATCGACCAACCATTTTCAGGCTGGCTTTCAGCCGATAGCGTCAGAAATCGTTTATATAGCGGCGCCAACATCTTACCCGACCGATGCAGCCGTTACCCAATATAGAAAGGCGAGTATGGAGCTTTGGCCACGCATCGCCGATCCATTGGGGCTGGATTAGAGCGCATCCCGAAAAGTGTGAAACGGTTGTCGGGCAGGACACGCTCTAAATTAGCGGAGGCTTATTCGATGATGGCAAGCGCAGCACCAAGGCTTACGCTCTTGCCTGCTTCGGCACAAAGGCTGATCTTGCCTGAGCGCGGTGCTGCAATGCGTGTTTCCATCTTCATCGCTTCGATAATCGCAATGATTTCGCCCTCAGCCACCGTTGCACCATCTTCGACCAGCCATTGCTGAAATGTGCCGGGAATGGGGGCTGTAACGGTTCCCTCTGCGGCCTGTGGCACAGTTGATGCCGGTTTTTGGGGTGTGTTTAGCCCGGAAAATAACGCCGCCGGCAAACCGATGTCATGGCGCTTGCCGTCAATTTCGATGAAGCTGCGCAACAGGCCACCATCGACGGGATCAATCCTTGCCGATGGTTCAACACCCCGGAACTCAGTCTCGATCCAGTTGGTGAAGACGTTGAATCCATCTTCGCCGGTAAAGTCTTTTTCTTCGACAACCGCACGATGGAATGGAAGCACGGAAGCCACACCCTCAATTTTAAACTCGGCCAGCGCACGTCGCGCACGGATCAGTGCTTGCTTGCGTGTTGCCCCTGTGACGATCAGCTTGGCCATCATGGAGTCGTACAGGCCCGGTATTTCCGATCCGCTCTCGACGCCGGTGTCAAGGCGCACACCCGGACCCGAAGGCGCGCGGAAACGGGTGATCATGCCCGGCGTTGGCAGGAAGCCGCGGCCGGGATCTTCTGCATTGATGCGGAATTCAAAGGCGTGGCCGCGTGGTGTCGGCGTTTCGGTCACCGACAGCTTCTCGCCATCTGCAATCCGCAACTGCTCGATCACGATATCGACGCCGGTGGTTTCTTCGGTGATTGGATGTTCGACCTGAAGGCGGGTGTTGACCTCCAGAAACGAGATCGTGCCATTCTGCGAAAGCAGAAACTCGACAGTGCCAGCCCCGGTATAGCCCGCGGCTGCACAGATTGCGCGCGCGGATTCATGAATACGGTTGCGCTGGTCCTGCGTGATAAAGGGTGCAGGTGCTTCTTCAACGAGCTTCTGATTGCGGCGTTGCAGTGAACAGTCCCGCGTACCCAGAACCACGGTGTTGCCATGCGTGTCGGCGATCACCTGCGCTTCGATATGGCGAGGTTTTTCAAGAAACTGTTCTGCATAGCATTCGCCACGACCAAAGGCCTCAATGGCTTCCCGCACCGCGGAATCGAAAAGCTCCCCGACTTCGTCCAGATGATAGGCAACTTTCATGCCGCGACCGCCACCACCAAAGGCCGCCTTGATCGCAAGCGGTAAGCCCGCCTCGCGTGCAAAAGCCACCGCTTCTGCAGTAGATGCCAAGGGACCGGCTGACCCCTTGACGAGGGGGGCACCAACTTTTTCGGCAATGCGCCGTGCTTCAACCTTGTCGCCCAGTGAAGTGATGACTTCTGGCGATGGACCTACCCAGATGAGGCCAGCATCAAGGACGGCTTTGGCAAATTCGGCACGCTCCGACAAGAAACCATAGCCGGGATGCACTGCATCGGCACCGGCGCGTTTTGCAATGTCGAGTATTTTTGCAATATTGAGATAAGTATCCGCCGGGCGGCCTGCACCAAGGCCATAGGCCTCATCTGCAAGCTCTGCATGCAGTGAATTTGCATCGGCATCGGAATAGATTGCAACAGATGCCACACCATAATCGCGGGCTGCGCGGATGATGCGGATGGCAATTTCGCCACGATTGGCGATAAGCAGCTTTTTCATCAGACTATGATTTCCTGCGGCTCGAAAGCAGAGATCGGGTTAAAACGGATACGGGCGCCGATGGGTATCTGGCTCGCCAGATCGAGATGATGGCTGGCCACAACACCAATCACCGGGTAGCCGCCTGTCAAAGGATGATCGGCCAGAAAAAGCACGGGTTGCCCGTTTGGTGGCACCTGAATTGCCCCAAGGGCTGTGCCTTCGGATGGTAATTCATCGTGGTTGGCGCGTTCGATTGTTGCCGATCCGAACAGGCGCATACCGACGCGGCTTGATTGCGGCGTGACATCCCATTCCTGGGCTGTGAGGGTTGCAAGCCCTTGCGCCGTAAACCAATCGGTGCGGGGGCCAAGTACAATATCCAGTGTAACAACTTCACCTGCGCGGGGCAGGCGGCGCTGGTCGTGGCCAATATCACTGACTGCAAGTGCGGGGCCATTGGCGGGCACCAATATGTCGCCAACCGTAATGGGCTCCGGGCCGATTTTGGCAAGTGTATCGCGGGCTTTTGACCCGAGAACGTCGTCAACAGCAAATCCCCCGCGCAGTCCGAGATAGCTCAGCATGCCTTCGGGCGGGACGCCAAGGATCAGCTCGTCGCCAGCATTGAGTGCGATGGGGCTTGAAAACGTCGCGGTGAGTTTTGTTTGCTTGGCTGTACGGATGGTTAGCGGGCAGGGCGCGCCGGTTACAGCCACAGTGACCGCACGGTCAGCCTTGAAGGCAAAGCCGCCGAAGCTAATTTCAAGAACCGCAGCATCACGCAGATTGCCAAGACAGCGATTGACTTCAAGCATCGCTCTGCGATCAAGCGCACCCGATTGAGAGACGCCCTGACTTGCAAGACCCAAACGGCCCAAATCCTGAAACAGTGCCGGGCGGTCAGCCTGCGTGACAAGCAGGCCGTCTGCGGGTTTGCGAGAATTGTCCAGCTTGGTTGCAGGCTTTGAAACAGGAGTGGTTTCACTCTTGGCCATATCGCGAAAGCGCACGCGATCGCCGGGTGCAAGCAGGGCTGCACGTTTGCGGGTCGTGTCCCACATGGCAAGCGGTGTTGTGCCAAGCAATTGCCAGCCGCCGGGACTGTCGGATGGATAAATGCCGCCGAATTTGCCAGCAAGCGCCACCGATCCTGCCGGAATTTTTACACGCGGGCTTTGACGCCTTGGGACATCAAAGCTGGGGTCGTCGCAGGTCATATAGGCAAAGCCGGGTGCGAAGCCGGTAAAGGCAACCGTATAGGTTGCTTGCGTATGACGGCAAATGAGTTCTTCGACGGAGCAGCCAAGGAAAGCCGCGACATCATCAAGATCTTCACCATTGTAGCAAACAGGGATTTCGAAAAATGCACCACTGCGCGACCTGCGAACCGACAGATCAAACTTCGCAATCTGCTTGGTCAGTTTTGCGCGATCCGTCATAAAGGGGTCAAAGTGCACCATAATGGTGCGCGCGCCGGGAATGACTTCGCAAATGCCTTTAAGCTCAGCTGCGAGCAGCGCATCAAGCAATGTCAGACTTATGCCAAGATCGTCAAGCTCGACCAGAAAACTGTCGCTGCCGGAAGGCAGAAAGCGCAGGCGTTCACTCATGATGCAGTATGAACGAAAGGCTTGAGTTCTACGCCGCGTGCCTCAAGTGTGCTGCGCAATGTGCGGGCGATTTGAACGGCTGTCGGATTGTCGCCATGAATGCAAATCGACTGTGCATCAAGCGCGATGTCGGTTCCATCAATGGCGGTCACGCGCTGTTCATTGATCATGCGCAGCATTCGCTCTGCAATGACGTCAGGATCATGAATAACCGAACCTTCAAGGCGGCGATTAACGAGACTGCCATCAACATTATAAGCACGGTCTGCAAAAGCCTCGCAAACGACGCGCAGTCCCGCGTCGCGCGCCTGATCCACAATCGGTGCCGCTGCAAGCGCCATGAGCACCAGATCAGGGTCGATTGCCTTAATGCCTGCGATAACGTCTGCTGCCTGTCGTTTGTCATGCGCAATGGTGTTATAAAGCGCGCCATGGGGCTTTACATAGGTGACTTTTGTTCCGGCAGCTTGCGCCAGCCCTTGCAAGGCACCGATCTGGTAGATCGTATCGGCAATGAGTTCACTGCTTGACGGGTCCATATTGCGGCGGCCAAAGCCGACCAGATCGCGATAGCCGATATGCGCGCCAACACGCACACCCCGCCGCGCCGCTTCACGCAATACGCTGAGAATTCCGGCAGGATCGCCAGCATGAAAGCCGCAGGCAATATTGGCACTCGTCACAATTGCCAGCATCGACGTGTCGTCACCCATCGGCCATGGCCCGAAGCCTTCTCCGAGGTCGCTGTTGAGATCGATAAATGCCATGTCTCTTCCCGGTTGAATAATCATTCTTTACGGATTATTGTTGAATAACCTATTATGTATTGTTCAACAATATGTAATTCGTATATTCTCTGGAAATTCACGGGGAATAACGCGGCGCAGGCCGCAGAGCGGTTTAAAGCATGTCGCGGAAAAATGGGAACCGGTTTTTCAACAACGACATGCGTAACAACAAGAACATAGAGCGAGCGTATTGGGTACGATTAAGCGCGACACGCTCTGGAGTGAGAAAGTCTGAAGGATATTCATGACGAACGCAATGCCTTCGCTTGATGATGACCAGCCATTGGCGACCCAAACCGCCGCTAAAATCCGCGAAATGTTGATTACAGGCGAATTATTGCCCGGAACCAAGCTTTCCGAACAGCAGATTTCAGCGCAGTTTGGCATATCCCGCAACACGTTGCGTGAGGTTTTTCGCCTTCTGACCAGCCAGAGTTTGCTGACCTATATTCCCAATCGCGGTGTTTTTGTTGCAACGCCTGACGAGGCGACGGTCGTTGATATTTATCGTGTTCGGCGTGTTATTCAGAAAGGCGCCGTTCAAATCGCCGTTCCCGCTCACCCGGCTTTAGAGCGTATGAACGCGCTGCTGGAGCAGGCGGTTCTGGCCCAGGGAAAAGGCGACTGGCGGCAGGTTGGTACCATCAATATGGAGTTTCACCGTGCCATGGTGGAGCTTTGCGACAGCACCCGGCTGAGCGCCTGTTTTGATCTCGTTCTTGCGGAATTACGGCTGGTTTTTGCCCAGCTTGAAGATAACGCGCATCTTCATGAATCGTATATTGCGTTGAATGCAGAGCTTTTGGGTTCGCTTCTGGCCGGCAATAACGAGATCGCCGCGCAACAGCTTGATCGCTATCTTCTCAGCTCAGAGCGCTCCGTTCTCGCCGCACTTCAACGTAAAAAGCGAAGCTAGAGCATTTTCAGCAAAAGTGCGAAGCGGCTTTGCGTAGAATAATGCGTGAAAACAAATAGATAGAGAAGTTCCGTTTCAATGGGAACCGCTTTTATTCAACGCTTCACTGAATTACTCTGCATTATCAATGCGTCCCAACGGCCTGACCATAGACGCGGATGACATTGCGCACCGCTTCGACCATGAGCGCGTGTGGCGTGGCTTCGACCTTGCCGGATGCAACAGCCGGATAAAGCGTGCCAAGATACTGGCTGATCAGTGTTTCCGGGATTTTGCGGCCTTCAAGACGCGTTAGAAGCGCATTGACAGCAGCCACAGCTTCCGGATGCGGCCAGTAATAGCGAATGCGGTCGCTATAGGAGAAATGGCGCTGAAGACGCAGCTCTTCCGCATCGCCATGATAATATTTCTCCCATTTCTTCGGCTCGTTGAGAAGAAGCTTCTCAAGCTTGCCGCGAACGGTCTCTTCTTCCGGTAGCTTGTCGAGGAAAGCTGCAATCTGATCAAGGCCATAGAGCGCTTCACGCAGCGCAAAAGTCAGGCCCGGTCCGACTTTGAGAATGGCAAAACCATCATGAACCAGATCGGAGAGCGCCTCAACCGGCTGATAGTCGGTCGAATGGGCTTCAAAGACAAATTGTGGTGTTTCGTTGAGAACGCTGCTGAGAGCAGTCGCCTTGTCGCTGTCGTAATAGACAACGTTTTCATTGCCGAATTCCACGCCCGGCTGCACGACAACGCCGATCGCACGCGAGAATGCATCTTCTAAACCAAGCGCTGCAAAAGCTTTGCGGTGAATGGCGATGGTTTCAAGAGCTGCATCTGGCTTGGTCAGTTCCAGATCTTCGATTTCTTCCATCGCGCCACCCGGGATCGGAACTTCCGTGCCGACAATATAGACAGGCAGATCAAAGCCGGATTCAGCCGCTGCTTTTTCTGCAACCTTGGCAAGACGGGCCGCACGTTCTGCGGTCACGGCATCAGGCAGAGCAACCGGCTCGCCCGCGCAGCCCATAGAGGTATCGAGGTGGATTTTGGTGAAGCCTGCTCGCACAAAACCATCCATCATCACTTCGGATTTTGCCATGGCTTCTTCAGCAGTGAGATGCTTCCACGGATTTGGGCCGAGGTGATCACCACCTAAAATAAGGTGCTTGGTATCAAAGCCAAGACGCGCTGCAATTTCTTCAACGAAACGCCGGAAGTCAGCCGGTGTCATGCCGGTATAGCCGCCATCCTGATTGACCTGATTGCAGGTCGCTTCGATCAGAACATCGGTGTTGGTGGCAATACCTTCGAGAAGAGCTGCTTCAATGACCAGCGGATGGGCCGAGCAGATTGAGGTGATGCCTCCGCGCGCGCCGCTCGCATAACGGGCGGGAAGTTGGCTCAATCGTTGCGTGCTGCTCATAACGGAACTCCGTGGGTATAACAAAAATTTCAGAGAGAAATGCGTTTCAAATTGCCGTCCAAAGCGAGAAGCTCTGGTAGTGGCGTGCCTGCACCAAGGTTGGGGGCAGCTTTGCCCATCACATCGGCAGGCACAATACAGGCTGCGCGAATAGCTTCTTCAAGCGGCACGCCGACATGCTGAACGAGATTAGCAAGACAGCCGACCATATCAATATGCGCACCTGCAAGTGATCCGGCTGCATTAACCAGTGCGCCATCGCGCACTTCAATCCGCTCGCCATAAAGTTCGAAATGATCCGGGCCGCCAATGGTGGACATGGCGTCCGACACAAGGAACATGCGGTCACGCTTCGGGCGTGCACGCCATGCGACGCCGACCATTTCCCATGTCACATGATGCCCATCAACAATGATGCCGACAAAAGCATCGCTGCCGATTGCTGTGCCAACCACGCCCGGCTCACGCGAGGTCATTGGCGGCATGGCATTGTAAAGATGGGTGAAGCAACTCACACCTGCGGCAAGTCCGGCGCGTGCCTGTTCCGTTGTGCCATTGGTGTGGCCGGCGGAAACCACGACACCCATATCAGCAATCTCGCGGATCGTGTCGCCCGGTACCATTTCCGGTGCAAGCGTGAGCATGACAGGCACATCCGCTTTGCGCAGAATTTTGAGCGCTTCAAGCGTGGATGCATCCATCGGGCGAATGAATTCAACGCGATGGGTGCCTTTGCGGGCAGGATTAAGATGCGGACCTTCGATGTGGAGGCCGAAGAAGCCATCCATGTTCTTGCACTCGACTGCTGCATGGGCGGCCTCGATCATGCGTTCCGGCTCACAGGTAATCAGTGTTGGCAGAACCCTGCCCGTGCCAAGTTTGCGCAATGTTGAAACGATATGCGCGATGCCTTTTGCGCTGGTATCGGAATTGAGCATGACGCCGCCTGCGCCATTGACCTGAAGGTCGATACAGGCTGGCATCAGCACATGCGGCGTGAGATCGGACGTCTCGTCCGATTTGCGCGGACGAAGGCGCGTGATACCAGAAGTGCCGATCTCGGCCACGAGACCAGTCTGAAGCCGCCCGTTCAGAAACACATAATCGGGGGCGACGAGACGAGTCATTGGCTTTCTCCTGATTTATTTAAGGCGTATAGGGCAACGCCGCGTGCGCCCGAACTATCACCGAAACGTGCAGTTCTGATGGCAGGGATACGTGTGGGGCCAAGCTTGCGCTTTTCAAATGTTTTTGAAACGCGCTCAGTGACGCCATCTATATTGGACAGGCCGCCGCCCAACACAAAACAATCCGGATCGACAACAAGCTGCATGGTCAGAAGCGATTCCGCCATCAGGTCAGCCCAGTCATCGAGCACCTTTTCTGCGTTCGCATCGCCATTGGACGCGCGCAATGTCAGTTCCTGATTGGTGACGGCCTCACCAAGCTTAATTTGGGAAATAGCAGCAAGGCCAGTGCCGGAAACATAGCGTTCCATGCAACCTGTCTTGCCGCAGCCGCAAGGGATCAGCGGAAGGCTCTGCTCGCTTAAGATTCGCGCAGGCATACCCGTATGACCAATTTCCAGTGCAAGACCATTATAGCGCGGCGGAATCTCGCCGTTGATGACAACACCAGCGCCCATGCCGGTGCCGACAATAAGACCGATCATTGCTTCGCTTCCTTCGGCTGCACCGCCATGCGCTTCCGAATAGGCGAAAGCCATACAGTCGTTCATCAGCGGAAAGCTGCGCCCGAAACGTTTATGAAGCGCTGCGCCCACATCGCGACCGGTGATAGGAATATTGGATGCAAAGCCATGGCCGGTGGCCGGATCAATCCAGCCGGGCAGGCTGATGCCGACGGGCAGGTTTGGGTTGCCCGCCGTTTCGGTCAGCCATTCAATCTGCGCGGACAAGCCATCGATGAAAGCATCGAAGTCGCTGACAGGCGTTGGAATGCGCCGTGTCAGAACCGTTTCCATATTTGCGTCGAACAGGCGACCCTCAATTTTGGTGCCGCCCAGATCAATGGCGCCGCAGATCATGCTGACCTCGTGTTTCATGCTGTAAACGGGTAGATCTTAACGCCGGAAACAACGCGTGTCAGGTTGCCCTGATCAATAAACGGGTTGTCGATGTTAAGATTAAGTTCAGCCGACCAGCGGGCAGACCAGATCTGCGCCAGAAGCACATAAAGCACGGCATCCCAGCGGCTGTCGCCAGTCAGATCAAGCGCAAGATCACAACCTTCGCCGCCAACAGTGGTCACGGTTGCGGAAGGGAACTGCTGCGCAATCTCAACGGCAATGTCGCGATCATAACGCGCGGTGTGCTGATCCGGGTGAATGAAAACCACAACGCGGGTATTGCCGACAACAGAAGCCTTTGGTCCGTGACGGAAGCCAAGCGTGCTGTCCCAGTTGGTCATAACCTGACCAGCAGTCAGTTCCAGAACCTTGAGTGCGCTTTCGCGTGAAACGCCGGTCAGTGCACCGGAGCCCAGGAAAATCGCGCGTTCTGGATGTGGGGCAGACATTGCGTCGAGCTTTGCTATCGCTTTTGCGCCTGCAGCCGAGAGCTTGTTAAGCTTGTCCGCGACATCCACCGTGTCATCAATGCAGGCGAGCGCCGATAAAAGCATGGTCGTATAGCTCGACGTCATGGCAAATGCCTGATCATGCGTTGCTTCCGGCAGAACGATCACGCGCTGGTCGCCCGGACCTTTCGCTTTGCGAACGGCCAGTGCGCTTTTGCCATTGCAAGTAATGTTGAGGCGGTGCGCCTTTGGGAAATGCGCGTCCAGCAGGTCGAGCGTTGCAATGGTTTCCGAGCTGTTGCCGCTGCGGCCAAATTGCACAACGAGCAGTTCCGCATCGTTGGACAGTGTTTCAGACGGATTGGAAACAATGTCGGTGGTTGGAATTGCTTCGAGCGAAATCGCGCCAGTCTTGGCTGATGCCAGTGCCTGACCGATAAAGGCCGAGGTGCCGGCGCCGCTGAAAACGATATGCTTGATACCCTTGGCGGCGATCCATGCGCGGATTTCAGCCGACTGTTTGGCAAGCGGAGCAGCCCATGCCTGCCAGATGCCCGGCTGTGCATGAATTTCCTGCCAGGTATGGCTCGTTTCCAGTTTAGTCATGAATACCGTCCTCTTGAGTACTGATGACACGCACGCCGCGCTCGCGGATGCGGTTGGGTATGTCGTGATTGGGCTCAAGATCGGTTACGATGGCCGTAATCCGATCCATTGCGCAGATACGATGCAGCCGTGGTTTACTGAATTTGTTTTTATCGGCCAGCACGATGATGCGGCCCGAGGCTTCGATCATCGCACGGTTTTCGTGGGCTTCGTCTTCCAGGAAAGTGCTCACACCGGTTTCCGGATCGATACTGTCCGCCCCCATCACAAAGGTGTCGAAGCGCATTTCAGAAAGGGCAGTTTCAACCAGTCGTCCGGAGAAGGACATGGTCTCACGGCGTATGCTGCCGCCGGTCAGCATCACCTGATGCTGTTTGTGACGCAGCACACTTTGTGCGACGTCGAGACTGCGGGTCATGACGATGAGCGGTGCGAGATTGCCAAGGTGAGCGGCCAGACGCTCGGCGCTTGAGCCGTTATCAAACAGCACCGAAGTATCGCATTCGAGCAAATGAACCGCCTTGCGTCCAATGGCATCCTTGGCTTCGAAATTGACGGCACGGCGGTCAACCGGATTGGCTTCCACGCCTGTGGGAACGAGACCAGGACGCTGGGCAAGTGACAAGGCAAGATCAATGCGGAAATCGG
This sequence comes from Brucella sp. TWI432, assembly GCF_039674445.1. NCBI lineage: Bacteria > Pseudomonadati > Pseudomonadota > Alphaproteobacteria > Hyphomicrobiales > Brucellaceae > Brucella > Brucella sp. TWI432. Next base: position 7,937 of record NZ_JBDJNL010000021.1, on the reverse strand, counting down.
CAAGCCCTGCATAGCCAAAGCGCTGGCAGAAGCGGATGAGCGTCGGCTCTGACGTGCCAAGTTGATTGCACAATTCGCGTGCCGTGGAGCGAATGAAACCTACCGGATCATTTTCGATCAACAGGCATATGCCGCGCAGCTTCGGAGTAAGCTCCGGCACTGCCGCTTGCACAGTCTGATAGAGGTCTTCTGTCGGCTGCAACTCCGGCCCTTTCCTTGTGTCGTAGTTGTCTAGTTAAAAGAAAACTTTACTTCAACACAAACTTCTAATGTCTTCTGTTTATTTCAACACAAGTTACTTTTGTTTTTCCTTCACAATCAGGAAGGCGGCTGTCTGCCGTCGGCAATGGCATCAAGCGCTGCACGCAATTCGGCAACCTTTGCGGATGTGGTTCTTGTTGCGCCGGGCACAGCAAAGCCAAAATTCAGTAAGGTTTCGTCCGTGTCGATTGCGGCGCTGCAAGATGCATGAATTTCGGCGAGATCAGGCAGGGCAGCGGCGATGGCTGCAACTGTTCCTATATTCACGCCAGAACCCGGCATGATGGTTATTTTGTCTTTGGCAGCACGCTGCATTTTAGCAAGGCGTTCAAGACCGGATGTGGCTTTCAAAGCACCGCCTGAACTCAAAATCCGGTTGATTCCAAGCTCAGCCGCCATTTGCACCGCTTCCGCTGTGTCAGGGGTAAGGTCAATTGAGCGATGCAGAGCAATTTCAAGACCTTGTGCTGCTTTGACCAGTCTTTGCAGTGCGATCTTATCAAGTCTGCCGTCAGGCAGATTGGCACCAATCATCACGCCTGCGAGGCCAAGTTCGCGCGTTGCTGCAATCTCGGCTTCCATGATCTGCAATTCATCTTCCGACCACACGAAACTGCCGGCGCGGGGCCGTATCATTACCATGATCGGAATTGGCGCTTTGGCTGCAAGCTGCATCAGGCCAATGGAAGGCGTCAGTCCGCCGATTGCGAGTGCTGAACAAAGTTCAATCCGGTCTGCACCGCCTTTGATTGCGGCATCAAGACCTTCGGCATCATCAACGCATACTTCCAGTATTATCCGGTTCAAGGCATCCCCCTCAGTTTTTGTTGTACTCTACCTTCGCCAGTATTGCGACACTCGCCAATCCCGCCATAGCCCCCATAATGGAGACGGTTCCATAGCCAGCAACGCTTGTGCCAATTGCAAAAAGCGCTGTGCCGATCCCCCCGATTGCTGATGCTGCGTAAATCTTCCATCGTGTGGTGAGGAATGCAAGCCAGACCAGATAGATTGCATAAAGAACCGACGCGACAAAGAAGATGCTGATCTGGCTTTTGCTGCGTCCGATACGCGCCCAGACCAACATAAGCACCGCTTCAAGGCCGGCAACGAAGCCCATGACCATGCCGACATCTTCAACGGAGCCGCCGCCGCGCCCGGTAATGATCAGCGTGCAGCCATCTGTCGTTGAACGCCTCGGACAGCAGACGATTGTTTACAGCGTGCCGGAGGGCATGAGCGAAACCTTCTACATCATTACGCCGGGCACGGCACCTGTCAGCAGCGATGCAGCAAGCAAAATTGGTATCGATGCGCAATTCTGCCATCTGTTTGACCAGAACGGTATTGCCTTTATGCGCCAGGGTGATTTTTCCGATCTGCCTGCGAATTAAACGATCTGAAAATAGATGAGAACGGGGCGGCCGTGACGATGACAGCCGCTTTTTCTTTACGGTCTTTTTGGCTTTCACGCTTCAAAATGTCTGAAGTTTATTTATTCTGCCAACGGTTACCGACCTTTAACTTCGTCAACGACATAGCGAGTGAATAAGAATGACGTTTTCTGTGCTCTCCCCGGATGATCTTGGCCCCACCATTTGCGCTGGCGAAATACTGGTCGAGATCGTTGCAACAACCGTGGGCAACGGCTTTTTCGAAGCACAGCCACTGATTGGTCCTTATCCAAGTGGCGCTCCGGCAATTTTCATTTCGCAATGCGCGCGTATGGGCAATCAGTCCGCTATGGTTGGATGTGTGGGAGACGACGATTTTGGACGTGTGAATATCACGCGTCTTGAGAATGATGGAGTCGATGTTGCGGGCATATCCATTGATAAGGATTTTCCGACCGGTAGTGCTTTTGTGCGCTATCGATCTGATGGGTCGCGCGATTTTGTTTTCAATATTGTACAGTCTGCTGCGTCTCGCTTTGGCTGGACCGCCAATGTTGAAAAGCTTGCGCACCGTGCCGGGCATCTGCACGTCATGGGATCGGCACTGTCGATGCCTGCGGCGCGCGGAGTAATCGAACAAGCGGTTACTATCATCAAGGCGCGGGGCGGGACGCTCTCTGTTGATCCCAATCTGCGTAAGGAAATTAAACAGGATGCAGATACGGCGCAGTTTTTTGCACGGTTGATTTCCATGACGGATCTGTTGCTGCCATCTGGCGAAGAGCTTGAGCTTGCGGCAGGGATTGAAGGTGAGGCCAACGCAATCGGGCATCTGTTCAAGCTGGGCGTGAAAGAGATCGTACTCAAGCGCGGTGGCGAGGGTGCAAGTTATTTTGCAGCCGACGGCACACAGCTTCATCAGAGCGCGTTTATCGTTGATGAAATCGATCCCACCGGCGCCGGTGATTGCTTTGGTGGCGCTTATGTTGCTTGCCGCAGGCTGGGTCTGTCGCCCGATGTTGCGCTTAACTACGCCTGTGCCGCCGGTGCGCGTAATGTTACGCGACGGGGGCCGATGGAGGGGGCGGGAACACGCGCAGAACTCGATGCTTTCATGGCTGCAACCAAGCGCAGAACGTGACAGGCACTTGCCCAACACTTTTGTACGAACGTTGCCGATGAGGATTATGCTTTAAGGAATAGGGACCAGATTTTTTCTTTGTTCATTTTTTAACGCGCTTCCAAGCGGCGCTTAAACGCTGTTTTAAGCATATTTATCGGTGCATAGCCTGCGAATGAGGAATGATTATCCAAATACGACGTCAATTGGTCAATTGTCGTCGAATTTGGTTTTTTTCTTGCGCTTTGGATGCTAAGTCGCTCTCGCGATCAATGTCGACAACCTTATATGGCGAATTCATCAGCATAGCCGAAGCCTGGAAGCCCCCAACATGACTGCACGTCTTTCATTCGCGCGTGAGCGTATCAATGTTCTTCTTCTCGAAGGTATCAACCAGTCTGCTGTCGATTATTTCAAATCGTCAGGCTACACCAATGTCGTTCATTTGCCAAAAGCACTGGACAAGGCTGATCTGATTGAAGCAATTTCGTCCGCACATATCGTGGGTATTCGCTCGCGCACGCAGCTCACCGATGAAGTGTTTGCAGCAGCGCAGCGTCTGATTGCCGTCGGATGTTTTTCGGTAGGCACCAATCAGGTTGATCTGAAAGCAGCGCGTAAGCGCGGTGTCCCGGTTTTCAATGCGCCTTTCTCGAATACACGCTCCGTTGCCGAGTTGGTGATTGGCGAAATCATCATGCTTATGCGGCGCATTTTCCCGCGCTCCACTTCTGCGCATAGCGGCGGCTGGGACAAGAGTGCCACGGGCAGCCGCGAAGTGCGTGGCAAGACGCTGGGCATTGTTGGCTATGGCAATATCGGTTCCCAGGTTGGCAATCTGGCTGAAAGCCTCGGTATGACGGTCCGCTACTTCGACATGACCGACAAACTGCAATATGGCAACGTGATCCCGACCGAAACGCTTGATGAGCTGCTTGAAATTTCGGACGTGATCAGCCTGCATGTGCCATCGAACAAGTCGACGGCCAAGATGATCACCGAAGCCAAGCTGCGCAAGATGAAGAAGGGGGCTTTCCTCATCAACAATGCGCGTGGTTCTGTGGTCGATCTGGAAGCACTCGCCAAGGTTCTCAAGGAAGGTCACCTCGCAGGGGCTGCGATTGACGTTTTCCCGGTTGAGCCAGCATCCAACAAGGATCCGTTCGTTTCGCCGTTGCAGGGGCTGGAGAATGTCATTCTCACACCGCATATCGGTGGCTCCACCGAAGAGGCGCAGGAGCGCATCGGCATGGAAGTCAGCCGCAAGCTGGTGGAATATTCCGATGTGGGTTCGACGCTCGGTGCGGTCAATTTCCCACAGGTGCAATTGCCTGCACGTCCAAACGGCACGCGTTTCATGCATGTGCATGAAAACCGTCCGGGCATTCTCAACAGTTTGGTCAATATCTTCTCATCGCATAATATCAACATTATCAGCCAGTTTTTGCAGACCGATGGCGAGGTTGGTTATGTCGTGATTGAGGGGGATGCAATGGAAGATCATGCTGACGAGGTTCTTCAGGCTATGCGCGAGATTCCGGGCACAATACGCACTCGTCTGCTTTACTAGTGGTTTAGTCCCCAAGCGTGATAGTTTATTATTGTCCGCTACGCAGCGGAAAGCACTATAGGCAGTTTCTTTACGGCAGCGGCAAGATCAAGCATCTCTGTCGCTCGCCCCGTATCAAGCTGTTGCCGTGACGCCGCTAACCTTAATGAGACATCGCCTTACATTGGACCAGTGAATAAGCTGAAACGAGAAACGGCTCCAGAAAATTCAAAGGAGCGCCAGCAAATATTCCCATGTGAGTCAAACGCGGAGCCAGCCAGTTTGCCAGCAATATGGCATCCAGCCCATCGCCGTTCTTGTTGGCAAAGCCATCTTCAAGGGTCAGAAATGCAAATGCATCATCAAACGGCGTTGTGAGGTCTGCCCAGAATTGTCTTGCTGGCTTATCGGCATTTTGGGAGGCGGTGGCAACATTCATACCCACGCCAAAGAGCAGAGCATTGGATTGCGTCATGGTTTTATTCCGATCATCAATGAATGGGTTGGATCGTTAACCAGCACGAGAAGCGCTGAGTTTTGAGCGCGCGGCATCAGAAGCCGGAATAAGCTGCGCGAAATCGCGCAAAATTTGCGCATAATCCTCGGCGTAAAATTCGTAAGGCAGTTCCAGGCGAAATTCGGAAACAAGCGGCAATACCGGATCTTTGCGAAGCGTTTCCAGAATTTCCTCTGTCGTACCGACAATATCCGGCAAGAAAAGTGTACGGCGCGAGCCATGGGCAAAACCCGTCCGCCGATCGCGCTCGGCGACAAACTCTTTATAACGGCGGCGCGTATCCGGATTTGCACTGTCGGTGGGCAGGATCACGCGGCCAAGAGCAACACGCGGTGCACGTTCATGCCGCCATTCCTGGCGGAAGCGTTTAATCAATGCTTGTTGTGCGGTTAAAAAATCATCCGTGTTTTCACCCGTGATGATATTGCCGGTCAGCAGATTAAAGCCTGCTTGTCCGGCCCATCGTGCAGAATTTTGCGAACCACCCCCATACCACAAACGATCAGTCAGACCTTCAGCGAAAGGTCTCAAACGCGGAATTTGGGCGCCTGCGGCATTGCCTGCTTCCGTCTGTTCGGAAAGCGGCTCGGAGCGCAGAGCGCGCGCAAATTTTTCTGCGCGGGAGTGGCTGTAATCCGCGATTGGAACCGCATCAACAAAATCCTCAATCAAATGTGCAAAGGGGGGTGCACCGACCGAAACACCAACATTCAGCCTGCCGTGTGACAGCAAGTCCACGGTCGCCAGATCCTCTGCCAGACGAAACGGATTTTCATAGCCAAGCTGAATGACCGCCGTACCGAGACCGATGCGCTTCGTGCGCTGTGTTGTTGCGGCTAGAAAGGTAGCCGCAGAAGATATGCCGCGCTCCAGATGGCGCTGGCGCACCCAGCCGCTGTCATAGCCAAGTCGCTCGCCATGCTCGAAAAGCTGAAGCGTATCTTCAAGTCCTTGCGCGGGATTGTCTTCGTGATGACTGCCGGGAATGAGAAAGGCAAAATGTTCGATATGTGAAAGAGGCATAGTTCTGTTTCCTTTTTAAGTAGCGGTTTCGCGATAGCTTTGAAGCCTCGCCAGAATTTTTGCTTCCTGCGCGGCTTTGCGCTCCTGCACACGCAATGTTGCCTCCTCGAAAGATGAGGATGGCGCGTATATCGGTGTCGATGTTCCTTGGCCCAGCTTGGCACCGATGTGTTTTTCAAAAGGCAGCGAGCGGTAATGCCGGGGATCAACTGAAGGATCAAAAAGCGGGCGATAGCCGAGAGAAATATAAAGAGCGTTGGCTTCCGGTTGCCGAAAACCAGTCGAAAGATAGGCGCGGGTGTAACCTAATTTTCCGGCAGCCTCTTCAAGTGCCAGAACGATGCGGCGTGCCAGCCCCTGCCTGCGCAGGTGTGATGTAGTCCAGATGCGCTTTAGCTCCACGGTCTCATCGTCATGGCTCATAAAAGCACCACCAGCGATGGTTTCACCATCTCGCTGCAAGAGCAAAAAGCCACCCAACGGCGGCGAGAATACCTCGACCGGATAGCGCAGGATTTCTGTTCGCGCGCCGCCGGGACGATCGAGATTTGCATAACGGCTCTCATACTCATGAACGAGACCATCAATGAGCGGCTGCGCAGCAGGATCGAAAAGCGATGATTGGGTAATAACATCTATCATAATAACCCTCGTAAGAAATAAATACTTCTTCATATGTGTTTATAAGAAATAAAACACCAAAAATGAAAAAGCATATTTTCCGTAAAATGCATCGTTATTTTATGATTTGCATGGCATGAACGTTTAATGATGAAATAAATATTAGAAGAACATTGCTATATTAAAAATACCAAGAAAATATAGGCTATATCTTCATTAAAATTACCAACGAGGATAAAATGCCTTATGCGCTTAGCTTTCTTGACAAAAGCCCTCTTCATGATGGCGAAGAAGCCAGAACGGCGATTAGCCGTACGATAAAGCTTGCAAAGAAAGCAGAAGCGGCAGGATTTCGTCGCTTTTGGGTCGCGGAGCATCACAATTCGCCAGCACTTGCCAGTTCTTCGCCGGAAGTGCTGATCAGCTTTTTGCTTGCTCATACCCAGCATATCCGAATTGGTTCCGGCGGCGTCATGTTGCAGCACTATAGTGCTTATAAAGTAGCCGAAAACTTCAATCTCCTCGCCTCTCTTGCTCCAGGACGTGTTGATTTGGGTGTCGGCAAAGCGCCAGACGGCTTGCCACTCTCAACACGCGCGTTGCAGGGCGCTTATGACCCTGAACGCAAGCCGTCCTTCACACAACAACTGACTGAGCTTGACGCATATCTTCGCCATTGCGTCAAAAACGCTGATGACGAAAATCATCTCGCCGCCTATCCGGTTCCACCTCAGAAGCCGGTCCCTTTCCTGCTCGGCGCGAGCGTGGAAAGTGCGCGGCTTGCCGCGCGGCTTAATTGGGATTTCGTTTATGCCGGCCACATTCAGGGCGATCCGGCAGCGATCAAAGACGCACTTGATGCTTATCAAGCAATTGCAAAGCGCCCTGCCGTTTTGGCTATCAGTGTGATCGTTGCCGAAAGTGAAGCGGAAGCAGAGGAGCTAGCCGTTGACACGCGCCGCTTCCGTGTCGCCGCCGAAGGTTCACAGCCGGTCAATGTCGGCAGCTGTGAGCAGGCGCTTGAATATTTAAGGCAGGCGGGCGCCACGCAATACACGATTGAAGAACGCGCGCCCCATCTCGTCCGTGGCACGGCTCTTCACGTTCACGCAGAGCTTAAACGTCTGCATCAAGCATTGGGTATTGCTGAATTTATCATCGACTGTCCCGTTTCTGAAGGTCGTCACCGGTTCAAAACAATCGAACTGCTCGCCGATGCCCGTCCGGCCATCGCCGCGTAACGTCCTCCGCAATTCTTCCAACACTGGGTATTCAACGTGATAACAAGACGAATTTTCCTCGCAGGCGCAAGCGCCATTGCTTTGTCACTCGCCGCAGGATTACGGCGTAGACTCATAAACTGATGCACCAGATGCGGACAGCGATGAGTTTGACAGCAGCCAGGAAATTGGCCGGGTTTTTGTCGTAACGTGTTGCAATGCCGCGATAGTG
>NZ_JBDJNL010000020.1:0-58980 GCF_039674445.1 Brucella sp. TWI432 | reverse complement strand
GATCGCGTGAAACTAATTTATTGGAAGCACCCCAATCGGATGCAGCAGTCAGCTGACCAGTGTCGATTAAGGTGTCGAGTTTTTCGGCGTTTCTTGGGCCGGTCGATTTTTCGACAGGTGCGCGCTTTGCTTCTGCATCGCTGTGCGCTTCACGCATTTCCGCGACCGTTTCTGTAAATTCACGGCGCAGTGTATCCGCGAGCCTTTTGCCCTTTAGGACAATCTTTTCGGGCCCGCTGTCTTTTTCCAGCGTCACGGTGACGGTCGGCCCTTCGCGGGTTTCGACCATGTATTTATTGCCGCCAGCGCCACCAACGCCGAATGTCCGGGCTGCTGCGTTTAAGAGGTCTGCATCACTTGCGTTATTGCGAACCGCTGTGACGATATCGGTGTCTTTGAGCGGCGATTTTTCCGCCAGCTGTGACAGCGCGTCATAAACGGGCTCGCGATCTGATCCCCAGACGTCAGCGAAAGGAGCCTCGGCAACTCGGCGGCGGTAATCGTTTTTCACGCGTTCCAAATCGTTGTTGGAACGATTTTGAATATTATTCGCCGGTTTTGCAGTTTGTGCAGCATTGTCGGAAGCCGGACGGACTTCAAAGCGCTTGCCGTTTTCTACGACAGAGTGCGTATCTGAAAGGTTGTTCTTCGCGACGTAGGCATCTGCCTTTTCTCGCGTGCCAAACCACTTCGGCGCGAAAGCTTTTGTGGTGTCGCCATCTTTGGTCCATTTCCGGAAGTTAGCCAGGCTTATTTCTGTAACGTCGCCCATGCCTTTCCAACCAGGCGTATAATTCGCCAAATATGCCGCTTCGGCTTCCTGCTGGCTATCATAACCGATCATGACCTTATGTTCGTCAAATCGGCCATTGTCTGGGTTTTTCTGGTCAACCACGAAAACCGGCGTTGTGTCGGGAACGTCAGCAGTGCCCGGCTTAACAAAAACGTCGATGTGGTCTTTGTCGCGGCCAATGGTGCCTTTGATGTAGCCGTAGTGGCTCTGCATCGTTGTGGACCACTCTTTGCCGCTGGCATCTACGCCTTTGCGTTCGGAGCCCGCTGGATTCTCGATCGACAAATCCATGCCACCTAAACGCACATGCCCCTTAGCATAATTTCCGGCTTCTTTCTGCGCGAGCGTCGGTTCCGCAATGTCGTTGTCCGGATGCGTCGCTGCTTGTACGGCCGCAATGTCGATCGGGGCTTGCTGTGCTTCGCTCTCAACCTGACGCTGCTTATTCAACGTCTGCTGGATTTTCGGCGACAGCTTATCGAATGGTGCTTTCGGCGAGCGCTTAATGCCCGATTTGGCAAGCGTGGCGGCACGATCGGTTTCTGACATGGAATTGTACCATGTCTCTGTGTCGGTGCCCGTTACCCGTGGCGTTTCGACTTTCGATACCGGTTCAGCAGCTTCAACTGAAACTTCTGTGACTGCGGGCTCCGGCTCGGCTGTTGTCTGACTTTCCACCCGCTTGCGCATCCGATCGAGCATGACGGGATTAACTGGGTGCATTTCGACAGGTAGCTTCGATCGTGCCTGCTTACCGGCTTTTTCGACGCGGTACCGATAATCATCAGCCAGCTTGCCGGCGTCTTCAAAAGAAACACCAAGTTCATCAGCCAGCGCTTTTTGTGCCGGCACAGCTGCTCGATCCTTATCAAGTTCAGACGTGCCCAGCAGTCGCTTGGCCATCGCCCGGTTTTGTCCAAGATCGAATATACGCTGTGACTGATCATCCGGCAGACGGACCGCCTTGTCTCCAAATTTGCGGACACGCGGTTCGTTGGGATCAATGTCAGGACGATCAACGGGAGGATTCCGGCGCAGTTCCTCTGCGTCAGCCTGCTTATTGGTTGTGGAGTCGACAAACAGATGCTCGATCGGAACCTGAATTGTCATGCCGCCGCTCTCGCGAACGATAGCCTGGTATTCTTCGTCCTCGTAGACGTACTGCTCGATCTTGCCGGTAACGCGCTTTAAGCCCGGCGCATTTACAATAACGCTCTGCCCAACCTTCGGCGCGTTTTCAGCGGAAACAATATTCTTCTGCCGATCAACGGGTGCAACACCTTCTTCGACCGTTGTTTCCGATGCCATAGGCGGTTGCGCTGGCAACTCGTCCTGGGCTTCTGCATCGCGCTCTGGGAGAGCGTCTGTCGGGAGCTGGCCCGGTTCCACAGATGCTGCAGCTTCTGGAGCTGCGATAGACGAAACCGGAACCTGAAACACTTCGCCGACTTCATCAGTGATAACCGCTTCACCATCGGAGTAACTATCAACTGTGCCGCGAATGGAGCTGCCGTCTGGCAGAGTAACATTAACTGTTGAACCGACGGTTGGAGCGCTTTTGCCTGACTGGACGCTTGTAGCAGTAGTGCGATCGGCTGGACGGAGTCCGGCTTCCTGCGCTTGTGTCAAAGGCATCAGTACCCGATCGCCAATGACGCGTTCTACGCCGCTCTGATCAATGACGCGGCGCATCCCTGACGGTACCCGATCCTGATTGGCCGATATTTGAACAGTCTGACCGTGAATTTCGCCGGGCCCGCTACCATCGATATCTGGATCGTTGACGACATACTCGAGATCAGTACGTGACGCGGATTCCTCGTACGCGCGCGAAAGCGGGCCTTTGCGCTGTGGTGTGTCCTGTGGTTCTGGAGCCGTTGGCTGTACTGGGTCGGAAGCTGGAGCCGCCGCTGGAGTTTCAGTGGCGGCTTCGCTCTGGGGTGCTGATCTGCGGCTGGTGACGCCACCTGCAGCACCGGTAGCGCCGCCCGCCATGGCACCGAGAACAAAGTCGCCGAATGTACCGTCGGTGACGTTGAGGTCAGTACCGATCGCCTGATTGACGCCAGCGTTTGCGCCTACGGTTTCAAGCGCTTCCTGCGAACCTTCTTCCAACGCGCCGGCGACTGTGCGTCCTGCAATGCGAGCGGGCAGTGCTTTGCTTGCGAGAATATTGGTGGCTGGATGAACAATTTTGCCGGTGAGTACGCCACCAACACCCGCAATTGGTGCTGCATATACAGACGCAATGTTTGCTGCCGCGTCCTTAGTGGCTTTGATTGCTTCCTCACGGGATTTTCCGGATGCAATCTGCTCACGGAAATAGGCAGACTGAGTTTCGAGCGCGCCAGGCTCCGCTGCGAGCTCATCAATGATCTGCTTGGCCCGATCTTCCGCACCGCCAGCGCCCTGTGCACCGCCTGCAATAAATCCGCCCGTGCCGCCGGTCGCTACAGCTGCTGCGACAACTGGAACCATTGAGCCGAAAACGTCAGCCCCTAGTGCAACAAGGCCCCGTGCAGATGGGTTAGTACCGAGCGTCCAAGTTGACGGGTCGAGTAGATCGCCATCGGGCGTACTGGTTTCGATAGCGTCTTTGGTCGCCTGCGAAACGCCCTTTTTAATGCCCTCGCCGTACTTCTCAACCCAACCGGCTGGCACGTCGTATTCGTTGCTTTCGCTAAATTCTGTGCCGAAAAGAGGGTTGAGGACGTTCGCATTGAAAGCTGCATCAAGGCGACCGATACCTTTAATTATGGATGCTGTACCGGTGACAGCCCCAGCGGCGACCATACGCGCGACGTCTTGTAGAATGCCGGGCTGATTGGCTTCCCACTCCTCACGCCACTTGGCATATTCGTCTTCAGTCATTGCCTGGTACTTGCCGGGCTCTGACTTATTGAGTTCTTCGAGACGTGTGTCGATCGGATCAGCTTCGGTAGGCTGTTCAGTGGTTTCAACTTTTGGAGATGCTGGCGTTTCCTGCACAACTGGCTCTGGATCGCCATCAAATCGGAAATCTGCCCCCGCTTCGATCGCTTTGCCCTGCGGAACGTCGTAACGCTTTACGCGCGTGGCGCGCGCTGCCTTCAACCAATCAGGCGCACCGCCCATGTTACCGGCGGAACGATTGTGCATGTACCAGAAACCATCCTTCGATCCCTCCATAGGAAGCATATCGACGTGAATAATGTCTGGCGTGTTGGAATAGGTACCAAACCGGCGTACGCCTCGCGCTTTCAACGACTGCACAAGATCGAAGCGCTGCTGGCCGTTCATGCCCTTCAAGCTGATATCAACAGCGGTACCATGTGAATGCTGGCCGGGCTTCTTCTTCGCTGCTTCCACGCGATGTGACGGCGATCGGTACCCGGACGTGATCACAAGCCCTTTTCCAATGTCAGCGGAAACATCCTGCAGAACGGAGGCGAATGCTGGATTGATCTTTTCCTGACCGGGGTTAACGAAAGCCAGACTGCCGGTTTTGGTGTTTTCCGGTTCCTTTTGCTCTGGAACAAGGTTCGCAAGCCCGCGACCATTGCCGCGCGGCTCATCAAGCCCGATAGCGGGGTCCATCGATGCGACTTGGCGCGGTGCACCTTCCTGCTTGGAGTTGTAGAAAACATGGCCACCAATTCTCGCCGTTTCCGGCATGGAGCTGGCCCACTTTGGATTAATGCCGTCGGCGTGAAAGTGATCAGCACCATTTGTCGGATCGCTTAATTCGCCGGTTAGAACGCCACGAAGGATCTGCTCGGCTTCTGCGCGCACCTGCGGATTGTTCTGCGCTTCCACTGCTTTAGGGCCGGGCGCATAAAAGCCTTCAAACTGGCTTGGGGCGCGGACGATATCGCCAATTGTCTTGCCTCGAATATTTGCACGGTTGCGAATTGTGCTCGCAACGCCCAGCATACCGACAGGGCCGTCGCCGCCGGCTTCTGCGATAATCGTATTAACGGCGTCATTCCAATCACGCGCGGAAACACCCGATATTTCCGCTGGCTGGGTCGCCTGCGGGGCCGGCGGTGTTTCTTGGGGCTGTGCGACTTTGGAAGCTTCGGGTGCGCTGGCGGGCTGATTTGAAGCCTTTGGCGCATCAAAGTTTATGCCGATCGGTTCGAGCCGCGGCACACGTGAGGATTCTGTAGATGCAGACTGGATTGGACGTTTGTCGTCAGTCTCCCGATTGGCTGTGGCGGGAGAATTGCTTCCGGCTTTTTCCAAGCCAAAGAAAGCATCAAGATCAGCGTTTGAATCCAGTGTAATAGCCATGACGTACCCTGCTCGGTTAGCACGTCATGCGCATTGGAACGCGGCGACTATATACAGCTTCGCGCGCGTACGCGAGAGGGTTTAGAAGCTGATCCCCACAGCACCATTGGCCGCTGTCTTCTTCGCATTCGTCAGCTGATCCGGCCAATTGGTTTCCGGAATGCCAGCGTTGAGAAGCTGCTGTTTCACCATTTCAGGGTTTGCGCCCTGTGATAGCTGATCAGTCGCATCGGCTATCGTGCTTTCCATGGTCGGCGCAGACTTTCGAGCCGGAGCTGGTGATGCAGCCGGTGCGCTCTGCGTAGGAGCGGAAATGCCAAGCGCCTTGGTCTGGTCTGGAGCGGTGATAGGAACGGGCTTCCCTGTTTCCGTGTCGACAATCATACGCTGCTTTTGGGGAGCAGGATCTAAGCCCGGCGCGGCGCTGGCGGAATTACCGGATTTAACGGCCGCTTTCTCTGCGCCAAATTTATCCTGCTTCGCCAAATCTTCGCGGATCAGTTTGTCTTGTTCTGCTGCGGACCGATCGCCCCAGTCATAGTCGGTTTTGGCGCGCGCCTCCTGCGCGTCCTTGTAACGCTTAGCCTGAGCATCTTCGGTCTTGTCAGTCGAGAATTCTTTGTCGATTTTCTTTTTCGTCCGATAATCGTCGAGCTCTTGTGTTCGTTTCTTCTGAGCTGCGTCCGCGCCGACTTGCGTCTGCCAAGCAGCTTCCGGATTAACGTAAGTGGCAATTGTATTCGGAATATCCTGCAGGCGAATATTACGAGTGTAGGCCTTTCCGTCGCCGTCTGAAAGCTGGAACTGGTATCCGATGGTTTTCCCGTTCTGCTGAATAGGTGTGCTGCCTGTCAGCTTATGATCGGTATTTACGTAGCCTTTCAACTGTCCGGCGGCGATAGCATCCTGAATGGCACCGTCATAATCGCCTGACTGAACCTTTACCATTGCAGAACCGAAAAGCTTTGCGCCATTCTGTGCGTCGTCTGACTTCGACCATTCGCCCAACGCTTTAGCGCCGCCATAGTCGCCCTGCTCAACCAAAAGTGCCTGCTGTTTTGGTAAGGCGTACTTTTGATAAAAGGTCATGAAGTCGCCATCTTGCACAGCGCCAGCCGCCTTCGCCTCTGCAAAGGCGGACTTGGTGTCAGTATTGATCTGATCACGCTGGGCCTTGAACGCCTTGCGTTCTTTATTCGCCTCGTATTTCTCGCGGATCGACATGCCTGTATCGAGCCCGCGAACAAATCCCGCTAGTCCTGCACCGAAACTCATGCTGCAACTCCTAGGCCAAGTTCCATGTTACGAGGGCGGGTTTTGGGAGCGTTCGCTTTCGGCTTCTTCCCATCGCCAATACCGATCTGCTTCGCCAGACCATCGACTTTCTTCGATACGTCTTGCACTGCCTTCATCGTTATACCGATCGCATCAATGACAGGAATTGTCTTGCCGTCACCCTTGCCGGTAGCCTTCTGGAAGTCCTGTGCATACGTGCCGATGTGACGTCCTTCGTCCTCGACCCCAGCCTTATAGTCCCATTCCTCGACTGGCATGCTTTCGATCGCTTTAAGAGCTTCGCCATCTTTGACAGGTTTTTTATTCTCTTTGACATTTTCGTCAGAAGACAGAGCAAAGCCTGCAAGCCCACCAAGTGCTTCACCGATACCGCCGAATAGACTTGAATTGGCTTTCTGCTGCGCTTCCCAGCCCGCCATCTGCGTGGCGTACTGCTGATTGAGCGTCTGGCCCATTCCTGCATAACCATTCATTGCGCCGGCATAACCAGAATTGACGATACCTGCAGCTTGCATCGATTGCGCGTTGGCACCTTGATTTAATCCTACTGCGCTGCCGCTCGCTCCAAGCCCCAAAGACTGCGCCTGGGCGGATTGAGCCGGAAGTCCGCGACCAAGATTTGTCACGTCTGCTTTGAGGGCAAGACCTTTATCACGTACCAACTGGCGAGCGTTGTTCTTCCCGCCGGCGTCCGCGAGGGCGTAGGTCATATCGGTTGCACGGTCTATGCCTGCGTAACGTCCAGAACCCGGATTGATGCCAAGTGAAGCAGACTGACGCAAGTCCTGTTCCTGCGCAGATGCTTGCGCAGCGCGTACGTCAGACGATGCTCTTGCCGCTGCCTCGGCCTGCTTTTCCTCTGTGGCGTAATTCGTCGCCTCTGCGATGAATTCGTCTTCGATCGGCTTGAACTTATTCTCATACCGTTCTCGATCGGATTTCGCCCATGCCGCCTGCTGATCCGCAATACCAAGCTGCTGCTCGGTCACACGCTTTGTAATAGCGTCGAGGTCTTTTTGTCGTTCCTGCGAAACAACGAAGGATTCCTTAGCAAAGCCAAGCCACTGTTCGCCGGTTTCTGCCTGTTTAAGCGCGGCTCGACCGATATTTGGATCTGGATCGGGAGCGGAGGAAGAACCTTTACCCATGATGTGAAACCTCGAATTAATCAGGTGTCAGCACATCATGCGCCTAGTCCGTTCGTTATAATCGACGTAACGATAAATAGCTAGATCAGTCCGATCTGCGATAGGACCAAACTGTACCCGCCGCACCCGCGAGTAATGTGAGAGCGCCAATAGTGGCAGTATCAAATTTCATCATCATAGTGATGAGCAAAGCGGGGATAGCAAAATATGCGCCGATCAACGAATGGCCGATGATTACAAAGAACCAATCACTAGCCCGCTCACTTCTGAAAACGAGGAACGCAATTATCCCGACAGCAAGGATGCCCCAGATTGACGGCATAGCCGCCCACTCTGCTATATCGCTTTGCCAGATATTCGCGTCCATTCACCTGCCCCTAAAATAGCGGTAGCCAGCGACATTCCTCCCGCAGCATCCCGAATAATACCAAGTCTTCACCACTCTCTGCGGCTTTGCGCAAGAGTCCTTCACGTGCAAAGCCCGTTTGCTTGCAGAAAGCAAGTGAAGCATGATTGTTTACGGAAATCAAAGACGTCAAGCGTCGAAAGCGTAGCTGCTGGAATGGATAGGCAAAAACCATGTGCAAATATTGGCGTGACAGCCAATTGCGCGAACCGTCTGACGCTACATGTATCTGGCAATCGTTGTCTGAAAAGGTGTCAAAAACTGTCACGGCTGTGATTTCACCGTTTTTAATAGCAGTGATTGTCACTGCATCCGGACGGAAATTGCTTATACCAATTTTCTCTGCAGCCCAGTTGCGATATTTTGGACGGCGCGAATGATCAAATTCAAGGCTCATTTGAGTATTCCAAGCGTTCGCAATTTTTCTTCGGCTTCATCGGCGGATCGCGTCACATAATATGGCACGTCCATTAATTCGCACCACTTTTGAAAATCCGATTGATTGCCGCTTTGTGTGCCTTTCGGCGCTTTCATCTCAATCGCAGCGCTGCCACCATCCCACAAGAACACGTAATCCGCTGCTCCGCTGATCATGCCAAGCGCTTTGGCAATTGCATAGCGCAGGCCTGCATTCTTACTGCCGCCTGCAACCTCATTGGGAATATGCGTCCACACAGCGATCAAACGGCGTGTAATTGTCCATTCTCGCGGTCTGTTTGCAAAGTCGATCGAGATTACATCTTCGGGGCCCAGCTTCACCTTTGACAAAGTTGGGCGCAACATCAGTCGTAGTATTGCTGGTGTCATGCCCGCCCAAGCCGCTGTTTCAGCACACCGGAAAGAGTCTGCAATATCTGGTGAATCTGCCGCACATCATCAGCGAGGGCGTTGTGCTGCGCCATCGTAGGAGCGGCATTAACCTGAGAGGATTTCAGCTTGTAAGAATAATCCGCGAGCTGCTGCAAGTCCTCAATGCGAATGGCAGCTTTAATTTTCTCTGCAGGCGAGCGACTTCCCGCGAGAACTTCAAGTTTTTCTATCTGCAATTGGCTTAGCACGGTCATACGTTCTCCCTCAATTCATCCATTGTCGTTGACATGACAATCTGCGAAACGCTGACGTTGGCGCTCACATCAAGTTCCCATTTCGTGGCCTTTACCGCGGGAAGCCGTTGAGCCGATCCAGTTCGCGTGATTGTGGCCACCAGCTTGTCATCGGCATAAACACCCACACGGACATTACCGGGTGGCGTTGGCAGGCGTAGAAGATTGTCACCGGCGCTTGGAACATGATTGAGCGGTGCAGCGTTCAAATCGCCCAGGCTAATCTTGGACTGAATAAGCTGCTGATTTCTGGCTATGACTTGCGCCCTGGTCGCCTCATAATTCTTGTATTCCAGCGGTGACACAAAATCGATCGTATCAACCTGAATGGCGGCGTAGCTCAAGGGCATCATCGTATGGAAGTCTTTGGATTTCCAGTAATAGGATTCCTTGTCACCTGTCGGCGCATCCATTCGATAAATATCGTTCTCACCCTTGGCGAGAAAATAAAGCGCACTGGTTTCTATTTCGAAATATGCCGCTGAAACTGCGGTATTGGTCCGGATCAAATATGGCGTGGTGCCAAGATCGAGAAACAACGCGCCGCGCATCTGTGTCCCGTTCGCGTCTGCTGTATCGTAAAATGCCACGTAGCGACCGGAAAGCTGCCCGCCAATAATTGTCGCGGGGTCGATCGCAAGCCAGTCATCGCGGCTCATAATATCGCCTGAAACCAGACGCGCCTCCCCACTGGCCGTAACTGCCGCCAGTCCTTCATTGGACGGATAGGCAATTGCAAAGCCAAGATCGACAATACCACGCGCATTAATGCAGGGCAGATTGCTTTCGAGCTTCACCATCTGCATTGTTTCCGGTGACGATCCGGACGCAAGATATGGCTGGGCCTTGGTCATGATGATCAGCGAAGTGCCAACTGCGCCCAACCCCATAATATCGCTATCGGTGGTCAGTACGTATTTTTCCGGCCAAGCGTGCGGGCGAAACGGCTCACAAAAATACAGCTTCTTACCGTCGAACGCTGCCATCATTCCATTCGGCATTGCTATGAGTCCACGCAACGTATCCGGTGGCGCGTTCCAAGCAACAGAAGGCAACATTTCCTGAAATGCATCGACGGCTATATTATCGACGAAATTATTGCCGGAGGCCGCGCGCTCCGCGATAAAATAGAAATACGTACCGGTGCTGCCAGTCTGGGAACGGTAAATGCGCTGCTTTGTAATCGCCCGGCCTGCAGGTGGCGCTTGAAAGCCTGAAAGCGTGACAGACTGTCCCGGCTTCCAGTCGATCGCGGCGGAAGCTGGCGCAGGTTCGGATTCCTCGCCCATGTC
Source organism: Brucella sp. TWI432 (assembly GCF_039674445.1). Classification (NCBI taxonomy): domain Bacteria; kingdom Pseudomonadati; phylum Pseudomonadota; class Alphaproteobacteria; order Hyphomicrobiales; family Brucellaceae; genus Brucella; species Brucella sp. TWI432. The sequence continues at coordinate 48,670 of NZ_JBDJNL010000020.1, read as the reverse complement.
GGTCACATATGTATAGGTGTAAATGCGCGTCTGCACATCACCCGTGCCAGTCCCGCCTAATGTGGCTGTAACAGCGGCGGTAGGGCGCGCAACGGCCAAATCATAAACGGTATTCGCAATGCGGAGTTTCGGCTTGCCATCGCCGGTGTAATATAGCCGTTCGTCCGCGACCGGACCTTGAGCAGCGTGGACAGTACCGGGCCAAGAAAGCCATTGATTTCGGAATTTATGGATTGTCTTGGACGCAGCGGAAGCAATTTCAGAAACTTGAACCGCGCTGTTGAACGGAGTGAGCCCGCCGTCATCGAGCCGTGTATTCACCGAAAACTGTGCGCCGGTTGCAGGCAAGAGCCGGGAAATTAAACGAGGCTGTTCGCCAGTGAATGCACCTAGTTTGATTGTGGGCATGACTATCCTCTCAGAAGAGGCACGTCATGCGCCTGTGCATCACTATACCATTATCAATTTTGGTGCTGCAAGCTGACTGTCAGACGTTGATTTTTCACTCTGCCCGATAGCTGATAACAGCACGCTCAATACTCCGAGACACTTTAATGCCCCATAAGGTGGCGAGTCTGCGTCGGGTTTTCCGAACAGCGCGCAACGCTTCTCGTTTAATTCGCGCCATAGCTCCCACCTTCTTGCTTTTCGCAATCGAAGCTACTTTTCGTCCATCTTCGATGCCACTCGCTAAATACTCAGTTTGTGGGGTAGCTCCATTAATCAGAATTATGTCCTGTATAGCGATTGCTGGCTGTATCTGCCAAAGTAAGAAATCATTGACAGTGGGGTCAAACAGATAATCATCGATAGGTGTCAAACCGGCCACGTAGTTTTGTAGCGCCTTACGTGCGGCGGCTTTGCTAATCACGTAAGCGCCTGAGCCCCAGTGCTTGAAGGCGAGTTGGGCCAGTTTCCGATCATTGTCTAGATAAAACGCCTTGGTCGTGATGATTGTAGGCTCTTTCACTGTTTCCAGCTTAATAATATCTACACCGGTTGGAATCCATGCCGTTGAATTTATGAAAAAGCCCGCATCGCTGGATAAATGCAGGTCATCTTCCATCACGACTGCATATTCGTCCGCGCTTTCGACAATTTTTCTAAAAATAGCCAGGTGCGACTCTGCACAAGCAATCTCTCCCACCGTCATGGGCTTGCCTTGCTGACGTTGCGCTCGATACTTTTCAATCTCGTCATCGGTAAATAAATGGCCGTCAATCGCTGCAAGCCGTTCAAAATCAATTGATTGTTGTTCTAAAATTCTCGCCATGCGCTCCATACGTTCAGGCGCGCGATCAAGATTGACAATATAGCACTTCATAATATTTTAACCTGTTATACCTTCAACGTTCATTGTCATTTATCAAATTTTTATGCAATTGAGGTTTTATGGCTGTCCCTGTGCTTCTCTACCACCAAATAGCAGCTTTACCTCAAAGAAAGGTCCCCTACCAAGGTCTATTTGTTCATCCCGATAGCTTTCGTAGGCAAATGCTATGTCTCAAATATCTAGGTTATAAGGGGTTATCCGTTCGTGACGCTTGGCCGTATTTGCGGGGGGAAAAGCAAGGCAAGGTCGTGGTGATCACATTTGATGACGGCTTTTTGAATACGCTTGAAAATGCTGCACCCATTCTGGCCGATTGCGGGTTCACGTCCACCAACTATTTTGTTGCCAACCAGATAGGTGGCAGCAATACTTGGGATCGCAAGGAAATGATACCGGACACGCCTTGCATGAATGTGTCGCAACTGCGGGACTGGAACGCGTTAGGCCATGAAGTCGGGGCTCATACGCTTGACCATGTTCTTTTGCCTGAAACGGATAATCACGAAGCGCGGCGGCAGATCTCGGAATCCAAGCTTAAATTAGAGGACATGCTTGGAGAACCCGTAACGAATTTTTGTTATCCATATGGTGGCAACAACCCCATCCATCGTGAAATGGTGCGCGATGCTGGTTATCAAAGTGCTGTGACAACTGTTAGCAGGAGCTCCAAGCCCGATGATGACCTATACGGAATCCCACGGCTGTATATCCGATACAGGCATTCAATTGCTGAGGCGTTGTTGCGAATAATGCTGAAATAAGAAAGGCCCCATGGGGCCTTCTTTATAGCTTGGATGCTGCGTGCCAAAAATTATCGCGTTGTTCTTCGGTCCATTCAAACAATATGCGTATCTTATCACAGAGCTGATGTAGCCTTGCGAAAGTTGCAGCGCCGATAATTAGCATCTCTGCATCGAATTGTTCATCATCAGGTAGTTGGCTGATCAGGGCCTGCAAAGCAGCGGGTATAGCGCCACCTTGCAGTGCAGCTTTAGCCTCATTCTTCGTGATGAGCCCCAAGATTGCCAATAACTGGAAAAACTGACGCCGGCTTATTTCGTTCGGCACAGGTTCTGGGAGAATTTCCGGTTCCACATAATCGAAGATCGGACCATATTTTCCAGCTAAGGCCTCATCCCAAATTTTCTGCCCGGCTTCTGTGTCGTATCCGTCCCGCAAACACAGTTGGACAGAACCGAATATCGCGCTCTTAGCTGTCCCGCCGAGAATGGTCTTTTCGGCATTAAGCCATTTCAGCCCTACTACATCCACAATATCCATCTCAGCCTATCCTTTTCCAGAGCGAAGTTTGATCTTCGCCGAAATTCGAACCTTTGATCCATCCACACAGTTGCCATGTGCCGTAGTTTATCGGACCTATGTAGTCGTGATTGACGTTCGACCAGCCAAGGGAGTTTCCACCTATGGTGCCAGCAGTCGGCACCTTCGCTCCATTGGCCGCACGTAAGAAAGCATAGCCGCCGACAGGTATATGCTCTCCAAGCATGTAATCACGACAGCGCCACCATACTTCACCACGCACAGCATTGGCGCGATCATCCGCAAACTCGCGGGCTCTCTGCTCAATCCTCGCACTGATCGCCGAATAGGAATCACTCGCGCCCCAATTATTCCAAATCGATCCTACTACGTTTCCGTTTGTTTCTAAGCGTGAGTTGCCGCCGCCGGTAAAAACGTGGCCCGATGACACAATACCATTATCTTGCAAACGTACGGACCCTCCTTGTCTTCGCTGAATAATGAGATTGTTGTTATCCTCCTTCTTGATTGAAACCTCCCATTGGGAGCCGTCACCATTCTGAAAGAGAATTTCCTGCCAATCATTCCGCCGAAGCATGATTGTACCGGTAGTGGAAAGACTACCAGTGATGTTGCCACCGCCGTTTATCTTCACGAAGCTGAGGGATTGATTGAGCAAAGATACTAGAGCCGACCAACTGAAACGCTTGAGCTTTCGCGCAACCGTATCGAACCAGAAAAACCGGGAACCTTCACTGCTGAGTCCGTCATGGTTCCACTCTGCCGTTTCCATCGCGGACGGTGTGACCTCAAACGATGCTGCTACGGTAAGGCGCAAATCAATGCGTGCACCAGCTGCAAACGCCTTTGCAGTGGTCCCTTCCTGAGCACGTGAGACGGTAATGATCGCTCCTTCGCGCTTTGTGGCTTTCAGAATTTCCATGTTGCCCGAGGCATCGACGATAGTCAGTGGAAACCAGTCGCCGACAATCGGATTTGGAAACTTGCTAGCGTCCGCATTCTCAATTGAAAGTGTTGTACTGCCAGCGGTGATGGCACCGGCGAGCAATGAGGTTGCGTTATTGCTTAGAACAACCGCCATTATCGGCACTCCTTAATGCGAAGTCGGAAACATGCAGCCTTCGTGCGGCCCTGCAACGTGATGACTGTGAGATTGACTTGTGCTGTGTCGCCGGTTGCGCCACCTGAAATCCATATGCGCGCGGTTCGATCGGTATAATCAAAGCGATCGACAACGGCTGTACTGCCTTCGATATTTGATGCTAGGCCCGTGATACGATCATCGTTCGTTAGCCACTCATCAAACGACACGTCATAATCGAGCACATCAGCCGGCGATTTTGATAGGGTTGCAAGGCTCATGCTGGATCCTCGACATCAGGCGTGCCAATCATGCGTCCGCGTTGAGGAACGACGAGCTCGCGATTATCTGGTGTAACAATGATTGGCGAAGGTTGCGGGATAACGGACATTTCGCGTAGCTCATTCAACAGTCGCATTGCTCGGATTTCTTCGACTGGCGTCATCCGGTAATGAGGCATTTTGATCGTCGCCAACAAAGCTATTGTGCTTGACGTTCGAATGGTTCGGCGTGTGGTCGTGGTCGCTATGCCATTGAGTGCAATACGCCCGATTGCTGGCAGGCCAACGCGTCTTACGGCAACAGCGCTTTCACTAAACACAATGCGGTCACGACCATAGATCGGAGCAAAGGCGCGAAGGTTAACTAGATGCAGGAGGCGGATTGCATCTGAGCCGATAGCAATCTGTCTGCGCGTAGCGAAAGCGCGCTTGTGACCGATACGAAGAACGCTTGCCCCAACAGCTACACGGCGTGCATGTGCGACTGATACACCTGACAGCTTGATGATTGTATTGCCCGGTGCCGAACGCCGGCGTGTCGCGTTGTTTACGCCACGCAAACGGAATATTGCGGTCCCGCGTGTGGAATGACGCTGACTGATATTGACCGCGTGAACAAGCGAAACTGTATCGCTTGCCTTGAGCGCTTGGCGACGATGGGGATCGACCGTTCCAACAATGCGCATAGCAAGCGTATCGTTTATCGTGGATCTGCGAATGGCTTGGAGTGAGCCTCCTGCCTGCATCGAGATTGTGCCGGAAAGGACGTGCACGATAGCGCCTTCGTTGATAGCGAAAGCGTTGAGAAACGTGCCTGCCAGTGTTCCGGCATTATTCATCAATCGACCTCAAGCGTGAGTTCGTTCGGATGCACAACAACTTCGTCAGTCGGGTTGAGTGTCTTGTTGAACGTCAGCGCGCCGCCCCAAAGACAATTGCCGCCTGCGGCTGCATCCCAAATTGACCAATGAGTAATGGTGACAGAGTTCGCACCGTTCTGTGTCGGGAACAAAAGCTGCTTGGCATTTCTGGTTGCTTTGGCTGCTGCTGCCACAAATCCGGTGCCTATGGCCGCACCCTGTGCAAAGTCGAGGCGGGTATAACCCGGCCATGCTGCGAGCGTGATTTCGTTCGCTCCGGTTAATCCGGGGTTGGCGGTGTGCAGAGCGAGAAACACGCGCTCTGGCGCTTGAAACGCCACACCGCGCACAAGAAGGTCGATCAGCTTATTACCGGCGTATGTGGTCGCGGGCATGGTTCCTCACAGATAGCTTGGGGTGGAGCGCTTCGGTACGCGCAACTGCGTTTTGCTGGCCTTCACGGCTTCCTTGTCGAGCCAAGACGTGAAACGCGACAACAGCGCGGAGCCCAGCTGCGGGTTCTGATATTCGACGTCAGGCAACAACATTATTTCGCCGGCCGCGCCTATTGCGAGTTCACGTCCGTATTGGCGAATGATGGTGTCTGGCAGCAACGTGGATTCTGCATCTGGCTTCAAAACCATACGGAGCCGGAGCTTTCCGGGCTGCACTGGATAGATGCGCACTGAATCGTTGGCGAGCTGCGTGACGTAGCGCGGGGTGTTAACCTCGCCTGCATTCAAGTCCCAACCCGGATATCGGTCATCAAGATAGCCAGGCGTAACAGGCTCAAGTGCGATGTCGTCGAAATAAGCGGTTTCTATGCGGTCAAGGTTTGCATCTTGGATCGTGCAGACATACTCGTCCGGCTGGTTTGGGCCGAAAGTGATTTCGTCGTTGTCGCGCCAGACCGGGATGCGCTCGCAAAGCACGACGGCCTTGTCGATGATATGGCGCTCTGCAAGGGGGATAGGTGCTGTGGGCACGCGCTCACGCACTCTTACCACTAAGTCGTCGAGCAACATCATACGCATTACGATCCCCTTCTCGCGTTAGGGCTGCTCGAAGCTTCCACCTGCGTCTTGATGCCAAGAGCCTGTGCGAAGGCTTGATAGTGCATACCAGCTCTGCCAGCATCGCCGCCGGTGGCGTCTTTCGACTGAGCGCGATAGCAGACATAATCAATCAATGGAGTTCCGTACGGCTCTGGCAGGCCCACGTCCTGATCGTACGACGACAGTTCCTCAACAGCTCCGCTAGCGACGATCCGTGGCGGCACGACAGCGAGCGCAATATCCAGCTTCCCAGTGCCGTCATTGTATGGATACACATAAAACTCTGTGGGAACGTGCTCATCAAACAGATAGTGCTGCACTTCTGCACGCTTACGGCGTGCTGAGTGCCAGTCAGGATCGGCTGCATCCATGCGGTTGAAAGCTATCGACGTAACCACTTTGCCCGGTGAGCCGTCTGCATTCACGTTTCGGCGCGCTGACAAGAACATGATTGGTCGCGCGTCGCCATCTGTCGGAAGGCTCTGTTTTGTGCCAGCAACAAGGCTGACGACGCGCGTCTGTGATGACGCAGACGGCTTGGCGATCAACACCGCGCTCACTGCGTCATTTAACCAGTCGACCAGTTCAGACAGCGGCCAACGCACGGCTTCCTCGTCAATGAGGAGCGTTTGCGCTTTCCGTATGATTTCACTGGCCTTAACCATTTATTAACCAACCTTACTTGTCGTTAGGTTTCGGCGCTGCGTCTGCCTTCTTCGGGCGTCTGCCTTCTTCGTCGTCATCGTCTTCGGGCTCGCCGCCGCCCACTGGGGACAAGGCTGTGTTGGATGCGGGATCGCCTAACAACATATCGTCAGGCACAAGCCGGTAATGCTCGATCGAGATAAGGCAACGCACATGCAGTTCGTCATGAACATCGGCTACTGCGCGACCGTAACGGTCATTCTCGAAGTTGTAGGCCGTGCCGCCGATGAAAACATCGGACGCGGGACCAAGCAGGCACTGAATACGAGGCATGGTGATTTCTCCGGGACTGATTAAGAAAAAGCGACCACGGCGGCTATTCGTTCGCCGTGGTCGCTATCACTCTGACGTTTGGCGCTTCTCGCCCCGTGGATTAAGCGACAACGGTTAGAGTAATGCCGACCGTGACTGCTGCTGTTGGGGCAGTCGTGATCTTCAAGCCAATGCCGCGAGCCGTATCCTTCTGCGGAACACGGACGGCACTTGGCTTCGTGGGACGGAACAAAGCATCGGCGGTTAGATCAGCAGCGGTGGCAAATTCATCGCCAACGGTGCGCTCGGTATCTTCCGATGCCCAGTCGCCTGACAGCACGCCGATATCGGCACTGATAGCGCCGGTTACATCGACGACGATATCTGTAGGCCGGGTGGTTGCTGGGATGCAGGCAATTTCAGCGACATCACCGATAGCGGCGGTTGCTGGAATGTTGATCGTATAGCGATGGACAACTGCTTCGCCCGCCGTATTCGGATACGGGACGGGTGTGAGGCCTTTCGCTGCGGAATTCTTATGGTGTGCCATTGGCTTTGCTCCAAAGTGGATTACTGAAAGTGAATGTGCCGCCCGTCATGGGCGGCTCAATTCATCAGGCGGCTTTTGGCCGGGTCGCGTAGGTATCGAGCGCCTGCACGCCGAAATCGCGATTGTTGAAGCGTGTCTTCTTCACACCGAAGATGATGCCGGCAGCAACGGTTGGTTCGTTGCCGTAATCCTTGGTTTCTTCTTTCCAGGAGAAACGCAGACCACCAGTAGAGCCGTAAGCGACAACACCAGCCTGACGGCCAAGGAAAAGAGCGCGAGCAGCTGGGAGGTTTGCACCTGCGCCGTAGTCATCAAAGCGGATGACGTTTTCATGGCTGTGCAGCACGCAGTTGTTGATCATGCCAAGGGTGCCCTTGAAGATCGGGTTGTTGCGGCCTTCGGCGGCAGCTGCAGCCTTCTGGATTTCGAGCCAACCAGCAGTCGACGATGTGCGGAGGTCGTATTCCTGATACGGCGACATAACGCAAACGTAGTGCGCTTCACCGTTAATCTGCACGGGCTGCATGTTGGCATTTTCAGGATTTTGCGACTTCATCATGCGAGCCTGCACAACAGCGCGCTCGATGATATCACGGTCCATTTTCATGGTGTTCGTGATCGTACCCTTACTTTCAGCCGAACCGGCGTAGATAAGGTGGCCACTGTCAGGCGCTTGAACTGGGTTCTGCGCATGGCCTGCATATGTCGTTTCTTCGGTGAAGTCTTCGTTGATGCCGCGTGCACCGGACAGATAGACGAAATTCACTTCGTCCATGTACTTCGCCCAGTATTCAGCAAGACGTTCTTTAGCCGTCTTACGGAGGTCATGAGCGGTACGCTTGCGGCTCATTTTGCCACCAGCCGACACTGCATGGCGCAGCTGATCGATCTGGATTTTGTCCGAATAGAATTTCAGACCTTCTTCCTTGCCCTCAATGCGGTTATCGCCGGGTGTCGGCTTCTGCTTGAGCTGGGCGCAAAGGTCGAAGTGGATCAAATCACCAGCTTCGGACTCAAGATCGGTCAAGCGCTGGATAACAGCGTTGTCGTTCTCGGACACGAACTTGCGCTCAAAATACGAACGCTTGATGATTTCAGTGAAAAGTGCGCCCGACCAACGGGCAACGGCGCGGGCATCGCCAAACGGAATTACGGTTTTCATGACGTGTTCTCCGGATTAATCGGTCAGAAGCACGTCATGCGCAAACTGGAGCAATGATTACCCGGAAAGCATGTCGTTTGCAATACGAGATTTCGTGGGATTTTCAGGCGATGAAGCCTTAATGCATGTACGCAATTGTCTACATTTGTCTGCTGTCAATAGAGCAAAAAGGGTATTCTCATAAATACCAGTTTGCTCTATTCTCGAACTGCCTGCGCGAAAGCCGATACGGATTGACCGTTGAGCCGTCGCCCACCCAAGAGCGCTCTCGAACGACAAGAGTGGGGCAGTCATGAATCAGAACGGCGGCGTGGAAAGCAGACACGCTAAATGATGGGGATCAAGGTTCATCGGGTTGCTGAACACGGCAATGGCTAGAGCCAGTCTGGATAAGAGACGTTAACTACGCCCTTGATCCTAAGTGCAGTCGGGATAGCGTCCGGCCCGTTCTGACTACATTTGAGCGTTTATGGCTATCCAATAAATCTTGAAGGGATATCCAATTTGGGATATAAGGATTTCCGAGAAAGGAAATCCCAATGCCCCTATTCATCAAGGACGATACAGTGGACCATATGGCAGAGCAACTGCGCTTGCGCATCGGTGCCCGCACAAAGACCGATGCGGTCCGTATGGCTATTATGCACGAACTGGAGCGTGTTGAAAACCAAACACCACTACGTGACAAGCTCGCCGCATTGCAGGAGCGTGCACGGGAACGGCTTGGGCCCCCAGTCCACGACGTTGATATGAAGAAGCTCATGGACGAATTGTGGGAGGAAGGCGAGTGAGCTTCGTAGATGCTTCGGTCATTGTCGCAATCCTGAATGAAGAACCCGGTTTTGAAGAACTGGTAAAGCGGCTATCGGATATCACCACTCCGACTTATGTATCGCCGCTCGTTCGGTTTGAATCCGTGTCGGCTTTGGTGCGACTGCGGATCACTGCGACGAAAGGTAAGGTGGATCGGGAAAAGCTGATCGCAGAAGCCCGCAATCTGGTAGACGGTTTCATCCAGGCATTGGGCGCGCGAGAAATCGCGATAGATTCCCGTGTCGGCGTCGGGGCGCTTGATGCCATGGCGCGGTACGGGAAAGTGGCGGCCCATCCGGCGGCGCTGAATTTTGGTGATTGCTTCGCCTATTCGGCTGCTCAATGCTACAGGCTACCGCTGCTCTATAAGGGTGACGACTTTGCCCAAACCGATATGGCATGACATGTGAAAAGGGCCGCAATCTGCGGCCCTTTTCTTGTCAGTTTGCGATTTATCGCAAATTCGACATTTCGGCTCAATACGGGCGCGGCCGTCCTGTAATCCCGCGCGTGAACCGCGTCGGAATCACACCGTCATCCAAGATGCGTATCGGGGAAATATCCGTCGCAAACACAAGCTTGACGCCACGGCCCTGCTTGTCCTCGACCTTTACAACAGCCGCCTCCCCGATCTGGACGGCCTGACCTATCCGTACTGACAGTGACAGCATCAGCCACCGTACCGTAGATATTCATCCATCTCGGCGTCGCTCATCTTTGCGAGCGCCTTTTCATGCTCAAGCGGGTCAGATTTCGCCATACGCGCAAGGACAGCAAAACGTCCATTATCGTCTGCCGCGTCGTTCACATCAGATGATGGGATGCCGTTGAGATTTGGAGGGATTTCGCGCTTGGGCTTTGGTTTCCCGCCTTGCTGCGCCGTCTTTGTTTCATTCTTCGGCGTAGGTGGAGCATCGGATTTAAGCCCCAGCTCATCCTGAATCTGCTTATGTGCCTCCCTAATGATCGCGGGAGAACGCGGATCGTCGGATTGAGCCTGCAGCTCCTTAACCTTTTCGTCCAGGGCGTTGTATAGAAGCCCGCCCTTTTTATACATCGGGTTCTCTGACAAGAATGTGCCGACGTCCTCAAAATATCGGGCGTTAGCTTCTTCAATCGCGGTTTCTGCCTTTGCCTGTTCCTTTACGAACTGTCGGTTTTCGGCGTTGAGCGCTTTCAGCTGCTCCTGGTATTCTTCGCGAGTAAGTTCACCGTCATCGAACTGCTCAAGCAAAGCATTCTGCTGAGCTTCGTTAGCCTCGATTTTCTCCTTTAAGTCACTGACTGTCTTATGTGCTTCATAAGGGTACTTGACGTGATCTGCTGCGTCGGCGAGTTCAGGCGCATCGGTTTGCGTTTGGAGCTGCTCATCAGGCGCGGCGGCATCAGTCCCCGCTTCTGATCCATCGGTACCGAGCTCTTGATCGTCGTCAAGGGCGCCGGCGTCATCATCGCCATCATCCAATGTATCATTGTTTTCGTCGTCGGCGTCATCATCCTGCTCGGCTTCTTCTGCCAGCATGAGTTCATAGCCTTCGCGCTCGGCTGGCGTCATATGTGCCAGTTCTTCTTCTGTCAGTCGTTCGCTCATTGAAATTTCTCCACGGAAGCGATTGGGTGGGTGGGGGCCAATCGGCCCTTAAATCTATTGCTGAGGGGTGGCCTCCATGCCTTGTGGGAGCGGCGATGCTTGTTCAGGAGCGGGCGACGTTGCACCGTCAGGCGATGTTGGTTGCCCCATAATCTCCTGTTGTGCCTGCTGTTGCTGTTCTGCGGCTGCTTCCTGTGTTTGCGCTGCGCGCAACTCGTCGCGCGCGCTATCCTCTGTCTCTGTTCGTGAAACAAAGCCGCTTTCGTGTAGAATGTTGTCGGCCAATGGGAGCGTCTGCGGGGCCTGAACTGCGGTCGTAGCAGCAGCCAGTGCCTTCGCTTGCGTGTCCACCTTCGTCTCAACGTTCTTGGTAGCGATCGACTGGGCCTGAGCTTCTTTGAGCATCGTTTCCGCAACCACTTTTCTAAGGGCGGTCATAATCTGCTCTTTTTCAAGCGCCGCTTGTTCTGCCGCCGCTTGCTGACGTGCCTGTTCTTCCGGCGATACGTCGTTAGGGTCGGCGTCAGGGTCGCGCTGTCCGTTAATCTGGCGTACGCGAGCCACCATTTCTTCAACGTTCGGCAAATCGGACGTTTCGAGAATAAGATCGAGCATGGCAAGCGTAACGTCTGGTGGAAAATTACGCATAGTATCCATCAAGGCGGCGAAATTCGCGGCTCGTGTGGTTGCCTGCCAATCCTGCTGCGAAAGCACGAAGTCTGCTTTCGTGCGAACGATATCGTTTTCAGGCAATCCGTCGTTAATATCGACATACTGCGGGGTACCGCGTTGATTGGTAATGCGGAATGCCTTTTTCTCCGTCATGAACTGTTCGATATTTGCGAGCTGCTTTTCGCCGCGCACCTGCTCTGCAAACATGAGGTTATCGAAGAACTTGGCAGTTGCGAGCGAACCTTGTTCCTGACGGGCCATGATAGCGCGTCCAGACGTAGCGTTCGTCTTGCGGCCCATAAGCTCATCGGTGACGCCTGACGCTTGCTGGATCATCGCAATGCTGCGGCTCATCAAATTCAGATGCCCCTCTGCAAGCTCCCGATCTGCGTCAAGTTTTAGCTGCTTGCCCGGTTTGACGACGAGCACAGCGTCAGGACGTGCTGCTTCCTCTGCGAGCTCGTCCAAATCTTCGACAGCACCTTCTTCGACGATTATTTTGTTCGATGATAAGATATGCAGCGCCTTCGATGCGCGCTTGTTCACATCGATCTGAATATCTTTCAGCCGCCGAATAAGCCCATATGGCAAATTATTCTTGCCGCGCCGGAATCCCCAAACGGGGGTGAGTGGAAACTGGTTGTGACGGTAAGGCGACGGTCCGAAATATAGCATTCCCGCGGTTGAGAAGATTGCAACATGCAGACGCATAGTTGGCTTTTTCACGATTTCTGCTTCGCCGCTCTCTAATGCTTCCTGATGTGCAGGCGATAAGGGGTCATAGATTTCACCAGAGAACATCCCGCCGCTTATTTTCTCGGTTTCTGCGGGCAAGCGTATCCAAGCTTCGATGACGCGGACGCGGCTCCGGACGTAAGTTCCGATTGTCGAACTTGATGCACCAAAGTGCTTGTTATGATCGAGCTCGATTTCGTGTTGATCCGTAACATCATCCGATAGTTCGTCCAGACCATTAACGCCAGGAGACATTTGCGCGGATCCTTGAAGTATCCCAGCGCGCTCTTTGAATATCTGCTGGATTACATCAAGGTCAAACCAACGCATCCGGAAGATATAGCGGGCGTCCGAAAGGTCCGGCTCCATCGATGCGCTATCATGCAGAATGTTGCGCCAATTTTCATAGCGCGTGTAAAGAGGCTCCCCATCGGTATCTTCCTGAAATCCGTCCTCCATCCAACCAAGGCCCACACGCACGGCATCCTCAAACGCGCGGGAGCGTGAAAAATTCGAGCGGTTGGAATCCGCGAGATATTTCATGAGCTCCGTTTTGCGTTGGGCCGGTTTAGAGTCTTCCTTTCGACGCGGGAGCACTTTGGAATCTGTGCGAGTGCGCTTTTCTGAACCTGTGATCCAGTCAATCGACGCGCTGATTACGTTGTAAACGAGAGGAACCTGTCCACGACTTTCGAGCACTGCCGCGTCTTCTGGGTTCCACTGCACATTGTCGTAAATGTCTTCTTCCTGCGCCATTTCGCGCCGGTTTTCGTGCTGCCGATCTTGCTCAGTGATGAACATAGACATAAGCATTCGATGCAGCTGAACCATTTTTGGGCTGTCGAGCTTGTGGGCTCTGACTGGCTCGTTTGCATTCGCACCCGTGGGAATGGGCGATTCATATTTCTTTCGGCGGACAGAGCCGTCCGTTGCGTTGAGGTCAAACATAGTCCTTGACCTCAATGTGCTTTGTCTTGCCCGTCTTGTTGTTCACCTGCTCGATGAATGCGACGGTCTCGCGGTCCATCGGTGGAAACGGGGGCATTTGAATAAGATCGTCCAGATGGTCGTGAACGAGCGATGCGATGCGGATGCAGGATTGGAGGCTGTGTGTAAGCCGCAGCTTTTCCACGAAGTTCGCAGCCGTACGAGCGGCTTCTTTTGGGGCGCCTTCGTCTTCGTCCCATATCCATGCTTTATCGAGCGTCACGACACATGGCACTGTGTGGTCGCTGTATTCCTCTCCGGAGCGGATAAGGACCAAACACGGGCGAATATTTCCGCCCATGCGTAACCACGATCCGATTAGGGTGATGTCGCCGCGCTCATACATAAAGGCGCGCGCTCTCAGGTCGAGAACCGGCGATGACATTCAATGCTCCTCGGTTCGGGGCGAGAAGCTTCAATTATTGTGAAGCACAAACGCCGCCGTGTAAATAAGAAGCTATTGGGTCAAACGGCCATTCCTCCTGAGCGTGAGCGCCGTGGGCGCTGCTGGTGTTGCGTTACGAGTGCATCGCCGATCTGTGCCTTTTGCATAATTGCGTCGGCGGCGTGTTGGTGTCCATTTTGTGCCGGTGTACTTGTCCAGACAGCATGCCTAGAGTTCCACGTCTTCTGGTATTTCTCCAGATGCTTAATCCCTGTAGCACAAATCTCCTCATCAAAGTAATAGCGCCCGAACTCTGTACGCAACATATTGATCGCCTGCACCTTGTCGTCAGTGCGGGGAACAATCTCAATATTCTTGAGCGATAGCTTGCCGAGCATATCCGCGTAGGTTTCGAGAGCAAAGGTGCTGATACGACGATGCGCGCCATCGTGCGGGAGATAGTGAGCCGCGTAATTATAGGTTTTTTTCATTACCTCTGCGGCGTAGAAGGCCGGTGCCTCTCCGTTACACTCGAAATAATCGATAAAGTAATAGCTGTTCCCGACGATTTGCATGAACCATATGGCGGTATCATCGTCCGTTCCAATGTCCCAAAATGTGTAAACTGGTCGTGACGGGTCGAACTTGTGTTGGCCGATACGTCCCTGACGCCGCGCGAGGGAGAGAACTTCGGCGAGGAACTTTCCATCTGTTGATTGCTGAAAGGCTTCTTCCAACGTACTTGGAAACTGCGACCTCATCATCTCAAGGTCGCCCGAAAACTCACTATCGCGCTGCTGGACATACCACGCACGTTTACGAAGCGAAATTTCCCGCCCAATCGTCACTTCGAGACGATCGAAGTATGCATGATCCTTCGGAGAGATGGTGATAAATTCGGGATCATCAAGCTCGTATTCTGCTGCATCCCACCACGAAGCGAAGTGAAGCCGGAAGTCTTTGCGGGTTAGCTTTCTGCCACTTTCCTGAACCGCTACAGCTTGCGAAACCTTGACAGCAAAATCACCGTCTGCACCTTTTGCCGTGGATTCGAGAACAGTAGTTCCACGTTCCGCTGCTGGCAGCGCGCCCGATATAATTTCCTTCGCTTGTTCGGGGTTTTTCGCGCAAATCTCACCATATTCCGAGACGTGAAGCCAAGACAGAGTTCGTCCGCGTGCAGTCGTGCCAATTTGTAGCTCAGAGCCATTCTTCCATTGAAGACGCTTGTCATTTTCTCTCGTCAGAGGCACGCGGTCTCTAATCAAGGAAGGCAAACGATTGTAAGCAAATAAAATCTTGTCATCGCGGATCGCGAGCGCCAACTGTAGATCAAGCGCAATAATCGCAGCACGGGTGTTTTCAACAAATAGACAAGCGTCCAGGATCATCAACTGTACAGCAGTCGAGAAACCTCTCTGGCGAGCTTTTGGGATGATGTTGCGGTACCAAAGTTTCCGTATGAAATCATCTTGAACCTCGTTTGGCGTGAAGATGACGGTATTTCCGTCTTTATCGAGGATGTAATAGAGGTTCCTGATCCGCCAATTTGGATCAGCTAGAAGCTTTTTCCTTTCCTCCGTGGGCAGTCTTTCGAACGGGAGCATTAATCATCCTGTGGCTCAAAAGAGCGCCCAGATATTTCTTGCCAGAGCTCGCCTACAGGATCGTCGGTTTTTTCCTCTTCCTTTTTCTCGCGCCATGCGCCGATCGTTTTGCCAATGAAATCTTTAATGCGCAGACGGTCAACGAGTTTGACTTCGACGATTTCTCCGATTTTTTCTTTATGCTTTTTCCCATCTTCACCCATCACCATTTCGAACTTCTCGAATATCTTGATGGATTGCAGGAGCTCAGTGCGAAAGATTTTCGGCCACTCGTCCATTGGCTTAAAACAACGTGTGCCGCGCTCATAAATATCGATCATGTCAAAGCTGTTGAACGACAGCAGTTCCGTTAGGAATTGTTCGGCATTCTTTTTGAGAACGCGTTGCGACTCCTCATATAATTCCTGTATGCGCTCATTGACCACGTAATAGCCAAGCAAGCGACTTCCCTGCTGTCGCGCAGCTTTTTCGCTATAGCCCGCACGAATGGCGGCTTTCGTAGCATTCATGTCCTTCATATATTCTTGAGCAAAAATAGCCATTTGTCGATTAAGCTCAACAGGCTGGTGCTGCTTCGCTTTCGGCTCTGTCACGATAGCTTTTTTGGGTGCCGCCTTTTTTGCGGGCGCACGCTTGGCGGTCATTCTAATGGCTCCATTGCCGCAATAAGTAATCGTGCGTGGCTAACGAGAATTTCGTGCGTGGCGCGTAACAAGGCGGCATCAAGGGTAATGTCGGGGGCTTTTTCTTCGTGCGCTCGTACCAGCGCATCGAGCAACAACGCCAGCGTTGGATTATCGGCGTAAACCGGGTTGTCAGCCATAAAGGCCGGAACCGTTACGGTCAGCCATTGGTCCGCTGCTGGCGCTGCTGTCATATCGGTCAGCCCATACCGAGGGCGTCCATGTAAAGCTGCAGCATGGCTTCTTCTTCCTGCCGCTCATGATCTTCCTTCTTACGAAGACGGATGATCGTGCGCACAACAGTAGAGTCGAAACCGCTGCCCTTTAGCTCGGCGTAAACTTCCTTGATGTCATCGCCGATGGTTTTCTTTTCTTCCTCAAGACGCTCAATGCGTTCGATGAAGGCGCGAAGCTGACCGACAGCAATGGTTTGGGCTTCCGATGTAATATCGTCGCTCATTGGCTTAACTCCGAGAACGCTTTGTTAAGCCGTTCGAATGTTCGGCCTAGGCGTCTGCGTGTTCCATCCGCATGTTCCGCTAGCCGAGGTAGAACACCCTCTGGGAAAGGTGCCGCAGACTCGCTATCGCTTGTTGGCTCGGGACCATAAAGCGTATCGAGGAAATTATTTACAGCGCGAGCAAGGTCATCGGCTGTATCAAGAGCCTGATAAACTGGGGTAAGTGGCGCTCGATTATCTTGAATACCTTTTGAACTCACACCTGAGCGTACGTTCACTCCGTTATGTGTCATGTCTTCTGCCTTTTTGAATAAATGCCTTTGATTTGCAGGCCGACACGTTCGGCGATGCGGTGACAGTGCTTTTCTGATCTGCTGGTGGATTTCCTCCTGCCTTGGCGTTGCTTGTATGCTTGGGGTTCGAGGATCGTGACGACGATCTGTTGTTCTGGATCAAAAACAGCAGTGAAATTCTTGGTGTCGATCGCTGCGAATTTGTTCTCGATCGCTACCGCGACTGTTGGGATAAGAATTATCCTGCGCACATCGTCGATCGTCGTCTTGGCGCGCTTACAATGAACGGCTGCGCGAATTACCTCAGTCGTGCCCTTGTCCATGGGAACAGTGACACCCAGGATGCGCTGCACGTAACGCGTAACGGCGTGATATGTGACGCGATGTAAAATCGTATCGACAGGCGGAGCGGGCTTCATTGTGAGCGCCCCTCTATGCGGCCCTTGATGGCTCGTTCGTTCTTTTGGAGCCAAACCAACGTTTCACGAATGCTTAGCTGGGTTTCGCGGCGATAGTGCGCGTCTTTGCTCGCACGGCTTTCGCCGATGATCCGGTCAATCTCTTGCAATTGGGCTGTCAAGGAACGTTTGGCGGCCACCGGATACCTTCACCTATCATTGAGGAATGGCGGCAAGATATAGGCGATTGACGATACATACAATATCGGCAATTAACGATGTTAATTCAGTGACATATTTCCAGTTACAAATACCGCAAATATTTGCTATTTATCGCGCATGGATAATTCGATGTGGCGAGAGCGCCTTCAAGATTTGATGGCGAAACGGGGCTTAACTATGCGATCCGCGTCAATAATGGCGGGGAAGAACCACTCGTATATCTACGCTCTGCTTCAAAGGAAGCAGGAGCCGAATGTTGATTCTCTTGTGGAACTGGCCAACGCGTTTAATGTGAGCCCGATTTGGCTCATCTTTGGCTTGGAATTGGACGAAGAAACCGAACGTTTGGTCTTGAAATATAAGTCTTTAGACCCGAAACGCCGGGAGATCGTACGGGACATGGTATCTGCTATTGTGCCAGAGCATCAAACTCCGACAGATAAGAACGATTAATCAGTAAGACTATCAATCAGAGCGCCGATTCGGCGCTTTTCTGTTGCTGACATTTTCGTCAGCGCATTAATCATATGCGCGAGCTCGTTAAACCCTCCATCTCCTCCATCTCCCTGCCCTGCGCCTTCGCTTTCTGCGGTCATGCGGTCTGCGGTAACTCGGTCGATACTCAAATACATATTGCCTCCTGCCGTCCTGTAATCCCCAGACGCCGCCCTTAGTTTATTCACTATCGGTTACGGCTATCTTCATTACAAGCAATCCTGACATGTTCACGGTCTGTTTACACAGATTTGCAAAAAATGTCGTCAATTGACGATATTAATTGTTGCATTCTATCGTCAATTGCCTATACAGTGCAACCCATAACTGGTGAACTTATCGTCAATTGGAGATGGTCATGGACCGAGGATTGGCGGCGTCAAATCGCGGACGCCCAACAGGGACTTGCGCCCAAAATTCAAAACCTGATTTCATCGAACTGTACGAGCAGCAGCTTGCTGTTCACGCTGGCACCGAACGCCGCATGGGCTACGTTGTGGCCATTCTCATCTTAATGATTTTGTTTCTCGGTCTCTCGGCCATGAACTCGATCAGCGCGCCGTCCGCGATGGACCGATGCTTAGAGCTATCGAGCTTCGATACTTGCTTTACGACACTCAACCGATAACCCGATGCTGTGACAGCGCGGGTTTACCCAAGCCCCCGCCCCCCCCGCCTGAGCCCCGCTCTGTCGCCGCGTACCGCCGGTAGTGTGCCACCCTCCGTCTGACACTCCACACTACTGGCGGTTCTCTTTTCAGGAGAGCCGCATGTTGCAGAATATTAAGCCCCTCGATGATGATGTTGATTTGCTGAAAGCCATTGGCGAGTCCGTTGATCAGGCTGTCGGAGAGCGTGCAGATATTTCCAATCGAGCAGCGCAACCGAGTCTTAAACATACGCCTCTGGCCGCTGAGCCAGCGCCTAAAGAAATTTTGGCGCAAGAAGCTGTGATTACGCAGCGCCAGTTGGTTGTTGTCGACAACAATCGAACGCGCCTCGTTGAGCGTTTAAGCGTCAATTCACAGCGCCAGAAAATTATCCGCGACGAGCTTGCGAAGCTGGAAGCCGATCAAAAGTCAATTACCGCTTGTATCCTCGCGAACGACCGGGCCGCTGCGATCCATCGCAAGGCGATTTTCGATTTGCAGGAAGCCGGGCGATGATCTGGGGCCTCTTGCCGGAAGGCAAATTTGACTTGATCGCCGCCGATCCGAATTGGCGCTTTAAGGCCTTTTCCGACAAGGGATTGGGTCGCGCGCCCGAACGTCATTACAACACGGCAACGCTAGACGAAATCTGCGCGCTACCTGTCGCTGATGTGGCGGCAACTGACTGTCACTTGATGCTGTGGATCACAGGCCCAGCGCTTGTTGCGGGTTATCACGGCATTGTGCTGCGCGCATGGGGCTTTGAACCTTCTGCTATCGCCTTCGTGTGGGTGAAAAACCTCAAGCACAACGACCTCAAACTGACTCCCGAAGATTATCGCGTCCGCAGGGATGGCGTAATTGTTCTTAAAAAGCCGATCGGCCCTAGCGATTTTAAGATGGGCCTTGGCCACACAACGCGCCAGAACGCGGAATTTGTTGTTCTCGGTCGCAAGGGACGCCCGCGCCGCCATTCAAAGGCAATTCATCAACTGATCATCGAACCGCTGCGCGAGCATTCCCGCAAGCCGGAAGGCTTTTTCAAGGCCGCAGAACAGTACGCTTCTCCCGATGCCCGCCGCCTCGAACTGTTTGCGCGCCAGCCGCGTACCGGTTGGACGGTATGGGGCGATGAAACCGACAAATTCGCGGAGGTCGCATGAATACGTCCTCTGGTGACAGCTTTTTCACGGCTCGCAATTTCTACGACGAGCAAGCGCGCACGTTTAATCCAGACTCCTGTGAACAGCTCATAGAAGCGTCCGTCCGCAACCTGTCACATCGATGCGGGCCGATCTACGCCGCAACCCGTTTGCAGCGCTTGGCTGATATTTGTGCCGGTGTTCATGTCATGCCGATCGAACATTGGAACCAAAAGCCGGAACCAACGCCAGCACCTATAACAACGAACAAAACATGGCGTGGTGTGCTGATCGGTGTGCTCAAAAAGCCAACGTTAAATTATCCCTTTCTGATGGGCTGGCTGCTCTGCCTACTTTTCATGAGCGCCCTCGATCTTTTGAGACTGGCGCTATGACCCAACTATCCCGCCCACTCCTTCGGTGGCACGGCGGCAAGTGGATGCTTGCTCCATGGATCATTTCACACTTTCCGAAGCATCGCGTTTATGTCGAACCGTTTGGCGGTGCGGGTTCCGTGCTCATGCGCAAGGACCGTTCATATGCGGAAGTATGGAACGATCTTGATGGTGAAGTCGTCAATCTGTTTCAGGTTCTTCGCTCAACAGATTCCAGTCGCCTTGTAGAAGTTCTCGAACTGACGCCGTTCTCCCGCGAGGAATTCAAGATGGCATATCGAGAGGCAGATGCCGATCCGGTTGAACGCGCGCGACAACTTGTTATTCGGTCCTTTATGGGGTTTGGCTCCAATGGCCATTCTCGTGTCACCGGGTTTCGCGCCAATTCCAACCGATCCGGCACAACGCCCGCACACGACTGGGCGAATTACCCGGAAGCCCTCACAGCAATTATTGAGCGTTTGCGCGGGGTTGTCGTGGAAAACCGAGACGCGAAGCGTGTCATGGCTACACACGATAGCGCAGACACACTGCATTATGTCGATCCGCCATATGTATTTGAAACGCGCTCGGACCCCTCGAAAGATTATGCGCATGAAATGACAGACGACGATCATGCCGAACTGCTGGATTTTCTGCAAGGACTTGCCGGCATGGTCGTTCTGTCGGGTTATCCCTCTGCTTTGTATGACGATGCACTGCAAGGCTGGCGTCGGATCGAGCGCGCTGCTCTGGCAGATGGCGCGGCGCGCCGTATCGAAGTCCTCTGGATTAATCCGCCCTGTGCCGAACGTCTCTGTGCGGAGGCTATGCCTCTATTGGCTGGTGTCGAATGACCCAGTTTCACCCTGATGAAATTCTGACGCTGAAAGACGCATGCGAACGCATTCTCAAAGGTGCTTGTTCCGAGGCGCACCTGCGCAATGAGCATAAGGCCGGACGGCTCACCCTACTCATGATCGGCAAACGGTATTGCGTCACCCCCAAGATGCTCAATGAATGGTTGCAGCTATGCCTAAGAAAGCACTCCCGCCGCGTCTCTATCTCAACCGAATTGAAGGTGTCTGGATCATCCGCGATCGATCATACGCAAAGCGCACTGGATGCTTTGAGCATGAACGTGAACAAGCTGAAAAAGCGCTCGCCGAATACATCGCGCTCAAGCACGCAAACCCCACAGAAACCAAGCGGGCGGACAGAATCGTGATAGCGCAAGTCCTGCTTACCTATTCGCAAGAACACCTGCCGGAAACGGTGGCGCCGCGCTCGACCGCCTACGGAATTTCCGCATTATCGCGTTGGTGGGGCCGGAAAGTCCTTTCCGAAATCACAAAACAAACCTGCAAGGAATATGAAAACCATCGCCTGCATGGTTCCCGTCCGGTTAAGCCAGGCACAATCCGGCGCGAACTGGCAATCCTACTTTCAGCCCTGAATTTCTGGAACAAGAATTACGGCCCGGTCGATTCCCTGCCCGTCGTTCACATGCCCCAGCCCTCCCCTGCCCGCACGCGCTGGCTGACAAAATCAGAAGCGGCCCGCCTGCTGGCCGGTGCGCTTGGCTGGAATTGCCGGAACGGCACTTGGACGCGCGACCGCCAGCGCATCAATCACCATCTGGCCCGACTGATCCTGCTCGGCATTTACACTGGCTCGCGCCTCAACGTTCTCTTGACGGTTCAATGGGAGCGGAACGACCGGGCGGGTTACATCGATCTGAATGAGCAAATCATGTACCGCCGCACCGAAGGCGAGCGCGAAACCAAGAAGCGCAAGCCCCCGGTCAAGCTCGGCCGCAAAATCCTGTTTCATCTGAAACGCTGGAAGAAGATGGACATGGCCGAACAGGGCCGCATCGCAGCGCAAGCAGGATCCACGCAACAGATTAATTTTTTCAACACCGTCATCCACTGGCACGGTGCCGATATTGCCGACATTCGCCATGCGTGGAAGCAGGCAGTTCAAGCGGCCAAGCTCGATTCAAAGGTCACACCACACACCATGCGCCACACCCGCGCAACGTGGCTCATGCGTGCCGGTGTCGATATGTGGGAAGCCAGCCATTCGCTCGGCATGTCCACCAAAACGCTCGAAGCCGTCTACGGCCACCATCACGCCAGTTTCCAATCCAAGGCAGCAGAGGTTTAAAAAATGCAGGTCAATGTCATCAATCCGCGTACCGGAATCCCGTGCTATCGCCTGCACTCTCCAGAATGGGAAAAGTTGCTGGGAGATAAAGAAACCTTTTTCGCCTGCATCAATATCCAGCGCATTGATGTTGTCGTGCCAACGTCAGGTAATAGCTGGCCGTTCACTCACCTGCATATTCATCTATCTGCCGCATGGGTGGCAGATGACATGCATGTAATCTCTATCGCTGCAGCGGACGCACACACGCGCTGGCAGTTTGGCGCGTTCATTCCCGCCGAAATGGACAGGACATTTGGTCTTGAAAATTACCCAACATTCTTCGGTGTAATTGAGCTCGCGGTGCTCGCCAAATTACAGCAGCAATTGAACGATGAAACGGCGGATAAAGGCGCCTCTGACGCTCCAGCTATGAGGCATTAATCATGGCAGTTTTGGCGCGCGCAATCACAACAACCCGGCCTATCCTGTACGTAGTTTGTACGGCGTTGGCGCGCGCTATTTTCACCCCTTTGAAAACACTCGAAAAAAGCCACTCAAAACGGCTTCCCCTAGTCCATGTGGTATATTGTGGGGGTAGCGCACACCGCGAAATCACCGCGTCAGCAAGCGCATTTCACCGCAATACACCGCCCGAAAAATGCAGAACAATTCCTGTACGGAAGGGCGATAAAATGACCGCCAAAAATGCCCCCGAAAATGGGGCAAAAAAGCCCTTTATTTTGACCGTCGATCAGACGCCAAGAGAGCCGTTCCGGCGCATCTGGAAAGCGTGGCAATATCGTGCACCGAAACGTCACTATCGGCTCATTTTAAGCCCGGTAGAAAAGTCGAGAAATCATTGCTCACGCATCGTCGGTGACTTCACTTCTGTGAAGAATGCGAATGCTGCCGCCGCGATGATTGAAAGCCCCAGCCTCTACACGCTGCTGATTTTTAATTCCCGTGCGGAACTCATTATTCGTGATGCTGGCACCAAGCCGGTGAAGATCGAACGACCTGTCCGAGTGAAGCGCACCACATCGAAATCCGATGCCAGCGCCAACATGCACCGCGCGACCACAATCGAAAAACTCGTAGGCCTGAATGAGCGCGTCGTGCGCAAAGGCGAATATCGGAGCCGCTGACATGATGAGTGTTGCCACCCCCATCACCATAGGAATGTACCCATGATCGTCTTGCGGATTAAGGCTATGGCCGCTGATCGAGGGATGAATTTGAGCGACCTTGCCACAAAGGTCGATATTACACGCTCTCAGTTCTCCCGCATAACACACAACAGAATGAAGACGATTAACGTCGATCTTCTTGAAAAGCTCTGCATCGCGTTAAGCTGCACGCCGGGCGACTTGATTGAGTACCGCTCCGATACAAAGGCAGGCGAATAATGGTCGCTCTGCTCTCCTTCCGTCCACTGGCAAAAAGCCCGAACGCACGTATCCATGTCTATTCTGGTGCGCGGCTTGTCGCAGAAATCTTGCCGCCAGTTAAATTCCCGCGTTGGCACTGGCACTTTGTTGCCGAAAGTTATGCATCCAGCAGTTTTTTTTCTGCTGACACTGAGGCTCAAGCCAAAGAAACCATAACCACGCATTGGAATAGTTTTCTTTCCGAAGCTGGGCTGATCAGCCTCCGTGCGCTTGATCCCGAAGTCGATGACGTTGAGCGAGCCGTACTTGGAGCCATGTTCCTAGATCCCGGCCATGCTCTCGATTATGTGCATGACCTGCACCCGCATCATTTCCAGTCACTGCAGCATCGCAACATTTATTCCGTGTTGCGCGGGCTGATCACGATCGGCGTCGATATTTCGACCATCACCGCCAAGCCCTTCCTTGAAGGCATGAGCGATGGCGGTACCGGCAATGCCTACACGTACCTTTCTCTCTGCGCCTCACGCATCGTCCTGAAAGACCGGATCAGCGATTTTGTGCGCGTCATCATTTCCTCACACCACGAAAGAGAAATTATCAATGCGTAGATTTGGAATTGGAAGTGTTTTGGCTCTCGGCGCAATGCTGTTGGGTGGTGTTAGCATCAGGCGCGCTCCTGCCACAGCTATCACAATCCACGATGATGCTTCGCCAGCACCAACACCGATGCGCACGAAAAAGCCATGGACGCGCCGCTCGCCTCGTTTTGTCCCTACTTTATTGCCGGCATCCTTTTATCAGGAACGCGCCGAGGCAAAGCGGGAGCGTAAGGCAGAAAAGCTGCGCATGATCTGCCGTCACTGGCCGCAGCAGCAGGGTTATAAGCCATGACCGGCCCTATCCTCCTGCTCAAAGTGGCGAACGGTGGCTGGATCGTAAAGCAAGTTCCGGAGCGAGAAAGCCCATACGCTGACGTGGCTGTCGGAGCATTCTCGAATACAGAGGACTTGCTCGGTTGGCTCTCGGCGGAGTTGCCGGACGTAGTTACCCCAATCGTCCAACTCGACGGCAGGGGACGGTGATGGTTGACCGCAATTACAATCGCCGTGAACGCCGCGCATCACTTGCAATGGAAAAGCGCGGCTTGGCAGGCAACTGGGGAGATTGGCGCAAAACCAATCTTCCGCAAGGCTTGCCGGGCGGTAGTGGTTGGTGTCGCGATATTCGCACTGCATATGGCAACAACCTCTATGCCGTCCTGGTCCGTCCTTTCACAGACGAAAGCGGCCAGCGTGTAACGCATTGCGCGATCCGCACAGCCTCAAACCTTGAGCCGCCTTGGCGAGATATGCAGCGGATCAAGAATGAGCTTTTCGGCGAAGAAGCGACAGCCGTTTCCGTCATGCCCAAGCAATCCGAATTAGTCGATGAGGCTGACATGTATCACATGTGGGTTTTGTCATCCGATCTCCCCTTTTCTCTCAAGAGGTAGCGCAATGAGACTTCCTGAATGGCTCACAAAGGCGGACTTTGATCGTTTGCAGAAAATGGATCAGGAGGACGCCTTAACCGAAATTGAGCGTCTGAAATCCGAACATCGCAGCAAAAGGCGCGCCTACTATGCAGCCAATAGGGAACATAAACGCGCGATGAGCAAAGCGTGGCGTGAAAGGAATAAAAAGAAAGTTCGGAAATACGCCAAACGAGTTATGGAGCGCATTTACGCCGATCCGGAAAGACACGCTGCACACAAAGCTGCAGACATTGAACGCAAGCGCAAACAGGGCGTTTACGGGATCGACCGCACCACACCAGAAAAACACAACGCAAAGCAGAGACGTTATCGGCAGCGCTGTAAAACCAAGCATCTCGCACAGACAAACCCCGCCGAAATGCGCAAGCTAATCCGCGTTCATGTGCCGGGCTATCTCATGGCCGCTGCGCAGATGGACGTCATCAATTCCGTAATGGTGCAAGTTCTCGATCGGAAAGTTCCGTTCAACGAGCTCGCGGCTTGGGTGAAGAAATCCGTCACCGAATACAACCGCCAATTCGATCATTTCAAAAACGTCTCGATCGACGCCCCTATCGCGGGAACCGAAGGCCTCACGCGCGCCGATCTAATCGATAGCGAAGCTTTTCATTTTTAGAGGAAACAAAATGACCACCGAGCAGAAAAAAACACCTGCCCCAATTTCCTTTGGCGATAACACCAGCCTTCCCAAGCTTATCCCTCCGTTTTTCGGCAAAGATAAAGCCGGCAAATTTGTCCGTGTTCGCCCTTGCGCCCCAGAATATGCCGACAAGACATTTCTTGGTGTCTACATGGGAGACATGCCTCAGCTTGAGGTATCAATTAAAGACCGACCAGAACATGAGGATAAAGTGCTGCACATTAGCCGAGGCACTTTCATGGGTAATCCGGCTATTTACGTTCCCGCCCTCAGTCAGATTATTTACGGTGCTGAATCATGGTGGGGAGTCATCAGCACCCCTGATCAACTGCGACAGATATCAGACAACGACATTGATAACGTCTGGTACGTGCAGGCGTTGAAAGCGCTCGACGAAACAGCCCACGCCGCGAAGCCCGACCGCGAAGCCTCTCACGACAACCCGGAAAGTTGATGAACTGCGCGGGGGCACCCCCGCGCCACTCCCCTCAATTATTGGTAATCGCAATGACCATCGAAAATATTTCCCTCGGCGAATTTCGCGCACGCCTCAAATCTCAGGGCGTTTCAAAAGAGCATTTAGCCTTCAAATGCCCGATGTGTGATTTCGTGCAGTCTGCTCAATCATTCATATGCGCTGGCGCTGGCGAGGATTTCGCCGCCGTCGAAAAATACGTCGGTTTCTCTTGTGTTGGTCGCTTTACTGGCGCGGGTTCATCCCGGAAAGAGCCTGACGGTAAACCGTGCGATTGGACACTCGGTGGACTTTTCCAGTTCCATAAGATGGAAGTGCAAATTGAAGACGAGGCTCGACCTGTGTTTGAGATTGCCAGCGCCGCAGAAGCCGAAGCCCTGTTTGCTCTGCACACTGCCACCGCAGAGGCCCAAAAATCCGTAGACAATGCACTTGGGCTTTCTCCGGAAAGTGAGCCTGCACAATGAGCCAGCTTGCGGAAACTTCTCAATCCATCGCCGCCCTTATGGATGAAATCTTATCGCATTTCAAACCCGGTAGAAAAATCACCGTACTCGTTCGGACCCCCGATAATCCAGATGGTGACTTCTGCATGAGCAACGACGATCTGACGGCGATCCCGCGATGATCGATCGTCGCCTTGCAGCCGGAGCAACGGCTAATGGAGTTCAAGCCCCATGAAAAATCGACTTATCGACCTAAACAATCACCTTTTCGCACAGCTTGAACGGCTGTCAGATGAGGACCTGACTGTTGAACAAATTAATGCGGAGGCAAAAAGGTCTGACGCGATTGTCGCGATAAGCGAGCAAATCATTAGCAATGCCGATCTGGCATTGAAAGCGGTCAACACTATCGCAATTCGCGGCGAGAAATTTAAGCCAGCGCTCCCGATGATTTTCGACAAGTCGAAACAAATTGATGGAGTAGCAGAATGAAGGGCGCGGCAATTCCCTACTCCGTCGAAGAACTCGCTTGGCTTGAGCTCAATTATAAAATGCCGATCAGCGAATTTACCGCGGCATTTAATCAGCGCTTCAATCGCGAAGTGGCGGCTCATAATCTGCACGCTCTGCGCAAACGCAAAGGCTGGAAAACCGGACGCACGGGACATTTCCCCAAAGGTAACGTGCCGGCCAACTTCGGAAAGAAGATGCCTTACAACGCGAACAGTGCGCGCACGCAGTTCAAAAAGGGCCAAATACCGAAGAACGCGAAATATGTAGGCCATGAACGCATTACTCCTGACGGGTATGTCGAAATAAACGTTGATGAGCGTAACCCTTATACGGGCTTCAAATGTCGGTACGCGCTCAAACACCGGCATTTATGGGAAAAGGTAAATGGCCCAGTTCCGGAAGGCTTCATACTCAAAAGCAAAGACGGCAATAAACAAAATACCGATCCTTCAAACTGGGAACTAATGCCTCGCGGTACTCTCCCCTTCATGAACGGCCATCGCGGCTTCAATCATGATGCGGCACACCCTGATGTGCGCCCGGCCATTCGATCTTTGGCAAAGCTGCGCCATGCGACAAAGAAGGCTCGAACAAAGATGAGCGCACAATGAAAGACCACCCTCTCCTTTTCAGCGCGCCCATGGTTCGCGCCAATCTTGAAGAACGCAAAACGCAGACACGAAGAATCTATACGCCCCAGCCAGAAGAATTGGGCGATGGATCGTGCCGAACCAACGGGCATCAGGGAAATACCGATTACATGATGCGTGATGTAGCGCCGCGCTTTTTCACAAAAATCAAAGTCGGCGACAGACTTTGGGTTCGTGAGGCACACGCATTGCTGCCGCGTACGGCCTACAGAGGAAGCATTGGTACAGGGACTATTCAACAGGTCGAGCATCCGACTGACGGATATACCGCCGCCGTTTTTCGTGAGGGATTTGATCGATCCGGCAGACCGCTCTGGCGCCCATCCATCCACATGCCTCGTTGGGCCTCACGGCTCACACTGATCGTGACCGACGTGAAGGTCGAGCGCCTGCAGGATATTAGCGAAGCGGATGCAATTGCCGAAGGGATCGAGCGCGACACTGACGGGTGGAAAGATTACCTGATGCCATCCACTCAATGCTGCGGATCGCCGATCGACAGCTACCGCTCACTCTGGGACCACGTCAACGGCCCCGGCGCGTGGGATAAAAACCCATGGGTGGTTGCTTACACCTACCGTCCGATTTTCAAAAACATAGACCACATTAGCGAGGTAGCATGAGCACTTCCGAAAAGCGCACCATCTCCGTTGATAGCAAAAAACATCTTGCCATGGTCAACCGCATGTACGGCATTGCTATGGCGCTTGATGCGCTCGATCAGCAAAAGGCATCAGATAGGCTTCCGGGCTTCGGCTTGGCGAAGACTATTATCGAACGTGAGTTAGCAGACCTTCGCGGCAACGTCATGCACATGAACTTGGTCGAAGTTGCTAACGCTGGCATCGATATTGCCACGGTCAAGCATGTCATCGTTTCCGGGAAATACGCCAACCCTACGATCGAAATCACCTTTCATGACCTTCTTAGTGAGGTGGAAGAATGAGCGAGTACGATCCACGCGACGATTCCCGCAAAAGCTATGACGTAGCCGTTGAAGCCAAGCGCCAGCGCGGCGACACGCATTGGCCCGATCGAGAAGGCCCCCTCGCCCCGCCGAAGAAAGAGCTTCGCGCCCAATGTGGGGGATGCACTCACATATGGGTGGTCGCCTATCTCCCGATGGAACTGACCAAAGCCGCAACCCTCATGAAGAACGCTGCATGCCCCAACTGTGCCAGCAAAAGCATCTTCCTTGCCCCGGAGAACAAATCTGATGATCGATGACATTCCTACACACATCATGGACGCCGCTCGCGAATGCCATAATCGTATAATGGCGCAGTCCGAGGGTGTTGGACTGACGGAAGCCCGCGCGGTCTACAATATCGCACAGACGATCATGTCGCTGCAGTTTAGCGGGAATACGAAAACGTTGGAGGAAGCGGCGCGGAACGCCTGCATGTATCTTGAAACAGGTTTCATCGAATGCCCACAATGTGGCGAGGAGGTAGAAACAAAACATACCGATGCAGAATACACACTTCGTTCGGCCCTATCTTCTGTTCCTGTAGCGGACCATTCTTCTGACGTCAGCAATATGGTTGCTCCGGCGACCCTCCCCGATGATCGAACAAGCGTTGACGTGCCCGATTACGAAGGCTTCGCACTTGCTATTTGTCAATTTGCTTTTGACGGCGGAGATGCTGACGGAGGCACGATTCAAGAAATTGGGCTTAAGCACCGAGTTTTGCGCACAGAAGAATTTGATCCGGATCACACGCCGGTGCTGTTCCTTGTGATGACGCTGCAGCCAATTGAGAGCTTCCAGCACCGGTCGATGCGCTGCATTATTGGACTGGAATTTCAATGTGGTCAGGACTGCGGGCAGCATGCGCCGATAATGCTTGGCATAGGAAGCGCGCAACACCGCATGAACCTTACGTTCAAAAGTACCGCCAGCCTTGTATTCCTTCATGATGGCCGACAGCACGCTCTCGCCCCCGACCGCCGGAAATACCACATCGCGCACGCTACCGTCCGGCTTTGCCGTTGATGCCTCGGCGATGCGAAACAGGATGGTTTCCTTGCCATACACCTTCTCAACGTCTCTGGTGAGGGTCCTGATCACCGTGCGCTTGGCTTGCGCTCCGATCTTATGAATAATATCCACCAGCAGATCGACCAGCCCGTCCGTGATCTCACGCTGACGATGCGACAGAAAGTTCACATACAAACCATAGCGCTTTGTCTCCGGATGCTGACGCATCGGCCAGGGCATTTCATTGGCAACCCGGCGGCGAAACATTTTTGAGATAGGGGCATTGAGGTTTGGTAATACCAAAACAGGCAATTCCAATGATCGGACGAATTCAAGCCGTTGTGCAGTCAAGAGAATATTGTCGAGACTGGCTTCTCCGGGATCGGCCTTAAGCCCGCTGAAACCCGTCACAGGATCCTTATCGGTCAGCGAGCTATCAAGCAGGACTTTCTGTGTAGGCGACAATGATGCGGTGATTGCAGCCAGAACCTGTTCCTCAAAACGTCGCTGTGCTGTTGCAACCAACCGGTCAAGCTCGACCTCCTCCAGACAGGCAATACGCTGATCAGCAAACCAGCCAACCACGCGCTCAATCATTTCCGATGGCGATAATCCAAGCGGGCAGAGTTCTTCCACTATCCATGCTGCTGCTCGTTCAATATCCCGGCCTGTCAGACGCTGGATGCCGAGAAAAGCAAGAATATCAGAACGGTGTCGGCGGCTCGATCGTAGTGTCAGATCGTACGTGTCCCATTCCTCTGCGGTTGATCCAGTCTGCTGGGCCAGATATGCTATAACTTCCGGAGGCACTTCGCTACGGTCCTTGGGAAATTGACCCATGAGCCGACGAAAACGCAGCAATACTGCAAAACCCAATCTTACCGAATGTCGCTTTGTACCGATCAAGGCAAGTTCATCAAAAGACAAACTCCAATTAGCTACCAAATCGTGATCCTCGATTGACTGCACCATCAACGCACCTATTCAGTAAAGTATCCACAGCGACGATACCATCCTTATTCCAAGGCGCAATATGACTACCGCGTTCCTATTTTGTTCGCCAAGATGTCCGTTTTTGAGCCAACCCGTTGACCGGGCCAAATTGGGCGTATTCGATACGGCTCCCATTAATAGAGATAAGTCATGAGCCAAGAAAAATGCTTTAGTGTTGACGCCCTCACCTGTCTTGAAGACGCCAGCGCCGACCTGAACGAGCAGCTTTCCGTCATCGGGAGCTGCGGCAATGCTCACTGCATCATACTCGCACCTGTAGGTCAGCATACCAATGGCGGTTGCCAGTGCTGGCAGGATCGAATGAAGATGCAGCGTTTTGCTTTTGCAATGAACCGTTATCGGGATCAGGTTGCAACAATCACTACCGTCGAACAAAGGAAGGCGCGCCCTTGAGCGATCAAACACTCACAATCGACGGCTTTGTCATCCTGCCTCCCCTCTCCCCATGGGATAAGCATAAAGGTGATCTTATTTACCGTGATCAAGCGCCTGGTACGTTCGGCGAGACACCAGAACTGGCTTGGAGAAAATTCATCGGCCATAAAGGCAACATGCTTGACGTATCGACAAAGATACAGCGGTATCATGATAGAGGCTGGCGCTTGAGCCCTGCCCGCATTACCATTTCTATGCAATTAAGCGATGTCCCGTTGCCATCGGCAACAGTGAGTTGACTGCAGTCAACTTTTCCTTTCGTGCCTGCATTAACCATTCGTTAACTTTAAATTCCTTGCCGCGCTTACAGAATCGGGTCTAAATGCGTTTATGTTGTCAACATGACAAAAAAAACGCATGTGCAGGAAATTCCGATGAACGTAGCGAGCAGTGTAAGCGAAGAAATTACAGAGGTTGATTTGCTGGTTACGCAGCAAGCCAATGATCTGTCGGAAATGCTGCACGAACATCGTTTGGCTATGTTTCCGCCAAATGCTCAAAAGACCTTGCGCCCTTTTCAGATAGCAGAAGCGGCTACATACCTCGGAGTGACAAGTGGGTATCTGAAAAACCTTTCTCTAGAAGGAAAGGGGCCGCAACCGCTTGTAACAGCATCGGGTCGTAGATCCTATACAGCCGACCAGATGCTGGAACTTCGACAGTTTCTCGATGCCAACAGCAGGACACCGGGCAAGTACGTCCCCCACCGGCGTGAGGGCGACCATTTGCAGGTAATTTCTGTCGTCAATTTTAAAGGCGGCAGTGCAAAAACTACTACCACCGCGCACCTTGCACAGCATTTGGCTTTGACCGGCCATCGTGTGCTGGCGATTGACCTTGACCCGCAAGCTTCACTTTCGGCGCTACATGGCTTCCAACCCGAAATAGATCATAATGAGTCTCTGTATGAAGCGCTGCGCTATGACGAAGATCGAAAGCCTTTAAGCGATCTGGTTAAGCCCACGAATTTCCCCGGACTCGACATAGTTCCGGCGAATCTCGAATTGCAGGAATTTGAATACGACACGCCATTGGCCCTTGCTCAAAAAGACGGAGCCATGGGTCGAATGTTTTTTGGCCGTCTGGATGAAGCTCTCGCCGATGTTGAAGGTCAATATGATGTCGTCATCATCGATTGTCCGCCCCAGCTTGGCTACTTGACCCTGACCGCTCTTTCGTCATCAACCGGCGTTCTAATCACTGTCCATCCGCAAATGCTCGACGTTATGTCGATGTGTCAGTTTTTGTTGATGTTAGG
Source organism: Brucella sp. TWI432 (assembly GCF_039674445.1). NCBI lineage: Bacteria > Pseudomonadati > Pseudomonadota > Alphaproteobacteria > Hyphomicrobiales > Brucellaceae > Brucella > Brucella sp. TWI432. Next base: position 16,115 of record NZ_JBDJNL010000020.1, on the reverse strand, counting down.
CGAAGTCATGGGAACCTTGAAGCGGGCAGGGGCAAATATGCACCTTGATTGGCTTCGATACATGGTCACTCGTTATGAGCCCACTGATGGCCCACAAAGCCAGATGGTTGCTTTCATGCGATCAATCTTCAAGCGTCACGTACTGATCAATGAAATGCTGAAAAGCACGGCTATCTCAGATGCCGGCATTACAAAGCAGACGCTTTATGAGGTTGAACGTTCTCAGTTTATTCGCTCAACTTATGACCGAGCAATGGAATCTCTTCATCGCGTGAACGATGAAGTAATGGCCCTCATTCATCAGGCATGGAGGCGGTAGTGTCACGCAAAAATCTCCTATCCTCACTGACTGACAGTAAAAAGTTGACTGCAGTCAACTCTGCGGAAAAAGAACAACTGGCGGCGGACAACTCTCCGCAGTTGCCACCAGCACAAATTCGTAACCGAAGTCGCGGCGCATTTGGTGCCATTACACGATCAATTGACGAGCTCGCAGAAAAGGCAAAAGCCGCCGACGACATGCAGGCCCAAATGCTGCAAGGATCAGCCGTCATTGAAATCGACGCTGACCTTATTGACGTGTCCTTTGTCGAAGACCGAATGGAGAAAGATGGAACGGCCTTCGATGATCTGATCAAGGCCATTGAGGAGAGGGGGCAGGACACCCCGATTTTGGTTCGTCCGCATCCAGATAGGGCAGGGCGCTATATGGTCGTTTTCGGCCATCGCCGCTTGCGAGCCTCCAAGGCTCTCTCTCGTCCCGTCCGCGCTGTAGTTAAGGAACTCTCTAACCGTGAACACGTCATTGCTCAGGGCCAAGAGAACAGCGCTCGATCAAACCTCTCCTTCATTGAGAAAGCCGTCTTCGCATCAAATCTAATAGATCAGGGGTACGATCGTGAGGTAGTAACGTCAGCGCTTGCAGTCGACAAGACTGTCGTCTCAAAAATGCTTTCCGTAATTGACGACATTCCTGCAGAAGTCATTCGTGCGATAGGCGCAGCTAAGAACAGCGGTCGTGATACCTGGTACAAAGTCGCACAGAAGTTGCGCATGGAAACCAACCGCGCAGCAGCACTTAAACTAATCAATGATGACGCTTTCAAATCAGCGGATAGTGATCGGCGCTTAGAGTTGTTGACGACTCAGTTTGCCGATCAAAAAGCCGAAGCAGCGCCAGCCAAAACCGGGCAAGTTAAGCATTGGGAATCGGATGACCGCTCCCTTAGCCTGACAGTTAAACGCACGCGATCCGCATCAACAATTTCGATCAGTAAAGCGAACAGCGAACAATTCGCTGACTGGATCGGCGAAAACATGGATGAGCTTTACTCAAGCTTTATCCGGAGCAGGGGAGACTAATCGGGAAAGAAAAAGCCCACCAAACATTTCTGTCGTGGCAGGCCTATTCTCATACTTTGGACGGTTAGAGAATCGCACTTCCACAAAAAACTGTCAAGAATTGTAACGCCTTTTCGGTGATTGGATTTTTGCGACCTAACAACAGGTCGCGGTTTCGCTGAATTGTAGGCAATCACCGACAGTAATTTGACTGAATTAAACAATTATGGGGAGGTTGCAGCATTGAGCAATAACATTTATCGTCAATTGCCTATACCTTCGCCGAAGCAGTGTTCGGGCTCGTTCGCGGTCCCGTTCCGAAGGAATAGTCTCAACTGGTGGAGATCAATCATGAAGGCATAAAAAAACCGGCACAAAGGCCGGTTGAGTTTAATGTCGAACACATACCGAAAAATCGGGTGTGAACCAAAAGTCATATTTGACATTAAACATTCTCTGCATTTTTGCAAGTGAAATCGCGCTTTTGCGCCACGGGTTTTTGCGCCTTTTGAGCAAGGAATTGTCCCGTGTCGATAAGAAATTACGATATTTCTATACAGACGGCCTACGACCGGGCGCGTGAGCTTTTCGCGCGCGCGCATACGGTTGAGCAAATAGCGGCTGTTTATAAACTGGTGATTGATCTTGGATTGACCGCTGCGGGTGAAGAACCGGAAGCGCTCGATCTGCTTGATCGCGTCTCACGTAAACAGCAGGAAATTCACGCCCGCACTTTCCGTACGCGGGGGAGGGCAGGCGGCAGTTTTTTTCCTCAACGTATTAAAACTGGAATACCTCGAAACCGCGCCGCATCTGTCAAACGCGATCCAGAGCGTACCGCACGAAAGCGGCGTCTCGCAGCTATGTCAATTCTTCCTCCATCAGTGAGCGAGAGCTTCACAGAAGGCGAAAGAGCCGCGCTATCTATTATCTCTGAAGACTGTCGCGAGAAGGGCTACTGCGATGCGTCAGCGAAAGAAATCGCTGATAGGGCAGGGGTTCGTATAACCACGGTTAGAAATGCGTACAGGCAAGCAAAAATTCGTGGACTGATCGAAATCGAAGAACGATCTGCAGAAGGCCGTTGCGGGAAACATCGCCCGAATATTTACCGGATCAAATGCCTCATCTGGAAAAAATGGATTACGAGCCCAGTACGAAGCTCACGCAAGAGTGTCAAAATAGGGCCAACCTTAGAGAACAATAATAATATTCAGTATGACTTTTTGGGAAAAATGCATTCTCGACCGATGGAGTCTGTCCCCAAAAGACGCTTTGGTTAGCTTGGCAGCACCAACGCCAAGCCGATAAGTCGTAAATTGCTTTAGAATATGAAGATCAGACAGGCCTTTCGCCCATCTGACCATAGAGCTATGTCAGTACCCGTACACAGCAGAGATTAAAGCGGTAATCAGAAATACCACTGAAATCCACGCTGTGATGATGCTGACCCGCTGTGATAGCTTCGAGAAGTCCTGAAAAGCAAACTGGCTGAAACCACCAGCGATTAATGAAGCGGCAACGAAAGCCCAGGCTGTCTCACGACCGATAAAACAAATCAGCGCTGCAGCGGCCAAAAAGAATAAGCCGGAAAAAAACATGGCTACGAAGCTTTTCTTTGCAAGCAATTGTAGCTGGAGATCACGCTCATACGCAGACATTCCATTTCCTTTCAGTTCCATAATAAGTCTTATCTGATCTAAGTCATTGATATTTCATGCTTATTTCTTTCCACCCCGCCAAATATCGAGCAATTCACTGATTGCAGCGGTTGGGTTTTTGCTGGCCCTGAAGGCATAAGCAGCGAAATTGCGTCCGGTAAGCGCCAACACAGCGGAAACCGCCGCCGCATATGATCCGTCCAGATTAAGCAGGGAGCGCACCGGTTCCTCGAAAACCACCGCTATCAAAATCCCCATGATAAATGTGACGGCTCTGCCCGCCCATGTCATGTCACGTTGCATGATCGCTCCTATTACCGAGAAGGCTAGGATGATCGACCATTTGGCGAGAGGAACACGCTGAGCCCATTCGCCCCAGTCCATCATCGGCCCCACCGTGTTTGCGCTACGTTTTTCACCGTATGCCCGCCCATATAAAAGCCAGTATAGATCGCGGTGATCCCGAACAGGACGTTGTAGTCCGTGTGCGGAATTGTTGCCCCCGTGATCGAATTGACTATGCCAAGTATCACCGTTTCCCAAAGCCACATGCAGCCGAGGAGCCACATCCAAGCGGGACGCCAAGCCCACGTCCACCACGCTTCGCCGGATTTCTCCATTTCAGCGCGCATTAACCCTATCATCATGCGCTGGCTCTCGTTTTGAAGTCGAACGACAGCTGGGTCACGATCCACCGCCTCGACGACTGGGTCGAGTGTCTCGCTTGGCACTTGCGGGATTTGTTCCGGTGGCACGCCAAGTCGGCCGGCGATCGAATCCACAACGGTTCCAGCTACACCGCCAAGCGTTGGCCCTAGCTGCGAGGTGACAACGTCTTTCACGACATTTGCACCGGTACGCGCAGCGGATGCTAGAATTGCGTCGAGAATTGCATTGCTCATGCTGCTACGCCTTCAAAGGATTTTGCGCGGGATTTCTCGATCATTGATCGGATCAAGAAATATGCCACGACCACCAAGCCAACAGTAATCACGCCGCCCAATAGCCAGGTCGAAATAATATCGGCGTTGGAGGTGACAGCGTCGACAGGAACCGTGTCGGGGGCAACATATGTTCCCCCACCGGCTACTGTTGTGGCACCGCCAGAGATTTTTACTCGAGTATCGGCCTTTGCTGCGTTCTTGGTGGCGGTCTGTGCTCCGGTTTTAAGGGTAATTGAAACCGTGTTTTTGCCAGCACCTTCATTTTCAAGCACTAGCTTCGTGGCCTTCGCTTCCACGTCTGTGACCCGGTTGACCCAGCCTTTGCCAAAAACAGCAAAATTCTTTAGTGCGCGCAGGAACGACAAACGCTTGGCGCACATTTTGCGCACTGTTTCCAAGTCGGAACCACCGATCGATGCCTTAAGCCATGATCGAGCGCGCGAAACGCCAGAATTCACAGAGGAGTCATATGTGCAAAGATCAACCCCCGGCTTGAGTTTATCGCAACCGGACGCCAACCAATAATTCTTAAAATAAATCTCTTCTGCTTCGGATCGGGTAATCTGGCGCACTGGCTTAGGCTTCAAAATGCCTTTTGCCTTATTCCACGCGATCCAGACTTTTTCAGTAATGCCATACATAGTCTTACCGCCGGGGTCAGATTTGTGATCCGACCAACCGCCCTCCCAATGGGAGGTTACAGCATGACAACGCTCGAAAGAAAGAGAGGTGGATTGCGCAGACATATGGTGCTCGCCATAACTGGTGGAAAGGGGAGCACGTCATGCGCAATCGCAATATACTATATATAGTGTTGATTAAGATACGGAAAGACTAATTTTCGGATTTTGGGCGATTGCTTCTTGTTAGATAACATTCGCGGCCAGTGCAAAAACTGACGTTCCCCGTCCATCTATCCAGAATATAAGCACCCTGCCATCTATCTGATGCTCCCGCTGCCGAAACTTCATAACGAAAAATCCAGCACAGTAAGGCAACTGAAATCAGCGCTCCCCAGCGTATATATGAACCTTCCATTATTTCCCCTCGGTTTTATTTAAATAACCGTTTTCAAATAACCATGAACTAAGGATGCGCCGTACGCCTTCTGAACGTGACACGTTGCTTCCGTCTTGCAAGCAGAAGGCATCAAGGGCATCGAGAACTGGCCTTTCTACCCGTGACCGCACCATTTCACTATCGACGGGTGGGCGACCCATTGTACTTTTTGTGCTCATTTAGTTTGACGCCTTATACTTTATGTGCTTATAAAGTATTCGGGCAGAGACAAGACTGCAACCTCTTTCTCTGCCCTAACCGAAACGAAGATCACTGGAGATCGTCGAATGGCTGAGTACGTATATAACAAGCCAGAGCGTGGGCTTGAAGCCCATTCATATGCTTGCAGCGCGGATAAGGCGCAAAACCAAACTATATCTATAATGTTAACTTACCGCCGAATTCGTCGGCTGCGGAAATGGGTCGATGGACCCCGCGGCGCTCGGGTTCCCAATGAAATATTCGACCTGGCTTGTAAACGTTTGGTAGATATGGAGTCGGCGATCGTCTCACAGCGCAGTGCTAGCGCTATCGAAGTCATAGCCAAGATCGTTGCGATAACCAATAATCAACTTCCGATTGGGCAAGACAGTGAAATTGGTGTGAGTCTACTTTCAGAAGCTGCGGCATTTCTGGAGGGAGCGTTACAATGACCAAACTTAGCACGGAAAAACTATGTTCGGTTCAGGGATGCGAGCGAACAAGTGTAAAAGGCAGCTTATGTAACGCTCACTACATACGCTGGAGAAGATTTGGTTCTGTCTTGGCAGATAAGCCAATTAGGCAACCGTCAAACGTAACTCCAGCAACTTATCTCCTCCAAAAAGTTTTGTCACATAATGAAGAGAGTTGCCTTTTATGGCCCTACGCTCGCAATAAAGACGGTTATGCTACGGTCTACTTCAAAGGTAAGAAGAGAATAGCGCATCGCTTAGTGTGTGAAATAGTCCACGGCGCTCCCACAGACCCGACACTTCATGCCGCGCATTCATGTGGTCGCGGGGATGAAGGTTGCGTATCACCACTGCATGTCCGTTGGGCAACCGCTGCGGAAAATGTTGCAGATAAAGTTACGCACGGCACGCACGGGCAGGGAGAAAAAAACGGAAGGGCTAAACTTTCAGAGGAAGATGTATTGCAAATTCGGTTGCTTAGAAAGCACATGTCGACACGCCAGCTTGCAAAGAGATACGGCGTGTCTCGATCGACGGTATGTGATATTCTCCAAGAGCGTACATGGTCGTGGCTTACCGGTTAAGCCAACCTCATCAATACAGGCGTTCCGGCAAATTGGAACGAAGCTGGCGCCCCAGTTCCTGATTTGTAATGAGCGCCCCATCATCACGAAGCTTTGCATTTCGCCTGCGGGTTTGGATCGATCGGCGAAGTGCATCTTGTGTTATTTGCACGGCCTTATGTTGCGGCGAAGAATTAAACTTTTTGATCTTGGCCATAACCTCTTGGCGCGTTTCAACGTCTTTCATCTCAATCGCTGTAGCAAACTCGTTCATCAACTGCCGGCGCTTGGCATTGATCCGCTTTTCTGCGTTTTTCAGTGCACTGGAGCGTGACCAAGCTTCCGATACTTTCGCCGGCGTAAAGCCAACACCCTGACGTACTACATCGCCCCATGAAATATTATCTAGTGATACCACGTCATCGCCGCGAGCTGACTTAACGCCTTCGGAGCCATACCGTTCTGCTTTAAGAATATCACGCAACGCTTTAGGTAAGAGATACTCAACACCGCGCCGAATATCCCCATCAAGAATACTGCTTGCCCCTCTCCAGGCATCACCGCCCATGCTGACGGATGCACCAAGTGAGTTCATCACCCAATATTGATATTCTTGCTGTCCATCAAGGTCGCGGTTGGGCGATCTAAACCAAATGTCGGCCATGCCAATGCGGTTTGTGAGGTCGATACCGGCTAAATGACCAACCGGACCTTTAAGCACCATACCACCCATTGTCGGACCAAGAGTATCGACGACAGCGGCTGCTACCTTTTGTTCAAAGTCGAACGGATCGTCATCGTTGCCGAAGAACATACCAAGGATCATCATAGCCGCATTAAATCCAAACACGCCCGTGGCGCCGCTCATGAGGCTCATCATGCCCAAGACCCCGGAAAGCTGATAGAGCGCTTCCTTGCGCGCCTGTGGGCTTTCTGCCTTTGTTGCTTGGTGAAGGTCGCGGGTGATGCGATAAATCATATTGACCGAATAAGAGCGGAAAACGAGTGCGACCTTGGCAAAATCATTCTGCATGATCCGTGGACGGCTGCTATTCGAATAATCGAAATGCGTTTTCCAAGTTAGGTCATGCGCGGTGGCGATGGCACGGTCTGCTCTCATACCGCTATCCCTAGCAAGGCGATAAGCTGCCAGAGCTGTAACCTCGCGGTTGATCACTTCCGCTTTATGGAAGAGGTATGAGATATATTTCATGCCAGTCGCGCGCCAAGGGGAATATTCTACGCCTGTATCACCCACACCTGCGAGGTCGTGAGACTGAGTGCGATCAATCAGGCCTGAATCGTAGAAATCGTTGAGCGCTGATTGTTCGTCAGCTGTGAGGTTTTTATGCTGAACGCTACCTTTGCCCCGGAATAGATCGCCGGACGCGCGCAGTAGCGCTGCTGTGGCTTTGGCCGTGCCGAAACGGGCGCCCATGATAGGAATACCCAGCATTGGCGTTTGCGACAGGTTCACAAGGGCGGCTGCGGGCGTTGCTGCCAGATACCAAACGAACGCTGTGCTGTTGATCGCTTGCGCAAAGCGTGAGCCAGTTGGGTTCATTACCCATTTGTGCCGCTTGCTCAACTCATTCGAAAGCATACCCGCCTTTGTTGGGTTAGCCATTTCCTGAGATTGTTCCGCGGCTGTGTTAACGAGCTCGTTAAGCTCTACCCCGTATTTGAGGCGTCCCATCTGGTGGGCTGCGTGGAACATATGCGATGCATAGGCGCGCAAAGCGTCAGATGTATAACCGCCGGTCTTTTTGCGGTGAATTTGCCGCTTTCTGATCGACATATCTGGCATTGTCTGCAAATAGCGCTGCCAGATTTGATCGAGCATTTCCGCACCGACGTCACTATCGATATTGGACTGGCCTATGATCGCCTGAATATCAGCAATTACGCGCGGGTCCATCGCCTGTCGAAGATCCGCGCTGTTTGTCTTGATGCCGACGATTACATCAGCATTTGGATACTGCTTGCGAAGATCAGCCGCTTCGCGGTCCCGATCGGCACTGCGCTCATGCAGCGAGAAATGCATCACTTGCCCGTCTATATCCTTGACGGTAACGAAATAGTCGCCAAAGCGAGCAAGCGGGAAATATGGCCCGTCCAGACGGTCACTTTCTAATGCCTGGCGCATTTTGGTGAGACGAGCTTTCATCGACCACTTTGCCTTCATGGCCGTGGCTTCGTATGATGCATGTGCATCGTCTTCGGCTTTTTTCCGATCGGCTGGTTCCATGCGCTGTTTGGCAAGCTGTTCAAGCTGCTTACGGTATTTCCGCTCGGCCTTGTTCTGCGCTATCTGAAACACCTTTTTCAGATTATCGACAATTATGCCATCGAGCTCGCGCGATTGTTCGAGATAGCTGTTGCGCACAGTGTCATAAAGCTGCTTTCCCGCTTCTGGCAAAGCGTCGTACTTCGCCTGCAGCGAGCGATTTTTCGCGATATCAGCTGCATCGTTCTCGATCGACGGGTCGTATCCAGCAATCGTGGCTTCATGCATGATATCGGCCATGTCTTGCGCACGCTCTTTTCCAAGCCGATTATATTTGCGCCATCGCTGCACGATCTTATCCGCCTGTTCATTCCGACGCCCACGGTAAGAGTCGAGCTGCCTTTTCACAGTCAGGTAATCGGCAATAGCCGTGTGACCTTTTTGTGCGAGCTCTGTGAAATAATTGAGCGGGATCAGAGCCAAGCCTTGCGGGGTAAGGTCTGTGAGGCGACCTTTCATAGAATCCACCGCGTTGCGCACGTCTTCGGCCTTTGGCGACTTGACCAATGAATATTTGTCATTGGTTGTCGACAGTTCAGAGCCGCCGCGCGGGCCATTTGGTTCGGTAGTGCCAGATTGGAGAGCCGCGATAGCAAGAGCTCGAAGCTGTGCCGGCGTGACTTCACCTATTTGCTTCCCAAACCGGCGGAGAGTCCAAGCCTTCATAGCCCCGACCATTTTGTCGGCCCACATTCTGATGGTGCGGGGAGCGTTTTCGTATTCCTCGATCGCGTACGCGCCAAATTCTTCTGCGGACAAAGCATCGTCCATTTTTTTGCCAGTACGGTTTTCAGCCGTTTTCACACGCTGCGATGCTCGCTCGAAAAACTCACGAGCTTTACCCGTCGAACGCTCAAAGCGATCACGAATAGCGCCAAGATCGGCGATAAGTGCATTCCACGCGCGCGTGCCAATAAGACGCTTCGTGCCTGAATGGAACGCTTCGTGTAGCAACACTGCATTGGCGTTTTCTGGTGAGAGAACGGCACTGTTCAGAAGTATGGTGCCGTCAGGACGTGTCCATGCTTGCACGTTTTCATCGGAAATATTGCCGATCTCGATCGCGCCATTATTGAGCAGGCGATTTACCTCTGTGCCAAATTCGCCACGCTGCAATGCCGTGCGGAGCGCGTCGGACTCAGAATTATTGATTTTTGGCGTCCATTCGACTAGATTAATATCTGTCTTGGCGGACAGCGGCACTTCTAAGCTAGGTAGCGCGCCTTCGCGGGTGGCAAGCCCTTCGTGATTTACCCACGTCTCTCCGTCAAGACTTCCAACGGAAGCTCGATCACTATCTTGATATGCCTCACGGTTGAACGTGAAGTCATACTGGTAGGTTTTTGCGTTTGTTTCGTGCAGAGAAATAGCCAGATGAAGCGTTTCACCGGCCAGTTCAACGGGCGCTGCAATTATTACTCGATTGAGGACGTTCGCCTTTGTACCCGCCTCTCGATGAACGACTTCGCCCTTTTCGATAATATCCCGGATAGCAGGGATAGCGCGCAAAAGTTTATCGCCTTTCGATCGCGACGTGGTTTTGCCTCTACCCTTCTGGATAAAATCAACCGTGACCCCGTCGCGGGTTTTTGTCGTCTTGCCTTGCAGGTTTTCACTATACCAACGTGACGCAGCACGAATTAGTGCACCCATGTCTTTGTCAGGTGTGAATCCAGGCAGCACTTCTTCGCCTGTCAAACGTGCAACCGGTTCACGATCAACGATCGAAGCTTTCGGCTGCTCTGCCGCTTTTTCAACTTCAACGGTCGGCGCGTCCTTCTTTTTAGGACGTAAGGCGGCAAGGATATTATTGTGCTTCTGTCGCGTCTCGTCGAGTTCCGCTCTGCCTTGCCAATCAGAAAGCTCGCCTTTCAGTCGCGGTAACGTTTTCGCTATTGTCGATAGCCGTTCCTGATCAAAGGCCGGACGTTCAGGCAGATTTCGAATAGGTGTCATCACGCGCATGAATGCGCCCACAGGCGTTAGCTCACCGACATCAGGCAAACTTACGTCGTATTCCCGCGCACCCTTGAGCGTGATCTGGAAAGAGGATGCCAAACCTTTTTGCAGCGTTACACGGAAAGGGCCAACTGAGCCCACGGCGCGACTTGTTGCGCCACTGGTAATCATATCGCGTGCAACATCAAGAATTTCTGCGCCGGCATCGCCAGCCTTCTCGAAACTCTTTCCATTGATCGTGGCAGAAAACTCACCAGCAAGGTATTTTTTCGCTGCATCTGCGTCTTGTGCCAACGCCTCGGAACGCTCGTTAATTTCCGTCTGCTCATTTTCGAGCTCGCGAATATTGCGAGACGTCGAGTGTTGCCCACGTTCGTGTTCCCTGCTCTCGTTTTCGAGACGCTTCACCTTGCGGCGGAGCTCCATCTCTTCCAGGATGAGCGGATTGCCAGAAGCTGCAGCTTTCATCTCGGCAGAGTTTGCAGCCTCTCCTCCGATATCTTCTACGGCACGCTCTTTCACATTTCCGGCGCGGAACTGTCCAATGAAACGAGCTTTTTGCTCGATTGTCTGCCACTGTTTGGCGTCAAGCGTCCGCTTGGTGGCGTAGCGGTGAATTTCTACCTCGAAACCGTCCGGATCGAGAGCATATAATTCATTGCCTTGACGGATGATGCGGCCTTCACGCTGTTCAAGGTCGCTTGGGCGCCACGGTGCATCCAGATGATGAAGTCCAACAAGACGGTTCTGAACGTTTGTTCCAGCGCCCATTTTTGGCGTCGAGCCGAACAACACACGAACTTGTCCTGAACGAACTTTCCCGAAAAGCTCCTGCTTTTGCAGGTCGGTGTTGGCATCGTGAATGAAGGCGATTTCCTTTTCAGGAACACCGCGCGATATCAATTTTGCCTTTAGATCGTCATAGACGGAGAATGACGATTCCAACGCTGCAATTTCGTCCACGCTGATGTTATCCAGCTTTGTCTGTGCTGCCTCGTCGCCAGCATCCGCTTTGCGCTGGAGCTCAAGCAATTCTGCGCGTGCCTTCGCCACCGCCTTTTTTGGGGTGGATAGGTCGATGAATACCAGCTGGGTGCCTTTCTGATTGTGCCAGCGGTCGTAAATGTCCTTGATGTTGTCAGCAGCTTTATGAACCTTCGAGCCCGGAAAGTCTGGATACTCAGGATCAATAAGGCGCATATCGAGCGCTGCCTTACGGGCATCAGAAGTGACTTTGAGCATGTTATCCGCGCCCTTCTCCGCCTTCTTAGGCAGATTTTCAGAGCGCCAGACAATCGAGCCACTAGGATAGTGCTCGATGCCGTTTTCATCCACGGTTGGATTGCCGATAAAGTCGGTCTGGTATTCAGACGGTTCAACGACATTCGCGGTAGGCTTGTCACCCTTGACCCGTGGCAGAGGAAGGGTTTTGCCGCGCTCGGCAAGTTGCCTGCGGATATCATCGTTTGTGATGGTGTCTGCGAACACGCGATACTGCGTTACGAGCTCTGGCATGTTCACAAAGCGTGAGAAACGCGTAGTGAGCTTGTATTTACCAGAAGCCGACAGTTCAAAGTCTGTCACGACTTCGCCGAATACCCGAGCCCAAGCATCAAAATGCGCCACGCCCTGCGCTTTCAACGCATCATAGGCAAGATAGCGCTGCATCGTGTAGAGCTCGGCCATTGTGTTCGATATCGGTGTTCCTGTCAGGAACACAACATTTCGTCCGCCGGTGCGCTTCATGACGCTTTGAATTTTCATGAACAGGTCAGCGGCTTTTTTCGAGCCGTCTTTGTTACCGAGCCCGGCAACACGCGTCATCGATGTTGAGAAACCGAGATTTTTAAATTCATGGGCTTCGTCCACGAAAAGAGCGTCTACGCCCATTTCTTCAAACGTCATCCCGGTGTCTTTGTTTCCGGCATCCAGAAGCTTCTGCATACGGGTTTGAATTGTTTCCCGCTGCTTTGCCATTTGCTTTACGCTACGGCTGGATTTGCCTTCCGCTTCCTCAAGCGTGCGAATGGAGTCTTCAATATCGGCCACCTGCATTTGCAGGAAGTCGCGCTCAAACATCGGATCAACACCGATGAGCCCGAAAGACGAATGTGCAACCACAACGGCGTCATAGTCACCTGCTGCAACGCGCGCAAAGAAACGCTTCCGGTTGCCGGCTTCAAAATCTTTCTTTGTCGCCGCGAGAATGTTCGCGCCGGGATACAACTTGATAAAATCAGCTGACCACTGCTGCACAAGATGGTTAGGCACAACAACCATCGGTTTTTTCGCCTGCCCGGTACGGCGAAGTTCCATAACCGCGCCAATCGCTGCAAACGTTTTACCAGCACCAACTGTGTGGTCGGCAAGAGTGGTCGATGACTGCAGAACGCGCCAGATAAATGATTTCTGATGTGGACGCAGTTCAACAACGTCATCGCTGACTTTGCCTGGCAAAATCAAATGCGAACCATCATAGACGGTATCGACGTGGGTGTTGTATGTATCGTTGTAGAGACGGGAGAGCTTTTCGCGGCGGGCGTCGTTGTCCCAAATCCAGCGTTTCCACTCGTTCTTAACAGCCTCCACCTTCTGATTTGCAGCATCAGTCGCGGCTTCGTCAACCGTCACGGAACCGTCTGCATTTTTATGGCTGATTGTTATTGTGCGTGCATTCAGGGCCGCTTCAACAACCTGACGTGCAGATGCATCAGGTGTTCCCCACCTCGCCTGCGCAACGTCGCTTGCTCGTCCCGCATCTAGCTCCCAACGAGCCGTTCCACGGGAATAAATTGCCCTGGCATGGCTTGTCTCAAGAGTATCGCGGATAAAATCTGCGATATCGGAACCCGGTATCCAAGGTGCGCCAGCCTTTACATCGATATCAACTGGATCAATGTCGGCCGGAATTTTGTCACGGAGCGCCAAAACGTTTCGCTCGAAGGCTGGATCAAGCTTTGCAGCTTCTTCGGCGCGGGCGAGCTTCTGTTTCACATTTCCGGATAGATAAATATCGGCGGTTTGAAATCCGCCATCCGGTGCCATGTAGATTTGATCGCCGAGCTCTGCGACAACGTCTGAAACAGGCTTGCGGTAAAGATCAAGAACGCGAGCCATGTCCACAAAGCCCGATTCGGACATAGCAATAGCAAGCGCGTCTTTTGCGGTGTTTGCAGTCTGCGGACGGCTGTATGGTTCTTGCGTGCGGCGCTCAAATATTGGAGCCTTTACCGCGCTTGCTTTACGTGGTGTTTCGCCAGTCTTTCTAGCGGCTTCGCGTGTGAGGCCTTTGTCATAGGAAATTTCCAACGCCGAAACTTGCGGCCATGTTGGATCATCCTGAAATGCCCGGCGGTTCATTTCGCTGTTTATCGGGCCAAACTCTTTCGTAAGAGCATCATAGGCTTCGTTCAGCGATTGGCGCTGCGCATTCAACTGAGCTTCAGTGCTGTTCGGATCGATCTGAGCGCGGCGCAAGTTGGTGAATATGTCGCGAAGCGCCACAAGTCCGGAAATGCGCTGCTTATCTTTACCGGTGATGTCGGCACGCGGGGTGACGCGTGTTTCACCTAACAGGTCTGGAGCTCGCACCGAAATATTCCCATCGGCGTCGGTAACGAAAGAGCCGACGGGCACAGCGACGGGATCGAGTTCTCGCTTTACCGCGGACTCTGTTATTTCCTCCATCGTTCGTGTCGGCATAATTTCAGCCGGCAATGTATTAATTGCCTTGTCGAGCAGGGACGAAAGATTATCGCCGTCGCGGGAAATAAGCGCGGGCTGCTCTGGGCCATACATTGTGCCGTACCGGCCAAAGTCGCCCAGCATCATATCGGGATTGCTGACAAAATACTGATTAAGCGGTGTGTCGCGTCCTTGCGCGTCACGATAATTGCCAACGTCAACCCAAGAGAAATCCTTGTCCGCCTGTGCAGTGCCTTCTGGGTATTTTTGAAGAACGACGATATCGGTAGTGACTTCCGTTCCAGCGTTCGCAAGGAAGGCGTTGTTCGGTAAACGAATTGCACCGACGAGCCGGGCACGTTCCGCGATGTATCGACGTGCTGCGGAGTTTGCCGCATCAAGGAACGAGTTTGTGATTACCATCGACAAAATTCCGCCCGGCTTCAATGTGTCGACGGATTTTGCAAAGAAGTAATTATGTATGGAGAATTTCGCAGCTTCCTTGCGCTGCGCGTCGTAAAGGCGTTCACTGCCAAATGGCGGATTGCCAACGGCCAACTCAAAATAATTGTCCGGGATCTGCAACTCCTGAAAACCTACAGGAGCCTTAATGTTAGCTGCCGGGTAGAGCTGCTGCGCGATGCCACCCGTGATATGGTCTAATTCCGCGCCGGTAAACAGCGCGCGGTGTTTCAGTTCTCCCGGAGCCAATCCGAGGAAATTACCTGAACCAACGGAAGGCTCAAGCACGCGACCACCACGGAAACCAAGCCGCTGTGCAACCTTCCAAATAGCTTTGGTGATTTCAGGTGCGGTGTAATGGGCATTTCGGGTTGAGGCTTCTGCTGCGCGATATTCTTCCGCCGTGAGCAGTTCCTTTAGGCTTTCCGCCTCTTTCTCCCAGCCTTTGGCCTTCGAGCCATCCGGACGCACAAACGCTTGCTGTAGACCGCCCCAGCCTACCCATTTCGCAAGAACCTTCTGTTCTGCGTGACTCGCCGCCCGACCTTCTTCTGTGAGCTTTCGAAGAAGCTTGATGGCATCAACGTTATTGCGGAACTTGGTTTTTGGTCCGCCAGCGCCGATTGCATCTTCATCCGTAATGGTGAACCCATCCGGACGATTATGTGCAGGTGTGGCTGCGGAATCGTCCGGCGATACACGTTTCTCGGGATTTACAGAGTCGGAAAGCGGCTTTTCGCCTACAGGTCCATTGTCCTGCTGCCCTTCCGGACTGCGTTTGTCATCTGCTCGCTCAAAGAGGTCTGGGCCATTTCTGGTACGCTCATTTCGCTGCCTTCCTCTGGCGGGAACAGATAGTTCTGTCTCACCATCTGAAAGGCTTCGTCCGGCTGGAAGCCGCTTTCCGTCAGCTGGTTCATTTCCAGTGCTGTCTGATTGGCCGCTTCGGTCAACGCCTGATCGAGCTTTCCGACCGCCTTCAGTTCCTTGTAACGGTTCGGCTGAAACTGCTTCCAATGCAGCTCCGCTTCTCGTTTCCAGTTCTGAAAGGCTTCCATCGTCCACGTCCTTTAGCGTTGCGAGTGCGCTCTTTACAGCATTGGCATCATCGGTGCCTGAAATATCAAGCCCGGAATCCTCCATCATGTCGCGCGCGCCGTTATACCACGCCCGTAGGAATGGGCGAAGCTTTTCAATGCTTGCGTCCATGTCTGCAGCAACAGCGCGTGCAAAGTCTGTAAACTTACGCGCACCGGCCTCGATGTGGAATGCCGCGAGCTCGGTTCCCAGCGCTAGAATTTCCGGATCAATGCCCGAATTTATCTGACCATTCAGTTTCGCGCGGAGCTTCTTACGTATTTCATCTGCTCGATCGCGTGAAACTAATTTATTGGAAGCACCCCAATCGGATGCAGCAGTCAGCTGACCAGTGTCGATTAAGGTGTCGAGTTTTTCGGCGTTTCTTGGGCCGGTCGATTTTT